>NZ_AWGC01000001.1 GCF_000495835.1 Asticcacaulis sp. AC402
AGTTCGCTTTTTTTCAGCTCAAGCGCCGGACTAGGCGCCCCCCATGGCTCCTCGCAAAAGCTCGGGCGCCCAAAGAACGTTCTCTGGCGCGCTTGCCAACCCACGATGAGTCAAGATTTTCGCGGGTTGGTATAAGTCGACCTGAGACCGGCCCCGAGGCCGGTCTTTTCTTATGCCGCCATACGGTGCCAGACGGCGTGATCCACTTTTTGCGCATCCAGCTGGCCGCGCTTCTGCTGATCGAACATCATGCCCATGGCCATTTCGTTCAGCGACTTGAAACTGGCATCGACATTGCCGGGATTGCCATTGGCCGCCGTGACAAAAAACTGGGCAGCATTGACGCGCGGCATCTTCAGATGAATCAGATAGGCCAGGCGCCGGGCGCGCTCGGGGTTCTGGCGGTGGGCAAAAGCGTCTTCCGCGAACATTTCCTTACCCAGTTGGGCTATGTACTCAATACTGAGCGCTGTAAAGCGCTCGGCGTCGAGAGGCTGCATCATGCGCGAGGGTTCTATTTCCAGGATTATATCGTTCAACAGGAAGTACAAAGGGACGCCTCGCTACTGGTTGGGCGATCACTTTCTCACAAAGCGTTTTCTATCCGGTGTAGGAAGACGGTTAACACGCGCGTCTACTTCAAATCGACCTTTTCGGTGAGGAAATGACGGCCTTCGACATCCTCGATCTCGATCACCCATATGTCGGGATCGTAGCGGATCTGGCGCGTAATCCAGGCATCGAGATCGGGTTCACTGACCGTCTCGAGCGGCCGCATCCATACGGTCTCATCGCCATTGGTCACTTCGCGCAAGACGTAGGCGTCGCGCGTGCGCAGGTTAAGCACTTTTATGACCACGGAACCGGCGCGGGCATCGCCCTTGCGCGTTATGTGGGCGAAGCTGCCGGCCTGGTCGATCCGCCGCAACAAGGCCCCCACCCAGAGATCCGCCGATAACAACATATTCTTAACCCTGTTTCCCAACCGGCCATAAACCCTGATGGCCTATAGATGGCTTTAGAGTTCTCTTTTCCGAAGCGATCCTGTGGCCCTGACCTGCAAATCCGTCCTGATGGCCGTCGCGTCATGGCTTATGCTGTCCGCCCCGACGGCCATGGCCGAAGGCGACATCGGCACGATCGCGGTGAAGCGCTATTTCCTGAAAGAAGTCAATGCCCGCTGCGGCCTGCTGGACGACGCCACGGCACGCGCCCTTTCCGCTGGCTACGTCCAGGCGCGCAACAGCGCCCTGCGTGCAGGCTACGATATGGCCGATCTCAGCCCGTGGCTGGCCAAGGCGCGCAGCGCCGCCAGGGCTGCGTCGTGCAGCGCCCCGGAAGTCACCGACGAAGCCAATCTGGCGCGCGGCGGCTTTCGCCGTTTTCTGGCGCTGTCGACGCTCGACCTGCCGACCGGCCGCACGGCCTGGAACGCCATCCGCTCTGCCGGCAGCGAAAGCCGCTGGCGCCTGGTCCAGTACCAGAACGCGCCCGGCATAGACGCCGCCCTCGGATTGTACGGCGCCGTCGACCGCTACAGCTTCGCCGTAATGGCCCGGTTCAAGGACGGTGCCCGGCCCTACAGCGCCCGGCTTCTCGTCCGCGATCCGTCGGTTGTATCGGTGGGCCTGATCAATCCTGCAGCTTACGACATCAGCCGCCAGGCGCCGATGGGCCTGTCCGAGTCGGGCGCGATCAGCTTCATGGCGCGCGCCGCCAGCACGACTACGGCCAACCTGGCGCCCTATGTGACGGCAAATTCGGCGGGCTTCAGTCTGACCGGCAAGTATGTTGGCGACCAGAGCCCGGTGGAGGCCATGCGCTTTGACTTCCCGTCGCGGGCCTTTCCGGCGATTGGCCGGCTGGATCCGCGCGAAGACATTGTCGTGGTGTTCGAGTGCGAGGACGGCCCGCGCTATGTCCGGTTCGAGGTCGGCGATTTCGTCACCGGCCTGACCTGGCTCAACCTGCCGTCGGGCTGGCAGGCCTGACGCCGTCGTGAAGCTGAAAGTTCGCAGCGTTGGAACCGCGAATGAACGCGAATAAGCGCCAATAGGAGAGCGCCAGAGGCGCTCAATGCATGCCTTGAAACGCTGGTAGAAGTTATTCGCGCCTGTTCGCGTTCATTCGCGGATCCAACTATAAACCGGAGGCCGCTACGCGGCAGGCGCAAACTCCCACCTAACTCTTCGGCGGCCGGATCACAAAGTCGCCAAAGCCCGTCAGGCTTTCCGGCGTATGGGTGTAGTCCTCCAGCGGATTGACCGCCGCCCGCATTGTCGCTTGCGAGCCCGCTTCCGGAGAAGCCAGCGGCGCGCCGTCCATCAAAACCGCGCCCTGCCCCACCGGAAGGATAACCGACACCCTGGTGCCTTCACCCAATGTACTGGCCAGGATCATGCGGCCGCCATGCAGGTGCGCCATTGCCTTGACCAGGGACAGGCCCAGGCCGGTGCCCATGGCCTTCTGTTCCGCCGGACCAGCCTGTTCGTAAGGCTGACCCAGGCGGTTGAGATCGTCCGGCGCAATGCCGATGCCCGTGTCGTGTATGGTAATCTCAACCTCATCGATGGTGTGCCCCAGAATCAGGGCAACCTCACCGCCCCTGGGCGTGAACTTGACGGAGTTGGACAGGAGATTGAGGCAGATCTGCTTGATGGCGCGTTTATCGGCCGTAACCGGCAGGGGCGAAACCGGCATGGTGCTGGTGATCTCAATCGCCTTATCATGGGCCGCCGCCCGGATCAGGCGCAGGGCCGCCGACACTGGCTCGCGCAGGTCGAAGCTTTCAAGGCTGAGCTCGTACTTCTGGGCCTCGATCTTCGACATGTCGAGCACGTCATTGATCATATCGAGCACGTGCTGGCCGGATTCCCAGATTAGCTGGGCATACTCGGTATACTTCGGCGACAAGTCGCCGAACAGCTTCTGACGCATGATGTCGGAGAAGCCGATGACCGCATTCAGGGGCGTGCGCAGTTCGTGTGACATGCTGGCCAGGAACTGGGTTTTGCTCTGGTTCAGCGATTCGGCCTCGGCGCGCGCGGCTTCCAGCGTCACTTCACGGGCATGGGCAAGTGAGGCGTCGCTCAAGATTCCGTGCAAGCGGTTGTCTCCACCCCGGCGCAGGCTCAAGGACACATAGTGGTCCATGGCACCGTGCGGCATAAAGCCAATCTCGGCGCGGCCGGTGACGGAGGCCTGCTCAAGCGCGGCCTTGACCGCCAGTCGGTCGGGGGCATGGGCTGAAGCCGACAGGCCGAGGCTCATCAGCGAATTGAGATCCAGCCCCGGCGGCGCCTCACCATAGGCTGAAATCACCTTGCCCTGGCCGTCCAGGCAAAGGACCAGGTGCGGCTGTTCGGTCAGCATGCGCAGCAAGCGGGCCCGCGCGTCTTCGGCGTCATGCACGCGGTCGACGCGGGCGCGCAGGGCTGGCAGCAGGCCTACCCCCAGGCCGATGGCCACGGACAGCACCGATATCAGCGACAACCAGAAGGATTCCTGCGGATCGGGCAGACGCACCCCCTGCCACAAAGCCATCATGACCGCGATCAGAGCGGCCACAACCGACAGAGTGGCGGCCAGCGATATCAGCCGGCGCTGGTTCAGCACCACGGCAGCGATGATCGGGCTCAACACCCAGGTCGCGCCAGGACCAGCAATACCGCCGGTCAACAGCACAGCGATCACCGAACAGGCGGTCCATATCCAGATCAGGGTCTGACGCCAGGCCGGCGAATCACGGCTAAGCAGAATCACGGCGCAGGCGCCCGGTACAGTCATGGCGACAAGAGCGCCGGAGACCAGCGGCGAGGCCGGCATGAACAACAGGCGCAGGAGGCCCAGCAGCATGACCGACGACCAGCCGAGGTGCCACAGGATCACACCCAGCCGCAAGCCGCTTTCCGTCCCGGGGGACGGTGACAGGACGTCCTGGAAATAAGCTTTGAACGGCACGCTGGTGAGACTTTCCTGATCGGGCCTTTGGCCCCAAAACCGGACAACAATAAACTCCGGCGCGGAAAAGACGAAAACAATCGCGCCGCACGGGAATAGCCAGGGCGCGATCCTATCGATTGGAATCAGATTAGCGTCCTGGCTTGGCCCAGTGTCGCACGTTTTTTCCGAAAAATGGCGTCCCTTTATCGGGACGTCTCTTTTGCACCAAAAGCCTGTAACTTAAGGTTAATCCCGACATGCCATAGTGCGATATGTCGTAGAGCGGGATGTGTTTTGACGGAATCAAAAAACCCGCTTTAAGTTTTTGTTTTGTCGCGCAATTTATCCGAAAAGTGCTGAACACTTTGGCGGATGGCGCTCTCATCACCCGGATGCCTAGCATGTCCCTTCCGCTGCCCCAATCGCCGGAAACCGAGTCGTGGACACAGGCCCAGGGCGAAGCTCCAGCCTGGAATCTCGACCCGCGGCGCAGCCCGGACAAGGACATTGCGCGTAAATCCTTTCTGCGCATGGTCAGCCATGAGCTGCGCACGCCGCTTAACAGCATCATCGGCTTTTCCGAAATCCTTCGCCAGGAACTGTACGGTCCGCTGGGTTCACCACACTACGTCGAGTACGCCAACATCATTCGCGACAGCGGCACCAAGCTGCTGACCCTGTTCAACGGCTTTATCGAGATTGTGCGGCTGGAAAGCGGGGGCGATCTGAAGCCGGTCCCAGAACAGGTCCTGCCCTATCTCGAAGAAGCCGCCGGCAAGCTCAAATCCGTCGCCCAGGACCGCGGCGTGCGCCTTGAGGTCAAGCTGCGGGACGAAGATATCTACGCTATGTTCGATCCTCGCGGTCTGGCCTCTTGCCTTGATCAACTTCTGCACAACGCCATCGACTTCACCGCCGACGGCGTGGTCGAACTGGACGCCCGCTGCTCGGGTGATCAGGTCGACGTCTGGGTCTTCAACCGTGGCGACGCCCCCGAACAAAGCGACATCGAGCGTCTGATGCTGCCCTTCGAACAGGGTGACGGCCATGTCAGCCGTACCCGCGAAGGCGCCGGCCTGGGCTGGGCCATCGTCAAGCTGAACTGCCAGGTCATGGGCGGGGTGTTCCGCGTCATCTCGCGCCCGGGCGAAGGCCTGAAGGCCATCATCCGCCTGAAAGCTGCCTGAAAGCTGCCTGACTTCGGATCGCGAGTTTTCTTTCGGCTATGGCTTGAACCGGAGGGTACGGCCCGCCTATATGCCGGTCATGTCTGCACAGCTGCAAGCCCGCCTCACTACTTTGCTCGAAGAGTTCGAACTGTTCGACGACTGGGAAGAGCGCTACCGCTACATCATTGACCTGGGCAAGGATATGCCGCCGCTCAAAGCGGAAGAGCGCAACGACGCCACACGCGTCCTCGGCTGTGCCTCTCAGGTGTGGCTGGTCATGGATCCGTCGCCAGACGACGCGCTGCGTTTTCGCGGCGAGTCGGACGCCTTTATCGTCAAGGGGCTGATTGCCATCCTGGTTCGGCTGCTTGACGGTCTTCCCTGCCACGCGGTCCAGAGTTTCTCGATCCGTGACACCTTGCATCGTCTCGGCCTGGATGAGGCCTTGTCATCCCAGCGCACCAACGGCCTGGTCTCCATGGTCGAACGGTTGAAGAAAGCGACGGCTTGACAGTCGCGCTCGCCTATGGAACAAATAGTGAACATCTTATGGAGCATTCGCCATGGCCACAGTTTTCGATCTCAAAGCCTGCCTTAAGTGGACGCGCATGGATGCGCGCGACGCCGTGCGCGACCTGAAGCTGATCCTCGACGAGAAGGATTTCCTCAGCCTGTTCGCCGGGGTGGCGGAACAGGGTTTCTACCAGGGCCTGGATGCGCTTGGAAACTCTGTAACCGTCCACGTCGTGGCAAGCTGAAATCATCCCTGGCCTTCACTGCGCCTCGTCCTGGCTAATGCCCGGATGTATCCCGGCTATGTTCCCGGGAGCCTGTGTCCCCGTGCTCGGCCTGGCTGGCAGAGGCCTTGGGAACACCAGCGGAATTGCCGCCTTGTGGGCTCTGACGGCTTCTGATAGGTGATCAGACCTTGCTAAGGAAAGCTTTGAAATTCCTGCCAACGAGATCGATCGCCTTGCCCCCTCCCCCTTCTTTCGCCCATGTCGACACCTGGATTTTCGACTTGGACCAGACCTTGTATCCGCACGAGGCCGAGGTCATGGCCCTGATCGAAGGCAAGATGACCGCCTTTGTGGCGCGCGAAACCGGCCTGTCCCAGCCCGAGGCCTATGCTCTGCAGAAAACCTATTTGTTCGAACACGGAACGACCCTGGCCGGACTGATGGCGCACCACGGCGTCGAACCGCGCCGCTTCCTCGACGAGGTTCACGACGTCTCGCTCGACACCCTCGTGCCGGATCCAGAACTCAACAGCCTGGTGAGCAGCATGGAGGGGCGGCGGATCGTTTTCACCAACGGCGACCAAAATCATGCTGTTCGCATCCTGGAAAAGCTGGAGATGACCGACTTGTTCGATGGCGTCTTCCACCTCGAGCACGCCAACTATGTCCCCAAGCCTAACCTGTTGACGTTTGAACTGATGATGAAGGCGCACATCGTCAACCCCAAGACCGCCGCCTTCTTCGAGGACAGCCCAAAGAACCTCAGACCCGCCTTCGATCTCGGCATGAAAACCATCCTGGTCGGTCCCAAGGCGGACGGCAACAGCGATCCGTGGGTCCACTTCCGCGGCCCCAATCTCAAGTACTTCCTGCGCGATCATTTTGCGTAAACTACGTGTTGCAACGCGGGGTGCAGAGCTTTATGGGACAGGCCGAAAACACATTTTGACAGCCTGGTGCTTCGCGGCTTCAGGACGTTTCGTGTCCTACCGCTTCGCTGCTTCAGGACGTTTGGAGTCTGCCCATGTCTGACCTCGCCGCCTTCAAGGATGATATCGAAGCCGCCTGGGAGGTCCGCGATACGCTGAACCCCGACTATCGAGGCGCCTATCGCGAAGCCGTCGCGGGTGCGCTCGAACTGCTCGACAGCGGGCGCTTCCGCGTCGCCGACAAGGTCGACGGCGTGTGGCACACCAATCAATGGCTCAAAAAGGCGGTGCTGTTGTCGTTCCGTCTCAATGCCAACGAACTTATGCACACCGGCCGCGGCTTGTTCGAACAGGCACCTCTGGGGCCCTACTGGGACAAGGTGCCGAACAAGTTTGCCAAGTGGGGCGCCGAGGACTTCCAGAAGGCCGGTTTCCGCGCTGTACCGGGCGCCCTTGTCCGCCAGGGCGCCTATATCGCCAGGAACGTCGTGCTGATGCCGTCCTTCGTCAACATCGGCGCCTATGTCGATGAGGGCACCATGGTCGACGGCTGGTCCACCGTTGGTTCCTGCGCCCAGATCGGCAAGAATGTGCACCTCTCGGGTGGCGTCGGTATCGGCGGCGTGCTGGAGCCGTTGCAGGCAAATCCGACCATAATCGAAGACGATTGTTTCATCGGCGCACGGTCCGAAGTGGCCGAAGGCGTGGTGGTCGAGCAGGGCTCGGTCCTGTCGATGGGGGTTTACCTGTCGGCCTCGACCCGTATCGTCGATCGCGCCACCGGCGAAGTTTTCCGCGGCCGTGTACCGGCCTACTCGGTCGTCGTGCCGGGGGCCTTGCCCGATCCGAAGGGCGGTCCATCGCTGTACTGCGCCGTCATCGTCAAGCGCGTCGATGCGCAAACGCGGTCCAAAACTGGCATCAATGAACTGTTGAGGGACTGATGGATAGCGCTACGCTCGACGCCCTGGCCGGATTTCCGGATCAATTGGAAGCGCATTATGGCGCCATTCCGGAAGGTTTCGAGCTGTGGACGCCGCAGTCATGGCAGGGTTGCCCCAGCGAGTTCTATTCGGCGCTGGAACAACTCTGTCACGTGCGCGATATCGAGATTGATGGCTACCACGTTCGATTTGTCCGAACACTGAAGGAAGATCACCCATTCCTGCCCGGTGTCGACGGCGACCGTCTGAAGATCGACCGCGGCTATGCCGATTGTTTCGCGCCGGATGTGTTCGCGCAGATCCGCCGGGCGCGTGAGGAAACATTAGTCTTGCTGGCGACGGTCTCGGCTGAACAATGGCGGAGGACCTGCGATTTCGACAATTATGGCGCAACGAGTCTGCGCGGGCTGGTGCACTATCTGTGCAGCCATGACCAGCAGCATCTGGCCGGCTTGCAGTGGCTGGCGGGGAAGATAGCTTCTCAGGTCTGACGTTCGGTGCCGTCGGTGCCGGGGGCGGCAAAGCCGGTTGCTTTGAACCTGGCGATGTCGTCGGTACGGGTGTTTTCCACCGTCCAGAAGGTCGTGAAGTCGGGATTGTCGACGACCATACCGGAGAATTTCAGCTGATAACGTCCGGGTGAAGCCGGGCTCAGGTTGTCCGTATCCGGCGGCAAACGGAAAAGGCCGGATTTATCGAACTTCTCGATGACGATGCCTTTGAGGTCGCTGATATGGACGATGCGGCCATAGGTCTCGTACCTGTCGACCGGACGTTCCTGGTTGTCCACGAACAGGACACCAACGACCAGGGTTTTGCCGATAAACGCGTCCATAGTTCTCCAACTCCGATGCACGTGACGGGTGGTTGCAAGTTCGAGGCCGAAAACCGTCGACGAAAGAGGTGTGGGGTCCGCAACCCCACGAAACCTTGTTATCTTTCCTTTCCCTGCTCCGATCGGGGCAGGCCCCAAACGCCGTTAGAGCGGGATGTGTTTTGAGGGAATCAAAATCCCGCTCTACGTTTTTCTTTTCTCGCGCAATTTTTCCGAAAGCGGGAACGCCCGTGCGGTGACGTCCACACTATCGGATTGCTCTTTAGTTAACGGTGGGCTTGCCGATCGTCAGTTCTTCGCCATCGAAGCCGACCTGAATGACATCGCCATCGCCGAACGCACCGGCCAGGATCCTGCGCGCTATGCCGTCAACCAGGGTTTTTTGAATCACCCGCTTCAGCGGGCGGGCGCCATAGGCCGGGTCATAACCCCTGTCCGCCAGGTAGCTTAACGCCGCTTCGTCAATACTCAACGTCATCTCACGGTCGGCCAGCAGCTTCTCCAGCCCCTTGAGCTGGATGCGGACGATGTCATGCATGTGTACCTTGTCCAGACGGTGGAACAGGATCATCTCGTCGATGCGGTTCAGGAACTCCGGCCGGAAATGCCGCCGTACCGCATCCAGGACCAGCGGCCGCACCGCTTCCACCGAAACATCCTCAGCCATATTGACCAGCACATCCGACCCCAGGTTCGACGTCATGACGATCAGCGTATTGCGGAAATCCACGACTCGTCCCTGGCCATCGGTCAGGCGACCGTCGTCCAGCACCTGCAGCAAGATGTTGAACACGTCCGGGTGAGCTTTTTCGACTTCGTCGAACAGCACGACTTGATAGGGCCGGCGGCGCACCGATTCCGTCAGAGCCCCGCCCTCGTCATAACCGACATAGCCCGGCGGCGCGCCGATCATCCGCGAGACCGAGTGCTTTTCCATATATTCCGACATGTCGAGCCGGGTAATCGCCGTCTCGTCGTCGAAGAGGAACTCGGCCAAAGCCTTGTTGAGCTCGGTCTTGCCGACACCCGTCGGCCCCAGGAACAGAAACGAGCCGATCGGCCGGTTGGGATCCTTCAGACCCGCCCGCGCCCGGCGCACGGCATCGGACACGGCCGCCAGGGCCTCATCCTGGCCGACCACCCGCTTGCGCAACTCGTCCTCCATGCGCAGCAGCTTGTCGCGCTCACCTTCCAGCATCTTGTCGACCGGGATACCGGTCCAGCGCGACACCACCTGGGCGATCTGCGACGCATCGACGACTTCCGGCGTCAGCGGTGCCTCCTGCGAAGCCGTCTCCGCCTTGGCCAGTTCCTTTTCCAGCGAGGGGATGCGGCCGTACAGGATCTCAGATGCCTTCTGCAGGTCGCCGGCGCGTTGGCTGTTGGCCAGTTCGATCCGCGCCCGGTCCAAGGCTTCGCGCGCTCGGGCCGCCGAGCCGACCTTGTCCTTTTCCACCTTCCACCTGTTGGTCATGTCCAGCGACTTGACCTCCAGCTCGTCCAGTTCGTCAGTCAGCTTGTCCAGCCGCGCCCGCGAGGCGGCGTCGGTTTCCTTGTTCAAGGCCTCGCGCTCGATCTTTAACTGTACGATACGACGATCGAACTCGTCGAGTTCTTCCGGCTTGGAATCTACCGCCATACGCACGCGCGAGGCCGCTTCGTCGATCAGGTCGATCGCCTTGTCCGGCAGGAAACGGTCGGCGATGTAGCGGTTGGACAAGGTCGCCGCCGAGACAATGGCGGAGTCGGAGATGCGCACCCCGTGGTGGACCTCATACTTTTCTTTCAGGCCGCGCAGGATCGAGATGGTGTCCTCGACTGTCGGCTCTGAGACGAAAACCGGCTGGAAACGCCGGGCCAGGGCGGCGTCCTTTTCGACGTGCTTGCGGTACTCGTCCAGGGTCGTCGCGCCGACGCAGTGCAGTTCGCCGCGCGCCAGGGCGGGCTTAAGCAGGTTCGACGCATCCATAGACCCCTCGGACTTGCCGGCGCCGACCAGGGTGTGCATCTCATCAATGAAGAGGACGATCTCACCTTCGGCCGCCGTGACTTCGTTGAGAACAGCCTTCAACCGCTCTTCGAACTCACCACGGTATTTCGCGCCGGCGATCAGGGCGCCCATGTCGAGCGAGAACAGCTTCTTTTCCTTCAGCGATTCCGGCACGTCGCCATTGACAATGCGTTGGGCCAGGCCCTCGACGATCGCAGTCTTGCCGACACCAGGCTCGCCGATCAGGACGGGATTGTTCTTGGTCCGGCGCGCCAGCACCTGAATGGTGCGGCGGATTTCTTCGTCACGGCCGATGACCGGATCGATCTTGCCGGCAGCCGCTGCCTCGGTCAGGTCGCGTGCGTATTTCTTCAGCGCATCGAAGCCACTCTCGGCTGAGGCAGAATCGGCCGTCTTTCCCTTGCGGAAGGCCGTCTGGGCTTCCTTCAAGGTCTTGAGATTGAGATTGGCCGCCTTGAGGATTGTGGCACCATCCGCGGTGTTCAACGCGGCGCCCAGAAGGCGATCAGCCGTGACGAAACTGTCGCCGGCCTTTTGCGCCTCCGTCTCCGCCTCATTGAACAGCTTGGCAGTGTCGTTTTGCATGTAGAGCTGGGTATTGCCGCCGGAAACCGAGGGAATCTTATTGAAGGCACCATCGACCGCACCCATGAAGGCTTCGGCATTGCCGCCGGCCAGGGCGACCAGGCGCGAGCTCAGGCCGTCCTTGTCCTCGGTCAGCGCCTTCAGCACATGGACCGGGGTGAAATACTGATGGCTGCTGGCCTGGGCCAGGCTCTGGGCACTTTGGATAAGCTTCTGGGTTTTTTCGGAATATTTTTCGATGTTCATTAAGGACTCCCCTGACGGCGGATGGATTTCGGCGGTCCTCGAAGGCAAGCTACCGCCATGGCACGGGATATGGTGTGGCTTTCACGCCACACAAGGGTGCCGTTCCAAGGAATAGGAAATTCGCTGGCGTGCGCCGCACAATCTGCTTATAAAAACTTCCATGAAGGTACTGGACGACAAGATATTCTACCCGCTGGCCACCGTGATCGCGATCCTCATGATCGCCTTCGCTATGTCGTGGCCGCAGGGCCTGGGCACGCGCTCGCCGGCGCCGTTCGGCCATGCTGAGCAACTGCCCGACTACTACCGAATGGTCAAGGAGCGCGATGCCCGCTTAAAGCGTGAAGCTGTCGAAAAGGCCGAGCGCCGGGCCGAGCAGGCCTCACAGACCTTGGCCACAGACCCTGCCGTTTCCGAGGTCGCCCAAAGCGTTACGGCGGAGTGAATCTGCTCGTCTTCGGTTACGGCTTTATTGGCGCGGCCTTTGCGCGCAACCTGCCCGATGCCCGCATCACCACCACGGCCCGCGATCCCGGAAAGCGCGCAAACCTGCTAAACCAAGGCGTAACGGCTGTCGATCCAGCCGACCTTGGCGCCCTGCGCGGTGCCTTCGCCTCTGCCGATGTCGTCCTGGTCACGCCTGCCCCCGGCGATGAAGGCTGTCCCGCCTTTGCCGCCTTGCAACCGGCCCGTTCCGCAAAATGGATCGGATACCTGTCGACCACCGGCGTCTATGGCGACCGCGACGGCGGCTGGGTATGGGAAGACAGCGAACTTTTGCCGACCTCCGCGGAAGGCCGCCGGCGTGTCATGGCCGAACAACAATGGCTGTCGGTCGGCGGACAGGTCTTCCGATTGCCAGGACTGTACGGCCCCGGCCGCAACGTCATCGAACGTCTGAAGGACGGTACGGCACGACTCATCCACAAACCCGGCCATGTCTTTTCGCGCCTGCATCACGACGATTGCGCGACAGCACTGCTGGCCAGTCTGAGCCGTCCACGGGCCGGCGGCATCTACAATCTTTGCGACGACGAACCGGCGCCGGCCGATAAAGTGCTGGAATATGCTGCCGGATTGACTGGCCTGGCCCTGCCCGGACCGACCGCCTGGGACGATCCGCGCTTTCCGGCCATGCAGCGCTTTTACCGCGACAACAAACGCGTTTCGAACGCCCGCGCCAAGGCCGAACTGGGCTGGTTCCCGTGCTATCCGACCTATCGCGACGGCCTGAAGGCGCTGGTTTAGCGGATAACCTGAACTTCAATATCCAGGCCGAGCTTCAGCCACGCCCTATCGGTCGTCAGCACCGGCAGCCGCTCAAGTCTCGCCGTCGCCAGACAGGCCCGATCGCCGAGTGAAAGGCCAAACTGACGTGTTGGTGCGCGCAATTCACCGGTGATAAAGGCGTGGGCATCGTCAAACGGAACAATCCGGATCGGTAACCCGCCGACCAGGCGTTTGACTTCGGCGGCATCCAATCCCTTTTCCCGGCTTTTGGTATAGACCTCGGCAAGGTTGACGGTGCTGATGACGGCCCCCGGCAGGGCGGCCATGACCTTGTCACTGCCCGGCTCTTTCAGAAACAGCGCCAGCATAACCGACGCATCCAGAACCACCGTCATTCGCGCTCCGCCTCAGCGCGGCGTTCAGCGATTAGTTCGTCGACGATCGAGCTTTCACTTCGAAAGGGCTCGAACATCTTCTGAATCTTCTCCAGCGCCACGGCCGGGCTGTATAGCCGAAGCTCACCGTCAATCAGTTCAGCATTAACTCGGCCATCAGCCCCCAGCTTCATCGCCCGACGCAGTTCTAACGGAATCAAGACACGGCCGTCTGCGCCGATCTGGAGCTGCTGTTGAAAAGGTGCAACCGGCGCTTCGGAAAAACCGTCCGGCATTTTTGAAGATTTTGCCATTACACCGCCACCATCTGGGAGTCATGCCGACAATGGCATATCTCTAATAAAATGTCAATTTCCGTGCAATTCGGCAACCATCTGCACCAACAAGGCCAGATCCTGGTCCCGCGACAGCCGGTGGTCGCCATCCTTGATCAACTGGATCTGCGCATCGGGCGTCGAGAACGCCTCCAGCAGCCGGACGCCATGCTGCCACGGCACAATATCGTCCTTCATGCCGTGCAGGATCCGCACCGGGCCATCGAACGCAATCGGTGCGTTCAGCACCTCATGGCCTGTGGCCTCATCGAAAAACGCCTGGCTCAACGGCACAGGCCGCTCATAGCCAGGCATCATGTAAACGCCGGTAGTTTCCAGTTGCCGCTGGCCTTCCGGTGACAGGCTTGGCAACATCAGCTTGGTGGCGAAATCCGCCGCCGGCGCGATAAAGCCCGCCGCCTGGACCTTGCCCGGCCGTTCGCGGATCAGCAGCGACAGCATATGCCCGCCCATGCTGGAGCCCACGGCCACTACCGGTCCTTCCGTGAGGCTATCCGCCACTGCCAGCACATTGTCGCGCCACCGGCCGACGCGGGCTTCTTCGAAAACCCCGCCGGTTTCCCCGTGCGCGAAGTAATCAAAGCAGAGAAAATCCCAGCCACGGGCCGCTGCGACGGAGCTGATTGCGGCGATCTTGCTGCCGTTCATATCGGACAGGAAGCCGCCCAGCCACAGGATGGTCGGTCCGTCACCGCGCCGGTGACGATAGGCGATGCGGTCGCCCCCAGACGACTCAAGAAAAGAGGGGGTATCGCGATAGGAAGACGTCAACATGGTCTTGACTTAAAACGCCCGGAGACGGCACACAAGGCTTTATGACCACCTCTTCCTTCACCGGCTGCGTTTTGCAGGTCGTGCCTGAACTGGATACCGGCGGCGTCGAACAGACCGTGCTCGACGTCAGCGCCGCCATTCTGAAGGCCGGCGGCCGCTCGATCGTCGCTACCAAGGGCGGCCGGCTGGTCGAAAGCCTGCAGAAAGCCGGCGCCACCGTGGTCCTGATGCCGGTCCACAGCAAGAACCCGCTGACCCAGTTCAAAAACCACAAGGCTCTGCGCGCGCTGATCCGGCGCGAAAAGGTCGATATCGTTCATGTCCGTTCGCGCGCGCCGGCCATGGCCGCCATCGGCGCAGCCCGCGCCGAAAAGATCCGCAGCGTCGCCACCTACCACGGCATCTACAACGCCAAATCGGGCCTCAAGCGCTGGTACAACAGCCAGATGACGCGCGCCGACATGACCATTGCCAATTCGGACTATACCCGCGACCATATCCTCAAAACCTATAACCACGCCCTGCCCGAGCGCGTAATCAGCATCCCGCGCGGCGTCGACCTGCACCGCTTCGACCCGGAAGGCTTCGACGTCCGCAAGATCATGAAGCTGGACGAGGCCTGGGGCACCGGCAACAACGACACCCGCAACCGCTTCCTGCTGGCGGC
The DNA here is from genome assembly GCF_000495835.1 of Asticcacaulis sp. AC402. Taxonomy (GTDB): domain Bacteria; phylum Pseudomonadota; class Alphaproteobacteria; order Caulobacterales; family Caulobacteraceae; genus Asticcacaulis. The sequence goes on from NZ_AWGC01000001.1 coordinate 14,803, forward strand.
GCGGCTGACGCGCTGGAAGGGCCAGGTCCTCATCATCGAAGCCGCCAACCTGCTGAAACAACAGGGCATAACCGATTTCCTGATCCTGATCGCCGGCGACGATCAGGGCCGCACCGAGTACCGTGCCGAACTCGAAAAGCTGATCGATAGCCATGGCCTTCAGAACCAGGTCAAGCTGGTCGGCCATGTCAGCGACATGCCCAGCGCCTACAGCCTGTGCCACTTCGCCCTGGCGCCATCTCTGGAACCCGAAGCCTTCGGCCGCACGGCGGTTGAGCCCCAGGCCATGCAGCGGCCGCCGCTTGCCGCCGCCCATGGCGCCACGGTCGAAACCGTGGCCGACGGGATAACGGGCTGGCTGGTCAAACCGGGCGACGCGGCAGCCTGGGCGGATGCGATAAAGATCGCCATGGCGCTTTCGGACGAGGTGCGATTTGACATGGGCGTGGCCGGCCGTGCCCATGTCAAGGCACACTTCGGCCTGGATGGGATGTGCGAACGCACCCTTGATGTCTATCGGGCGTTGCTTATATTAACTTCGCGCAAATACAACAGTCGCGTTAATTCCTGAAAATTTAACCGCTTCGGCATATTAGGAATTGCGGTCAGGGCCTCCTTTCGGCATAATCCCGCGCGACTCTTTTGAGAGCCTCACCCGTTACCATTAACTATCGTAGGAGAACGACCTATTCGTCGCCCGATCCAAGCCCCGCCTCCCAAAGACGGCCCCCGCATCAACCAGGACATCAAAGTCCCCCGCGTATTGTTGATTGACCAGAACGGTGAGAAGCAAGGCATCATGCCTACTTCCTCCGCGCTCGAAGCCGCAGAAGAAGCTGGCCTGGACCTCGTCGAGGTCTCTCCCACTGCTGATCCTCCCGTCTGCAAAATTCTTGACTACGGCAAGTTCCGCTTCCAGGAACAGAAGAAGAAGGCCGAAGCCCGCAAGAAGCAGAAGGTCGTCGAGATCAAGGAAATCAAGCTTCGTCCCAACATCGACATCCATGATTATGAGGTCAAGGCCAAGGCCATGACCCGCTTCTTCGAGGAAGGCGACAAGGTCAAGGTGACCCTGCGTTTCCGTGGCCGTGAAATGGCGCACCCGGAACTGGGCATGAAGCTGTTGAACAAGGTCAAGGCCGACTTCGAGCCCACCACCAAGGTCGAATACGAGCCTCGGATGGAAGGCAAGCAGATGATCATGATTTTGGCGCCAAAGTAGGCGCTTGAAGGTCGATCCCGATCAGCCCCGCTTCGGCGGGGCTTTTTCGTACGGGAAACCGAAGCACACATGTGGATTCTCGGATATCCTGAACCTCCGCGCAGCGGAATTTCATGTTAAGTCGTCCACAGATTACACGGATCGGAAGGATTTGGCGCGCTTCGCACGGATTAAGCCTCCAAAAATCTGTGTAATCTGTGGACCCACTTTGAGTGCATGCCGCTGCGCGGCGGATTCATACCAACCCTCGATGACCTTGACTCATCGTGGGTTGGCAAGCGCGACTGCGCGCCCGAGCTTTTGCGAGGAGCCATGCGGCGCTTGAGCTGAAAAAATGCGAATACCAAGCGTCATTCTTTATGAGGCTTGGTATCAGGATCGGCACCGACTGCGTTCCAGTCTTTACAAGCCCGTCCCCACCAACCATATCCTCGCCATGACCGAAACCGCACAATCCGTTCGTATCGATGTCTGGCTGTGGCGCGCCCGTTTCTTCAAGACGCGCGCCTTGTCGGCCCAAATGTGCGACTCAGGCCATGTCCGCTTGGAACGCTTTGGCCTGGTTAACAGGGTGGTCAAATCGTCGCAGGCGATCAAGCCCGGCGACCGGCTGATTTTCGCCCTCGGATCGCGTCTGATCGATGTCGAAATCCTCGATACGGGCGAGCGCCGCGGACCGGCACCGCAGGCCCAAACCCTCTATCGGGCTAACGTTTCCGATTAGAACAAATGGCTTTATCGTCAGCGGCATAGGGTTGACATTGCGGGCTTAAGTTTGCATGACGCACCCATTCGAAAAGGCCTGAGTGCTATGACCTATATTGTCAAAGACCCCTGCATAAAGTGCAAGTTCATGGACTGCGTCGAGGTGTGTCCGGTCGATTGCTTCTATGAAGGCGAGAACTTCCTGGTCATCAACCCGGACGAATGCATCGACTGCGGGGTCTGCGAACCCGAATGCCCGGTCGACGCCATCAAGCCGGACACAGAAGACGAGGGCACCAAGTGGTTGGAAATCAACACGAAATATGCCGCCGTCTGGCCGAACATCTCGAAAAAAGGCACGCCGCCTGAGGACGGCGAGGACTTTGAGCGCGAAACCGGAAAATTCGAAAAATATTTTTCGGAAAAGCCCGGCGAGGGTAAATAAATACCACGCAACCTGCGTAAACGGTTGAATCCGGACTGTTTGCGTTCGCGTCCGGCAGGGGCTTACCGAGACTTTATCTTGTCGCAAAATTGTGATATATACTTTTGTATTGCAAGAGTCGCTTGGGCCCTGCCTGTCCTTCGGGACATATTCTGGACCTCCACGATCCGCGCATATCTTCGTATGTTTTATGCGTTCAGACCGGGCTTCTTATCCCAGCCTGTGACGCGCCATCGACGCAGGTCGGATGCCAACCTTGTCTTAGTCAGGAAGTAGCGCGCACATAAAGACCAGAAGGGCAGTACCTTCCCGGTCAGTTTTTTTGTGCGCACTCGACATGTCTGCCCCCTCCCCGGTGCAGGCCTGCCAGCTTCTGACACTCCGTTCAGACTATGGTTAACATCCGCGTCCGGTCACAACCTTGAGCGAAAGGGACGCACCCATGTCCGCAGACACCCTCACCCTCTCCCGTTTTGATTTCTCCGTAGGCGACAAGGTCGTCTATCCGGCGCACGGCGTTGGTACCGTTGCTGCCGTCGAGACTCAGGAAGTGGCTGGTTACGCTCTGGAAGTTTTTGTCGTCACCTTCGACCACGAAAAGATGACACTGCGCGTCCCAACCAAGAAGGCCAAGACCGCCGGCCTGCGCCACCTGGCCGCGGACGCCGTCATGTCGCAGGCGCTGGTGACTCTGAAGGGCCGCGCCCGTATCAAGCGCACCATGTGGTCTCGCCGCGCTCAGGAATATGAAGCCAAGATCAACTCCGGCTGCCTGGTGTCGCTGGCCGAGGTCGTGCGCGACCTGTACCGTTCGGACAGCCAGCCGGAACAATCCTACTCCGAGCGCCAACTCTATGAGTCGGCGCTTGACCGCATGGCCCGTGAAGTCGCCGCGATCGAAAAGATCGACCGTGACGCCGCCGTTGCCCTGCTCAACAAGAACCTGACCAAGGCGGCGTAAGCCGTCCGATTGTCGGATACGAGAAGAGCCTCTCAGGTACGCCTGGGAGGCTTTTCTATTGTCCCGCCATCCGGCGGTAAATCGTGCTTCGGTGAATTCCCAGTTGACGGGCTGCCGCGCTGACGCTGCCATTGTGGACGGCCAGGGCATTGCGGATAGTGGCCAGTTCCAGATCCACAAGCGACGACGTTGCCAGCGCAAGCGGCGCATGGGCTAAACCGTCATCATCCAGGCGGGCAACGAACTCTCGCCCGTCACGCCCGTGCAATGACCCGCTGCTTAAGGCGGCAGCGTTGAACAGGTCTTCCAGGTGCAGGCTATCCAGGCCATCCCAGCTGCGCCCGACCAGGGACAGGCCGCGCCGGTTGGCGGCTACCACGACACCGTCGCGAAACACCAGGATGCCCTCGCGCGCGGCGCCCAGAAGCGCCGGATCGGTCTGGAACCGCAGGGTCTGGCAGCCTTCGAAGCCGCCGCGAAACAAGCGATGCTCGATCTGCTCCACAGCCATGCGCACCATGCCCAGCATCTGTCCGGCCGGCAGGGTCGACGGCGTCGAGATATCCAGTACACCTAAGGTGGCGCCGCGCGGATCGATGATCGGCGTGGCAGCACAGCTCAAATTCTGGTGGCCGCGGAAATAGTGTTCGGCGCCATTGACCACGACGGCGCGACGTTCGGCGATCGCTGTTCCGATGGCATTGGTGCCTGTGCCATCCTCGCTCCACTGGGCGCCCGGCCGCAAAGCCACCTCCGCCGCCCGCCCGGCAAAGGCGGGGTCTCCCACGGCATCAAGGATCTCACCCCTGGCATTGGTCAGGACGACGATGCCGGCCAGCTCACGCGCCTCGCCATACAGAGCATCCAATTCCGGCCGGCAGATCCGGCGCAAAGCTTCATGGCGTTCCTGCAGCACCTTCAGCTCCGATCGCGTCGGCGCGGCAAAACCGGGCGTGGCGGACTCGTTCAATCCCATATCGGCGCAACGGATCCACGACCGCAGAATGGCATGGCCAATCTGGTCGACAGGCAGGCCCTTGCCCGCAAAGAAGGTCTTGCGGGCGGCTTCGATCTGAGACGGCTGGGCAGGGATCAAGTCCCGCCTCCCTGGTCTGTTGTTAATGCAACGGATTGAATGCCCATCGCCGCCCGGGCGCAAGCCAATTCGCACGTGATCACAGCAAGATTGATCCGGACACACGCCCCAACCGTCGCAATTTGCGACACCACCGCGACAACCGCCGCGGGGCGCGACACCCAGGCGCAAAGCTTGCGAAAAACCCGGTCAATCCGCTGCTCACACCTCCTGCCGCTGTTGCCGGACCCGGCCGTTTGGGCGCAGCCTCATCGTCAAGCTGGACGGGGCACAACCCGCCGTAATGACCCACAGGAGGATCACAGATGACCAAGTTCGAACGCCTGATCGACGCCGGAACCCCATTCCGCACGCGCTATGGCAACTATATCGGCGGCGAGTGGATTGAGCCGGTGCAGGGCCGCTACATGGACAACCTGTCGCCGGTCAATGGCCGCAAGCTGTGCGAAGTCCCGCGCTCCACGTCGGAAGATATCGACCTCGCCCTGGACGCCGCCCACCGCGCCAAAGACGCCTGGGGCCGGACCTCGGTCACAGAACGCTCCAACATCCTGCTCAAGATCGCTGACCGTATCGAAGCCAACCTGCCCCTGATCGCCGAGGCCGAAACCTGGGACAATGGCAAGCCGCTGCGTGAAACCACGGTTGCCGATATTCCCCTGGCCGTCGACCATTTCCGCTATTTTGCTGGCTGCATTCGCGCCCAGGAAGGCTCGATCGGCGAGATCGACAACGACACCGTCGCCTATCATTTCCATGAGCCCCTGGGCGTGGTCGGTCAGATCATTCCGTGGAACTTCCCAATCCTGATGGCGGCATGGAAACTGGCGCCCGCCCTGGCCGCCGGCAACTGCGTTATCCTTAAACCTGCCGAACAGACTCCCGCCTCGATCCTGGTGGTAGCTGAACTGATCCACGACCTGCTGCCGCCGGGGGTGCTCAACATCGTCAACGGAACCGGCATCGAAGCCGGCAAGCCCCTGGCCCAGAGTCCGCGTATCGCCAAGGTCGCCTTCACCGGCTCGACAGCGGTCGGCAAGGAGATCATGCGCTATGCCGCCGACAACGTGACCAACATTACCCTGGAACTGGGTGGCAAATCCCCCAACGTCTTCTTCGCCGATGTCATGGCTGAGGACGACGCCTTCCTCGACAAGGCGCTGGAAGGATTCGCCTTCTTCGCCCTCAACCAGGGCGAGGTCTGCACCTGTCCGTCGCGCGCCCTGGTGCACGAATCCATCTACGACCGCTTTATGGAAAAGGCCCTGGCCCGTGTGAAGGCGATCACCCAGGGCGATCCGCTGGATATGGGCACAATGATCGGCGCCCAGGCGTCACAAGAACAATACGACAAGATCCGCCGCTACCTCGAGATCGGTCGCAATGAAGGCGCCAAAGTTCTGACCGGCGGAGATATCACCCGGCTTGGCGGCGACCTCAATGACGGCTTCTACATCCAGCCGACGGTCTTCGAAGGCCACAACAAGATGCGCGTCTTCCAGGAGGAGATCTTTGGCCCGGTCGTGTCGGTAACCACCTTCAAGACCGTCGAGGAAGCCATCGAAATCGCCAACGACACGGTCTACGGCCTGGGCGCCGGGGTGTGGTCGCGCGACATGAACCTGGCCTACCGCGCCGGCCGCGGCATTCAGGCCGGCCGCATCTGGACCAACTGCTACCACGCCTACCCCGCGCACGCAGCGTTCGGCGGCTACAAGCAGTCGGGTATCGGCCGCGAAACCCACAAGATGATGCTGGGTCATTACCAGCAGACCAAGAACCTGCTGGTCTCCTATGCCCCGCAGAAACTGGGCTTCTTCTGAACCGGTATTCCGTCCGTGTCGTCGAGCCAGCCCCCGGACATCGTTCCGGGGGCTTTTTTTGTGGCCCGATCGACACAGTTACAGGTTTCATTTTCAACCATATTGCCTCGCACGGTATTTCCGGCATATGTCCGCCGCCTGTTCAACCTTCCTGTCTGGAGACTCACCGTGAAAATCACCGTGAACGGCGCACCGCCCCCGTCTCCCGCGACGAACCCGTCTTCCGTGGCGAACTAGCGCCCGAGGGCGCTTCATCTGTCCCAAAATCAAGACTCAGGAAGGTGCGCCGCAACCCGCGGCGCGATTACATCATGTATGTGCGGTTTGTTACGCCGCTCCGCGACCGAACCACGGGCGCGGAGACGGGCTTTTTTCGTGCGTCCTGGTACTTGCGCGAGGTCGGTTGTCCGGACTGGATCCACCGCGAACTCGATCTGCAATTCGACTGGTTTAACGCGCACCTGCCGATCCCCGGACGGGTCGGCCGCCATTTCAAGCGACGCGGCAGCGTCTATGGAGTGTGCTGGTTCCAGCCGGACGCCACCGAATGCATCCAGCGGGCACGTTACTGCGCCTGGCTGGTCAGCGAAGGCGGCGTTCCCGTCCAGGCGATCAAGCTGGCGCAGCCGCGCGAAATCATCTGGCGCGACGACTATCAGTTGGTCGTCCGGCCTGATCCGGACACCCCACTGGCCTTCAGCGGCAGGCGCTTTCGTTCGCTCGACAGTTAAGGCTGGCAAGGACAAGACCGCAAAAATGCGGTTTTGCCCTTGACCTCTTAGCCTGCGTTGGTTATGGAACGCCCCTCCTGGCGGCCCGAGGACCTCTGGCCGCCACATCCTGTTATCTTTACTCGAAGGTAGAAACCCATGTCGCGTCGTTGCGAACTCACCGGTGTCGGTCCCATGGTCGGCCACAGCGTGAGCCACTCAAATGTCAAGACGAAGCGCCGCTTCCTGCCGTCTCTGCGTCAAACCGCCCTGCAGTCCGATGCCCTGGGTCAGTCTTTCCGCCTGAAGATCTCGAACGCAGCCCTGCGCACGCTCGACTTCCGCGGCGGTCTGGACACCTTCCTGGTCAAGGCCGATGATGCTGATCTGTCGCTACGCGCCCGTCGCCTGAAGAAGCAGATCAAAGACAAACTGGCCGTTAAGGCCTAAGGTTTCCGATCGTAAGTTTTCTGGTGGTCTCAGGACCGAGCATTCCAAGAGCCCCGGCCCGCAAGGTCCGGGGTTTTTTGTTGCCGCATTTCCGGATAGGCTGCTCCCAAAACACCGGGAGAGAACCATGCGCCTGATCGCCCTCGCCGCCATCCTCGCGGCCTTAGCCGTCCCCGCTGCGGCCAAGCCGCTACCTCCTTTGTCAGTTTCGCCCAATGGCCATTATTTCGTCACCCCAGATGGAAAGCCCTTCTTCTGGCTGGGCGACACGGCATGGGAACTGATCCATGCCGCCACACCCGATGAGCAGACCTATTACCTTAAAACCCGGTCGCGCCAAGGCTATACGATTGTCCAGACCGTTGTCCTGGGTGAGGTTGACGGTCTGCGCAAGCCAACACCCGATGGCCTGACACCCTTTCAAAATGACGATCCGTCCAAACCCAACCTGGCCTATTTCGACCGCGTCGCGGAGGTGGTTGAACGCGCGGAGACCCATGGCCTTTATGTCGGCCTGCTGCCAACCTGGGGCGACAAGGTCACGACCATGTGGGGGACAGGACCGCAGATTTTTCCGCCATCCGACCCGGGCCGGGCCGAAGCCTATGGCCGCTTCCTGGCCGGGCACCTCAAATGCCGAAGCAATATCGTGTGGGTTCTGGGTGGCGATCGCCCGCCCGAACATGACGGCATCGATTATCGTCCGGTCTGGGCCGCCATGGCCAAGGGTATCGCTACCGCCTGTGGCCGAGATCCCTTGATCGCCTATCACCCCAATGGCGGCCCGCAAGGCACCTCCTATACCCTGGCTGATGCCGACTGGCTGGATATCCACGGCATGCAGAGCGGTCACGGCGGTGGCCACGACGTGCCTGTTTGGGAGATGATCGCTCACGACTTTACCTTGGCCAGACCCAAGCCGACCCTGGATCTGGAACCCAATTACGAGGACCATCCCTACAATTCCTGGCCACGCTGGGACGCATCTACCGGTTATTTTGACGACTATGATGTACGCAAACAAACCTACCGATCGGTGTTTGCCGGCGCCGCTGGCGTTACCTATGGCCACCATTCGATCTGGGGCATGGTGGGTCCGCGCAACGATGTCATCAACCATGCCAAGATGGACTGGGTGAGCGCCCTGCACCGGCCGGGTGGCCGCCAGATGATGTATCTGCGGGACCTGATCGAATCGCGACCGCAACTGGACCGCATTCCCGACGACAGCCTGATCGTTGAGGGCCAGGGCAGCGGCAACCTGCATATGACGGCGACGCGCGATACCGCCGGCACCTATGCTTTTGTCTATATGCCGCTCAACGATCGAATGGTGACAATCGATCTTTCGAAACTCAATGCGTCCCTGCTCCGTGTCTGGTGGTATGATCCGCGCACCGGTTTCGCGACCTGGGTCAGCAATATGAGCAACAGCAAGGGGGCGCTGAAGATAAAAAGTCCGCCAATCGGCCCCGACTGGATTCTGGTGCTGGATGACGCCGCGATGGGGTATCCGCCGCCAGGCGCCAAGCCCTGACGCGTCCGGTTCCGCGGCTTGCCAACAGGAGGTGCATCACGGTCAGCAAGCCTTGGCTTGGCTTCCATCTTTCCTCACCACGCCTGGCCGGTGTCTGCACGAGAGGCAATTATACCTCCCCGCGAGTTTGGGCGTGGAACCGTTTTAGGCTGTAGGCCGACGTAGTTTCTGCCGTCGGTGGATCTGGAAACGACGGCAAGTCGCCCCAGCATCAGTTTTGCGTCGCTTCATTGCGCTTCACTCTGTTCATGGCCTCTCTGGCCAGTGAACAGAGACGGAGCTAGAGCGGGATGGCTTTAGGCAGAATCGCCATCTCGCTCTAAGTTTTTGTTTTGTCGCGCAATTTATCCGAAAACGGGAGCGCCCGTGCGGGTGCGTCACACTTTATCGGATTGCGCTATAGGGGTTGCATCGCTTCACACTCGACGGCATCAGGCCCTCGTGCGTCGCCAAACGTGCACATAGGCGGCGCCGATGGTGATCTCTCCAACAATCGCGAGCCAGATACCTGGTTCAGCGTATCCGCGCGCGAATTCAAAGGTTCCCATCGCAGCCAGACCCAACATCATAACGGCTAAGGCCAGGCATATCGCCTTCTGCACCGCGGGGTCCCCAGTTTCTCTCGTGAGCCATACGATCAAGGCCAGTCCCAAAAACAGTACGCCGGCCCGCCTCGCCATGAAATCACCAAGCGCATGAGGGTCCAAGCCAAAAAGCCAGTAAATCGGTTGCGGGAAAAAGACGAGCGTAGCGCAAAGAATGGTGAACAAAAGCGCAGTGGCGCTCGAAACAGATCTAAACGACATGAGCGAATCCAGAATACATTGCGTTCATCTTAACAATCCTGAACTGCGCACCCCTTGTAAACAAAAAATACAGCTACTCATTGTCGCATCGAATGAGGCCTGGTATCCGGATTTTTTTAGCTCAAGCTAGAGCGGGATGAGTTTTGATGGACTCAAAATCCCGCTCCAGGTTTGTGTTTTATCGCGCAGTTTATCCGAAACGTGCGTCAAACTTTATCGGACAGCGCTCTAACGCTTCCAGTCGAACATCAGCAGTCTGGGCCGGCCATCATCCTGCAGGCTGTCGGAGATCAGGTACAGGCGGTAGCCACTGTCGGTTTTGACCGCCGCCACGCCTTCATAGTTGTCAGCGACCGCCAGCGGCACGCGCGCCAGGTCGTCGATCTTGACCAGACGGCCGTCCTTCAGCCGCAATCGGGTCAGGATCGCGCGCGGCGTGCTGAAGGGGGAATAGAAGCGATACAGCGCCAGCACCTCGTCGTCGCGGCCCGGGAGCGGCGCCAGCGAGACCAGCTTGTACATAAACCCCGGCACTGCCGGCCCGTCGATAGCCTTACAGCCGGGCGCCGCCGTGCCGCACAGCCAGAAGCCGCCTGACTCGGCGCCGGCCAGCAATTGCCCACCGACATAGGCCAGCCCCTCCAAACCCTCATTATTGGGCAGGCCTGGCAAACCAGGCACCGCCAACTGAGCTGGCGTTCCGTTCCAAGCCACACCAGGCTTGTAGACCATGATGCGGTGCATGCGCTCATAGCTGACGTAGCGCGTACCGTCCGGCGCCAGCGCCAGGTCCTCGGCATCGTTATAGTCGCGATTGATCGAGGTCTTGCCGTCGCGGTCACGCAGGAGATCGATTCTAACCGCACCGCCGCCAAGGGAAAAGCTCACTACGGCGCCAAGGTCACTGAGCGCGGTTATCTGGCCATCGGCCGTGACCTCCAGGTCAGACAAACCCATGATCTGCGACGTGCCGTGGGCGAAAATCTGGTAGCCACCGGCATAGCTCACCCGCGCATTCAATGGTTTCGGATCAGCCGCCTTCGGCAAGGGCTGCAAAGTGACGCGCTCGCTACCATAGGGGCGCAGTTCGGCCTGGACAGGCCAGGCGAGCAAAAGTGCCGCGATCGTCAGGTTCAGCCATCTCATGATCGGTCTCAGTTTGTAATCCATCTGACTTGCTGATATCATCTATTGATGCAAACTGAATCTATAGAATACGAAGTCGGTCTTTATCCGCGCGGCCCCAACAGCTGCCTATGGAAGATCTGGCCGAAAGCCGGCGGCACCATCGTTGCGACCGGAGTCGAAAAAAGTTGGGCCGAAGCTCAACGTGCGTCAAAACGGGCGAAAGAACGCCTCGACGCCAAGGGCGCTTAGAGCGCAATCCGATAAAGTGGACGCCACCGCACGGGCGCCCCCGTTTTCGGAGAAATTGCGCGACAAAACAAAAACTTATACCAACCCTCGATGACCTTGACTCATCGTGGATTGGCAAGGGCGACTGCCCGCCCGAGCTTACGCGAGGAGCCATGAGGCGCTTGAGCTGAAAAAATGCGAATACCAAGCGTCATTCTTTATGAGGCTTGGTATGAGAGCGGAGTTTTGAGTCCATCAACACGCTTCCAGCTCCAGAGTCCGCCAACGTCACTTTTCCTGGAACAATTCGGTAAGCTTATCCATCAGCCCGCCGGCGAGATGTTCCACATCTATCAGGGTCAAGGCGCGCTGGTAGTAGCGTGTGACGTCGTGGCCGATGCCGATGGCGACAAGTTCGATGCGCCCGGCCTGCTTCTTGGGCCCGCCTTCGATTTCGGCGATCACCCGGCGGAGGTGGTTTTCAAGATAGTGGCCGTTGTTGACGCTCAGGGTCGAGTCGTCGACCGGCGCGCCATCGGATATCACCATCAGGATCTTGCGCTGCTCGGGCCGGTTGACCAGGCGTGAATGGGCCCATTGCAGAGCTTCGCCGTCGATGTTTTCCTTCAACAGGCCTTCGCGCATCATCAGGCCCAGATTCTTGTGCGTCCGGCGCCACGGCGAATCCGCTGCCTTGTAGATGATGTGGCGCAGGTCGTTCAGCCGCCCCGGACCGGCCGGCTTGCCTTCGCGTACCCACTTTTCCCGCGACAGCCCGCCCTTCCACGCCTTGGTGGTGAAGCCCAGGATCTCGACCTTGACACCGCAGCGTTCCAGGGTCCGCGCCAGCACGTCGGCGCAGATGGCGGCCACCATGATCGGCCGCCCGCGCATCGAGCCGGAATTGTCGAGCAACAGCGTCACCACCGTGTCGCGGAATTCCGTGTCCTTTTCCTGCTTGAACGACAAGGGGGCCGACGGATCGACGATCACCCGGGTCAGCTTGGCGGCGTCCAGCACGCCTTCTTCGAGGTCGAACGACCACGACCGGCTCTGCTGCGCCATCAACTTACGCTGAAGTTTGTTGGCCAAACGCGACACCACGGTCGCCATATTGGCCAGTTGGGCATTCAGGAACCCGCGCAGCCGCTCCAGTTCCTCAGGCTCGCACAGCTCCTCGGCGGCAATCACCTCGTCGAACTGACGGGTGAATACATCGTAGTCCTTCCTGACCTTGTCGGCAAAGGGCGCTTCGTCGCGGACATCAGCCTCGCCCGCCTCGCCGTCGGGAACCTCGTCGGTCGAGTTTTCGGACGCCATCTGCGGGTCGCCCGACATCTGGGTGTAGTCTTCTTCGCCCTCCTGGGCCTGTTCCTGGCCCTGCTGGTCGGGCTCGGGCTGGTCTGGCTGCTGCTCGCTGTCGTCAGGCTGTTCGTCTTGTTCGGCGTCGTCCCGGGGGCTGTCGCCGTCGTTCTCACCTTCGTCGCCCTCGTTCTGCTTCTCTTCCTCGGCGTCAAGGCTGTCGTCGACAAGGTCCAGAGCGGTAAGCACCTGGCGTGCCTGTTGGGAGAAGGCTTTCTGGTCGTGAATAAGTCCGGCCAGTTTTTCCAGACCATCGCCGGTCTTGTCGGCGATCTCGTGGCGCAGCATATTCACCACGCGTTGGACCGAGGGCGGCACGGGATCTCCGGTTACCACTTCACGCGCCATCAGGCCCAGTATCTCGGGCAGGCCCAGTTCGGACTTGTCTTCCTTGCGCATCAGGCCCGAGCGTTCAAGATCGTTTTCCAGCGCCGCCTGCAAGTTCAGCCGCACGCCTGCCATGGCACGGGCGCCGATGGCTTCAAGGCGCGCGGCTTCCAGAGCATCAAACGCTTGGCCGGATTGGTGATCACGCGGCCTTGCACGGGCATCAATGGCAGCGTCATGATGGGCGCGGCGCAGCGCCATGCGATCTGCCTGGCCGCGGATTCGCTGGGCCAGCTTGGGTGCCAGGTCGCGCGGCGGATGCGGCAGAATCAGCTTCTGCCCGTCAAGGCGCGGTCCGTCGGAGCCGAAGACGACCTCCAGGTCAGCATCCTCCGCCAGGGCGCGGGTCGAATGGATCAGCGCCTTCTTGAACGGTTCGCTTAGAATGGTCGGCTTTTGCGCCATGGGATACAGCGGATCTTTCTAAACTTCTCCTCCCGATGTCTTCCATAGGGAGGTGGCGAGCAAGTGAGCCCCCTTATGGGGCGAAACGCGTCGAGGCGGAGGGGGCCTTTCACCGCCCACAAGATACCCTCCACCGCTTCCTTGCGCGGCAGGCGCAACTCGCTTACCGCTCACCCCCTCCCTACGTTCAGTAGGGAGGAGAAAATCAGATAACCTTCACTTTCAGGGCGCTTTCCTTGACGTCGGTACCGAAGGCGCGCTGGTAGAATTCGGCCAGGGTATGGCGCTCCAGTTCGTCGCTCTTGTTGAGGAACGACAGGCGGAAGGCCAGTTCCGGATCGTTGTTAAAAATCAGGGTGTTCTGCGCCCAGGTTATAACCGTCCGCGGCGACATGACGGTCGAGATATCGCCATTGGAGAAGGCCGAACGCGACATGTCGGCCACGCGCACCATGGCCTCGATCATCGGCTTGCGCTGAGGCGTGTCGAACTCCGGCACCTTGGCCAGGACGATCTCGACCTCGGCCTCGTGAGAGAGATAGTTCAGCGTCGTGACCAACGACCAGCGGTCCATCTGGCCCTGGTTAATCTGCTGGGTGCCGTGGTAGAGGCCGGTCGTGTCGCCCAGACCAATGGTGTTCGTGGTCGAGAACAGCCGGAAGAACGGGTTCGGCTTGATGACCTTGTTCTGGTCCAGCAGGGTCAGGCGGCCCGAAGCCTCCAGCACGCGCTGGATGACGAACATCACATCGGGGCGGCCAGCGTCGTATTCGTCGAACACCAGGGCGACCGGGCGCTGCAATGACCACGGCAGAATACCTTCGCGGAATTCGGTGACCTGCTGGCCGTCCTTCAACACGATGGCGTCCTTGCCGATCAGATCGATCCGCGACACGTGGCTGTCCAGGTTGACCCGGATCATTGGCCAGTTCAGCCGGGCGGCGATCTGCTCGATGTGGGTCGACTTGCCGGTGCCATGAAAGCCCTGGACCATAACGCGGCGATTATGGGCAAAGCCGGCACAGATAGCCAGGGTAGTCTGCGGGTCGAAGCGGTAGGCGGTGTCGAGGTCCGGCACATGCGAATCGCGGTGAGAAAACGCCGGAACCATCATGTCCGAATCGACGCCGAAGACCTCACGGATGCTCACCTGTTTATCCGGTGCGAAGGTCAAAAGCGGATCTGGATATTCGAGTTCGGCGGACATGGCGGGGTCAGGCTTTCGGGACGATTTGACAGCACGATTTGGCACAGGGAAGGATCGTGATTTCAGCTAAGACTTTGCCGCCACCGACACAACCCAAATGTTCACCGACGGCCAATTTTGTCGCCGTGCGGACGATCCGAGTGGTGTATACAGGGTCCCGACCAACGGCCCGGAAAACCCCACGGAAACCACCATGCCCCAGGACAGCAACCGCGAACTGATCCTCAGCTACTACAAGGCACTGGAGGCCGGCGATGGCGACGCCCTGTTCGCCCTTTACGATCGCGCCGTTGTTCAGACCGAATGGCCCAACCCGCTGAAGCCAAGAGGCGACCGGCGAGGTCTGGAAAAGCTGCGCGCCGATTTCGAACGCGCCAAGGGCGTTCTGAGATCCCAAACCTATGATATCAAGACTCTGCTGTGCACAGACGACTACGCCGCCGTTGAAGCGACCTGGGAAGGCGTGGTCGCCATCCCGCTGGGCAAGCTGGTGCCGGGCGACGTCATGACGGCGCATATTGCAACCTTTTTCACCTTCCGCGATGGCCGGATCGTCAACCAGCGCAACTACGATTGTTTCGAGCCTTTCCGTTAGAGCGCGACGTGTTTTGGTGAAATCAAAGTCCCGCTCTTCGCTTTTGTTTTGTCGCGCAATTTATCCGAAAACGGGAGCGCCCGTGCGGGTGCCACACACCTTATCGGATTGCGCTGGTTGACGATCCGGCGATCGCGGCCTGCGCCGGGTGACGATCACGATTCGTCCGGATACTGGTAGCTGACCAGTTTGTCGAGGAAGGGTGCGGCTTCCAGGTCATCCATGGTCTCGCGCACCGGCCAGTCATTGACTTGATCCATCCACGGTATACGGCCTTCGACGCCATACTGAATATCCGGTACAATGGCCTGCGGGTGGTCGAAGGCGCCGATGGCCAGGGCCACGCCGTCGGGCGCTTCATAGGTCAGGGGGGTGCCGCATTTGGGGCAAAAACCGCGCTTTACCAGGTTGGAACTTTGGAATCGTGCCGGCTCATCTTTCGTCCAGGTCAGGCTGGCTTCGCGTACCGATACCAGCGGTGCAAAGACATTACCGAAGGCCTTCTGGCACATGCGGCAGTGGCAAACCGATGGCCGGCCCAGGGTCCCGGTCACCTCGAATCGCACCGCGCCGCACTGGCATCCACCCCTGAATAGATCCGTCATGTCCATCTCCGTTTGCACGTCTCTACTTCATGCTGTGACGGTTTGCGACAGCATCTTGACGGACGTCCCAGCCCCTCCTATCCCGGCGCGATGCACCCACTCAACAATCCCGTCTGGCATGCCCTGACCAGCCGCCACGCCCATTTGGCGCAGGGCCGGGCGCCTGTATTGCGCTATCCGCCGGAGGTTTCGCCGTTTGCGGCGCTGGAAACATCAGATGCGGTTGAACGCCTGGGCGAGGTGATCCCTGGAGGCGGAAATGCCCTGATCTGGGCCGACGCGGTGCTGGAAGCACCGGATGGTCTGGAACGGCTGGTGGCCTTTCCTGTCTTGCAACTCATTGCCGAAGATTTCCGTCCCACCGCCGTGACCATTGAAACGCGGCAGCTGACGCCACAGGACGTACCCGCCATCCTGACCCTGACGGAACTGACGCGGCCGGGACCGTTCGGGCCGCGCACCATCGAGAAGGGCTATTTCGCCGGCACCTTCGACGATGGCCGGCTGGTGGCCATGGCCGGTGAACGGATGTGCCTGCCGGGCTTTACCGAGATCACCGCCATCTGCACCCATCCCGATTACCAGGGCCAGGGCCTGGCGCGGCAGATGATGGCGGTAATCGGTCGACGCATCGTGGCGGAAGGCCGCACGCCCTTCCTGCATTCTTTACCGGACAATGCTGCGGCGATCCGGGTCTACGAAAGCGCGGGTTTCAAACCGCGAAAAATGTGGCAGGTCAACCTGTTCGGCCGCGCTGGCGCCAGCACGGACAGCGACGGCTATTTTAAAAACAAATAGCACCGGCGTGTAAAACTGCGAGATTTGAGTCGCATGGCAGGAGGTGAGCGCCAGCCTGTATGGACATAGAGGCCAGCGAAACCGACGAGCTAGCCGGCCAAAGACCGCAGATTTTACGTAAGGTTCATCTTTTTCAGGACTTTATAGGCCTTGATCACTCTTTGCAGCTTATCCTCAGCCGAACGGTCACCGCCGTTATTGTCCGGATGGCAGCGCTTGAGCAGTTCAGTGTAGCGCACGCGGATGACCTCGGCGGCGACTCCGACCTCCAGGTCCAGGTCGGCAAAGGCTTGCCGCTCGATCTTGCCGTACTGGCGCTGGGCCGGGCCGGCTTCGTCGCGCTTGGGCTTGGCACCCGCGCCGAACACTGAATGCGGATCGTAGAAACCCTTGGACTGGGTACCCTTGGCGGAAATATTGGCAGCTTCACGTGACAGGCGCGAAGCCCGGAATGCCCAGGTCGGCCGGCCACCCGTCATGATGGCTTCACGATGGCCGCGCGCCTCACCTTCGCTCATACCCGCAAAGAAGTTCCAGTTCTTATTGTATTCCGAAGCGTGAGCGACGCAGAAATTGTAATATTCATTCATCATTTCGCGCGACTTCGGCGCTCTCGCCGTTGCTGCCTTATGGCATTCCGGCCACTCGCACGGCTTTTGGCCAGCTTTCAGATGCAGTACATCGTCCTCAGGCCGCCGCACATGTTCCTCGCCCTCCTTGGGCGGTCGGATGCGCATGTCCATGAATTTGGGCTTGTACTTAAATCCTTCGCTCATATGATGAAGCTTACCCTTAAACGTAACAAAACATCGAAGATCTACACGGCGAAGAGGGCCGAAATATGGGAAGTGTCGCGGACCGCATCCGATCGAAGCTCGAACAGGCCTTCACGCCACAGCGCTTGGAGATTCTCGACGACAGTGCCAAACATAGTGGACATGAGGGCGCGCGTGAAGGGGGCGAGAGCCATTTTTCCGTGATCATCGTGTCAAATCGCTTTGACGGCCTAAGTCGAGTGGCGCGCCAGCGCCTCGTCAACACGGAATTGGCGGACGAACTGGCCGGTCCTGTGCACGCTTTGGCACTGAAAACCCTGACGCCGGCCGAATCGAACGGTTGATTAAGCTGTTTATGGCATGCTTTCAGCGACTAAAAATGCTGGGACGCAAGCGTGCTGAACGGACTTAAAAGATTCCTCGGCGACAAGCGCGGCAATGTCGTCATGATCGTGGGCCTGGCCCTTCCGATCGTGCTGCTGGCCATCGGCGGCGCCGTTGACTTCAGCCGCGTGGGTCAGCTGAAAAAGGAATTGCAAGACGCGGCCGATGTCGCCAGTGTCTCCTCGATTGCCGTCAACTCCTATGCCTACAAGGCCAACGTCAAGGGCCACAGCAGTTTCAAGACCGGCGAAGACCAGGCCAAAGCTGTCTTCAATTCCAATGTCAAGAAGCGTAGTGACCTGACCAACCTAAAGTTCAAGGCCTCAATTCATAAAAAGTCGACCAACCTCGTCTCCGACGTGTCTGTGACCGCGGACTACAAGCCGTATCTTCTGGGCCTGATGGGCATGAGCCGCGTCCCGATCTCGGTCAAGTCGACCTCGGCCTCGACCTTCCCGCCCTATATCGACTTCTACCTGCTGCTGGACAACAGCCCGTCCATGGGAGTCGGCGCCACCACCAAGGATATTAACACCATGGTGTCCAATACCTCGGACAAGTGCGCCTTTGCCTGCCATCAGATGGACAAGGCCGGCAAAGACTATTACGCTCTGGCCAAGAAGCTGAAGGTGACCACGCGGATCGACGTGGTGCGGCAGGCCACCCAGAACCTGATGACGACGGCCGGCAATACCCGGTCCCTGACCGATCAGTATCGCATGGCCATCTATCATTTCGGTATGGCGGCAGACGCAATCGACGCCAAGAACCCGCAGCCCTATCTGATCAGTTCTCTGACCGCCGATCTGGGCACGTCTGCGACCCATGCCGCCAAGATCGACCTGATGACCATTCCTTATCAGAATTACAATTCCGACCGCCAGACCAACTTTCAGTCAGTCCTGTTGGGCATGAACAAGATCATACCCTCGTCAGGGGACGGCGCTTCGGCCTCCAAGCCGCAACAGGTACTGTTTTTCGTCTCGGACGGCGCCAATGACGGTTATGACTGCGCCTACTCCAACGGCGCCTCGTGCCGACGTATCACACCGCTGGACACAACCCAGTGCAAGGCGATTAAGGCCCGGGGCGTCAAGATTGCCGTGCTGTACACCACCTATCTGCCTTTGCCGACCAATGCCTTCTACAACGCCTATCTGGCAAAATATGTTACGCCGACGTCGCAACTGGCCCTCAAGATGCAGGAATGCGCGACCGAAGGACTCTATTTCGAAGTCGGCCCAGATCAGGGCATTTCCGACGCCATGAATGCCCTGTTCACCAAGGTCATTTCGTCAGTCCGCATTTCATCCTGACCTATTGGCACATACCCATGATCGGGCCGACATCGTTCAGCGAAGCGATCGAGCCGTCGTCGATCTTGATGCCCTTTTCCTGCGCCACCCGCTCCAGCATGGTGCCCTGGGCCGCCTTCGGTCCGGTGAAGTCATAGGCCGGGTCGCTCTGGGCCTGCTCCAGCGTCACATATTCCGCGCCTTCGGCATCGAAGGCCGTCAGAACCTCAGGTAGCATCTCTCCGGTGAAGGCCCCAACATGGATCAGTAGGACATGCGGAATATCGCGGCCGTAAATCTTTTGCGACAGGCCACGCGCCCGTTTCACGGAAGCCACGACGTCGCTCATGTATTTTTCGCGCAGAGAGGCGACCGCCGCCGTATCACCCCTGGCCGCGCAACGCGCATAGGCGTCGGTGTAGGCCCAGTCATTGAAGGTGATGGTGACGTCAGCGATCCGGTAGCCCGTGTCCTTGACAAACTGCATGATCTCGCCATGGCCGGCATCGCTACCGGCGTTCAGGAAGGGAAAGCGCAGCCAGTGCCAATCTGCGTCCCCCATGTAGGACTTGAGGATCGGTTCATTGCCTTCGATATCACCCTTGAAGGCCGCAACCGTATTCTGCGAGGCGCTCATATGGGTGAAGCCATGATTGCCCAGCGGATGACCAGCCGCCCGCCATGACGCAAGGACCGTCTCGGTTGAAGGATCCTCAATCAGGCTCTTGCCGTTAATAAAGCCCCAGGCCTCCTTGACGCCGTGCACCTTGAAAGCGTTAAGGAAGTTGTCGCCCACCTGCTGACGTGTGGTTCCCGGCGGCAGGGCGCCATGCACCGTCAAGTCATCGACAGTAATCGAGACCTGGAACTTCGGCTTGTCGCCGGCAAGCGCCGGGCCGCAGGCCATCACCATCAGTGCCGCGCTGGCAGCCAACAGGCGGGAAAAGGTCATCGGAATCTCCTCGCATACGGGCTCTGGGCGGCCGTTGCCGTCACCTTGCCGCGCTTTGACCACCGCCGCAAGACGCAGATCCAGCAAACCAGGGCTTCGATTGTCATCACGCGCTGACAACAGCGCGAAAATCCCGTGAATCGCTATCACGAGCGGCGTCTCTATGGGCGCCAGCATGACTTCGTTCTGGCGCCGGCTTACGCCCACTCGCAAGCGTCGAAGCGCCTGACTACCGTCCGCTGCCTCCTGGCTGTTTCAGGCCTTGCCTTTGCAGACACGGCGCTATGCTGCGCGGGTGGCACCGGCGAACCGGTCGGCCGCGGCCCGCGTCAGCGCTTCCAGTTCCACGAAACGGTCGGGATTCTGATCGTGGAAGACAAAACAGGTCTTGCTGGTCGACAGCCGCTTGAGGCCCTCGGGCACGATCAGGTCGCGGCCCTCTCTGGCTGCCAGCGGCGGCAAGTAATAGGATACATTGCTACCACTCAGACGAACGGAACCGAACCAAACCGGATCCTTGGCATTCATGACGTCGCGTGCCACATTGAGGGTGAGTTCGCCCAGCGCGTCCTTGGCTATCTGCATGGTCGGCGCGGCGCGCACCATCAGACCGCGCAGGGCGATGTAAAGCGGATAATGGTCAGACATGTGTACTTTTCCCGTATTGAAAGCCGATTCACGGGCCTTTGAGTTCCGACCATAGCGCGAAAGTACAAAAAAATTCCAAACAACATTGCCAGATCGATGATACAGGTTTAGTTTCAAAAGATACGATTATACGCCCAACGTCTGGTGCCCTGATGAAACCTGCCATGAGTTCCAACCGCCTGGATATCCGCCCTGCGCCAGGCCTGATGGACACCCTGGACGAGCAGCCGCTCGACCCGATGCTGATGGTCTTGCATCTGCTGCGCAGCGATCCACGCCCAAACAAGATCGATCTTGGCATCGGCGTCTATCGCGACAACACGGGCTGCACCCCGATCCTGCAGGCGGTGAAGTCGGCTGAGCGCCATCTGGTCGAAACCCAGACCAGCAAGGACTATCTGTCACCGGAAGGCGATGCCGGCTTCGTCGCCGCGCTTGCGCCCATCGTCCTGGGAGACGGCATCGGCGGCGAAACAATCTGGGGCATGCAGACGCCCGGAGGCACTGGCGCCCTGCGCCTGGCGGCCGCTCTGCTCCATCGTACAAACCCGGAATGCCGCGTCTGGATCGGCACACCAGGTTACGTAAACCACGCCATGCTGATGCAGGCCGCCGGCCTCGAAGTCGTCGACCATCCCTTCTTCGACAAGCCCAGCCAGACGCTTCTGTTCGATGCCATGATGTCGGCGCTGCACGAGGTCCGCCGCGGCGACGCCATCGTTTTGCAGTCGGGTTGCCATAACCCCACCGGTGTCGAATTCAGTCACGACCAATGGCGTGACCTTGCTGCCTTCCTCAATGACCGCGGCGTCGTGCCGGTGATCGACATGGCTTATCAGGGCCTGGGTGCCGGGCTCGACGAAGACGCCTGGGGCCTGCGCCATGTCCTCGACCATGTGCCCGAAGCCCTGGTTTGCGTCTCCGGCTCGAAGAATTTCGGCCTCTACCGCGACCGCGTCGGTGCGCTGTGGGTCCAGGGCACCAACGCCGGCAGCGTT
The DNA here is from genome assembly GCF_000495835.1 of Asticcacaulis sp. AC402. Taxonomy (GTDB): domain Bacteria; phylum Pseudomonadota; class Alphaproteobacteria; order Caulobacterales; family Caulobacteraceae; genus Asticcacaulis. Next base: position 36,326 of record NZ_AWGC01000001.1, read on the forward strand.
CGCCGAGCCCGTACCAATCTGAACCTGATGGCCCGCACCCTGTGGTCGATGCCGCCCGACCATGGCGCCGCCGTGGTCCGCACGATCCTGGACACGCCCGCGCTCGCCGCCCAGTGGCGCGCCGAGCTGGAGACCATGCGTTTACGTATTGCCGGCCTGCGCCATGATTTGGCCACGGCCGTCCCTGAATTTGAGACCGTAAAGACACAGTCCGGCATGTTCAGCCTGCTGCCGCTCGACCGGGACCAGGTCACCTGGTTGCGAATCGAGCACGGCATCTACATGGTGGAGTCTGGCCGTATCAATATCGCCGGATTGAACGAGGGCAACCTCCCGGTGTTTGCGAACGCCTTGCGGTCCGTTTTGTAAGAACCCTATGGAGACGGTGATGAACACACCTGTTAATCCCCTGGGTCTGGACGGATTCGCCTATGTCGAATTCACCGGCCCCGACACCACGACCATGACGCAGCAGCTGGAACTGCTGGGCTTTACCGCCGCCATGCGTCACCCGTCGCTGGATATCGTCCTGTACCGCCAGGGCCGTATACGGTTTGTGGTCAATCACCTGGCCACACCGCACGCCCGAGCCTTCGCGGCCGAACACGGTCCATCGGCGAGTGGCATGGCCTTCCACGTCAAGGATGCCGCGAAAGCTTACGACCTGGCGCTGGACAACGGCGCACGCACGGCCACGGTCGCCGGCCTGCGTCCGGATTTTGTGCTGGAAGGTATCGGCGGCTCGCTGCTGTACCTTGTTGACGGCGATCCCTTCGCCGGCTGGGCGCCAATCCCGGGCGCCGATGAGGCGGAAGCCCGCAACAGCGTCGGGTTCGACGTGCTCGACCACCTGACGCACAATGTGAAGCGCGGCGAGATGCGCACCTGGTCGGAATTCTACCGTCAAATCTTCGGCTTCGAGGAGCAGAAGTATTTCGACATCAAGGGCCAGGCGACCGGACTGTTCAGCCAGGCGATGATCGCCCCCGACGGCGCCATCCGCATTCCGCTGAACGAAAGCCAGGACGACAGCTCTCAGATCGAGGAATTCCTTCGCCAGTATAACGGCGAAGGCATCCAGCACATCGCCCTGACCACGCCCGATATCTATGCCACGGTGGAAAAACTGCGCGCCCGCGGGGTGAAGCTCCAGGACACGATCGACACCTATTACGACCTGGTCGACAAGCGCGTTCCGGGCCATGGCGAGGACCTGGACCGCTTACGCAAAAACCGTATCCTGATCGATGGCGACACGGGCGACGAGGGTATCCTGCTGCAGATCTTCACCGAAAACACCTTCGGGCCGATCTTCTTCGAGATCATCCAGCGCAAGGGCAATGAAGGCTTCGGCAATGGCAACTTCCAGGCCCTGTTCGAGTCGATCGAGCTGGATCAGATCCGCCGCGGCGTCATAAAAGTCGCCTGAACCGTATGGTTAAGACGGTGATTCCCCACCACATATAGGAGTGAACAAGGCGGCAACACGGCGATGTCAGTGATTCTTACACGGTTTGTTTCCGCACCGTTCAGAGGGGCGGCGGAATCCCGTTAATCTTATCCTCCACCGCGTGCGGGGGAGGTGTCGAGCAAGCGAGCCCATCTTCGGGCGAAGCGCGTCGAGACGGAGGGGGCGTTCCGAGCTCCTGGCTCCCCCTCCGCTTCGACGCGCTTCGATCTGCGATCTTCGCTTGCTCAGCACCTCCCCCGTAAACGGTGGAGGATAAGACAGTTATCTCAACTCCCACCGAACCAGTTGTACCCGACATCCTCCCAGTAGCCGCCGGGATAGTCGTTGGTGACGAAGATCTCGGTGATGTGCTTGGGGTTCTTGTAGCCCAGCTTGGTCGGCATGCGCAGTTTCATCGGGAAACCATACCAGGTTGGCAAGGTCTGCCCGCGAAACGTAAAGGCCAGGATCGTCTGGGCGTGCAGGGCTGTCGGCATATCGATCGAGGTGTGATAGCCGTCGGCGCATTTGAAGCCGATGTATTTGCACGTCACATCGGCGCCCACCCGCTTGAGAAATTGCGAAAACACCACCCCGCCCCACTCGCCGATGGCGCTCCAGCCCTCGACGCAGATATGGCGGGTGACCTGGCTGACCTGTGGCAAGGCATAAAGCGCCGGCAGATCCCACGCCCGCTTGTCGGCGATCTGACCCGACAGCTGCAGCCGGAAGCTTTCGGCGTCGACCTGCGGGACCTTGGCCAGGGGATAAAAGGCATTGAATGGAAACGGATTGGCAATTTCGGATCGCGGATATTCCGGCGCCATATCGTTCGGATCGAACAGGGCCGCCTGGACGTCGTCATTGAAACGCGAAATCCGCTCCAGGATCTTTTTGATCGACTGTTCGTCGCGGATCAGAATGCCGGTGGCCAGCGACAACCCGCCGAGCGTCAGCAGATTGCCGAGCAACCGACGCTTGCCCGGGTCTTTCAGCAGGCCGTTGGCCTCCTTCAGGATGGCATCCTTGTCGCGTTCGATTTCAGGCGGAAGTTTCCGGTCCATCTCAGCGTCCCCACAACATGGCTTTGATCGTCTTCGGCACCAGCAGCGCCATGACGACGTGGACAACAATAAACCCGCACATCACCACCATGGCGATGAAATGGATCAGGCGCGCCCCTTCATAATCCCCCAGCAAGGTACGCAGGGTCGGGAACTGAACCGGCTTCCACAGCACCAGGCCGGAGCAGATAAGCACCACGATATCGAGCATGACGAAGAGATAGGCAGCCTTCTGGACGTAATTATAGACGCGCAGGTCGGCGTGGCTCAGCTTGCCGGTAAAGGTGTCCTTCAGGTCGCGAAGGATACCGCCCGGCGACACCGGCCAGAACTGGCGCTTCCACCGACCGGTGACGGTCGCCATAATCAGATAGAAGGCGGCCACGCCCCAAAGCAGCCACATGGCCGCGAAGTGCCACATGATACCGCCGCCCAGCCAGCGGCCTAGGGTAACTTCGCGTGGAAACTTGAACCCCATAAAGCCAGTGGCGTTATAGATCTGCCAGCCGCTGAGGATCAGGATGATGACGGCGGCCGCATTCAGCCAGTGCACCATGCGCAGCCACCACGGATGGATGGACGTCCTGTCGCTATCGTCTGTCATGCGCCCTCCGCTTTCTCTCACTCTAACATGATACGCTCCACAACGAAATCGGGTTACATGACTTGAATTTTGTACTGACTTGCATATAAATAGAGGCGGAGGACACACCATGGCCCACGCAAAAATGTTCAAGATGATAAACTGGTATCCGCCCATGCTGGGCGCCGGTATCAAGGTCATCGCCACCAATGCCGATGTGACCTCAATCACGGTGGAAATGAAGCTGCGCTGGTGGAACAAGAACATCGTCGGCACCCAGTTCGGCGGCAGCCTGTACATGATGTGCGACCCATTCTTCATGGCCATACTGATGACCAATCTCGGCCGCGACTATGTCGTCTGGGACAAGGCCGCCTCGATTCAGTTCCTGAAACCGGGACGCAAGCACGTCCGCGCCATCTTTCACATTCCCCACGACGAGATCGACCGGGTACGCGCCCTGGCCGATGCCGGTGAGAAGGTGACACCACACTACGATGTCGATATTCTCGATACCGATGGCGTGCTGGTCGCCCGTGTGCACAAGGTGTTGTATGTCCGCCGCAAGCCTGCAAAAGGTGAACAAGCGATCTGAGTTTCGTTTCCAGACTTCGGCGAACGTGGTAGCGTGATCACAAAGGGGACGATCATGAAGCTGTCGCGCTTGGGTATGTTGGGGCTGCTGGTGGTCGTTGCAGCCTGTTCGTCCAAGCCTGTCCCACCTGTCGCGGTCCAGGCCGTCTTGCCGGTGCCGCCCTCACCGCCGGTAGAAACCGCACGTATTCACGACAGCGAAACCGCCGCTCTGGCGGCCTATCCCAAATACGCCCGGCGCGACGGCGGCAAACTTATCCTCAGCTATGACGGCCGCGACATTGCCCGCCTGACCAGTTCACCAGCGACAGACTGCGAGGGCTGGGAGACCTGCAGCCTGTGGAGCTTTGCCGGGGTGGTCCGCCTGACGGAAGGGCCGGTGATCGTGGTCCGGCGCGAACACGGCGAGGGCGAAAACTACGTCCTGTTCGATCGCAGGGGCCATCGTGAATGGCTGATGGGTCCACCCCTGGCGTCGCCAGACGGACGCCACGTCGCAGCGGGGCTGATGTCGTCAATGATTTCGACCGGCCTGACCGAAATCGTCGACTGGCAATCCACACCGCACCGCTTCCAGGACAGTGAAACCTCGTGTCATCCGGTGGCCTGGCAAAGCGCATCACACTTGAAGCTGTCGTGCAATCGCGACGATGACGGGGAAACACCGCCGTTCGATGCCGAAGCTCATTTGGTTGGGGGCGTCTGGCAACTGGTGGCCAAACCGCAAGTTGCTGCGTTCAAGCCGCGCCCGTTGAGGGACAAGGCAACGCAGGCTGAGGGCGACGCCTGGGAACAGGGCAAGGGTGTCGAGATCTTGCCTTAGGGCAGTAGGAACCCCCTCTGGACGGCCGGACGTTCACCCACCCTGTCGAGCCAGGCCAGGACGTGCTGCCGCTTTTGCAGCATAGGTTCGACGTGGTCCTTGACGCGGATACGGTACTGAGCGACCCAAGGCCAGATCGCCATGTCGGCAATGGTGTAGTCGTCACCGCCGACATAGGGGACTTGCGCCAGACGGTTGTCGAGTACGCCCAGCAGCCGATCGGCCTCCCTGGCGTAGCGCTCAATACCCTTGGGTGTCTGTTCCTTGTCGGACGTCACCCACCAGCCCAGTTGGCCGAACATGGGACCTAAGCCGCCCATCTGCCACATCAGCCACTGGATGGCGGTATAGCGCGCCGGACCAGACGACGGCAGGAACAGGCCGTACGTGTCGGCCAGATACATCATGATGGCACCGGATTCGAACAGGCTCAGCGGCCCGCCTTCGGCCTCATCGTCGACAATCGCCGGAATCTTGTTGTTGGGCGAAATCCTGAGGAAGGCCGGATCGAACTGCTCGTCCTTGCCGATATCGACCGGATGGATGTGATAGGGCACGCCCAGCTCTTCCAGCAGGATGGTCAGCTTGCGGCCATTGGGGGTGCCCCAGGTGTACAGTTGGATCATGGTCGGCTCCTGTCAGGTACCGCTTCAATTGGGGGTATCTTTGGCCAAGGCAATAGCACCCAGAGCCTGAAACGGGGGAGAGGGAATTTTCATCGCCTTCCGCCGCTCACGACGCACAAAAAAGACCCGGAGCCTGCGGTGAGGTGCAGACTCCGGGTCCATGGGGACCAAAACGAACGGGTTTACGGGGCAGCCATCCGTTCCGACCCTTGACCGGCCGGTAGGGGGGAATTACCAGCGGTTATAGTCGCGACGCTCGTAACGGATCTGGCCGGACAGACTGTCCAGGCGGTTCTCCAGCGTTGCCACTTCCTGGCGGTTCAAGCCGCGGCCCGAACGCTCGTAGGAACGCTTCAGAGAGACGATGTCGCGCAGACGGTATTGCAGGCGCTCACCTTCGCGGCGGCTAATGGAGCCATTGCGGCGGCCTTGCTGGATGCGGTCACGCAGGTTGTCGATACGGTTTTCAATCCGGAACTCGGCACGGTCGTCCCAGCGGCCACCGCCGCGATGATCGTCCCAGCGTCCGCCCCGGTCCCCGCCACGATCCCCGCCACGATCATAATCGCCACGGCCACCGCGGTCATAAGAGTCCCGGCGATTGTCGCTGTCCTGATAGGCGGCGACGGTGACCCCAGCCCGGGTATCGGCAAAGGCCGGGGCGGCCATAGCGGTCAGGGTCGAGGCTGCAACGGCCAGGGCGATCAGGGTATTGCGGGTCTTCATGGTCTTTCTCCTTAGGTGCTTATGTCGGTCGCCGTTCCTTCAGCGATGAGGCCATAATGGCACGGTGGAACTGAGCCCAACCTGAACGGTGCGGTTCATTTTCAGTTCACGTGCCTTTCACCTGTTTGTTGACCCCGAAAGGGTTTTGGCGCATGACCACGGCAGAAATCCTGAGGAGCCCCGGACATGCCCCTTCCCGCCAGAAAGCCCGCCCGCGCCCCTGAACGGCCGTGGTTCTCCTCTGGTCCGACGTGCAAGCGTCCCGGCTGGAGCGTGCAGGCCCTGTCGGGTGCACCGGTCGGCCGCTCCAACCGCTCCAAGGTCACGGTCGCGCGCATTAACCAGGCACTGGACCTGACCCGCTCGATCCTGCAAATTCCGTCGGGCTACCAGGTCTTCATGACGCCGGGTTCCGACACCGGCGCGTTCGAAGCCGCGATGTGGAACCTGTTGGGGGCGCGCAAAGTGCAGCTGCTGGCATTCGAGAGCTTTGGTCAGCTATGGGCCGACGATGCCACCCAGCACCTCAAGCTCGACGCCGAGGTCCTGAGCGCTCCCTACGGCCGGCTTCCCGACCTGAGCCAGATCGATCCCCAGGCCGATCTGGTCTTTCCGTGGAACGGCACCACCTCAGGCGTGCGTTTGACCGATGGGGATTTCCTGAAGGGCCATGACGGGCTGGTCCTGTGCGATGCCACTTCGGCCGCCTTTTGCATGGAGTTACCGTGGCAGAACCTGGATGTCGCCACCTTCTCTTTTCAGAAGGCTCTGGGGGGCGAAGCCGGTATCGGCGTTCTCGTCCTGTCGCCGCGCGCCGTCGAACGACTCAATACCTTCGATTCGGGCCGGCCGATCCCCAAGGTGCTGCGCCTGAAAAAGGGCGACAAGGCTGATACCAGCATCCTGGGCGGCGACGCCATCAATACCTACTCCTTTCTGGTGGTCGAGGATTATCTCGATGCCCTGCGCTGGGCGTCTCTGGAAGGCGGCCTGGAGGGCCTGATCGAACGCTGCAACCGCAATTTCCGCACCTTGCGCGAATGGGTCGAGGCGACTGACTGGATCGATTTCGTCGCCGAGGTCGAGGCCCAGCGTTCGACCACCTCGGTGTGCCTGAAGTTTGCCGCGCCGGATATCACCGGCCGCCCGGCCGAATTCCAGGCGAAACTGGCGGCCAAAATTGGTTCCATTCTGGAGATCGAAGGCGTCGCCTTCGACGTCACCGGTTACCGCGCCGCCCCGCCGGGCCTGCGCATCTGGTGCGGCTGCACGGTCGAGGCCGACGACATCGACGCGCTTTTGCCCTGGCTGGAATGGGCCTATGCCCAGGCGCTGGAAGCTCTGAACGCGGAAGGTTTCGCCAACGCCTGAACCCTGTGTTGTTTTATCAGGTTAAAACGTTTTATGGGGTTACAAGCCCTGATTCCTGCTCTATAGGGTCGCACCGTTTGTTGACCGGGCGCATGGCGCCCGAAGAAAAGAACGGAGCTATCCCTTGGCAAATGTAACGGTGATCGGAGCCCAGTGGGGCGATGAGGGCAAGGGCAAGCTGGTCGACTGGCTGTCGAATCGCGCCGATGTCGTTGTGCGGTTCCAGGGCGGTCACAATGCCGGCCACACCCTGGTCGTCGACGGCACGGTCTATAAGCTCAGCCTGCTGCCGTCCGGTGTCGTCCAGGGCAAGCTGTCGATCATCGGTAACGGGGTCGTCGTCGATCCGTGGGCGCTGTTCAGCGAAATCGCCAAGGTCGAGGCGCAGGGCCTGACCATCACGCCGGACCTGCTCAATATCGCCGATAATGCCTGCCTGATCTTGCCGATCCACAGTGAACTCGACATCGCCCGCGAAGCCGCGGCCGGCGCCGGCAAGATCGGTACCACCGGCCGCGGCATCGGCCCGGCCTACGAAGACAAGGTCGGCCGCCGCGCCATCCGTGTCGCCGATCTCGAAGACCTGGACGCCCTGTCGGGCAAGATCGACCGTCTGCTGACCCACCACAATGCCCTGCGCCAGGGGCTGGGCTTGCCCGATGTCGACGTCGCCGCCCTGACCGACCAGTTGAAGGAGATCGCGCCGCGTCTGCTGCCCTATGCCCGCCCGGTCTGGTACGTGCTCGACAAGGCCCGCCAGGACGGCAAGCGCATCCTGTTCGAAGGCGCACAAGGCGCCCTGCTCGATATCGACCACGGCACCTACCCCTTCGTTACCTCGTCCAACACTGTCGCTGGCCAGGCCGCAGCTGGTTCGGGCCTCGGCCCCAAGTCGGTGGGCTACGTCCTGGGGATCCTCAAGGCCTATACCACCCGCGTCGGCTCCGGCCCCTTCCCGACCGAGCTGTTCGACGAGATCGGCAAGGGCATCGCTACGCGCGGCCATGAATTCGGCACGGTCACCGGTCGCGCCCGCCGCGTCGGCTGGCTGGACGCCGTCCTGGCACGCCAGTCGATCGCCATCAATGGCATTGACGGCATCGCCCTGACCAAGCTCGATATTCTGGATGGCATCGAAACCATCAAGGTCTGCGTCGGTTACAAGGTCGCAGACAAGGTGCTCGACTATTTGCCGGCCGGTTTCAAGGCTCAGCAGGGGATCGAGCCGATCTATGAAGAGCTGCCGGGCTGGAGCGAAAGCACCCAGGGCGCTCGATCATGGAAGGACCTGCCCGGTAACGCGGTCAAGTATGTCCGCCATATCGAAGAACTGATCGGCGCGCCGGTTGCCCTGCTGTCGACCAGCCCCGAGCGCGACGACACCATCCTGATGCGGGATCCGTTTCAGGACTGATATCGGTAAGCTACGACTTTGCCCTTCAACTACCCGCCAGCCGCAGCTGCGTCGGCGCGAAACGGAGTAGGCCCTGCGGCAGACGCTAGAGCGCAATCCGATAAAGTGGACACCACTTTTCGGAAAAATTGCGCGACAAAACAAAAACTTAGAGCGGGATTTTGATTCCATCAAAACTCATCCTGCTCTAGAGCGCAATCCGATAAAGCGGACGCCATTTTTCGGATAAATTACGCGATAAAACAAAAACTTAGAGCGAGATGGCGATTCTACCTAAAGCCATCCCGCGCCAGAGCACAATCCGATAAAGTGCTGCACACTTTATCGGATTGTGCTCTGGCGGACACTTACCACTGAAAGGACGCGTAAAGCTCAGGAAGCCGCCGCGAATACGGCCTCTTTGCGACTGCAAAGTCGCAATTTTTTTTCAATGATTTTAACTCTTTAGCGCAGTCTGAATATCGCCGAAGTATTTTCTGTAATCAATTGCGAAACCTTATCGAAGTCGGACGGATATGCCCAGAACGAACGCAAATATCAGTCCCGCCGGACGTCCGCGTCAATCCCCTTCCGGCCGCATCCGCTGTGAATTCAGGAACCTGGCTCATGCCGGCGGCAACGGCTCGACCAGCCGTATTCTCAACCTGGCCCGTATCGCCCTGGAATCCACCGACAGCAAAGAATACAGGGAACAGCCATTCTTCCGCCATTCGCAAATGAACAAGTCCGTCATCGTAAAGCATACGGTGCGGGCCAACGAGCGGGACCTGTTCGACCGCGACCGCCGGACGGTGACAAAGCTGATCCTGCCCTTCGATTCGCGCGACCTGAAGCTTGGCGGCAGTTCCGTCTTCGTCGGCCAGCGCGGATATAGCGATTTTTGCAGCCAGTTTTTTTCCGGAAGCGATGAGGCGATCGCGGCCGACAAGCAGCTTCTAGCTCACCTGGACGATATTCCGTCGCTCGATCCGTTCCTGGTGCGCGAATATGTCGCCCGCTTCGGCTACAAACCTGCGCCGTGCTACCTCAAGATCGCCCCTGACGATGTGGCGAACATGGTTGAATTCGCGAACGACGAAATATCCAAGCTGGTCCGTATAGCGTTCAAGAACGAGATCGTAGATGCATCCGTCCGCTTCGCCTCGCGCATCCTGTCGCACGACCTTGACAAGGAGTTGGACCCGTTGAAGGTCTCGCTGAAGTTGTCGGACCACGAGTTCTCGGACGGCATTTTTTCGTGGCGCGGCTTTCTTTACTTCAAATGGCGACATCTGCAGCTTCAGCAGGACCTGATCACAGTAACCAAGGGATTGACAGAACATCGCTCGCGCGGGTTCATAGATCCGGCGCAAGCGGATTACATGTCGACGACGCGCATGCGCATGATCGACAAGATTTTTGCCGCCCTCACCGATATCGGCAAAACCTTGGCAGTTTATGACCATGCTTACGACGCGCTGATCCGACGGGAAGACCCGACGTTTTTCCGCCAGTTCCTGCTTGATGGTCCGATCATGTTCTACGAACTCGGCGAAGGCATGGCGGTGCTGGACCATATCAGTTCTTTCTGGAACTACCGCATGAGCGGGGGCCGCTCCGCATTGCACCTTGATCCGCAGGATTTTGCCGACCTGCTGGCCGACTTCGACGAAAGCCTGTCGTCGATTGTGAACGAAGATGCCGTGTGGACGGTGTGACCTGCGGTAGTGGCGTCCGACATGACCAGCGCCGTCGACTGCCTAAACGTCCAAGTGGGAATCTGGCCCATGGGATGTCAGTGATTGTTGCGACCAGAGGCGCCAAGTCTGGCTAGAGCGCAATCCGATAAAGTGTGCAGCATTTTTCGGAACAATAGCGTTACAAAACAAAACTTTAGAGCGGCGCTTTGAGTCCATCACAACACATCCCGCTCTAAACCTTGTGTTGTGTCGCAAAAACTATAACCGCTCTTTCTTCGCGTCGTCGCGCGACATCCCCACGACCTCGCAGCGAGGCGTTCCTGAAAAGCGCCGAAAGAAACAAAGATGTTTCACGCGAAGACGCAAAGACGCAGGTAAAGACCATAGTCATGAGGACGGCAAAAAGGGCGCCCGACCGGGCGCCCTTTCCGTTTTCGCAGATCGCTGCCGATCAGAAGCTGTACTTCAGACCGACCATAACCGAGTTGAGCGTCGCTGCCTGGTTAACAGTCGGCGTCGTCAGGGTCGTCGACACGCCCGAGATACGGTAGCTGGCGCAGACCGGGCTGGCCCCCGTTACCGCATTACCGGCGGCATCACCGCAGGCCACACGGAACATCGGCGTGCCCTGACGGCCGTCAACACCATATTCCGCAACCGTGCCCCACTTCTTGTTGAGTAGATTGCCCAGGTTGAAGATGTCGACGGTCATGACGACCTTGTGGCCATCGAACCACGGCATCGGCAGGTCCTGGGCGATATGCAGGTCGAAGCGCTGGATCGACGGGTTGCGGCTGACACCCTTGGGCAGGATGCCGGTCGGCAGGTCGAACTGGGTGACAAGCTTCTGCAAGTTGGCCAGTTCAGTGGCGTTGGTGAAATAGACCGGAACACTACCGGTCATGAAGCCCAGGCCATTGCTGCCGGCGATCGCCGACTCGGTTTGCGGGATAAAGGCCAGCTGGTTGCCGGAAACCACCCCGAAGACCTGGCCGCGGGCGGCCGAGCCGGCATCCTGCATGTAGAAGTTCAGCGGGCGACCATCACGGATGTCGCCGAACAGGGTGAAGCTGGTCCTGGCGTCCTTGAACCATTCCACCTCGTAGGTCGCGTTGAGCTTGACTCCGCGATAGATTTCGAAGCTCGACTTCCCCCGGGTGGGGGCGTTGGGGTCCTCGCTTGAGAACTGGTCGCCGTAGTTCGACCCGCCGCAGCAGTCGGTGGTGGCGAATTCCGGCACGCCGCCATACTGGTTGGTCCGTTGATGGGTATAGGCAGCAAACAGATCAAGATGGTCCCTGTCCCAGATGACGCCGTCGAAGCTTTGCTGCGCCGAGAAGGCGATGGTCTCGCTCGAGGATTCGATCTCCGGATTGTAGGCCTGGATATCGTAGCCGGAGCCAGGATTTGCCAGGTCGTACAGGGCGCTGCCATCGGCGTTCGTGCCGACACCAAGGCCCGCCGTCGTGCGATTGGCGTAGATCGATTGGTTGTTGACAACTTGCGACGAGCCGGACGGCGCCGTCGAGGCGACAACGAGGCCGTCATAGCGGATACGACCGTCGGGCGTATATTGCTGAACGCCATTGAGCGTCAGGCGGCGGGCGCGAACATCACGGAAGGCCAGGCCGGTGTTGGAGCGGACCAGGACGGCGTCAATCCCCAGGACCGTGCCAAACGGAGTGGTGTAGTGGGTTGCCAGGTTCAGCTTCCAGTCCGACGGCATGTCGAAGCCCGAAGCCAGCGAGTTGGTGTTGGCGACGCGGACAAGACCAGGGTTCAGCGATAGAAGCGACGTACCGGACGACGGCACACCGGCAGCGAAGGTCGCATCGGCCTTGTTGATGTTCATCAGAGCCGAAACCGTCGCGTCGTTGGCGGCGAAGGTCGTGCCGGAATTGGTTTCGCGGAAGGTGCCGTCCAGCTGGCGCTGCAAGGTGAAGGTCGCCGTCAGGATGCCGGTATTGCCGAAACGGTTGGAAATAAAGACGTCCGGCAGGCCACCGGTGTAGAGGCCGAAGCTGGCCGAGGCGTCCAGGACGTCATTGTGCCACTTGATGCCTGCGCGCGGCTGCAAGACCGACAGGCCGTCATAATTGCCCTGGTTGCTGTAGCCGTTGCGGGCGGTAAAGTTGGGGTTGAGCGCCGGCTGGTCGTCCTGGGTCCAGAAGTCATAGCGCAGGCCGTAATTGACCGTGGTGTTGGTCCACGGATCGAAGGTGTCCTGGATAAACAGGGTGTGGTTCATATAGCTAAAATCGGCCGCCGCCTTGGACTTATCACCGGTCGGGTTGTTGTTGTAGAACAACTGGTCGACACGGCTGTCCTCGAACGACTTCTTGGAGTCGAAATAGTAGACGCCGTTGGCACCCTGGACGAACAGGTTATAGATGCCGATCTGCTTGCCCTGGTAACCGCCCTTGATAGCGTGGCCACCCGTGCGATAGGTGCCGGTGAAGGAGGCGCTGTTGTTGGTGGTCTTCAGAACATTGGCCTGACGGAACTGGTCGGGGCCGAAGTTCAGGGTCAGGCGGTTGATCGTGCAGGCATTGATCGCCCCGGCGCTGGTGGCGTCAGAGCACACCGACACGGCCGAGAAGCCCTGGCCGACCGGGGGCATCTGACCGCGCTGGTAGTTGCGCCAGGCCAGGCGTGCCTCCGTCGAGAGGTTGTCCGACCACTTCGAGTTCAGTTGCAGCGCGTAATTGTCCTCGTTTTCCGGCTGGGTGTACCAGTTGGTGTTGAGGTTCAGCGCCGCTGACGAGGCCGGCGAACCCTTCCAGACTTCGGAGAAGGCGTGGCGGTAGGTGAAGGAGGCGCGCTGGCCCTCCATGATATTCCAGTCGATCTTGGCCGAATATTTCTCGTCCTCGAACGGCGTCGTCAGGGGGATGGACCCGGGGTTCAGGTTGCTCGACGCAGCATAGGTGGCCCACGGCGCCAGCAGAGCATCGATGTCGGCCTGGGTGAAGGGGACACCGCCGTTGCGCAGTTCCGTGCCGAAGCCAGCGCCGGCCGGGCCCGCCGCGACCACCGAGGCCGAAGTGTATTTTTCATAAGACAGGGCGAAGAACAGGGTGTCCTTAAGGATCGGACCCGACACGAAGGCGCCGTAGTTTTCGTCCGGCACGAACAGCTTGACCTTGTTGGTAGCCTTGGTGACCGGATTATACAGTTCGCGACCGTTCCAGGCCTTGTTGCGCAGATAGGTGAAGACCGAGCCATGGAAATCGTTCGTGCCGGAACGCAGCACGATGTTGAGCGCACCGCCGGTAAAATCGCCCTCTTCGACGTCGGCCGGCACGGCCTGAACGGTCATCTGGTCGACAGCTTCGATAGAAATGGGGCCCAGATTGGTCGACAGACCACCCGTGTTCAGGCCGAAATCGTCACTCGAGCGGACGCCGTCGATGGTGATGCGGTTGGCGCGCGGGGCAGAGCCGGCGATATAGAGGCCGCCGGTCGGGCCGGTGCCGCGCGTATTGGCGTCCAGCTGGGTCAGCGGATCGCGGCGAGCGGCTTCGCGGATGTCACGCTTGTAGGTCACGACATTGCCAAGGTCCTCGCGGTTCATTCGCGTGCGCGAGCCCGGATTGGACAGGGTGGAGCGGCGGCCGACGACGGTAACTGTGGTCGTCGGCTCGTCCATTACGATGTCCAGCTTCTGCTGGTCACCCAGGGCCAGGAAAACGCCGTCGCTACGGCTGGGTGTATGGCCATTAGCCGCCACATCAACCTCATAGGGGCCGCCGACCTTAAGCCCGGAGACGTCATAGCGGCCTTCGGCGTCGGTGCGGCTGACGGCGCGCGTGCCAGAAGGCGTGTGAACGATGGTCACCGTGGCATTAGCGACCGGCACTCCGGTGGCATTGGTGACGACACCGCGCAGGGCGGCTGTGGTTTGCTGAGCATAGACGGCAGCCGGCGCAGCCGCCAGGAGCAACGCCACGGTTGCGGCGCCCAGCTTGTAACGATTGAACATGTCTTATCCCCTGATGGCGTGCGGGGTTGGGAGGGGCACGCATCGCAGGGAGTGGTAGACCCCGAATTTGAAAGTTTTTTGCGTTGCAACAAAAAATGTAGCGACATTGGCAAGATCGCCACACTCGCGATGAAGTCTTTATTTGGAAAGGACCTTCAGGCTTTTTTTACCTTAGTTTGGAAGCGGATTTTTACGCCTCTCCCGTAGAATGTCGGTGCGTTACGATGAAAGAACGGTATGTTCGCCCTCGATCCCCGCCTTCAAGCTAAGCTTCGTATGCATTTGAGCCGTGTCCTCATCCTTGAGGAGAACACGGCCTATGCCCGGATGCTGGCGGACATGTTGCGGTGCATCGGCGCCGACAATATCGTGGTCGAAACCGACGATCGCGCAGCGCTGGTCATGGCGCGCAAACTCAATCCGCAACTGATCCTGATAGACTACAAGAACGAGAGGATCGACGGCATTGCGTTCGTCAAGGCTTTGCGCCGCAGCGACTTCGCCTGCAGGAAGGCGCCGGTCATCATGATCAAGGCCGAGGTCACGCCGGCCCAGCTCAGCGAAGCGCGCAATGCCGGCGTCCACGAAATGCTGAGGAAGCCCTTCGCCTGGCAGGACCTGATGAGCCGACTGGAGAACGTGTTGTTCAAGACGCGCGACTGGGTCGAGGTCGCGTCCTATATCGGCCCCGACCGCCGCCGGTTCAACACCGGTGATTACAAGGGTGCGAAGAAGCGCAAATCCGAGGCCGACGGGTCACAAAGGGTCGCGGTCGAGGAAGCTGTGCGGCTGCTCAAGGCGTCGCTGGAATTGTTCGACGACGACGGCGAAGCCATGATGCGCACAGTGATGCAGCAGATGGCGGTCATGGTGCCAGCGGCCAGGTCGATCAAGGAACCGCGCTTCCTGGCAGCTGTGACGGCGATTATCGGCGATCTGAAACAGCATGTGCTGACCAAGGAACGCCTGGCGACCCAGGTCGAGCTGATGATCAAGGCGCTGGGCATGAATAAGTCCAGTGGCAACCAATGGGCTCACGACCTGTTCGCCAAGGGCATGGCCGACCAGGAAACCGATCGCCTCGCGGCTCAGCGTTTATCTGAGGATGTGGCACTATCCTCGGTCAGCAACGACTCAGCGGCGTAGGTCGGGCGAAATCATGCGACGGTAAGACCGTTGCTTCGCGGTTCCAATCCGCCTTTACGCCGCCTGGGACGCGGCCGTCATGGCCTTTTGCAGCTTCTCGAAGGCCCGAACCTCGATCTGACGAACCCGTTCACGCGAGACGCCAAAGCGTTCAGCCAGGTCTTCCAGGGTCGTCGGGCTGTCCTTGAGGCGGCGTTCGGTCAGGATTTCGCGCTCACGGGCATTCAGCTCACCCATAGCGGTTTGCAGGAGGCCCATGCGCAGCCCGTACTCTTCTGAATCAGCCAGTACGGTTTCCTGCGATACCTGCTTGTCGTCGACCAGCCAGTCCTGCCACTCCGACTCACCTTCTGAAGCACGGATCGGCGCATTCAGCGACGAATCCGGCGACGACATGCGGCGGTTCATGTTGATGACGTCGGTTTCCGAAACACCCAGCTTGGTGGCGATCTGTTCAACCTGTTCGTGGCGCAGGTCGCCTTCCTCCAGAGCCGAGATTTCCGACTTCACCTTGCGCAGGTTGAAGAACAGTTTCTTCTGGGCGGCGGTGGTGCCCATCTTGACCAGCGACCAGGACCGCAGGACGTATTCCTGGATCGAAGCCTTGATCCACCACATGGCGTAGGTGGCCAGGCGGAAGCCACGCTCCGGATCGAACTTCTTGACCGCCTGCATCAGGCCAACATTGCCTTCTGAGATGACTTCACCCACCGGCAGGCCGTAACCGCGGTAACCCATGGCGATCTTGGCCACCAGGCGCAGGTGCGAGGTGACAAGCTTATGCGCCGCCTTGGGGTCTTGATGCTCCTGCCAGCGCTTGGCCAGCATGAATTCCTCATCCTTGGCCAGCATCGGAAACTTCCGGATTTCAGACAGGTAGCGGTTGAGGCCGCCGTCCGGCGACAGCGCCGGCGTCGAGGACAGGTTGGACGTAGTCAGGGCAACGGAGCTGCTCATCGGCTTATCTTCGCTTTCAGGAATCCGATCGGAGAGATCGGGAGAGGAGGTCGTGTCGGTCATGAGCTCGGTACCTGGTCCGCGAGGGGGAAGCGCAGACGGACACAAGCTCATGCCCGACAACTGCGTTCAGATTTAGGAAGGGTTTTGCCAAAAAAAAGGCCCCTCCCCGCGACAAAATCTAAATTGTCACTTTAGCGTAGCACGCAGTGACCCGAGCCGGATGTCACAAGACGGTGAGTGCAGTGCAACAGATCGCGCGCGAACGGTGTCAAGGTTCCCGAATACCGTTCCAGTCCTCGCGTTTGAGGAAATACTGCAACATCCACACGTCCTTGCGCGTCCGGCCGCAGCGCGGGCAATGAAGTTCGCGCTTTTCGCCCGGCAGATAAAAGAAGCTGCCGTCGGAATCGGTGCGGGTGTCGACGTGCTTGCCACAGCGTGGACACAGAAAGAAAAACTGTGATACGGCGACGAAGAAAAAGGCGAAGGCGAACAGCAAGGGCGCGACGCCGCTGAGGCTGCCGATCAGGCACGCCAAAAGCAGAACGAAGTAGATCGCGGCGCGCCGGTTATAGCTTGTCATCCTGCTCCGCTGATCGCCCTCCACAGCCGCATGGCCTGTTTCATCTCAGCCACGTCATGTACACGCACCATCTTCGCACCTTCCGCAACGGCATGCAAATGGACGGCAACCGTGGCGCCGATGCGGTCGTCGGGTTGTGACGGTTCAGCACCTTCGCGCTCCTCAAGAGCGGCAATAAAGCGCTTGCGCGATGCCGCCATAACCAGCGGGAAGTCGTTCCCGGACAGGCGGCGGGTCGCACGAATCAGATCGAGATTGTGATCCAGGTTCTTGCCGAAACCGATGCCGGGATCGAGCCAGATGCGGCTTTTGGAAACGCCGGCCCTGATCGCGGCGCCGGCGCGTTCCAGCAGGTAGGATTCGACCTCGCCGACGACGTCCTCGTACCACGGGTTGGACTGCATGGTGCGTGGCTCACCTTTCATATGCATCAGAACGATGTCGCCGTTCAGCTTTGCTGCAATTTCCAAACTTTCGGAACTGTAGGACAAGGCACTGACATCGTTCCAGATTTGGGCTCCTGCCTTGAAGGCTTCCTCGGCCACTTCGGGCTTGAAGGTGTCGATGCTGAGCGCAATATCGGTCAGGCTTGACAAGGCCGAAATCAGCGGCACGACACGGTTGATTTCTTCTTCCAGGGTGACAGGCGCTGCACCCGGGCGGGTCGATTCACCGCCAATATCAAGCACGTCGGCGCCGTCCCGGATGAGTTGTTGCGCGTGTTCAAGCCCGGCCTCGAGACCGAAATGCCGTCCGCCATCGGAGAAGCTGTCAGGTGTGACATTGACCACACCCATGATCAATGGTCCTCGGGCGGCATAGAGATCAAGCAGCAACATGAATTCACCTTCCAGGCGAAAACTAGCTTGATTCCTGAAACAAGGAACTCCCCTGTTTTCGAGGCTGCATCCACCGCGAAGCCGCATCACGCAAAAGGGTCCACAGATTGCGCATATTTCACATATTATTCAGAGACTTAATCTGTGAAATCTGTGTAATCTGTGGACCTACTTTACTTTTCCTATCCGCTTGATTTCCCAGTTGAGCGCGATGCCCAACTTGGCCAGGACTTCAGCACGCACGGCCTCGCCCAGGCCTTCCAGGTCGGCCGCGGTCGCTTCGCCGGTATTGATCATGAAGTTGGCATGCAACTCCGAGAACTTGGCGCCGCCATGCAGCTTGCCGCGCCAGCCGGCTTCGTCGACGCATTGCCAGGCTGAACGACCATCAGGGTTTTTGAAGGTCGAGCCGCCCGTCTTTTCGCGGATCGGCTGGGTCGTTTCGCGGCGGCTCGTGATTTCATCGATCCGCGCCTGGACGGCGGCAGGATCATCCGGCGTTCCCCGAAACGTCGCGCCCATCCAGACGATTTCGGCCGGAATATCCGTATGACGGTAGGTAAAACCGAAGTCGGCGTTCTGAAACTCACGGCGTGCGCCGGTCCGGTCATAGCCCCAGGCCGAAACCAGCACGTCCTTGGTTTCGCGACCATAGCAGCCGGCATTCATGGTCAGGGCGCCGCCAATCGTGCCGGGGATGCCGGCATAGAATTCCAGCCCGGCCAGACCGGCCTTGGCGGCGGCCTTGGCCACCATACTGTCCAATGCGCCCGGCCCGGCGGTGATGAATTCGCCGTCGATGGTAATTTCGGCAAATGCCCTGCCCGCCAGCCGGACGACTACGCCTTCGACGCCACCGTCGCGGACGATGACGTTGGAGCCAACCCCGATACAGGTCACCGGCACGACCGGATCGAGTTGACGCAGGAAGTCGCTGAGATCCTGAGGATCGGCCGGGATAAACAGCGCCTCGGCCGGACCGCCGACACGGAACCAGGTAAAGGGCGCCAGCGGCTCGCCGAACAGCACCTTCCCGCGCGTCGACGGAAGGGTCCAGGTCTTTGGCCAGGTCATTCCGCGGCTTTCAAGGCTTCGAGCTGCCCGGGCAAGGCGTAGGCCCACTGGGTGATGTCACCGGCGCCCAGGCAAACCACCAGGTCGCCCGGCCTGGCTTCGGCGACGACGATGCCTGCCAGGGCGGCCGGCCCATCCAGTGCGATGGCGTTACGGTGGCCGAAGCGGTGCAGGCCTTCGACCAGGGCGGCCTTGCTGACGCCGTCAATCGGAGTTTCACCGGCACTGTAGACATCGGCGACGATGACCGTATCGGCATCGTGGAAACACGACGAGAACTCGGTCATCAGGTCGCGCAGGCGGGTATAGCGGTGCGGCTGAACCACGGCGATGACGCGGCCCTGGCTAACCTGGCGGGCGGCCGTCAGTACGGCGGCGATTTCGACCGGGTGATGGCCGTAGTCGTCGATAACGCGGATGCCATCAACGACTCCGGTGGTGGTAAAGCGACGCTTGACCCCGCCGAAACCGGCTAGCCCCTTGCGGGCATCGTCTTCGGTCACACCCAGTTCGCGGGCGATGGCGATGGCGGCGGTGGCATTGCTGACATTGTGGTTGCCGGTCATCGGCAGCCTGATTTTTTCCCAGGTGAAAGGTTCGACGCCCGACGGCTGGAACTGGACGTCGAAACAGGCGCCTTCCGGGCCGAATTCGATGTTCAGGCAGCGGACCTCGGCTTGCGGGCTTGTGCCGTAGGGGATCAGGCGGCGGTTCTCGACCTTGGCGGCCAGGGCCTGGACTTCGGGATGGTCGATACAGACGGCGGCAAAACCGTAAAAGGGGATGTTCTCGACGAAATCGACAAAACCCTTTTTGACGGCGTCGAAATCGCCCCAGTGGTCAAGGTGTTCGGCGTCGATATTGGTGACAATGGCCAGGGTCGATTTCAGGCGCAGGAAGGAACCATCAGATTCATCGGCCTCGACCACGATCCAGTCGCCGTCGCCGACCTTGGCATTGGTGCCGTAATTGTTGATGATGCCGCCATTGACCACGGTCGGGTCCATGCCACCGGCATCCAGCAGGCAGGCGACCATCGAGGTCGTGGTGGTTTTGCCATGGGTGCCGCCCACCGCGATCGAGAATTGCAGGCGCATCAGCTCGGCCAGCATTTCGGCGCGGCGGACCAGCGGGATGCGGCGGCGGCGCGCCTCGACCATTTCCGCGTTGTCCGGCTTGACTGCGGTTGAATAGACCAGGGCGCAGACGCCATCGCTGACGTGCTCAGCCGCGTGGCCGATGAAAACCTTCGCCCCCAGCTTTTCCAGCCGTTCGGTATTGGCCGAGGCCTTGGCGTCCGAGCCCTGGACCAGGTAGCCGATCTTGAGCATGATCTCGGCAATGCCGCTCATGCCAATGCCGCCTATGCCGACAAAATGGACCGGACCGAGGTCGAACGGTGTAGGGCGAATTTGGGAAAGTGAGGCCATCAGGACAGGTTTCACGCGCGACAGTGAAGGGAAGGAGTACGCGCTTTATACTACGCTGTCGTAGCTGTCACGGGGCGTTTTCAACTTGGTGACGGGCGCGTTTAATGGCACAATAGCATTAAGAGGTATGGCGCTGATCATGGACAGGATTACAGTTTCTCTGGACGACGGCAACAGCGATTGGGTGCAACAACAGGCCGGCACCAATGCCGACGCCTATGTCAACGGTGTACTGCGCAAAGACCAGGAGCGCAAAACGGCTGAAGCTGAGGTAAATCGCTTGCTCGATGAGGCCGACGACAGTGGCGTCAGTGACAAAACTATCGAACAGATTTGGGAAGACGCCGAGGCACGCTATCGTGCTCAAAATGGCTGACGACAGATTAAGCCGTAAGGCCGAAGGCGATCTCACCGAGATAGCCATATATGGCTTTGAAAATTTTGGTTTTGTGAAATCGCGTGCCTACCGAGATAATCAGTTAGTTTTACTCCAGATGTTGACCGAGCATCCGCGCGCCGGAGCGATCTTCGGTAGCAAAGGCGACAGGCGGCGATTTGTCCATCAGGCGCATGCAGTTTACGATCGTATTTCCGGCAACAGTATATTCGTTCAGCGTATCTTGCATCATTCGCAAGATGCTTTGCGTCATCTGCCGTGACGGCCGGAACCCTATCCAACCCGCAGGGCTACCCATTCGTTGCCCGGCTTCTCCACTGGAGCATCGCCGTTTGTGTGCTTTCTTTGATTCCGGCGGGCCTCCTCATGAACCATGTCCCGTCCGGCGAGCCGCAGAACACCCTCTATACCGTCCACCGGTCGTTGGGGGTTCTGGTGCTGGTCCTGTCGGTGATCCGGCTGGGCTATCGGCTTACGACGCGATGGCCCAAACCCGAAACCAGCCTGACATCCTGGCAGCGAAGGGCATCGGCCACCGTGCACAGCCTTTTCTACGGGCTGCTGATCATCCAGCCCCTGGTCGGATGGTATGCCACCTCGGCCTATGGCGCCGCCATCAGCGTCTTTGGCCTGTTCGATCTGCCGCCCCTGAGCGCAAAGAACGCCGTCGCCGCCGATCTATGGTTCAATGCCCACGACGTTTTGGGCTTTAGCCTGGCGGGCCTGGTCGTGATGCATGTCGGCGCCGCGCTTTACCATCACCATCTGCGACGCGACGACGTTCACATCCGCATGCTTGCCGGCCGAAGGCATTAAAGGGCTCATATTCGCCCAGGTGGCTTAATCGGGCACAGGCGCCACACCTCATTAATGATTTGTTAACCACGTTGTCTTTTGGCGCAACCGACGTTACGTTTTGCGATTGA
This sequence comes from Asticcacaulis sp. AC402, assembly GCF_000495835.1. Taxonomy (GTDB): domain Bacteria; phylum Pseudomonadota; class Alphaproteobacteria; order Caulobacterales; family Caulobacteraceae; genus Asticcacaulis. The sequence goes on from NZ_AWGC01000001.1 coordinate 57,993, forward strand.
GTCTATGACGCCGCAGGGGCTGAATGCGTGGCTAAGGTATGGATTTACAGTCTTGGCTGGCTGGTCCTCGGGCTGTGCGCAGTCCTTGCCCTGCCCCGGCGCACCGATGGGCTGGAAACAATGCTGCGTAGCCAGATCGAGCAGCGGCTGGCGGCTCAGGGCCTGGGCGGTTTCGAGGTTCGCATGGACGGACAAGGCGCCACCCTTGCGTACCGCGACGACGGATTTTCCCAGGTCGCGGCGTCGGGCGATACGGCCGGCGACCGTATGCAGCGCGCCGTTACCGTGACACGCGGCGTAACCGGCGGTCTGCCCGAACGTGCCGGCTATGGCGGCGTGCTGGTGGGACCGGTGACAGGCGTAAGGGTGAACGAAGCTTCGGTCATTGCCATGCAGACGCGACTGGACGCGGCCGCCACCCAGACCGCCATGGCTGAGCAGGCCGAGCAGGCGGCCGACGACTGCACCGGCCGGGTTACCCAGGCCGTGGCCAGCCGCAGGCTGCAGTTCGTGTCGGGGAGCGCCGAACTGACCGGTGACAGCCAGGCGATACTGACCGATGTCTACACCACGCTCCAGACCTGTCCCCAGGGCCTGATCCTGAATGTCGAGGGCTATACGGATAATGTCGGCCAGGACCTCGACAACATGAAGCTGTCAACCGCCCGGGCCGAAGCGGCGGCCTTTGCCCTGACCGATATGGGCCTGGCTCAGGCATCGGTCACATCCCGGGGCTACGGCGCCCAGGATCCGATTGCCGACAATGCCACCGAGGAGGGCCGCGCGCGCAACCGCCGCGTCGACTTCATCCTGCGGCCACGCGATGAACCGGAGGGGCCATAATGTCCTCAAGGAGCGGAGCGTTAGGACAAACAAGAATGTCCTCAAGAAGCGGAGCGTTAGGACAATAATGCTGTACCTGGTGTATGACTTGCGCTGGCTCCTGCTCGCCGCCCTGCTGCTGGGGGCGGTGTTCGGCTTTGCCGCCCACCGTTGGGGGCGCTGACATGGTGTGGCTCTGGGTTCACTCACTCGTGCTGATCGCCCTGACCTTCTCTCTGGGTCTGGTGCTGGGTCATATCGTGTCTGCGGCGACCCGGAGCACGGTCCGCACGGTGCCTGCCAGTGCCAGCTTCCTGCCCCCCAAGGACGACATCATCTACCCGCCTTATCATGGTGCCGACCTCGCCCCGAAACCGCTTCCGGCCGTCGCCGAGCCGCCACGGCCGAAGCCGGAACCGCTGTTCACACCTCCGCCGAGGATCAGACCGCAACTTCTGTTCCCGATCAATCAGTTCGGTATCGTCACGGTGACCCAGGCGCCGGCGATCTGAACCCGGACGGCCATGAAGCCGCCGCAGTTGTCTTCGACAACGCCGTATAGGGAATCGCTGTAGAGATTCAAATCATGAAGAAGAACATGATCCATATCGCCGGGTGGGCGGCTTTGCTGGTCGTGGGCGCAATCGCCCTGACCACGACCAAGTCAGCCACCGAAACCGGTCTGACGCGTGAAGCCCAGGCAAAACTGGTGCAGGTTGGTGTCACCGGTGTGACCGTGACGGCATCGGGCCAGGAACTGGTGCTCAATGGCACGCCCGATAAGATCGCCGCCGCTCAGGCAGCGTTGAAGCCCGACGGCTTCTGGACAGGCCCGGTCACGGCCGTGCGCACCACAGCAATTGCGGCGGCCAGCCCGTCGGGTGCCAGCGAAAGCGCCAGTTCGACACAAAGCGCCAGTGCAACACTCAGCGTCAGTTCAAGTTCCGTGTCGACATCGTCGGCTTCGGCGTCATCGGCGACCGCAACAGTTGCAGCGACAGAAACCGCCCAGCCGCTCAGTCGCGCCGGCCAGCGCTGTCAGGACCGGATCAATGCCGTGGTCGCCCGCAGCGGCATCCGTTACAGGTTCAACGCCTATGAACTGACGCCCCAGGGCGAACGGACGATGCGCGAGGTCTATCGCGCACTGCAAAGTTGCCCCGCTGACGTTAAGCTGACGATCACCGGTTATACCGACAATGTCGGCGCCGACGAGGTCAATAGGTCCCTGTCGGCCGGCCGCGCTGTCGACGCCATGAACGCCCTCACCGCCGCAGGCTGGCCCGACGAAAAGGTCGCGGCCATTGGCGCTGGCAGCGCCGATCCGGTGGAGAGCAATGCCACCGCCGCTGGACGCAAAAAGAACCGCCGCGTCGTCTTTACCCTCAGTTCCGCGAGTTAAGCCATGCTATATCTGATCTCCGAACTGCGCTGGTGGCTGCTGCTCGCTCTTGTCCTGGGCGTCGCTGTCGAATACGCCGCCCGTCGCTACGGCAAATAGGAGGAAGCGCCTTGTCGATGCTGCTTAAATCCGCCGCCCTGTTGATCATCGCCTTCCTGATCGGGCGCGGCATTGGTTACCTGTTGACCCGCCAGGCGCGCAAGACCGCCGAAAAGCCGAAGCCGCTTCTGCTGGAAGACGAACTGCCGCCGCCCGCTGCTGAGTCCATCCTGCCGCCGGGCGAGGTCGAACTGATGCCGCTCGAGGCAAACTACGTGACCCTACCGGCGACTTCCGCGCCGGTCACGACCGTGGTCCCCAAGACGCGCAAGCCCAGGCCGGAACCCGAGGTCATTGCCAAGGCCCGCGCCGCCGCCAAACCGGCAGCCCGCAAAGCGGAACCCTCCCCGGCTGTCTCTCCCCTTGCGGCCATGACCCCGGACCAGGTCGAGGCCGCCATTGCCGCGGCCGGCGCGCCCTTGGAACCCGCTCGCTTGAAGGTCGCCGACAAGGGCAAGCCCGATCCGCTGCTGGACATCGTCGGCATTGGTCCGGTCAATGAGGTGCAGCTTCACGCCCTGGGTATCTATCACTTCCGCCAGATTGCTGCCTGGACGCCCGAGAACATCAAGTGGGTATCGGAGCGCATCAAGTTCCCTGGTCGGATAGTGCGCGAAAACTGGATGAAACAGGCTGCCGAGTTTGAGGCTGCGAAAAAGGGATAAGGCGTGTTACAAAAGATCGGCGCCTCGATAACGATGGCAAGCTTTCTTCTGGCCGCATCCGCAGCTTTATAGCGCAATCCGATGTAGTGGAAGCCACCTTATCGGATTGCGCTCTAAGGGTGAAACCCAGCTTGCCGTGAAAACGGATGACGACGTTAGGGAACTTCTGAACAATCGCGTTTCGATCGAATACTGTTTTGAAGACCGCCCACGCGACTGCTGGGAAAAGCGCCAGAATCATTGAGGTTGAGAGGGCGGAAAAACCGGTACGGCTTCCGCGACCAGTAACCTACTTCCTAAGTTGCCCCAGGTCGCGCACAGCGCCGGTGTCGGCCGAGGTAACCAGCGCGGCATAGGCCTGCAAGGCCGCCGAGACCACGCGGTCGCGGTTGTGGGGCGTATAGGCATCCGGGCCGCGGGCCTCTTCCTCGGCACGGCGTTGGGCGATTTCGGATTCGGAGATGGCCAGTTGGATCGAGCGCTTGGGGATATCGATCTCGATGCGGTCGCCTTCGCGGACCAGGGCGATCAGGCCGCCCGAGGCCGCTTCCGGCGAGGCATGGCCGATCGACAGGCCCGAGGTCCCGCCCGAGAACCGGCCGTCGGTCAACAGGGCGCAGGCTTTCCCTAAGCCCTTCGATTTCAGATAGGTCGTCGGGTACAGCATTTCCTGCATACCCGGGCCGCCTTTGGGACCTTCGTAATGGATGACGACGACGTCGCCTTCGACGATCTTGTTGTTCAGGATGGCCACGGTGGCCTCGTCCTGGGATTCGAAGACGCGCGCCGTGCCGTTGAACTGCCAGATCGATTCATCGACCCCGGCCGTCTTAACGATACAACCGTTTTCAGCGATGTTGCCGTACAGTACGGCCAAGCCACCGTCCTTGGTAAAGGCGTGTTCCTTGGAACGGATCACCCCGCCGATCCGGTCGCGGTCCAGCTCGTCCCAGCGGCGGTCCTGCGAGAAGGCCTGGGTGGTGCGCACGCCGCCCGGCGCCGCCTTGAAGAATTCGGTGACCTCTTCGTCATTGGTCTGGCGGATGTCCCAGTAGCTGAGAGCATGGGCGAGGGATGGCGAATGGACGGTCTTCGATTGGGTGTGCAGCATGCCACCGCGCGCAAGTTCGCCCAGGATTCCCATGATACCGCCAGCGCGGTGGACGTCTTCGACATGGACATCGGAGGCTGCCGGGGCAACCTTGCAAAGGCAGGGCGTGACGCGCGAAATCCGGTCGATATCGGCCATGGTGAAGTCGACGCCGGCCTCCTGAGCCGCCGCCAGGATATGCAGAACGGTGTTGGTCGAACCGCCCATGGCAACGTCCAAAGCCATGGCGTTCTCAAAGGCTTCCTTGGTGGCGATGCTGCGCGGCAGAACCGAGGCATCGTCCTTTTCGTAATAGCGCCTGGTGATGTCGACGATCAGCCGGCCAGCCTGTTCGAAGAGGCGCTTGCGGTCGGCGTGGGTGGCCAGGGTGGTGCCGTTGCCGGGCAGGCTCAGGCCCAGGGCCTCGGTCAGGCAGTTCATCGAATTGGCGGTGAACATGCCCGAGCACGAACCGCAGGTCGGACAGGCGGCTTCTTCGACGGCCTTGACCTGCGCATCGGAAATACGGTCATCGCCGGCCTGGATCATGGCGTCGATCAGGTCGAGCGAATGGGTCTTTTCGACGCCGTTCTCGTCGGCCCACACCACCTTGCCGGCCTCCATGGGCCCACCCGAGACGAAAACGACCGGAATATTGATGCGCATGGCCGCCATCAGCATGCCCGGCGTGATCTTGTCGCAGTTGGAGATGCAGACCATGGCGTCAGCGCAGTGGGCGTTGACCATATATTCGACGCTGTCGGCGATCAGGTCGCGCGACGGCAGCGAATAGAGCATGCCGCCGTGGCCCATGGCGATGCCGTCATCGACGGCGATGGTGTTGAATTCCTTGGCGACGCCCCCTGAGGCTTCGATCTCACGTGCTACCAACTGGCCGAGGTCTTTCAGGTGGACGTGGCCCGGCACGAACTGGGTGAAGCTGTTGACGACCGCGATAATCGGCTTGGAGAAATCGGCGTCGGTCATACCTGTCGCCCGCCAGAGCGCCCGCGCGCCCGCCATGTTGCGGCCGAAGGTGGTGGTGCGGGAACGATAGGCGGGCATGATGGTTACCTGTGAAAATACTTGGCGCGACAGGGGTTTGGGTTGTTGCCCTATATAGTCCCGCAGGCTCGTATGGCAATCACGGAATGCGCGGCAAATCTCAATTGGGTTTCATGCCGGACAGATACAAGGCGTTGACGCGAAACTGGATCTTGGCCTTGTCCGAGCACAAAGACTCGTAAGGCCGATCCTCCTTTACGAAAGCCTTCTCACCATTCCTCAATATGAAGACGTGGGACATGCCCGGTTTGTTGTTCGGGTTAACGGGTTGGCAGAACCATTCGCTCCAGAAAACCAGTCCCTCTTTTTCGCGAAGAAAGCCGTCCCATTCGTGCTCGGACCACTGCTCGCTTTCCGCCAGCAGCCGGCCGGAGGGGTCGAGAACATAGACGTAGGAGGATGACCAGTCGACACAGTCGTGCTGGTTGGTCGTTATGACGATCTCATCCTTAGTGCGGGCGATCTTGGCCGTATTGATGGAATTTCCCCAAGGCTGCGAGCCCTTCTCCGATACGGTCTGGCCGTTCACCTTGAGATGTGCCACGGCAGGCAGCTCGATCGACAACCCGCCGATCTCGGCCGAATAGCTGGACACCGGAAAGGACCAACCACACATGTCTTCTTCGTCGGACATCTCATCGGCATAAGATACCGCCGGCAGGCTCGCCATCAAAAACGCACCGAGAAAGCTTACCAGCTTCAGTTTCATAGTCCCCTCCTCTTACCCTTGCGCAGCCTATACCAGCCGCGCTGCGGCCGCAATCATGGCTTGGCGCAACACGCCTTCTCCGTCGTTCCCGCCATCCAGCGCAGGATATCCGGCATCAGCGCGCCGCCGTGCTGATCGGAGTGGCCGCCGTCGCCCCAGACATACTGCAATTCATACCGCGCCGGCCCGAGATTGCTTTGGTCAGCATTGGCATTAGCCCATTCCAGCGACTTGACCATCTGCTGGTTGGCCAGGAACCAACTGCCATGTTCGTTGTCGAGGTCGTTGGAACCATCCTGGAAAAAAATACGGATTGGCCGGATCTTCGATTTTCGGATCAAACCTGGATAGGTGTCGCCGCCGAAACGCGCCGGCTGGTCGCCCGCGGCCGGGCGGTAAGCGATGGAGGTGTAGGAGCCGACAATCGAAATGACATTGCTGAACGCGTCGGGGCGGTTCCACGCCACCGTGAAGGCCGCGATAGCGCCCGAGGAGGTGCCGCCAATGATGCGTCGCCGCGGATCATGACTAAACGTGTAGGTCTTGGCGACTTCCGGCAACAGTTCCTCAAGCAGCATGCGCGTATAAGTGTCGTCCAGCACGTCGTATTCTTCGGCGCGGTGGTCAGGGTTCGACATGCCCAGATTGTCGGGATAGTGCTCGCTCAGGTTCCCGGGCGTGACAAAAACGCCCAAGGTCGGCGCAATATCGCCCTTGGCGATGAGACTATCGAGCACGATTGGCAGGCGCAGGGAACCGTTGGGGTGTGTGGCGCGCTGGCCATCCTGGAAGACCAGCAGGCTGGGCGGGGTGTTCGGGTCGTAACCCACCGGGACATAGACCCAGTAACGCCGCACCGTGCCGGCGATTATCCTGGAATGGAATTCATAAGGCCCCAGCAGTTGCCCCTTCTGCACGCCAGGCTGTTCCACAGAGTCGGGCGTATGGGCGTAGTCTCCCGGCTTGCGCGGTGCATCAGCCAGGGCAGGTGAAGATAGAGCCAGCAAGGCGGCGGCCAGCAGGATACGGAACATGGTCTCTTCCCTTTGTGAGTTCGGTGACTCTTGGTCAAACCTTTAACATAGTGTGCACCGCGGCGTCGTCTGGAAACCCGTGGTGCCGTTTGGTTTCAGCCGCGAGCGCCTTGTCGTCGGGGCAAAATCGTTTCTGATTCTCGGGTAACGTGGCTGCTTTTTAAGGGTTTAAGACCGCTATCACGAAAATGTATTTCGGAAAATGGCGTTTTGCAGGTAAATTGTTTTGCTGCGACGCCGTTATTTGCCAGATTGTCGAAAAAATTTTCCAGATTTTCTTTGCTTTTTTGGCTGCGCTAGGCTTATATGGGGTCAACGCACCCGTTTGGGGCTGCGCAGGAGTATCTTTGACCATGGCCAAGGCCATTGCCATTGCGAAGAACCGGACGCAGGAGCTAACCGCTCTGGCTGTTTCTTTCGTCGTGGCTGTCATCGTATTCGACCTGGTATCGCTCCTTATTGGGGGCGTACTAAGCCCCCTGTCATCGGAGTGGTAGCGAAAGGTTCCGCCTAACGCTTTCAAGAGGATAAGACATCCTCCCGCTCCTTCAAAAGAGCGGGATTTTTAATACGCGCCTGTCAGTAACGTAACCCACGAGTTCCATCCGGAAGATTTGATATGACCCAGTTCACGCAAATCCATTGCCAGACCGCTACGACTGCCTCTGCGGGCTTTGCCATTCTTCATGGCTCGCTCGCTCCGGAAGGCTGTGTCGTAAAACTGGACGGGTTCACGGTGGACGTATTCGACGGTCCGGCGCGCGTTTTCGGTTCGACCAGGGATGCTCTGGACGGTATCGCCCGCGGCAGGATCCGCGCCTGCGACATTGTTATCATCCGACAGGACGGCAGCGAGATCACCGCCGCCGGCCTGCAGTCGGTCGCTGACGCTCTGGAAGACGCCGATATCGAGCGTGTCACCGTCCTCACCGATGCGCGGACCACGGGCAGCGAGTCCGGCGCCATCATCGGTCAGGTCGCACCGGGTGCTCAGGCGCGCGGTCCGATCGCCTACGTTAATGACGACGACATCATCCACATCGACATTGCCGCTCGCCGCATCGACGTCTTCGCCGACATCGACCTGCGCCGTGCCACCAAGGCGCAAAAGCCCGGCAAGATCACCTTCGGCGCCGGTGCGCTGGAAAAATACGCCCGCATGGTCACCTCGGTGACGAATGATGGCTTACTCTAAACCCCTGACGTAAAAAGACTACGGAGACCATTGTGAAGATCTATACGAATGACGACGTTTCGCCCGATGCCTTCAAGGGCGAACGCATCGCCATCATTGGTTACGGCTCGCAGGGCCGCGCCCACGCCTCGAACCTGAAGGATTCCGGCGCCGATGTCGTGGTCGGCCTGCGTGCCGGCGGCGCCGGCGAGGTCAAGGCCAAGCAGGACGGCCACACCGTTCTCTCCGTCGCCGACGCCTGCAAGGATGCGACCATCATCGCCATCCTGACCCCGGACATGACCCATGCCGACCTTTACAAAGACGTTATCGAGCCCAACGCCCCCAAGGGCGTCGCCATCCTGTTCGCCCACGGCTTCTCGGTCCTGTACGGTCGCGTCATTCCGCGCGCCGACATGGATGTGATCCTGGTCGCCCCGAAGGGCCCGGGTGATCTGGTGCGTCGTGAATACCAGCGCGGCCGCGGCGTGCCTTCGCTGTTCGCGGTTGACCGCGACATGTCCGGCAAGGCCTCGACCAAGGCCCTGGGCTATGCCCGCGGCATCGGCGGCACCGTCGGCGGCGTCATCGAGACGACCTTCAAGGAAGAAACTGAAACCGACCTGTTCGGCGAACAGGCTGTCCTGTGCGGTGGTACCACCGAACTGGTCCTGATGGGTTTCGAAACCCTGGTCGAGGCCGGCTACCGTCCCGAAATCGCCTATTTCGAATGCCTGCACGAGCTGAAGCTGATCGTCGATCTGCTGTACGAAGGCGGTTTCGAAAAGATGCACAGCTTCGTGTCGGAAACCTGCAAGTACGGCGACCTGATCTCTGGCCCGCGCATCATCAACGAAGAAACCCGCGAGCGCATGCGCGAAGTGCTCAACGATATCCAGTCGGGCGATTTCGCCCGCGACTGGATCCTCGAAAACATGGCCGGCCGGCCGCGCTACAACGCTCTGATGCGCCAGGACCTGGAGCACCAGATCGAAACCGTCGGCAAGGACCTGCGTTCGCGCATGACCTGGCTGCAAAGCAAGCAAACGGTTGATGCATAGTACTACGAAGAGGTGGAGGTAGCGTCCGAGACCGTGACGCCCCCTCCGCCGCCATTCGGCGGCACCTCCCCCGCAAGCAGGGGAGGATAATAACTTTTGAGTTTAGAACGATGAGCAACGAACCTACCGGAGCACAACTGGTGATCTCGACGCTGAAGGCGTTGGGAGTCGAGACCCTGTTCGGATATCCCGGCGGGGCCATCATGCCGATCTATGACGCCCTTGCCGGCTCCGGCCTGAAGCATATCCTGGTGCGCCACGAACAGGGTGCAGCCTTCGCGGCCGACGCCTATGCCCGCGCTACGGGCAGGGTCGGAGTCTGCATGGCCACCTCGGGGCCCGGCGCGACCAACCTGATTACCGGCATCGCCAACGCCTATATGGACAGTGTGCCCCTGGTGTGCATTACCGGCCAGGTTTCAACCCATCTGATGGGTACCGACGGGTTCCAGGAAGTCGATATTCTGGGCATCTGCCTGCCGATTGTGAAGCATTCCTGGCTGGTCCGCGACCCCGCCGACATTCCCCGTATCCTGGCGGAAGCCTTCGCCATCGCCTCCGAAGGCCGCGCCGGCCCGGTCCTGGTCGATATCCCCAAGGATGTGGCCGCCACCAGGGTCGGCGCCTCGTCCATGGCGACCTTCCCGACCTGGACACCGCCTGTCCCTGACACCAATGCGCTTCGCGCCGCCGAAAAGCTGATCGAATCCGCCAGGAAGCCTTTGTTCTACGCTGGCGCCGGCATTGAGATGGCCGGCGCCTCGCCAGCCTTCCTCGACCTGGTCAAGCGCACCGGCATCCCGGTTGTCACCACGCTGAAGGGTATCGGCGTCGTTCCGACCACGGAAGACCTGTGTCTGGGCATGTTGGGCATGCACGGCACGCGCGCCGGCAATACGGCCGTCCAGGAGGCCGATCTGCTGATCGCGCTCGGTGCCCGTTTCGACGACCGCGCCACCGGAAAACTCAACGCTTTCGCGCCCAATGCCAAGATCATCCATGCCGATATTGACCCGGCCGAGATCAACAAGCTGCGCAAGGCCGACGTCGCCATTGTCGGCAACCTGAAAACCGCCATCGAGAACCTCAATCCCAAGGTTGAGGGCATTCAAAAGTGGGTTGAGAAGTGCAAGGCCGACAAATGGGAGCACCGCTTCCGCTACAATGCGCCAGGCAAGGGCGTCTATGCCCCGGCCCTGCTGAAGCTGCTGTCGGAAAAGGCCGGTGACAAGTTCATCGCCGCCTGCGATGTCGGCCAGCACCAGATGTGGGTCGCCCAGCACTGCGAGTTTTCCAACGGCCGCGCCCACCTGACCTCAGGTGGATCCGGCGCCATGGGTTATGGCCTGCCGGCCGGGGTCGGCGCCAAGCTGGCCAAGCCCGACCACCATGTTGTCACCATCTCCGGCGACGGATCGTTCATGATGAACATCCAGGAGATGGCGACGCTGAACCGATACAACATCCCGCTGAAGATCGTCCTGCTTGACAATTCGTCGCTGGGCCTGGTCCGGCAGTGGCAGGAGCTGTTCTACCAGGAGAACTACTCAGAGATCGACCTGTCGGACAATCCCGATTTTGTCCAGGTCGCCAAGGCGTTCGGGATCGATGCCTTCCGCATCACCCACCGCCACGAAGTCGAGGGTGCCGTCGACCGGCTGCTGGCCGCCGAAGGGCCAACCCTTTTGCATGTTTTGGTCGATCCGCGCGAAAACGTCTGGCCTCTGGTTCCGCCGGGCGCTTCGAACGCAGAAATGATGGAGGAGCGTTGGGATGAGCCACTTGATTCATATTGAGCTGGATCGTCTCGAAGGGTCGCTGTTGCGCGTCCTGGGCCTGATTGAGCGGCGAGGTTTCCATCTCGACCAGTTGGAACTTTACGATCTCGGTGAGAAGCGCGGACTGTCGGTGACGTTGCGTCCGCGCGACAATTCCCGTAGTCCTGACCAACTGGGCCTGCAGATCGACCGTCTGTACGGCATAACGCGCCTTTCCGCCGATCCTCGGGTTGCGGCGCCGGCGCTGGACGATGCCCGGACCAAAAAAGAGATGCGCGCATGAAGGACGCGGGTCTCTCAGCCTTATCGAAATTCAAAGGAGAGGTTTATCGGGGCCGTGGTCGCGGCCCCGGCTCGGTAGGGGCACGATTGCGCGTCGTATGCGACGGCTTTAAAAAATCCGTCTTTCTGGCGCCCGCGGAAGGGCGTAAGAGGACGGTTCCAGTCGAAACCATTCCGATTAAGATTGCTGAGATAACATGACCAAACTCGCCGACAAAATCTGGTTTAACGGCCAGATCATCAACTGGGAAGACGCCCAGATCCACGTCATGACACATGCCCTGCATTACGGCACGTCCGTTTTCGAGGGCATCCGCTGCTATGATACGCCCAATGGCCCGGTGGGCTTTCGCCTGGGCGACCACCTGCGAAGGCTGGAGGATTCCGCCCGCATCTACGGTATCAAGATCCCCTTCGCTCTCGACGACATGATTGCGGCGTCGAAGCAGATCATCGTCGCCAACAACCTGAAGAGCGCCTACTGGCGTCCGATCGCCTTCCTGGGTGAATGCGGCATGGGCGTGACCCCCAAGGCCGACAGAGTCAAGGTCGACCTGGCCATCGCCGCCTTCCCGTGGGGTGCCTACCTCGGCGAAGAAGGCCTGGCCAAGGGCGTAGATGTCTGCATCTCGTCGTGGAATCGCGCGGCGCCGAACACCATTCCGGTCCTGGCCAAGGCGGGCGGCAACTACCTGTCGTCCTACCTGATCGGCAAGGAAGCGCGCGACCGCGGCTATGTCGAAGGCATCGGCCTGGGCGTCAACGGGCTGATTTCCGAAGGTGCCGGCGAAAACCTGTTCGTCATGATGAACGGCAAGATCTACACCCCACCGGTGGCGGCGTCGATCCTGGGCGGCATCACGCGTGATTCCGTCATCCGCCTGGCCAAGGCCGACGGTCTGGAGGTTCTGGAGCAGGACCTGCCGCGCGAAATTTTGTATCTCGCCGACGAAATCTTCATGACCGGCACGGCGGCGGAAATCACCCCGATCCGCAGCGTCGACGACATTCCGACCCGCGTCGGCGGACCGGGCAAGATCACCAAGCGGTTGCAGACCCTGTTCCATGGTCTGTTTAACGGCACCACCGAAGACCGTTTCGGCTGGCTCGACCCCATCGAGTCGACCGTTCCGGCCGAGTAAGTAAGACATCCCTTTGCCCTCCCTGCGTGCGGGGAGGGGGGACCGCGAAGCGGTGGGAGGGGCTTTACCGTCAGCGGAAAAGCCCCTTCCGTCTCATTGCTTCGCAATGATCCACCTCCCCCGTAAACAGGGGAGGCAAAGGTTTAGCAAACCAAGAGATTGTACGATGACCGCGAAATCGTTGTTTGAAAAAGTGTGGGATGCCCACGTCGTAGAACCGGAAGGGGCCGACAAGCCCGCCGTTCTCTATATCGACCTGCATCTCGTCCACGAAGTGACCTCCCCCCAGGCCTTCTCCGAGTTGGATGTCCGCGGGCTGAAGGTGCGCCGGCCCGACCGGACCTTCGCCACGCTGGATCACTCGATTCCAACCCTGCGCCCCGACGCCGAGGGCAACCGCCCCTACGTCACCGCCCAGGCCAAGAAGCAGGTCGAAACGCTGGAAGCCAACGCCGCCAGCCATGGCCTGCGCCTGTTCGGTTATGACGCCGAAAACCGCGGCGTCGTTCACGTCATCGGGCCGGAAATGGGCCTGACCCAGCCAGGCTTTACCGTCGTCTGCGGCGACAGCCACACCTCGACCCACGGCGCCTTCGGCTGCATCGCGTTTGGCATTGGTACCTCGGAAGTCGGCCACGTCCTGGCCACGCAATGCCTGGCCCAGCGCAAGCCCAGGACCATGCGTGTTACCGTCGACGGCAAGCTCCAGCCTGGCGTCACCGGCAAGGACGTCGCCCTGACGGTTATCGCCACGCTTGGTTTTTCCGGCGGCACCGGCTACGCGCTGGAATATGCCGGCGACGTCATCCGCGATCTCGACATGGAAGGCCGCATGACGGTTTGCAACCTGTCGATCGAAGCCGGCGCCCGCTGCGGCATGATCGCCCCCGACCACAAGACGGTCGACTGGCTGCGCGGCCGGCAATATGTGCCGCAAGGTGACGCTTACGAAGAAGCCGCCAAGGGCTGGCTGGCCCTGGCGTCCGACGAAGGCGCCGTCTTCGACAAGGAAATCCGCATCGATGGCTCGACCATCGAACCCATGGCTACCTGGGGCACCTCTCCAGACCAGGGTGCTGCCATCGTCCGTGGTGTGCCGATCGCCGATAACGAAGACCAGGAACGCGCCCTGAAATATATGGGCTTTACCGGTGGTGAAGCGCGCGAAGTCGAAAAGGTCGATGTCGTCTTCATCGGCTCGTGCACCAATGGCCGCATGTCAGACCTGCGCGCCGCGGCGGCCATAATGAAGGGCCGCAAGGTCGCGCCGGGCGTCCGCGCCCTGGTCGTTCCGGGTTCGGAATGGGTCCGCCTGGAGGCCGAAGCGGAAGGCCTGCACGAAATCTTCCTCGAAGCCGGGGCCGAATGGCGCCTGCCGGGCTGTTCGATGTGCATCGCCATGAACGGCGACTTCGTCTCGCCCGGTCAACTGGCCGTATCGACCTCCAACCGCAATTTCGAAGGCCGTCAGGGTCCGGGTTCGCGCACGGTTTTGGCGTCACCGGCCACCGCCGCGGCGTCAGCCGTCGCCGGTCACGTTGCCGACCCCCGTCAATTCATGGCGCTCGAGGAGGCCTAAATGTCCAACCAGGAACCCATCCACAGCTTTTCGTCGCGCATCCTCGTGTTGCCGGAAGCCAATATCGACACCGACCAGATCATCCCGGCGCGCTTTCTGACGACCACCACCAAGGTCGGTCTCGGCAAGGTCGCCTTCAACGACTGGCGCTACCATGCCGATGGTTCGAACAAGCCGCATATCCTGAACGAGATCGACCCGACCGAGCATCGCGTCCTGGTCGGGGGCAACAATTTCGGCTGCGGCTCGTCGCGCGAACACGCCCCATGGGCGCTGATGGACTATGGCTTTCAGGCCGTGATCTCGACCGAGATCGCCGACATCTTCAAGTCGAACTGCCTGAAGAACGGCCTGCTGCCAGTCGTGGTCAGCAAGGACGTTCACGACAAGCTGCTGGCCAACCCGCAGCAGCGCGTCACCATCGACCTGCAAAACAACGCCCTGACCCTGGAAGATGGCACGCTTATCACCTTCGAGGTCGAGGCCTTCGCGCGCCAGTGCCTGCTGGAAGGCGTCGATGCTATGGGCTGGTTGCTGAAGCGCCTGCCCGACATCGAAAAGTTTGAACACTCCCACGGAAAGGCTGCGTAATGGCTTCCTTCAATATCGTCGTCCTCCCCGGTGACGGCATCGGTCCTGAAGTCGCGGCCGCCGGCGTCCAGGCGCTGAAGACCATCGGCGATGTGTTCGGCCATAGCTTCTCTTTCGAGGAAAAGCGGATCGGCGGCATAGCCATCGACACAGACAACAATCCGTACCCGGAAGATACCGATCGTGCCTGCCTGGCGGCGGATGCTGTGCTGCTGGGCGCTGTTGGCGGCCCCAAGTGGGATCTCGGCAAGATGCGTCCGGAGCAGGGCTTGCTGGCCGTGCGCAAATCAATGGGCCTGTTCGCCAACCTGCGTCCGATGGACGTCAAGGCCTCCCAGGTCCACCGTTCGCCGCTGCGCGCCGAAGTGGTCCAGGGGGCCGATCTTTTGATCGTCCGTGAACTGACGGGTGGCCTTTATTTCGGCAGGCAGACCCGCACCGAGACAACGGCCACCGACGAATGCGTCTACACGGTCGCCGAGGTCGAGCGTGTCGCCCGCGTCGCCTTCGACGCCGCCCGCAAGCGCCGCAACAAGGTGACCTCGGTCGACAAGGCCAATGTCATCGAGACCTCGCGCCTGTGGCGTGAGACGGTGATCCGCCTGCACAAAGAAGACTATTCCGACGTCGAACTGGAGCACGCCCTGGTTGATTCTATGGCCATGCACCTGGTCACCCGCCCGACCAAGTTCGATGTGATTGTCACCGAAAACATGTTCGGCGACATTCTGTCGGACCTGGCTTCGGTCCTGCCGGGCTCCATCGGCTTGCTGGGCTCGGCCTCGCTGGGCGCCACGGGCAAGGGCCTGTACGAACCGATCCACGGTTCGGCGCCGGATATCGCCGGCAAGGACCTGGCCAATCCGGTCGGCACCCTGAAGTCGGTGGCCATGATGCTGCGCTTCTCGCTGAACCTCATCAAGGAAGCCGATGCGCTGGACGCGGCGATCGATGCCGTCGTCGAAAGCGGCTTCGTGACGCGCGACATCGGCGGCACGGCTTCGGGTTCGGCGGTTGCCAGGGCCATTACGGACAAGATTCGCGAGACAGCGTTGACGGCGGCATAGGCGCGTAATTGAGACCACCTCGCAAAGGTGACAACTGGCCCCGTTGGCTTCGGCTTGCGGGGCCGATTTTTTATGCCTGAGGCGCCGAACCGAGGATCACACTCCCTTCGCGGCTTCGCGCCTTCGCGTGAACCTTCTTTCAAGGGTGAGCGGTCGCAAACCATCAAGAAAGTAATTTCACGCGAAGGCGCGAAGACGCGAAGCTACAGGCGTTCCAACAGGTCGGCTTCGGTGAGGCCGTCGATCTCGATCTGCTTGAGGCGGGACGTATCTCCCGCCACCAATGACAGCCGGGATTTGGCCACGCCCAGGGCCTTGGCCAGAAAGGCGATCAAAGCCGTATTGGCGCGACCTTCGATGGGTGCAGCGCGGACCCGCACTTTCAGAAAACGCCGTCCCTGCCCGTCCACGCCCCAGCCGTCGATGGCGTCCGTCGCTGCCTTGGGCGTCAGACGGACCGCCAGCCTCAACTCCCGACCAAAGCCATCAGATTTTGCTGGGCCAGCGGCAGCAGGAACAGTTGAAGTCCCTTGATCACGGCGAAACACAGGATAAAGCTGATGTCAAAACCACCGATGGGCGGCACCAGGCGCCGGAAGGGTTCCAGGATCGGCGCGGTGAAGCGATCGAGTGCTTCAACAATGCGGTAAACGGTCGGATTGCGGGTATTGATGACGTTGAAAGCGATCAGCCAGCTCAGGATGGCGGAGATGATCAGCATCCAGATGATGAAGCTCAAGACGAAGTCCAGAACAAAGAAAATAAAGCCGATCATACCTAGCCTTCCAGAATGGCGTGAACGTGGAATATAGGGGATTCCCCGCTACGTACAAGTCAACGCGACGCTTGACACACCGCAATCTTGGCTTAAAAAAGCTGCTCCTTGCGGAAGGCATGGGGCTATAGCTCAGTTGGTAGAGCGCCTCGTTCGCAATGAGGAGGCCAGCGGTTCGAATCCGCTTAGCTCCACCAAGCCTTCCCTGGACCTCAGCCTGATCGAATTTGAAGTAGTCGCGCACGTGACTTGACTTCATGCGGGACCACCTTAGCTTCGCGGTTCATAGCAACCTGGGCAATAGCGATGAAGGCCTTCCACCACCTGCTCGGCAACAATCTGGTGGCCAGTATTACCAATTTCACCGTCTGGTTCGCTATCACCTTCTGGATCATCCTCCAGACGCGGTCGGTCTTTGCCACAGGGATGATCGCCGGCATCTACCTGGTCTTTACCGCCGGGTTCGGCCTGTGGTTCGGCAGTCTGGTCGACCATCACCTCAAGAAGACGGTCATGCTGGGCTCCAGTCTGGCTTCCGCCGTCTTCTACGTGCTGGCCC
This sequence comes from Asticcacaulis sp. AC402, assembly GCF_000495835.1. GTDB lineage: Bacteria > Pseudomonadota > Alphaproteobacteria > Caulobacterales > Caulobacteraceae > Asticcacaulis. The sequence continues at coordinate 74,887 of NZ_AWGC01000001.1, forward strand.
TGGGTTTCCTGCTGATATCGCCAGCGGAGGTGTTTAAAAATCCCTATGGCTATCAACTCTGGATCTTCGTCCTGCTGACCATGCTGGGGGTGATTGCCGGCAATATCCGGGCGATCGCCCTGCCGACCGTTGTCACCCTCCTCGTGCCCGAAGACCGCCGCGACAAGGCCAATGGCCTGGTCGGCATGGTGGGGGGGCTCGGCTTTCTTGTCACCTCCGGCATCAGCGGACTGCTGGTCGCCAAGGGGGGCATGGCGGGAACCCTGGTCTTCGCCCTGGCGTTCACGACCCTGGCCTTTGCCCATCTGATGTCCGTCAAGGTCGGCGAAACCCGCGCCGAGATGCCGCTGGGCGAACCGGAGGCGCCAAGGAGGATCGATATCAAGGGCACCATTGCGGTAGTTGCCGCCGTGCCCGGTCTCTTTGCGCTGATCTTCTTCGCCACGTTCAACAACTTTCTGGGCGGCATCTTCATGGCGCTGCTGGATGCCTACGGAATGTCGATGGTGAACGAAGTCGTCTGGGGCTTCACCTTCATGGTGGTGTCGACCGGGTTTATCATCAGCGGTCTCCTCATTTCGAGGGTTGGCCTTGGCAGGAAGCCGCTGCGAACCCTTTTGACCGTCAACCTGATCGCCTGGGTGACCTGCTGTGTCTTTACGCTGCAGCAATCCTTTTGGCTGCTGGCCGCGGGCTGCTTTGTGTGGATGCTCGTAAGCCCGTGGGCCGAGGCCGCTGAACAGACGACCCTGCAAAAGGTCGTGCCTCTGGAGCGTCAGGGGCGGGTGTTCGGTTTCGCCCAGTCGCTGGAACAGTCGGCGTCGCCGATCACCGCCTTCCTGTTCGGGCCGCTGACCCAGTTCGTCTTTATCCCGTTCATGACCGACGGCTGGGGCGCGCAGACCATTGGTGACTGGTTCGGCACCGGTCCGGCGCGTGGTACGGCTCTGGTCTTCACCCTGGCCGGGATTATCGGGGTTATCGTGACCGTGCTGGCCTTCCGGTCAAAATCTTATCGCAACCTGTCGGCAGCCTATGCCAAGGCACCTTCCGACGGCGCTGCACCCGCCCGTTGACAGCGCGTCGGCAGGCTCGGTCGCAACGCAACATCAGGCTGGCGGCAGGCTTCATGCAATGGCCAGCCCTCCGACGACAGCGGGATGCGTTTTGATGGACTCAAAACCAAAGGTCACGCACGCAGCGCCCTTTGGAAGGCAGGTCTTCGAAACTGTCCAGGCCATCGAAATGGTCGATCGGCAAATCGTGAACGCGTTCCGGCGGCGCAAGCCGAAGATTGACAGCTAAACGCCGGCGGCCATCTTCCTCAAGTCTCAAGCCGCGCCAACTCAGGACACAGGCGCAGGACGGGCAGAACTGGATTTCAAGCGATGGCGTGTCCTTGCCAACGCGGGTATAAGAGGCCGTCTGCCCGGCAACCGCGATGCGCCCGTCCTCAAAATCATAGGCCCACAGGGCGCCATACCGGCGGCAGAGCGTACAGTTGCAGGCCGTGATCGAGCCTGGATCGCCCGTGAGCGTCCAACCTGCCTTGCCGCAATGACAGGAACCCGTCAGCATGATGTCAATCCTGTTGTTCCTTCAACCGCGCCATCCTGCCTGCGTCATCCGAAAACCGCAAGGGCGCCGTACGCCGGTCAGGGGTGGTTTCAAGACGCCGAGCGGACCCCCGACTGCATCATGTCGATCTTGCCGATCAGGGCGTCGTGGCCCAGGATCATGTCGACATTGACGCCATCACTGGCCAGAGGCAGACGCAGCCAGAACAGGCTTAAGCCCTTGGCACCGCGCCAGGCCATGGAATGCAGGCCAACATTGGGTTTTCTCTGTTCGACAACAAAGGTCAGGGCCTCAGCCCAGTAGTCTGCCTCCGGCGCCGTGTAGATGCCATCCAGCGTCTTGCCGGTGATCTCGCCGCCATAGGCGGAGAACAGGTCGGTGCCGGCCAGACGCTGGCGGAAACTGTTGGCCAGGTTGTCAGGATGAGGTTCCAGTACGTCGATCAGGCTAATGGTCGGCAAGCGGCGTTTGATCGCGGCCGGATCGAGATCGGCCCGCGCCGGCAACCGGCCGCGTTGCCGCAAACTCTTCCAGTACCGAAAGATGTCTTCGTGCGAGCGCAGACCCGCCAACATTTCGGAAGCCAAACCCGCCATCACGAAAAGAACATGCGCCCCTTACTTCTAAAAACTCAATGCGGACGTGTTCGCAAATGAGAACAACGTGTGAACACTTCAAGTTTGACTTTAAAAATGGCTCTCGCCCGCGCGAATCACCTGAATTCACCTTCTCTTAACTGGTGAATCCTTGGCAAGCGAAAAAGGGTTAACGGCGCCTTGTTCCGGCCGCGATTGCTTGTGGAACAAAGAAAAAACCCCGCGCTTTCAAGGCGCGAGGTTTTGACGAACGTGGGGAAGAAATTCGCGTTTCAAGGCACATGCTTTAGGTTGCGCGCTACAGAATTTCCCCTTTTGGGCAGATTGCCAAAGCTTACTTGGCGCCGCGAGTCGTTTTGCGCGTAACCTGGCGGCCGCCCTGACCCAGCCCCATCTGCTTGGCCAGGTCCGAACGTGCCTTGGCGTAGTTTGGAGCGACCATCGGATAATCCTTGGGCAGGTTCCACTTGGCGCGATAGTCTTCCGGGCTCATGCCGTACTTGGTCCGCAGGTGACGCTTCAGCGACTTGAACTTGCGGCCATCTTCGAGGCAGATAATAAAGTCGTTGGAAATCGACTTCTTGACCGAAACGGCTGGTTCTTTCGGCGCTTCGACCTTGGTTTCTTCACCGGAAGAAATGGAGTTCAAAGCCTGATACACACTTAGAATCAGGGTGGGCAGTTCACTTGCGGGAACTGAATTATTGCCGACAAACGCGGAAACGATATCCGCCGTCATGTCCAAGGTATCGGTTTTGTTTTCCATTACACTAATCCTATCAAAATCATGCGCTTTACCTAAGCTAGAGATACCAATTATTCAAGTCAAAAAGTTAAAAAAAATGCACTACATTTGATGATGGCACCAGAGTTACTTGCCTCGCTCTAAATGAGCGAATCCCGGGTGTAAATCTCAGGCGAGAATAACGCAGTTGTAAAAATCAGGCCGACTGAAGGCGACGCCTTACGGTCAACAGGTCTATGCCAGGGCGTTGTTTAAATATTTGCGACAAGACCGAACCGGCCTGCTCAGGTCTTCAAATCCTGCGCGAAAGCCAGCATGGCCGCGCGTTGCGGGACGCTCATGCCTTCCAGGTCAATCTCTTCGCCGCTCGACAAGGCGCGCAGCATGACGTGGGTCAGGGCGGAGGACAGCGACCAGTTCCAATAGCGCAGAACTGTCTGGGCCCGATCGACGGCCAGAACATCATAGGTGATCAGCACTTCGGTCAGGTGCGGATGAGTGGCGCCATCAGGCCCTTTCATCGGGCGACGCAGGGCCTTCCACAGGGCACGCAGGGCACGTTTTGACAGCCCGGTCGCCTTGCACAGGACAGCCAGCCCCTCGCCGCCACGGTCTCGCAGCAACTTGGCGCCGGTCGAGGGCTTGATCCCGGAGAGGTAGGATATTTCCTCCGCCATCTTGCGTGTCATACCCTGGGTGGCAGCATCAGCAATAGCCGCTTCCAGCGACTTGTATGGGCTCTTCTTGAGTGCCTCCCGGTTGCGCTGGCGCCGCTCTATGAACTGCAAGGCCTTGCGAGATGTCGCGTCCTGCCATTTTTCTTCGGCAGCCATGGCAAAGACGTCTGCGGCCATATCTTGCATGACATCGCGGTTGACGCCGAAGCGGCTGAGGATCTGACGGCGAATATCGGATTCGGCCCACCAGAACAGGATATAGGCCGAAGACGGCCGCAACTCCGGCCGCTTCATGATCAGCGGGATCAGCGACGGTTCGTTCTGGCTCATCGCTACGACGGTTTCGATCGCTGTCTGGGACAGGGTCGACTTGACATTGCGCAGCAGTACCTCGGTCACGGCCAGGCTTTCGGTATTGACCAAGGTCTCGGAGACAATGCTCGACAGATTCTTGCGACTGGCCAACAGCAGGCGGTGGGCGGTCTTGCCATGACGGGCGGCGTAAAACAGGTCGCCGTCATTGAGCGCATCACAGTTTTCGATCAACGGCCGCGCGACTTCGATATCGTCGATGACAAGCAGTCGGACCAGCGAGTTGGGCACCTCGGCCAGGATGGCCAGACGGCGCGACACCCGGGCGCGGTCCGCGACCTCGGCCTCACGCAGCATCTCGACCAGGAGGTCGGCCGTGACAGCACGCTCAAAGGCGTTGATACGTGATTCGGGCAGGCAGACAACGTCGGCCAGACGGCGCATCAGGACGTGTCGGGCCTGAAATTTCGGTTGCTCGTCTCGCACAACCGGACCGGTATCATCGGTTACGGCTGGGCTGTCGCCCTCGCTGAACGGGGCGTTGTCGGAACGGGACGGCCTGGCTGCACTCGACATGCGGCTATGATGACCCATCATCCGTTAATCTTTGGTGTAGACCCAAGTATCGGAAAAGCGGGCGCTTTTTCGCGCCCGCTCCGTCAATTACAGACCGTCGAACAGGGCGGTCGACAGGTAGCGTTCGGCGAACGATGGGATGATGGCGACAATGGTCTTGCCGGCATATTCGTCCTGGGCCGCCAGGCGGAAAGCGACTTCCAGCGCGGCCCCGGAAGAGATTCCGACCGGCAGGCCTTCGATTTTTGCCGACTTGCGCGCCATGGCAAACGCCGCGTCGTTCGACACGGTTTCAACGCTGTCGATGACGCTGCGGTCGAGGATGTCCGGCACAAATCCGGCACCGATGCCCTGGATCTTGTGCGGGCCGGGTTCGCCGCCCGACAGGATGGGCGAGGCTTCCGGTTCGACCGCGATCATCTCAATGGAGGCTTTTTTCTTCTTCAGCGCATGACCGATGCCAGTGATGGAGCCACCGGTGCCGACGCCCGAAATGACGACATCGACAGCACCGTCGGTGTCATTCCAGATTTCCTGGGCGGTCGAAATCTCGTGAATGAAGGGATTGGATTCGTTCTGGAACTGCTGCGGCATGACCGCGCCGGGATTCTCGGCCAGCAGTTCCTGCGCCCGGTTGACGGCGCCGCGCATGCCCTTTTCGGCCGGGGTCAGTTCCAGCCTGGCGCCCAGCAGGATCAGCATTTTGCGGCGCTCGATCGACATCGATTCCGGCATGACCAGGATCAGCTTATAACCTTTGGCGGCGGCGACAAACGCCAGGGCTATGCCGGTATTGCCGGAGGTCGGCTCGACGATGGTGCCGCCGGGGTGCAACAGTCCCTTTTGTTCCAGCGACTCGATCATGGCGATGCCGATACGGTCCTTGACCGAGGCCATCGGGTTGAAAAATTCGAGCTTGGCCAGGACGGTGGCCTTGGCGCCATAGGCCTCCGACAGGCGCGGCAGGCGGATCAGCGGCGTGTCGCCCATGGTGTCGAGGATGGAATCGAATATCTTGCCGCGACCAGTGCGGGAAAACCGAGCGGCGGTAGGATTGGTCTGGGGGTTGTCGGCGGCCATGTGTGTCTCCGGAAAGAAGGGAATTTATTTTGCCTCATGTTTAACCAGAAAGCGCCTCAGGAGGTTTCTGGCCACTTTTTGGCACGAGACTTGGTTACGGGCTGAACAAAATGTTAACAGGCCCAGATGCGTTCCTTGGCGCTCATTAACCAGTCGTTAAGGACTTCTTTAGACATGTTAGCGCCTGTTGGCTTTGCAGTTAAGGCAAATCACCTCACATTTGTTGTGAGTAAATCTAACGAATACCGCGCGGCGCCGCCCAAGGAGTGCTTATGGACGACTATACCCCCCACCTGAGCCCCGAGCCGGTCGATGCCGCATCGCACGAGGCTAAGCCCGAGGTGGTCGAGCCTGGCGTGCCGGAGCTGACCTCGCACGACCTGGCGACGCAGATGGTGGCCAAGCTTTGCCACGACTTTATCTCGCCGGCCGGCGCGATCATGTCGGGCCTCGATCTGCTGGAAGACCCGTCCGCCCAGGACATGCGCCAGGAGGCGCTGAACCTGATCGCGGCCTCGGCCAAGAAGATGGTGACCCTGGTCCATTTCGCCCGCGTCGCCTTTGGCGCATCGAACTCAGCCGAAGCCTTTTCCGGTCATCAGCTAAACAAGATCCTCAGCGACGTCTTTTCGACCATGCGGGCGCAACTCGACTTTGCCATTGACGGCAATATCATCTTCCCCAAGCCGGCCGCGCGCGCCCTCCTCAATCTTGGCCTGCTGGCCGGAAATTCCCTGCCGACCGGCGGCACGGCGCGGTTGGAAGCCAGCTTCAGCGACGACGGCATTCGCCTGACGGCCGAAGCCCGCGGTCCGCGCGCGCGCCTGAAGGCAGAGGCCATAGAAGGCCTGACGGGCCAGGTCCTGAGCGACGGCCTGTCAGGTCAGTGGATCCAACCGCACTGGCTCTACGCCACGGTGCAGGAGGCCAAGGGCAAGCTGGCGTATCGCGCGGATACCGATGCGCTGTTCTTTGATATTTCGCTGCCGGCTTAGCCTTTTATCTATACCTCCCCGATCGAAGATTGGGGAGTGGGACCGTTCGGACGAAACGGAGCCAAAGGCGGAGTGAGTGAGGTGCGGTGGTGGGGTGACTTTCTTTCGAAAACGCCCGTGACTATGATTCCGACAGCAAGTCGCCCCACCACCGCAGCGCTTCGCTTGCCCCCCCCCGTCCCACGCGAAGAGCGCGGGGGGGGGGGGGGGGGTATAATCAATGGTCAAACCCATCCATCGCTGCGGTAAACTGCCCCTTGGCGTTCATGGCGCCCAGGGCATAGCGGTTCCATTTCGGATGGGTAGCTGGCTTCCACCAGAACACGCCTAGTCCCAAGGCCCCCAGCGCCTGGTTACGCCGGATGACATCGGCCAGCATCTCGCGCGCAGCCGTCGGCTCGTCGTAACGGTAACCGATCTCCACCACCATCACCGGTTTCCCATAGGTCCCGGTCAGTTCGATCATCGTGTCGGACAGTTTCGGGCTTTCGACCAGCCAGTCCTTCGACGGCGTATAGGCCGGATAGTAGGACAGGCCGATGATGTCCATCTTGCCGCCAGCCTGGCTAAAACCCGCGAACCACCACCGCGCCTTCTTCGTATCCCAGCCGTTGTCGATATGGATCACCGCCGCCGCATCAGGATAGACCACCTTGGTGGCATCATAGCCAGCATTGGTAAAGGCAGCGATGTTGGCGAAGTTGTCGGTCTTGCCCTCTGGCCACAACAGGCCGTTGGTAATCTCATTGCCCGGCTGGACCCAGGCAACATTGATGCCATTGGCTTTCAAATAGCAAAGAATTTCAAAGGTATGAGCGTAAACGGCCTGGCTTAGTTGTTCGGGTGAGTAATTGGCCCAGGCGGCGGGTTTGACCTGCTTGCCGGGGTCGGCCCAATTGTCGCTGTAGTGGAAGTCGATCATGATGCGCTGGCCCAGGGCCTGAGCGCGTTTGGCCTTGGCCAGGGTGTCTTCCTTGCCGTTCCAGCCCTTCTCCGGATTGACCCAGACGCGCAGGCGCACCGAGTCGATGTGGTGTTCCCGGAGTAGCACGAACAGGTCAGTTGGCTTACCCGAGCGGCTATGGAAGGTAATGCCCTCCGCCTCCTGCTGGGTCGCCCAGCCAATATCAGCGCCGTAAGCATAACCGGGCGCGACGGGCACGCTCCAGTTTTGCGCGGACACCGGACCGGCGAAAATCAACATCATCAGGGTCGTAAGAAGTTTGACGCGCATGGGAACCTCCTGCCATTAGAGCGGGATGAGTTTTGAGGGACTCAAAACCCTGCTCTACGTTTTTGTTTTGTCGCGCAATTTTTCCGAAAACGGGAGCGCCCGTGCGGTGGCGTCCACTTTATCGGATTGCGCTCTGTTAAATGAGATGCACCGCAGCAACTTTTCCGCGGGCCAGGAGACACCTAATGCACGCGGCTGGCAAGATACGGATCGTTTTCGTCGGCGATTCGATTACCGAATGGTGGCAGGACACGTCCTACTGGGCTGAAAGCTTTGCGGCGCAAAGCCTGAACTTGGGGATAGCCGGCGATCGCACCGAAGACGTGCTGTGGCGGCTACAGGACCGCAATCGCGGCGGACTGGGGCAGTTGGCCGATCCCGATATCCAGCCAGACGTAATCACCTTGATGATCGGCACCAACCATCTGTGGGATGAGGGCCGCGATGCCGCCGACACGATTGTCGCCGGCCAGATGGCGGTGATCACACGTCTGCGCAGCCTGCGACCACAGGCGCATATCCTGGTGCATTGCGTACTGCCAACAGGCGATGCAGCGCTGAACCGGACCATGGTCGAACCCCTCAACCGCCGTCTGGCCGAAGCGGTTTCCCGTCTTGCGGGGATGAGCTTCCTTGATCTCTATCCCGATTTTGTCGACGTCGACGGCCGCGGCCCGCGCCATCTGTTTCCAGATGGCGTCCACCTCAGCGAAGAGGGTTATCGGCTCTGGCGCGACCTTTTGCTACCGGAACTTGAGAGGCTGAAATTGCCCTAAAATCCGTCTCCCCGCCACAGCGAGGAAAGGACAAGAGCCGGGCAAAGCATGGGCAACCCCGCATGGTGCTTCGACGTCTTCGGACGGCCCCTCAGGCTCGCCGCCCCGCGCCGGCGCTATCGCTTCGCTCAGCTCTCGTCCTCTCGCCGGCAGGCAATGGCGGGGAGAGCTAAGATCAAGATTAACCATGGCCGCTCAGGTTTGGGTGCAAAATGCCTTTCGCGCGGTGGCTTGCGGCAAAGGTTTGCGCAACCGAGGCGACAGGGAACAGAAATTGCGCCGATTTAGGTTTCGTTAGGGTTTTGCGAACGCTCTCTTAACCAAACCTCAGCAATATGGCGATGTTAGGCAGGGGCTTAGTGTAACTATGGTTCCCCGGCCACCTCCAAAAAGACGGGGACAACCGTGGACGATTTGATTGCCGAGTTTTTGACCGAGACCGCCGAGAGTCTGGAGGTCGTCGATGCCGAACTGGTCAGGTTCGAGGCTAACCCCTCCGAGCGCAAGACGCTCGATAACATTTTCCGCCTGGTCCATACCGTCAAGGGCACCTGTGGCTTCTTAGGACTGTCGCGCCTCGAAGCCGTCGCCCACGCCGGCGAGACGCTCCTGGGCCGCTTCCGGGACGGCAAGCTGGAAGTCAATGCCGATGCCGTGACTCTGGTGTTGCACTCGATCGACCGCATCAAGGTGATCCTGGCCGGCCTGGAAGGCGCCGGCATCGAACCGGAAGGCGACGACCACGACCTGATCGCGCAACTGGAAGCCATGGCCGAGGGCCAGGCGGTCGATCTGACCGCCGTCCAAGCCGTAGAAGTGCCCAACCGCCCGATCGGCTCCGAAATCGAACCGGCCGAACTGAACCTGCCGACCACGGCGCCGGCCACGGCCGCCCCCAATCTCAAGACCGGCGATGTCGATCCCGCCACCGGCCGCGTGCTGCGTCCAGGCGAAGTGTCCGAAGCCGACCTGGAGGCCGCCTTTGCCGCCGCCTCGGGCCCCGAAGACGAACCCAAGCATTTGAAGGCCGGCGATGTCGACCCCGCCACCGGCCGCGTGCTGCGTCCAGGCGAAGTCTCCGAAGCCGAGCTGGAAGCCGCCTTTGCCGCCGCCGAGGCAGAAATCGATATCTCGGCCCCCGCACCGGTGGCCGAAGCGCCCAAGCCGGCGCCTGCACCCGCCCCAGCTTCGGCGCCCGTTACCAAGAAGGAAGCCGAGCCCCTGCCCGCCTCGATGGGCGGCGAAGACCTGACTTCGCTGAACAACACCCAGTCGATCCGCGTGTCGGTCGACGTCCTCGAAGGCCTGATGACCCTGGTCTCGGAAATGGTGCTGACGCGCAACCAACTTCTGCAGATCAGCCGCACCCGGGAAGACTCGGCGTTCGCCACTCCGCTGCAACGTCTTTCGACCCTGACCGGCGAACTGCAGGACAGCGTCATGAAGACGCGGATGCAGCCGATCGGCGCGGCGTGGAAGAAGCTGCCGCGCCTGGTCCGCGATCTGTCGCACGAACTGCACAAGAAGATCGACCTGGTCATGGAGGGCGAGGGTACGGAACTGGACCGTCAGGTTCTGGAACTGATCCGCGACCCGCTGACCCACATGGTGCGCAACTCGGCCGACCACGGGCTGGAAACCACCGAAGAGCGTATCGCCCTGGGCAAGCCGGCCATGGGCACAATCAAACTGGCCGCCTTCCACGAAGGCGGTTACATCGTCATCCGCATCTCCGACAACGGCAAGGGGCTGAACACCGGCCGCATCCGTGAGAAGCTGGTCGAAAAGGGCCTGGCCACCCGTCTCGAACTGGATACGATGAGCGACCAGCAGGTCCATCGTTACATCTTCGCGCCGGGCTTCTCGACCGCTGCCAAGGTCACCAACCTGTCCGGCCGCGGCGTCGGCATGGACGTGGTGCGCACCAATATCGAGCAGATCGGCGGCCAGATCGACCTGGTCTCCGTTCCCGGCCAGGGCACCACCTTTACCATCAAGATCCCGCTGACCCTGGCCATCGTTTCGGCCCTGATCGTCGGCGCCGGCGGCCAGAAGTTCGCCGTGCCCCAGACCTCAGTCATGGAATTGGTCCGTACCGGCGTAACCGCCGAACACAAGATCGAACGTATCAATGAGAGCCTCGTTCTGCGCCTGCGCGAAAAGCTTTTGCCCCTGGTCCAACTGGGCCCAACCCTGCAGCTGGAAGGCGCCAAGACAGAGGATCCGACCTTTGTCATGGTCATCCAGGTGGGTGAACGCCGCTACGGTCTGGTCGTCAACGACGTCCTCGATACCGAGGAAATCGTCGTCAAGCCACTGGCCACCGTGCTGCGCGACGTCGATGTCTTCTCAGGCGCCACCATCCTGGGCGACGGTTCCGTGGTTCTGATCCTGGACCCCAACGCCATGTCCGAACGCGCCGGCAATATGCTCGAAGAAAAGCAGGCCGAAGAGGGCGAGGAAACCGCGGACATCACGAACGACAGCCGCTGCGCCATGCTGCTGTTCAAGGCCGGAAGCGGCGCCCCCAAGGCGGTCGAACTGGCGCACATCACCCGCCTGGAACACGTCGAAGTGGTGCAGATCGAGCGCATGGACGGCCGCGCCGCCCTGCAGTACCGCGGCAAGCTGATGCCCATCCTCAATGTCGGCGACTTCTCCACCATCAAGGACGAAGGCATCCAGCCGTTGCTGGTCTTCACCGGTGAAGGCTATGCCATGGGCCTGGCGGTTGACGAGATCGTCGATGTCGTCGAGGACCGGCTGCAAATCGAACTGTCGGCTGACCGGCCCGGCGTCCGAGGCACAGCCGTCGTCGCCGGCCGCGCGTGCGAAATCCTCGATGTTGATTACTACCACCTGCGCGGCCTGGCGGAACACCAGCGCACACCCGGCTCTTCCGGTGCAGCATCTATCAATGAAAGGGCCGTGGCATGAGCCTGCGCGATTACGTCACCCTCCGCGTCGGCGGTCAGCTCTTCGGCGTCGACGCCGCCCGTGTCCACGACGTCTTCCATCCCCGCGGCCTGACCCCGGTGCCTTTGTCGCGCGGTGAAATCGCCGGCGTATTGAACCTGCGCGGGCGCATCGTCACCGCCATCTGTGCCCGCCGCCGGTTAGGGTTACCACCCCGTCCGGAAGGTTCGCCCGAGCCCCTGGCCGTCGGCCTGGAAGTGCATGGCGATTCCTATGGCCTGGTCATTGATTCGGTTGATGAAGTTCTGAAGCTCGACGATGAGAAGTTCCATGCGCCGCCGGGCAATCTCCCGCCGCGCTGGGCCGAAATAATCGTCGGTGTTTATCAATTGGAAAAGGAACTTCTGATAGTGTTGGAGCCTCAGACGCTTTTGGATGCAGCCCATCTCAAAGCGGCCTAGTTTAAACGCGCATCTTAATCCGAAACGTGCGTCACACTTTTCGGGATGCGCGTGAAGGGCTTTTTTTACAGGACGTTAGTTAGATGAAAACCTGCCTCGTCGTCGACGACAGCCGCGTGATCCGCAAGGTCGCACGCCGTATTCTCGAAAACCTTCAGTTCGAAGTGTTAGAGGCCAATGACGGCCTCGAAGCTTTGAACATGTGCAAGGACAAGATGCCGGCCGCGGTGCTGCTGGATTGGAACATGCCCGTCATGGACGGCATCACCTTCCTGCGCCAGTTGCGCAAGGAAGACGGCGGCAAGGACCCGATCGTGGTGTTCTGCACCACCGAAAACGATCTGGCGCACATAACCGAAGCCCTGACCGAGGGCGCTTCGGAATACATCATGAAGCCGTTTGACGGCGAAATTCTGGAAGCCAAGTTCTCGGAAGTCGGCCTGATATAGGTACTGTAGTTTTCCTCTCTTTGTGTCGTCCGCAATGGCCCTGAACCCGAACACAGCTGCCTCGTTGAGGCCCTTGAAAATCATGATCGTCGACGACTCGGCGGTCGTGCGGGGTCTGATCTCGCGTTGGCTGGAGCACGAACCGGACATGGTCCTGGCCGGGCTGGCCATCGACGGCGCCAAGGGCGTCGAAAAAGTCAAGGAAATCCAGCCGGACGTCCTGATCCTCGACATCGAGATGCCGAACATGGGCGGGCTGGAAGCCCTGCCCAAGCTGCTGGCCGCCAAGCCGGGGCTGAAGGTACTGATGGCCTCGACCCTGACAACGCGCGGCGCCAATGTAACCCTGCGCGCGCTGGAACTGGGTGCCGCCGACTTTATCCCCAAGCCCGATTCGACTCGCATCGGCGGCGCCGACGGCTTTCGCACCGAACTGCTGACCAAGATCCGCGCCCTGTGCGGCCGCACCCGCGCCTGGCCATTGCAAACGCCGGAAACGCCTGCGGCGCAGAATCTGCCCGGGTCGCAGGCGGCACAAAACTTGCCCGGGTCGCAGGCGGCACAAAACTTGCCCGGGCCGCATGCGGCACAAAACTTGAATGTGTCCCCGACCATGGGACATTCAAAACCTTCGCCGTCTGGTACATCCTACGCGTCGTCGCCCGCACAGCGTCCGACATCGGCGCCGCAGGCCAGCCCTCTGGCTGCACCCAACATCCTTCGACCGATCGCGCCGGTGCCGGCACCGGTTATTCCGCTGCGTCCGCGCGCTGGCCCCAAGCGCATCGACGTCCTGCTGGTTGGCGCCTCGACCGGCGGTCCGCCGGCCCTGCGCAACTTCCTGCTGGGCCTGGGCAATGAGTGGAAAATTCCCGTGCTGATCGTCCAGCACATGCCCGCAACCTTCACCACCATACTGGCCGAGCACCTCGACAAGGCGCTGCCGCAGAAGGTGCAGGAAGCCAAGGACGGCATGCTGATCGAAAGCCGCAACATCTATATCGCCCCGGGCGACTTCCACATGACCATCAAGAACGATCCGATCTGCAAGCAGATCAAGCTGGACCAGGGGCCGCAGGTCAACTGGTGCCGGCCGGCGGTCGATCCCTTGTTCAAATCTGCAGCCGACATCTACGGCAATCATGCCCTGGCCGTCGTGCTGACGGGCATGGGCCATGATGGCCGTGACGGGGCCGCCGCCCTGCAGGGCGTCAATGGCACCGTCATGGTCCAGGACGAAGCCTCCAGTGTTGTCTGGGGCATGCCGGGAGCGGTCGCCGAAGCGGGCTACGCGGAATACATTAAACCCATAGATGGCCTCGCTCAGGCCTGCAAAGCCTTTGCTCGAGGGGAAAGACCATGACACCCGAAGACATCGATCATCTTGCCGCCACCCTGAAGACCCGGTCGGGTCTGATCCTGGGTTCGGACAAGACCTACCTGATCGAATCTCGCCTGGCCCCGGTGGCGCGGCGGGAGGGTTTCGCCAATGTCTCGGCCCTGCTGACGGCGCTGCGCACCAAGCGCGACGAAAAGCTGATGACGACGGTCACCGATGCCATGACCACCAACGAGACCTTCTTCTTTCGCGACAAGGTGCCCTTCGACCAGTTCAGGTCCGACGTCCTGCCGGCTCTGGCACGCACCCGCATCAACGGCGACATCAAGGTCTGGTGCGCCGCCTGTTCGACCGGACAGGAGCCCTACTCCCTGGCGATGCTGATGGACGAAATGCGGATGATCTATCCGCGTGTTTCGCTCGACATCCTGGCCACCGACATTTCCGACCGCTGCCTGGAAAAGGCGCAATCGGGCCTGTACACCCAATTCGAAGTCCAGCGCGGCCTGCCGATCCAGATGATGGTCAAGCACTTCGAAAAGATCGATGAAATGTGGCGGATTTCGCCCAAGATCCGTCAATCGGTGCGCTTCAAGAAGCTGAACCTGCTGGACGACCTGCGCCTGATCGGGCGTCAGGACGTCGTCTATTGCCGCAACGTGCTGATCTATTTCGACCTGGAGACCAAGCGCCGGGTTCTGGAGCAGATTGCCAACCTGCTGCCGGACGACGGCTATCTGTTTCTGGGCGCCGCCGAAACGGTGCTCGGTATCACCGAGTCGTTCAAACCGATGCAGGGCATGCGTGGCCTGTACATCAAGAACCAGGCCTCCCAGAATTCTGCCCGCCCGCTACGGGTCGGCACTGCCTGACCCGCAGCCTGTCCTGAAGTAACTCCAGCGCAAACACGCATACTTTGACAGAAAAAGGCCCCCTTCGCCGCGACGGAGGGGGCCTTTTTCCTAAAGAATGTTCACGTCGAAGTGGACGGCTATAACATTCGAAGCGAGATTTCCGCCGCAATTACTGCTTGTGCAAATCCTCCGCATCCGGATCATCAGTGGTATGGAACTCATACCAGATTCCGTTCAGGACACCGACGGCAACGGCAAGGCCTACGCCTAGGATCCAGGCAAAATACCACATAGTTTATGCTCCTAATAGTAGTCGGGTGAAGAGGTCACGGTGGATACTCCAACACGGCCGAACAGCACCTTGTAGACCCACGCCGTGTAAAGCAGGACGATCGGCAAGAACACGATCGTGACCAGAAGCATGATACCCAAAGTCATGTGCGAACTGGACGACGTCCACACGAGCAGGCTTGAGCGGCTATCAATAGAACTGGGCAGGATGATCGGGAACATGCTGAGGCCGACGGTCGAGACGATGCCGGCAAGGCTGAGAGAGGATGCCAGGAAGGCGGCAAAACCCAACCTGAAGCGCAGGCTTAGCGCGGCGAGTGCAGCTCCGCCAAAACCAAGAAACGGCCCGGCCCACATCCACGGATGCTTACTGAAATTTTCAAGCCAGGCGCCGGCTGCCGGAATGACCTCGGCGCGCGTTGGATTGGAGGCGCCCGATGGCAAAACCTCGGCGACAACATGGAAACCAAGTCCACTGTAGCGAATAAAGATATAGCCGCCGGCAAACAGGGCAATGGTCAAAAGCGCCGCCGCCGAGCCGTAGGTCATGACGCGATCGTAGGCTTCGCCTTTTTCCAGCTTCATCGCCAGAAACGCAGCGCCCTGCATGACCAGCATGGCGACCGAGGTCAGGCCGCAGAGCAGGGTGAACGGCGTAAACAGTTTCAGAAGACTCATGAACGTACCGCCTTCGTACGTGATGCGCAGGTCGCTGTCCAGGTGGAAGGGCGCGCCCGACAGGACGTTACCGACAGCCACGCCGAAGACGAGGGCTGGGATCAGACCGCCGGCAAACAAAGCCCAGTCCCAGTTGCGGCGCCATGCCACGCCAGGCCGTTTAGACCGGTATTTGAACGCGACCGGGCGCAGGATGAGCGCTGCCAGGACGAGGAACATGGCCAGATAGAAGCCGGAAAAGCTGACGGCATAGACAAAAGGCCAGGCCGCGAAGATAGCGCCGCCGCCCAGGATCAGCCAGACCTGATTGCCTTCCCAGGTCGGCGCGACGCTGTTGATCAGGGCGCGGCGCTCGCCGTCGGTCTTGCCGGCGAAGGGCAGGAGCGACATGGCCCCCATGGCATAACCGTCCATAATTGCCAGGCCGATGAGCAGCACGCCCAGGAGGCCCCACCAGATGACCCTGAGGGTCGGGTAGTCAATAATCGGTTCCATAAATCTGTCTTTCTTTCGATTATCTTGAGGGCGATTACTCAGCCGGTGCCCGCGCCGCAGCGGGGGCAGGTTCGTCATGCAGACGGCCAAACACCGACTGATAGGGTCCCTTTTTGATCGCGTGGATCATCAAACGGATCTCGATAATCGCAAGGACACCATAGAGCAGCGTAAATCCAACAATGGTTATCCAGATCTGGGTTTTGGTCAGGCTGGAGGCTCCCATAAAGGTCGGCAGGACACCTTCGACGGCCCAGGGTTGACGTCCGATCTCGGCCAGGAGCCAGCCGCCTTGGATGGCAATCCAGGGGAATGGCAGGGCCGCGACACAGAGGATCAGGAACCATTTCGTCCGGACCTTGTCGAAGGTAACCATGTAGAAGGCCAGGACGAACAAGGCAATGAAGGCAAAGCCCAGACCCGCCATCACACGGAAAGTCCAGAACAAGACCGGCACATTAGGGACCGTGTCCATCGCTGCCTTGACGATGGTGGCCTCATCCGCCGTACGCGGATCGGCAACATAGCGCTTCAACAGGTAGCCATAACCCAGATCGGCCTTGTGGCGTTCAAACTGTTCGCGGGCGACCAGGTCGGCCTCGTCGATCTTGAGCTTTTCGACCGCGTCATAGGCGACGACGCCGGAACGGATGCGGCTTTCGGCTTTTTCGACCAGATCCAGTATCCCGGTGACCTCTTTGTCCAGGCTGCGCGTGGCGATTACACCCAGGACATAGGGCACTTTGATATCGTAATCCGTGCGCTGCTCTTTCACATTGGGAATGCCGAAGATCGAGATGCCGGCAGGCGCCTTTTCGGTGTGCCACATCGACTCCAGTGCGGCCAGTTTCATGCGCTGGTTATCGGTCAGGGCATAGCCCGACTCGTCACCCAGGACGACCACCGACAGTGACGACGCCAGACCGAAAGCTGCCGCCACTGCCATCGAGCGCTTGGCGACGCTGATCCACTTGCCCTGAAGGAGGTAGATGGCCGAAATGGCCATGACAAAGACGGCGGCCAGCACATAGCCGGCACTGACCGTGTGGACGAACTTGGCCTGGGCAACCGGATTGAACAGCACCTCCATGAAGTTGTTGACCTCCATACGCATGGTCGCCGGATTGAACTCAGCGCCGACCGGATTTTGCATCCAGCCGTTGGCGATCAAAATCCACACGGCCGACAAATTGGTGCCCAGCGCCACCAGGAAGGTAACCATCAGGTGGGCGGGCTTGCTCAGCTTGTCCCAACCGAAGAACATCAGGCCGACAAAGGTGGCTTCGAGGAAGAAGGCCATAAGTCCTTCGATGGCCAGCGGCGCACCGAAAATATCGCCGACATAATGCGAATAGTATGACCAGTTGGTCCCGAACTGGAACTCCATGGTCAGGCCGGTGGCGACGCCCAGCACGAAGTTGATGCCGAACAGCAGACCCCAGAACCGGGTGATGGTTCGCCAGATCTCCTTGCGCGTCAGGACGTAGACGCTTTCCATAATGACCAGCATGAAGCTCAGCCCGAGCGTCAGGGGTACGAACAGAAAGTGATACATGGCTGTCAGGGCGAACTGCAACCGCGACAGGTCGACGGTACTGAGGTCCATAGTTTTGGGCTCCCGTGCCTTTGAATTTAAGGGCGTGAATGAACAGACGTTGGGCACCATAGCCATGTGGCGGCGGACGACCTTGACGTGGATCAAGGATTTTTTGCACTGCAGCAGGCATTTCGCGTATGTTCCTCCTGCTTTCCTCCTGCGATCGGACAAATCGCACATCCCTTGAAATCCGTGCGCCTCTTGACAAATATGACAGACCCAGTCGCCCCCAAACCCTCGGCAAACGACATCCAGCGCCAGTTGCGCGCCTGGATGTCGGGTGAGACTGCGGCGATGCGCCGCGGCATGCTGCTGGCCCTTGGGGAGGGTGCGGCCGTCATCGGTTTCGCCTGGGGGCTAAGCCATCTGGTGACCGATCTGTGGGCGGCGCGCACCCCGGCAAGCCTGGCCGTTGCGGCCATTATTGTCGCGATATCGCTGGTCTTGCGCGCGGGGTTCGGACTGGCAGCACAGCGGCTTAACCTGGGTGTGGCGCGCGCAATTGTGCGCAATGTGCGCCTGAATATCACGGCGCAGGCGCTGGAGGGACGAATCGATGCCTTGAGCCAACGGCGGCGCCTCAATACCCTGTTCGAAGACAGCGAAGCCCTGGAGGGCTACTACGCCCGCTTTCATCAAGCGCAGTTTCAAGCCCGCCTGCTGCCCCTGCTTGTTCTCGGCGTTATCGCCATGAACAGTTGGGTTTGCGCGCTGATCCTTGGCCTTACCCTGGTCCCTTTCGTCGCAATGATGGCCATTTTAGGCTACAGCAGCGCCGATGAATCGAAGCGCCAGCTCCTGGCCCTGTCCCGCCTGTCCAACCTTCTGCTCGACCGGATCCGTGCCCTCCCCCTCATAATCGCTTTTGGCGACGGCCCGCGCCAGATCAAGACTGTCAGCGACTCCGCCGCCGCCGTCGCTGACAGCACCTTGCGGGTGTTGCGCATCGCCTTTGTAACCTCCGCCGTTCTGGAATTTTTCAGCGCGCTGGCCGTCGCCCTGATCGCCGTTTATTGCGGCTTCTATCTGCTGGGAATCCTGCCCTTTCGTCCGGTGGAACCCCTGACCCTGGCCACCGCCTTCTTTGTCCTGGCGCTCAGCCCGGAGGTTTACGCCCCCATGCGCCGACTGGCCGCGGCCTATCATGACCGGCAGGCGGCGATAGCCGCGGCCGAGCGCCTGATGGCCATAGCGACCGCGGCGACGGCCAGACCTGCGCCGGCCCTGGGGAGCGCCCCAGGACTCGCTTTCAGCCGCGTTATCATCAATTTTGATGACGATCCCGACCACCAATTGGGACCCTTCAGTTTTGATTGCCCGCCAGGTTCGATTACCTGCCTGACCGGCCCTACCGGTTCAGGAAAGTCGACCCTGCTGCGCCGCATCCTGACGCCAGGGGGTGAAGATATCCGTGTCAACGGGGTTGCCGTCGGACGCGACCACGACCTGGCGGCACAGATCGCCTACGTGTCGCAGTCGCCGCCGCTGATAGCCGGCACTCTGGCCGACAATCTTATGCTGGGCAATCGTGACGCGACGCCGGCCATGCTGCAAAGCGCGGTCGACCGCACAGGTCTGGGCCAGTTGATCGCCGCGCGGCCGGAGGGCCTGCAAACGATTCTGGATGACCGCGGCTCGGGTCTTTCCGGCGGTGAGCGGCGGCGTATCGGGTTGGCGCGCGCCCTTTTGCGTCCGGCCCCCATTCTTCTGCTGGACGAACCGACCGCCGACCTCGACAACGACTCAGAGACCGCGATCCTGGCGCTGCTGCCCGAATTGTTCGACGGTCGAACGGTCATTGTCACCAGCCACGCCGACAGGGTCATTGCGCTGGCCGACCAGGTGGTGGCGCTGTGAGGGGAGATTTCGACAAGACCCTTATCGCCCTGAAGACGCGCCATCGCGGCGGCCTGTGGTTGGCCGCAGTCTTTGCCGCCGGGGTCTCGGTGGCTGCGGTTGGCCTTCTGGGCCTGTCGGGCTGGTTCCTCACGGCCGCCGCCACGGCCGGCGCCGCCGGTCCGCTCGCCGTGCGAGGTTTCAACTATCTGCTCCCCAGCGCCCTGATCCGGACCCTGGCCATCGTCCGCACGCTCCTGCGTTACGGCGAACGCCTGGTTGGTCACGATGTCGCCTTGCGCGCCATGGCGCAACTGCGGCCGAACCTGTTCGAACGGATCCTGGGGCTCCGCCCGGATGTCTCCTTAGGACTGGCCCGCGCCGATACCTCCAGCCGCCTGGTTCAGGACGTGGCAACGCTGGAGACCGCCATGGTGATGCGCAGCGCCGGTCCGGCGGCGCTTGCCGGCGTCGTCACCTCGGTGACCCTGGCCGCCCTGGGTCATCCGTCGTCGGCCGGCGTCCTTCTGGTGTTTTTTGTCTTGGGACTTATCGGGGTCTGGTGGCTGCATAACAGCTTGCCCCAGGCCCAGCCGGAGACGGAAAGGCTCGCCCAACTCAAACAGCGGTTCCAGGACGTCCTGGACATCCTTCCCGATATTCGCACCTCCGATCCGCGCCATGGCTGGCTGGACGAGATAGCCGCTCTCGAGGACGGTCTCGCCGCTTCACGTCGCAACCTCATCTCTCGCGATGCCCTTGCCTCCGCCTGGATCACCGTCCTGACCGGCCTGTGCCTGCCTGTAATGGCATTGTTTTGGGCTTGGTTTGGTAGCGACGGCGATCTCGCCGGCCTCGCCCTGGCGCTGCTGGCCGGCGCCATGGGCTTCGAAAGCCTCAACGCCGTGGTTCGTCATATGGGACAGTGGCATGAGCAGGAGACGGCCAGACGTCGGCTGCGCGAACTTTACGATCATGACCACGGCCAATCCGGCGATAAAGATAGTGATAGCTTCACCTGGAAGGGCGAAACCTATCCCCTGGATGGATCTCTCAGATTGCTGATCGCGGGCGTGTCCGGCAGCGGCAAGACAGCCCTTGCCGAAGGACTGCTGGGTCTGCGCCGCGTCGCGGGACTGAGCGGCAGCGGGCGCTCCGCCATCGCCTGGCAGCCGCAGGACGCCGCCCTGATCACAGGCACGCTGCGCCATAATCTCGCGATGGCGGGAACGCATGACGAGGATGCCCTGTGGTCCGCCCTGGATGATGCGGGGCTGAGCACGCGCGTCAAGGCCCTGCCACAAGGGCTCGACACCTGGGTCGGGGATGGCGGCGTGACCCTGTCGGGCGGGGAACGCAAGCGGCTGGCGCTCGCTCGCGCCTATCTGCGTGATGCCCGTGTTCTTCTCCTCGACGAGCCCACAGAAGGCCTCGATGCCGCAACGGAGTCCGTGATCATTGAACGGCTGGAAGCCAGACTGGCGCGTACCGGTCAGGGCCTGATCCTGATCAGTCACCGCCTCGCGCCGCAGCGCCTCGCCAATCGCACGCTCAATCTTGCCATGCCTCGTGACGCGGCGGCTGCTTTGCTTGGAATTGACAGCGAATGCATGTAGAATCAAAGCCCCACCATGACAGGGGCCTCGGTTTGCAAGATGTATTCGACCAACTGAAACGCCGACCGGGCCGCTTTTATGACAGCGTCCTCCAGGGCCGTTATGCCGGCTGGCGCAGCTACGTTTTGGCCCTCATCGGGGTGCTGCTGGCCTTCGGCCTGCGCGAACTCCTGGGTGCTGACATTGGCGGACGCATCGCCTTCGCTCTCATTGTTCCGACTGTTCTGTTTGGCGCGCTGTTGGGCGGACTCTGGCCAGGGCTGTCAGCCGCCGCCCTGTCTCTCATCCTCGCCCTCCTGTTCACCGACACCCATGAAAGCTGGCTGGATGCCGCGAGCCTCGCCCTCGTCTACGGCGTTACGGGCGGGCTCACCGCGTGGATGGGCGAGATCATTCACGCCGCGCGCCGCCGCACCGTAGCGGCCGAGGAACAACTGGACGAGCGCGAGGAACAGATCCGGTCCATCCTGCAGACCATTCCGGACGCTGCTATCGTTATTGATCATGTGGGCCGCATCATTTCCTTCAATACCGCCGCCGAGCGCCAGTTCGGCTATACCGAAACTCAGGTTCGTGGTCACAACGTGCGCATGCTGATGCCGCAACCCTATCGCGGTGAGCATGACAGCTACATGCAGCGTTATGTCGACACCAACGAGAAGCGTATCATTGGCATAGGCCGTGTTGTCGCCGCCCAACGCGCCGACGGCTCGACCTTTCCGATCATGCTGGCCATCGGCGAAGTCCGTGCCGGCGGAAAAGTCTATTTCACCGGCTTTATCCGCGACCTGACCGAGCGGGCGGACGTCGAGGCCCAGTTGCAGCAGTTGCACAGCGAACTGGCGCGCTTGTCACGCCTGAACGAATTGGGCGAAATGGCGTCAACCCTGGCACATGAGCTTAACCAGCCCCTCTCAGCCATCGCCAACTATACGCAGGGCTGCGTGCGCATGCTGAAATCGGAAACCGGGGAACTCGCGGTCACCATAAGGTCGGCCCTGGAAGAAACGGCGAAACAGGCCCTGCGCGCCGGCAAGATCATCCACCATCTGCGCGAGTCGGCTACCCACGGCGCGACTGAACTCAAGGCCGACAGCCTGCGATCGGTGATCGAGGAGGCCGCCGCGCTCGCCCTTGCAGGGTCAAAGGAAAAAGGCATCAAGACCGTGTTTGTCTATGGGGCACATGAAGACTCTATCCTGGTCGATCGCGTCCAGGTCCAGCAGGTCCTGATCAACCTGATACGCAATGCGGCGGAGGCCATGCGCAACTCGGTGGAGAAACAGATCACCCTGTCGACCTTCGATGCCGGCCCGGGGACCCTGGCCGTGGAAGTCGCGGACAGCGGGACCGGCATCGCCGATGACATTGCGGCACAGCTGTTTCAACCCTTTGTGACCACAAAGCCGGGGGGGATGGGAATTGGCCTTGCTATATCCAAGCGCATCATCGAAGCTCATGACGGCACGATCTGCGTCGGTCGTAATGCCGCAGGCGGCGCCACGTTCCGATTTACCCTGCCTGTATTGCAAGCGGCCGCAGAAGCTGAGGACCCGGAATGAATGACCGCATTGTTCACATCGTCGACGACGAAGCCCCTGTCAGGGCATCGCTGGCCTTCCTTTTGACCAGCGCCGGGTTTGCCGTGCGTACGCACGACGGCGGCCCCTCCTTCCTGGCTGGCCTCATCGATCCGGCCCAGGCCTGCCTGGTCACGGACCTTCGCATGCCCGAGATGAGCGGCGTAGAACTGCTGGAAGCCTTGACGCAACGGGGCCTTTACGTTCCCGCGATTGTCATCACCGGCCACGGTGATGTTCCCATGGCCGTAGCGGCGATGAAGGCGGGCGCTTTCGATTTCATTGAAAAACCGTTCGAGGATGACGTTCTGATCGAAGCCATACTTCGTGCCGGCGCCCTGGCGGATTCGCGCGGCGAGCCGGCTCCGGCTGCGGCCGAAATTCGGCAAAAAATGGCATTGCTGACGGCCCGCGAGCAAGAAATCCTGTCCGGAATTGTCGCAGGCCTGCCCAACAAGACGATCGCCTATGATTTGCAGATCAGTCCTCGCACCGTCGAAGTCCACCGCGCCAACATTATGAGTAAGATGCAGGCGAAAAGCCTTCCAGAGCTGGTTCGCATGACTCTCAACGTGAATGTGGCGCAAGTTTGATTCTGGTCAAAGCGACGCATGGATGGCTATGCGATGACAGGCTATGCGATCCTCTGCTCACCCTGCCAGCATCCTTGTCGTCGCGCCCGACGACAGCCTGAGACGCTCCTTGTCCTTTATGCTCAAGGCTGAAGGCTACAGCGTGCGCGAGTCGCCGAGCTGGCCGGAAGCGGGAAGCACACCCGCGTTCGACGCGGCCGTTATCGACCATGGCGGTATCAACCGTTTCTCGTCGGATGACCGGGTTTTGCGCGGTCTGGGCGCGCGCGCTGTTATCCTGTCCAGTCGCGCGGAACAACCCTCACATCTCGCCTTTGCCTCCATTGTGCGCAAGCCCCTTATCGAGCATGAACTGGTCGACCGCCTGGAGGCCGTCCTCGGTGAAAACAAGGTCGAGCCCAAGCCGGAATAGCACGCCTTTTTCGAGAAAACGGACACGACTTTTTCTCAGATTGCGCTCTAATACCAAGCGTCATTCTTTATGAGGCTTGGTGTAAGTACAATCCCGTACGGATAAGTGCGGATTTCGCGCGTCTTGCGAAAATGTCATGCTTGTCTCATGTTCGCAGTGAGAGACAGCCATGTTTGATGCCGCCCCTTCGACGACGCTGCTTCCCTCCCGAGGGTCATCCGTCGCAGCCACGGGCCCGACCAGCCATGATCGGTTGGCCGCAAGTTGCGGCCCACTTGTGACCATTATGCCCGGCGCCGAAATCTACGCTGAGGGTGACAAGTCCGGGGCGCTCTATCAGGTGGCTTTTGGCGTGATCCGTATCTACCGCTTGATGGCGGACGGTCGGCGCCAGATTTGCGCCTTCTATATGCCAGGGGACATTTTCGGCTTCGAATCCGGAACGCAACGCCATTTCTTCGCCGATGCCGTCGACACCGTTGGCCTGCGTACCCTGCGTCCCAACACTCTGTCCGATCTGTCCCACGAACTTCTCAAGCTGGCATTGCAGTCGCTGAGCCGGGCACACGACCACCTGCTTACCGTCGGACGCAATGACGCCGCCGGGCGTGTGGCCGCCTTTCTTCTCGATATGGCCGAGCGTCAGGGCGGGCCACTTGGTCGCATCAATCTGCCCATGTCACGGACCGACATTGCCGACTATCTCGGGTTGACGATCGAAACGGTGTCGCGCGTCCTGTCCCGAATGAAGGACGCCGGCATCATCAAGATGGCGAGCGCGCGACAGCTCGAACTCCTTAATCCGACTGCGCTGGAAGACATGACGGCGTAACGAATGGCCTCACCCGTCTGGTCGCGGCGTCGCACCAGGTGTTTCAGTCCGCGTTGTCTACACGCGGCGTGTCAAGAATTTCGCGGGTTGGTATAAGCGCGAAAAGGGAAAGTCATCGCAGCCTGGTGTTACCGGCGCAAAAGGGCAATCAACGTCAGGTCGTCTTCCAACCTGTTCGTTTCGAGATCCAGAGCGTCGATGAGATGCGCATTAATCGTAGCGGCATCAGCGTCAAACCCCAGGAGGTTGACGGCACTGCAAAGTCTGTCCGTATCGAAGACCGCTTGCGGCGGCATCGGCGTCTCGACGAGGGCGTCGCTGTAGATCACCAGCCCACCGCCGCGTTCAAATCGACGGCTGTGGTTCTCATACCGCGCTCTTGGTTGAAACCCCAACGGAAGTCCGGCGCCTTCGAGCAGTTCGTAAGGCCTGCCTTCGCCCAGACGCCACAGGGGCGGCAAAAATGTCGAACAGGCGTAGTCGAGCTGATCGCGCGCAATGTCGATGACGCCGTAAAACATGGCGGCGAACCGTCCGGGCGGCAGATAGCCATGCAGACCTGAATTGACTTCGGCAAGAACTCTCTGCGGCCGGCTCCGCTCAAGGTCAGGGGCATGCAAAAGCTGATGGACCTTACGGGCGTGTGGCGCCACGGCCAGGCCATGACCGCAGACATCGGCACAAAACACCGCCAGCCGGTCGTCGTCTATGGGCAAAAGCCCCCACAGATCGCCGCTCATCGGTGGCGGTGACAGAAAGACCGACGACAGATCCAGGCCGTACATAGCTTCGCAACTTGAAACCAGGCGGTCATCAGGCAACAGACCGTCGAAGGCGCAAATCTCGCCGTCGGGATTTACCACGGGAAGGCCCTTCCCGGCAGAACGGCGGGCCCCAACTGGAAATGGCACAAGAGCCGCCGCGCCCATGATTACGCGACCTTGAGCATTTGATCGAGGCGAGACAGTTGCAGCAACTGCCGCACAGGTCCGACAGCGTTGGCAACCGTCAGGCTCCATCCGCCCTTGCGAGCGTCCTCGATCGCCAGCATCAACATACCGAGTCCCGAAGAATCGATAGCATCAAGACCGGCAAGATCGAACACGCAGGACTTCACCCCGTCGCTGCGAATGCCGTCAAGCATTTTGCGGAACAGACCATGGTCAGCAAAGGTCATCCGGCCCGATAGCCGGGCGACGAGGTGTACATCCGTCTGGGTGAGGTCAATCCGCATCTGAAACCCTTGTGCGCGGGAAACGTGCAATCGATTTCCGACTCCGTTCGCGCCTGAGGATTACTTTAGTTTCAAGTGGTTAAGCCGTGATAAACAACCACGCCTAACGTTTCGAATTCTTCTTGATTCTTAGAACAATTCGATATCGTCCACCGATGCGGGCGTTGGTGTGAACACCACCGGGCCGGAGCCCTTACGCAGTGCCCGTTCCAGTTTGTCATGGACGCTGCCCAGCGTGCATTGCGCCAGAACGGCGGCGCTCAGCTCGCACCCCATATCCGGCGTATGATCCAGGCTCAGATGTTCCTGAACAGCGCCGTCAACCCGGCGCAGGGCATCGGTCAGGGTGCCAAGGCCTTTAACCGCTGTCTCCAGCCTCTGGGTGGCGCGGTCCTGGAACTGCATCCGGACAATAGCGGCCGAAATGTCCTCAGAGATCGTCTGGGTAGCTTCTGCGCTGGCTTCGAGCATGGTCTTCATGCTGACGCTCTGATCGATCAGCGCACGCATCATGTTACTCATGCTCTTGTGGACGAGCAGGTTCTGGCCTGATGTATCGACCTCGGCGATTTCGCGCAGCAGTTCATAACCGTTGTTCAAGCCCTTTGAAATGGTCGCGATGCGACTCTTCAGGTCGGCCGAGAGCATATTGACGTTTTTGGCCAGTTCGCGGATTTCGTCGGCGACAACCCCAAAGCCGGTGCCGGCATCGCCGGCATGAACGGCCTCGATCTTGGCGTTGATGGCCAGCATATTGGTATGCGCGTTGATCTTGTCGATGGATTTGATACTGTTTTCGACAGCCGTAATCTCAAGCAGGACGTCGTCCAGCGTATAGACCATGTTGACGCTGCGCGACGACATGAAGACGATCTTCTCGATGAAGTCCGACAGGGCGCGGCCCATGGTATCCACGACATCATGGATCGCCAGGGTCTGGTCGGCGACCTGCACCGACTCGGCATTGCCGGCCAGATCCTGAACCATGCGCGTCTGGTCCTGCGACACCCGCGCCAGATGCGTAAAGCGCTGCGACAAATCCTGGAAGTTGACGTCTATGTCCGAGCGCACTTCCGAAATTTCATGGATGACGACATCGAGAATCCGCGCCTGGACATCGTTCAGGCCCAGGATGTCGCACAGATAGGCCTGGGCCTGCAGCAGGCCCGCCGGGAGTTCCGGCGCGGTCGGTGGAACCGCCTCGACTCTTGTGATTTCGGGCTCGCGCCGTTTCAGAAAGGATATCAGGGACATGGTATCAACCTGTACGGACAAGAGGATGGGTGCACAGGTCGATCAGGGCCTGGGCCATGCGCGCGGGGGGCAGTTGCCGTTCAACGGCCCCCAGTTCCGCGGCCACGCGCGGCATGCCATAAACGACACAACTGGCTTCATCCTGACCAAGGGTGGCGGCGCCACACCTGCGCAATTGCAATAAACCTTCGGCGCCGTCGCGCCCCATACCCGTCAGGATTACGCCAACGGCACGCTTGCCGCAGGTGTCGGCGACGGATTGGAAGAGAACATCAACTGACGGACAGAAACCGCCGACCGCGGTTTCGTCGCTCACTGCCAGTCGAAAGTTTCCCGGCGCTGGCCTTACCCGCATCATCCGGCCGCCGGGCGCGACATAGACTTCACCGGGCCGCAACGTCTGGCCGTCCTGACCTTCGTAAATCTTGACTGCGCATAGTTCGTTGAGACGCGCCGCGAATCGGGCGGTAAAACTGGCGGGCATATGCTGAACAATGACAATGGGTGGCATATCGACCGGCAAGGCGGATAACACGGCCGTCAAGGCGGGCACGCCCCCCGTCGACGCACCGATGGCGATGATCCGGTCAGCCACCAGGTTTGTGCCCGGCTTTGTGGCGGGACGCCGAACGGGCGTGGCGGCAGGCGGGACCTCGATCCGGCTGGCCGCCGCCATCCGGACCTTAGCGCGAATCTCGTCACCCAGGGCCATCATGCCGTCGGACATGAATCCCGAAGGCTTGCCGACAACGTCGAATGCCCCCAAGTCAAGCGCGCGCAGGGCCGCGTCCGCACCGGAGGCGGTCAGGGACGAGATCATGACAACTGGCATCGGGCGCAGGGCCATCAGCCGCGACAGAAATTCAAGACCATTCATCCGCGGCATTTCGACGTCGAGGGTAATGACATCGGGGTTATGCTTCTTGATCTTCTCACGCGCGATCAGGGGATCGGCAGCGGTATCGACGACGTGAATGTCCGGGTCCTGGCTCAGGACAGCGGTCAGCATCTGGCGCATCAGGGCCGAGTCGTCGATGATAAGTACGCGAATGGGCGGTTTCATATCGGCCTCTAACCAAACAGCTCAATATCGCCCTCGACCGGGGCTGCAGCCAGACGCGAGCGATAGGTGGTTTCGGCCGTGGCGACACGGCTGTCTTCGCCGCCGGTCAGAAGGAGGCGTTTGACCTTGCCCGTCGCCGGCCAGTAATGGATGCGTCGGCCGTGATGCCCGCCCAGGTCGCTGGCTATTGCCTTCAGCCCCTCTTCCCTGAGATAATCAGTGACAAACCGGGCATTCTTGGCGCCGATCTCGCTAGTGCCGACATACATGTTGGCGCCCCCGAAGAGTTTTATTTCCATTTCAGAGCGTCGGCACCCGGATTTCATCACTTCATTGATCAGGTTTTCCATGGCGTGGTTGCCATAACGCATATGTGACGAAACGCCGTTCCATTCACCCTCATCACTTTGCGGCAACATGAAATGGTTCATGCCGCCAAAGCCGTTGAGCGGGTTGCGGATGCAGGCCGCTATGCAGGATCCGAGCACAGTGATGATCATGACGCTGCTGTCACCGGTGACGAAATATTCGCCGGGATTGACACGGACATTGTGCTGGCCCAGGCGGGAATCGCGGATGCGCGTCCGGGCGATATGACGCTCCATGGGCACGGTCATGGCGTCACATCCCGACCGGGCTGTGATCCGAGTCTGCGGTAGATGGTCCGGCCGCACAGCGAAAACAGCGCCTGCTGGTCCAGAAGTGTTTCGGAATGGCCGACAATCAGCCAGCCACCGGGACGGAGCAGGCCAGCGAACCGCCGTATCAGTTCGGTCTTGGTCGGATTGTCGAAATAGATCATCACATTACGGCAGAAGATAACGTCAAAGGGGCCCTTCACGGGCCAGGGCTGCAACAGGTTGAGCGGCTTGAAGGCGGTCAGGTGACGCAAATTGTCCTTGGCGCGCAGGGCGGCGCCGGCTTCGGTAAAGTAGCGCTGACGCAGGTCAGCATCGACTCCGTCGAAGGCATCGGCGGGATACAGGCCGGCGGCGCCTTTCGCCACCATGTTGGTATCGATATCGGTGGCCAGGATGCGGGCGTCCCACCTTGGCAATTCCGGAAAATGCTCCTGCAGCGTCATGGCGATCGAATAGGGCTCTTCGCCCGAAGAACATCCCGCCGACCAGATTCTGAGCCGGCGGTCGGGGCGTGACACCCGAAGCAGCGGCAGGATGGTCTGAGCGAGGTA
Source organism: Asticcacaulis sp. AC402 (assembly GCF_000495835.1). GTDB lineage: Bacteria > Pseudomonadota > Alphaproteobacteria > Caulobacterales > Caulobacteraceae > Asticcacaulis. Next base: position 104,148 of record NZ_AWGC01000001.1, read on the forward strand.
TTCGAAATGATGCTTCTCACGAAAGAACCGCGTCAGGTTCGTCGTCATGGCATTGATAAAGGCGCGAAACTCGTCCTCGCCGTTCTTCGAATTCAATACGTCGATATAGTCGTCAAAGCGCGTCAATCCGCGCTCACGCAGGCGTCGCGTCAGGCGGGAATAGACCATGAACTGTTTGTTCGGGCCCAGAACTATGCCGGTATGCTGGTGGACCAGCGCCGCCAGCACGTCAAAATCCTTGCGCGAGAAGTCGAACTCTACGCTGTCCAGATCGCGGACGACCGATTTTCTCGCCAATGCCATTTTACTTCGACTCATTTCTGAGATGAGCGCGCCGCCAGCCCAGGCGGGCCGGCGGTCGCGCAAGACTTACCCGTGTTCGATCAGAATTCCGCCCAATCGGCGTCCATGGCCGAGCGCAGGTCATCCTGGAGCCGCGCCGCACCGCCGGCGACCCGGCGTGCAGCCGCCTTGCGCGGCGCCGGTGCGGGGTTGCGCGCAACCTCGACCGGCCGGACGGCATCGCGTTGTGAAACGGCGTGTGGCAGGCTGAAATAGGCCATGCGGCTGTGCATATTCTCCGCCTGGTCCTGCAACATGCGCGATGAAGCCGCGTTCTCTTCGACCAGGGCCGAGTTCTGCTGGGTCATTTCATCCATCTGGGAAACAGCCGTGTTGATTTCCTCGACACCGACCGACTGCTCCTTGGAAGCCGCGGCGATTTCCGAGACGATTTCAGCCACCTGGCGGATCGAACCGACGATTTCGGTCAAGGCGCCGCCGGCATCATTGACCAGCCTGACGCCATCCTTGACCTCGTTGCCGGAGGCTGCGATCAGGGTCTTGATGTCCTTGGCGGCGCCCGATGAACGCTGGGCCAGGGAGCGGACCTCGGCAGCGACGACGGCAAAGCCTTTCCCGGCATCCCCTGCCCGCGCCGCTTCGACCGCAGCGTTAAGGGCCAGCAGATTGGTCTGGAAGGCGATTTCGTCGATGACCCCGATAATGTCGGAAATCTTCTGCGACGATGCTTCGATACGCGACATGGCCTGGACCGCCTGGGAGACGACCTCACCGCCCTTGCCGGCGACCTGGGAGGCCGTTCCGGCCAGCTTGCTGGCCTGTTGGGCATTGTCGGCATTCTGCTTGATGGTCGAGGCAATCTCTTCCATCGAAGAGGCAGTCTCCTGCAGGCTCGACGCCTGCTGCTCGGTCCGCTGCGACAGGTCGTTGGTGCCGGCGGTGATTTCGGCCGTGGCAACCTTGATCTCGCCGGCGCCAGCCGTGACCTGCTCAACAATAACGCAAAGCTTGTCCGAGGTCTCATTCAGCTTGTTCTTCAGGTCTTCAAACAGACCGCTATAGGAATTTTCGATCCGGCGGGTCAGGTCACCTTCGGCCAGATAACCAAGATGGATCGAAACCTCGTTCAGGCTCTCGGCCGTGTTTTCGCACAGGCGATTCATGGCCTCGGCCAGGTTGCGCATAAAGCCGGTCTTGCCCTCAAGCTCGAGGCGTTCACTGAAGTCACCCTCAACAGCAGCCTGGACGACGCGATCGACTTCACCCTCGATGTGCTTTTCGGCCGTAATGTCCTTCCATTCCACGACCGAGCCGAGGCGCTGACCGGCGTCATCAATAACGGGACTGGCGGTCAGGTCGAACTGACGCGTGCCAACCTTGATCTGGGTTTTAAAGGTTGTCGTCAGCCGCTCCAGCATTCCGCGCTGATGCGCCGGATTTTTATGGAAGACATCGATGTTTGCGCCATCCAGCTTAGACGCGTCGAAGTTCGGCAAAGCGGCGCGCAGGTCGCTTTCTGCATTCGACATCATCGCACGGACGGACGTGTTGAGATAAATAATCTTGCCTTCGGGGTCGGCCATCATGACATTGGTCGAGCAGTTGTCGAGCGCGACCTTGATCCGCAGATTTTCGCCGGCGATGCGTTTGCTGGTTATGCCATTTTGCTTGAAGACTTCGACGCTCCTGGCCATGGCGCCGACCTCGTCACGCCGGTTCGCGCCGGGTACGGTGACATCGAAATCGTCGTTCGCCAGTTTCGTCATCACCGTGCTCAAACGACCGATCGTGCCGGATATCTCCAGTGCGATGAAGGCGGCAAGACCGATCGCCGCGGCAGCTATAGCGCCGGCGATTGCCAGCAAGGTCAGCATATTAAGCCAAATGCCGGCAATGCGGGCCTGGAGCAGGCGGTCAAGTTCATCGGCTGACGTCACCCAAAGGGTATCGTAGGCCGCCTCAAGCTTCTCATGGAGTGGTAGCAGGACCTCCATATCCGCGCCGGTGATACGTCCTCCCACTTGGGTGCGGTCCAGCAGGCGCTGAAGTTCGTCGGTGTAGGCCTTGTTTGCCGCCGTGAACGTTGCCACCGCCGGATTGATCCGGCCTGACACAGCGGAGTCCTTGGTCCCCTTGAGTGCGCTTTGCGCCGATGCCACGGTCGCCGCCTCGGCTTCTCGCAGCGCACCCAGCAGACTGCCCAGGTCGACAGCGAATTTCGTCGTCACTGGCTTATCCACCTGGGCCAGAACGACCTGATAGGCATCGTTGTTGCGACCTCCCATTGTCGGCAGGTTCACCGTAATGATATTCTGGAGATAGTAGGTGTCGATATCCGGATCCAGGGTGAGATTGCTCTCATTGCCGACTTCGGCCACCAGCGCCGACACGGCAGTAACTGCGCTCGATGCGGCCTGCGCCGATTCGATCGGCCGCGCCGGAAAACCAAGGCCATCAAGGGCCTTGCGGGTCTCTTGATAGACAGGATCGATACCCAGCTTTTGGGCCAGGTTCGTCGCCTCGGCGAGGCTTTCACCACCCAGATGGGCCTGAGGCGCCTGGCCGTCTTCCACGGCGGCATAGAGGGCTGACAAGGTCTGCCACACCGGACGCAGATAGGCTGTACCGACCCGTTCCTTTTCGGCGAAGCCGATGTCCTGAAGGTTGGTATTGATAAACAGACCGGACATGATCACCAGCGGCACGCTGAGCGTGCCGACGATCAGGGCCAGTTTGCCGCGAAGCTTGATATTGTTCAGCGAAAGCATGGACATATTCCTCTGGTGCCGTGGTCAGGCGGCGGTTTCGTGGGCGGGCTGGTCGCCCGGAAGGGTCAGGGTGTCGAATAGGGTGTCGAGCGCCAGCAGAACGACCATGGTGTCGCCCTGGGTGATGATGCCGGCCAGGTAGCGGTGGTCGCCGCGAATCGATGTCTCGGGTACCGCTCCGATATTGTCGTCGGCGACGCTCAGAATATCGCTGACCTGGTCGACCAGAAGGCCGACGAGACGATCTCCGACAGCGACGATGACGACGACGTGTTTGGCCGTAGCCTCTGTGGGTCCCTGTCCGAAGCGGCTGCGCAGATCGAAAACCGGCACGATGGCGCCGCGCAGGTTCAGCACGCCACGAACATAGTCTGGCTGGTTGGGGAGCACGGTCGTCCGTGTCCAGCCCTTGATTTCGCGAACGGCCAGGATGTCGATCGCGTAGTCTTCCGTCCCCACCCGGAAACTGATGAACTGACGCACGCCGTTTTGGTCGGCGCCACGTCCGATCATGCCCAGGGTGTCTTCATAGGTGCGCTGAAATTCGCTCATGCAGCGGTCTCCTTAAGACTGGCCAATTGTTCGATGTCGAGAATGAGGGCGACGCGGCCGTCGCCCAGTATCGTGCCGCCGGAAATGCCCGGTACGGCGGTGAAATTTGCCTGCAAGGATTTAATGACCACCTGCTGCTGACCAATCAGGCCGTCAACCACGAGGCCGAGACGGCCACCGGTCGCTGTCTCAACCAGAACGACAAGGCCCAGAACCGGGTCGTGAACGGCATCGGCGACGCCGAAAACCCTTCCCAGTCCCAGAAGAGGAACATAGTCACCGCGGACACTGACAATGCGGCCGCCACCGGACAATTCGCGGATCTGACCTGAAGCCGGCCGGAAACTTTCGACGATGGATGTCAGAGGGAGAATGTAGCGTTCCGAACCAACAGAAATCAGCATGCCGTCCAGAACGGCAAGAGTCAGGGGGATGATCAGGGTAAAACGGGTACCGTGGCCGGCGACGGAGTTCACCTGAATCCGGCCGCCTATTTTCTGAATATTACGGCGGACGACATCCATGCCAACGCCGCGGCCGGACACGTCGGAAACGGTCTGGGCCGTTGAGAATCCCGGGGCAAAGATGAGGTCGAGGGCCTCGTCATCGCCAAGGACGGTGCCGGGAGGGACAATCCCTTTTTCGATTGCCTTGGCCACCAGGCGCGCGCGATCGATCCCGGCGCCGTCGTCCTCAATCTGGATCAGGATGTTGCTGCCAACCTGGCTGGCATTGAGTGTGATCGTGCCTTCGGCAGATTTTCCCGCCGCACATCTGACAGCGGGACTTTCGATACCGTGGTCCACGCTGTTGCGGATCATATGGGTCAGCGGATCCGACAGCTCTTCGATCACCGTTTTGTCGAGTTCCGTCTGTTCGCCAACCATGATGAGGCGAACCTGCTTGTCGAGCCTGGCGGCGACATCGCGAACAAGGCGTGGCATCCGCGCAAAGACGGACCGGACGGGCTGCATCCGGATGGCCATCACGCAATCCTGCAGTTCGCGTGTCAGAGCATCGAGCGATTCCAGACCGTCGACAACCGGCAGGTTATGGCTCGCCAGCTCCTGTCGCAGCATGGCCTGGGATATGACCAGTTCGCCGACCATATCAACCAGTTTGTCGACACGCGACAGTTCGACGCGAATAGAGGTCTGGACCGCCGGCCGTTTGGCTCCATAATCCACATTTACCACCGAAGCAGGGGTCTGTTCTCGGGCAGCGTCGGCGACATCTTCAAGGACAGGTGTCTCAAGCCACAGACCGAATCCTTCATCTTCGGAAGCAACGGGTGTGCGGACTTCGTGAGAAATTTCGGCATCGTCTTCAACAAATTCGAAGACCTCACGAATCGCCTCCTCCGCTGCTTCTGTTTCGAGGACGAAGGTCCACGAAAGATAGCAGTCCTGTGTATCGATCCGTTCCAGCATAGGAACCCGGCTCGCGTCGCAAGCTGTCGTCAAACGCCCCAGGGTCGACAACTCGCGGATGACCAGCAGTGGCTCATTTGCCTTGCGCAACAAGTCGGCATGCGGGACGAAACGGATCTCGACGCAGCGCGATTCACAATTCACCGGCGGCAAGATGGGTGCCGTCGCGGCGGAGACGCTTTCGACGGCCATCAAGGTGTTGATGGCCGTCATGACGTCGGCACCCGCATCATCCGGTGCCGACCGTTCGGCCTGGGCCGCGGCGACCAGTTCGGCCAGAATGTCGGCCGCACGAATAATCAGACCGGCGACCGCTGGGTTGACGGCCATACGGCCGTCGCGCAATCGATCCAAAAGGGCCTCGAACCCGTGGGCGAACTCGACGAGGCGGCGGTAATCGAACATGCCCGCGCCGGCCTTGATCGAATGTACCGCGCGAAAAACGGCGTCCAGCTCCTCACGATCCAGACGCCCGGACTTCAGGACCTCCAGACGATCATCCATATCGGCCAGCATCTCCGCGCTTTCGGCGAAGAAGGTCTGGCGAAACTGAGCGTAGTCGTTGCGGGCTTGGGTCGACATGACGGCTACGGGCAGACCTTGTTGACGACCGCAACCAGTTTGTCAGGCGCAAAAGGCTTGACGATCCAGCCTGTCGCACCGGCAGCACGGCCGGCGGCCTTCTTGTCTTCGCCACCCTCCGTGGTCAGGATCAGGATGGGCGTTGAGCGAAACTGCGGCTGGGCGCGCAATTCCCTGACCAGGGTGACACCGTCCATGTTCGGCATGTTAATGTCGGTGAGGATAACATCGACGGGTTGTGTCTTGACGACGGCCAGGGCCTTGACGCCGTCCTCGGCTTCAAAGACCTCAAAGCCGGCGTTGCGAAGAGTAAATGAGACCATGTCACGCATGGTTTTGGAATCGTCTACGGCAAGTACGCGCTTCGACATGTTAGTGCGGTTCCTTGAGGAGGTTGAAATGCTCGGGGCCGTCCAGGCCGGCCATGGCGAGCGCCTGGGTCAAGGCCGGTGACAGCGGGGTGATGTCAAACTCCAGACCCTGTGCAGCGAAGCTGAGCCGGGCGGACCACAGAACCTGAAGACCGGCTGTGCCGATACGTTCGACGCGGCCGCCATCGATCCGGCAGGGCGTGTGGCTTCCCATCTGCCCGAGCAGAGAGACCTTCAATGACTCCGCCGCAGCGCTATCTATCACCGTCGGCAAGTTTAGATTGAACATGACCTGGACTCCGCGATGCCTTTTTGCTGCGACGCTGCAATCCATTTCGTAATTATAGGATATTGGTTTCCGCCTACTTAACGGGGGGCACCATCAGTTCTTTTCCATTTCAAATGAAATTCGATACTTTCAGTGTTTTGCAGTAAATTTCTACGCAATTTACGTCTGTTAACGCTTATAGCGAGATAGCTTTAGGTAGAATCGCCATCTCGCTCTAAGTTTTTGTTTTGTCGCGCAATTTATCCGAAAAGTGCTGCACACTTTATCGGATTGCGCTCTAGCTTTTTTTGTCACGCCCATCCAGAAACGTGAGTCACCCGTTTCGGGATGAACCCTCCTCACCCGACAGGTTAACGACACACCGGACACGGTTGCCTTTACCTTCGTAAACCAGGGTATCAAACGACAGCAGGCGCGCGGTCGCTATACCGCGGCCATGCGGATCGGTAGCGCGTTCAGGGCTGAGCTCAAGGTATGACTGGAACGCGAAGCCGGCGCCTTTGTCCTCAATGCAGACACTGACCTCGTCAGCGCGAGACTCGATTGTCAATTCGGCAAAGCGCTGCGCTTGATCGGCAAGGGCCAGACGGCGGTCGACCTCCGCCTCCCATTCGCCTTCGACCACCAGTTTCGTCTTTTCGGCGTAGCTGATCCCCAGGTTGCCATGCTCGACAGCGTTGATCATCAATTCGCTCAGACCGTAGACAACGCGTTCCGGTTCGGGAAAGCAGTTGGCAATGAAGACAGCGAGGTTGCGGGCATCCTCAAGCGTGCGAAACCGGAAAGTCCCATGCTGCAACAACCCCAGGACCTTGCGGTGGCGGCGAACGTCGCCGAGCAGCTCTTTGCGGCGGCGGGCGTCGTCCAGGGCGGAACGGACCAGGCTGAGAAGAATCTCCGCCGCATAGGGCTTGGTCAGGTAATAGAAAACCCCGGCCTCGATGCCTTGTCGCACCTGATCATGCGACGCTGCCGCCGTCTGCATGATGACCGGGATGTCGCGGAATCTTGGCTCGGCCTTCAAGGCGGACAGGCAGGCCATGCCGTCCATGTTCGGCATCATCCGATCAAGGACGATAACCTCTATATCGGGATGCAGGTCAAGCAGGGCCAGGGCTTCGCGGCCATCGACTGCCAGAACGGGATTATAACCGGCGTCATCCAGTATCTCACCCAGAATGTCGAGATTGAAATCTTCGTCGTCGACAGCCAAAATCTTGGGTCGGGTTTGCGAATCCATGTTTGTCTCCTCGTCACCGCCAGGGCAGGATGGCTTTAGGTAGAATCGCCATCCCGCTCGAGGTTTTTGTTTTGTCGCGCAATCTATCCGAAACGTGCTGAACACTTTATCGGATTGCGCTGAAGCTTAACCGGCAAGGGCGATTTCGACGCTTTCACGCGGCAATACGAAGGTCAGGCGCGCACCCCTGGGTGCCAGGTTTTCTGCCCAGATCGTGCCGCCGTGGGCGTCAATGATCTGGCGGCAGATCGACAAGCCGAGCCCCGTCCCGCCCGCGCCCGAACGCGTCTGGCTCGACTGGACGAAGGTCTCAAAAATGTGCTCGAGTTCACCGTCCGGGACGCCGGGCCCCTCATCGCTCACAGAACACACCAGCCCATCAGGCGTATCTTCGACGCACACTGTCACATCGCCGCCCTCCGGCGAAAACTTGATGGCATTGGACAAGAGATTGACCAAGACCTGGATCATGCGTCCGCGATCGATCGTCACGACCGTATCGGCAGTCTTCCAGGCCACCGAAAGATTGAGGTGGCGCGCCTTAACCAGCGAGTCCAGTTCCATGCAGCTGTGTTCAATGACGTTGCGCAGATCGTTCGACGCCAGGTCAAACGTCATCTTGCCCGATTCCAGTTTCGCCAAGTCCAACAGGTTGTTGAGCAGGCCGAGCAGGCGCGATCCGGCGGTCTGGATATTGCCGAGATACTTTGCCAGCTTTTCGCTGGCATCGCCCGCCGGCAAGCTGACCAGGCGCTTCTCTCCCATAACGGCGTAGTTCAGAATGGCGTGCATCGGCGTGCGTAGTTCGTGCGACATGTTGGATAGAAATTCCGACTTGGCGCGCACCGAGGCCTCCGCCTGTTCCTTGGCCTGCCTCAAGTCCGATGTCTGCGCCTCGACGAGTGATTGCAGGTGATCACGGTGCTGGGTCAGCTCACCCTCCAGGCGCTTGCGCTCGGTGATGACCTCGGTGAACATGATGATGCCCATGACCATGTCGTCCTCATACCACGGATGGAAGGCGTAGCTGATCCATTCCTCCCCTCCGCCCGGCATGGGCACCAGAGCGCCGGCATTGGTAACGATCTCACCGGACAGGCAACGGCGATGCTCGTCATGCCAGAACTCAGCCTGCTCCGGCGCAACCTGATACAGCGTCCGCCCGATCGGATCGCTGTCGTGCAGGCCGTAGTCACTGCGCCAGCGCTCAGACACCATCAGGTGGCGCAGTTCGATGTTGAAGACGGCGATGGCCGCGGGGGTGTGACGGAAGAAGATCTCGAGATGCTGCGCGGTACGTTTCAGGCGGGTCTCGAAGGCCTTTCGGTCGGTAATGTCGGTGGCCGCCATGATGAAGCCCTCGCAGCGCCCGGCGCTGTTGATGCGTGGTGTGGCATTGGCCAGCATCCAGCGATAGTCGCCATCGACGCGTCTCAACCGGAACCAGCACTGGAAGGCCCTTTGCTGCGCGACACCTTCCGCAAACTTGTCGGCACAGGCTGCGACGTCTTCGCCATGCACGTTCGCCAGCCAACCGGCGTCCATTTCCTCGGTCAGTGTCTGGCCGCGAAAATCAAGCCAGGTCCGGTTGAAGAAAATGCAGTCTCCGTCGAGATCGGTGATCCACAGCAGGTTGGGCGTGCTGTCGGCCAGGGCGCGAAACTGCTTTTCGCTATCAGCCACCTTGGCCTCCGTGGCCTTGCGCAGGGTAATGTCCTGCATGAAGCCCTCGATGGTAATGACGCCATCGCCGTCTCTCGATTTGACGTGGCCGTTGACGCGGACCCAGACCGGCCGGCGCGAACTACCGTCAGGACCAGAGCGCGGCTGGAGGCGGAATTCGATTTCGAACCGGTCGGCGGATTCCAACTGGCGTCGCAACCCCTGAAGCACAGCCGCGCGCTCGGCATCGGGGATCAGGTCGGCGAAATGCCGCTCCCTGCCTTGGACGAAGTCGGAAGCCGGATAGCCCGTCAGAGCTTCGATATGGTTATTGACGAACTGGATGGTCAGATTGTCATCCAGCCGGCATTCGAAAATGACGGCGGATATGTGCGTGATAATCGAACGGTATTTTCCCAGCAGCTCAGCATTTCTGCGGCGCAGAACGGCTATCAGAGCTGAGAAAGCCACAGCAAACAGCCCTGCCAGGGCCAAACCCACCTCAAGGGCGCCGCGGATAAGCGCTACCTTGGCCTGATATTGCCGGACGCTCATATCGACACCGACAATGCCGGCCTGGACGCCATTGCGATAGATCGGCGCATAGGCGCTCAGGAAGGTGCCGTATTCGTCGGTATAGGGCTCACTCTCAACGATGGCCTGCCCGGATCGAAGCGCCTTGACCAGGGTCGGCGAAGGCTCTTCATACACTTGCATGACATCTGATGGAATGACCGTTTCGCCCGCCCGTGGAAGGGCCGCGTCGAGAACGATGCAGGTCGCTTTGCTGCACGGCACGACGGTATAGACATAGATGAGGTCGTCATTCGCCTTGAGGATGCTCAGGTAAGGCGCAATCAGGCGCCGGTAGTCCGCGTCCGCCTTCTGTTCCGGTCGGACCATGGTGGCGTGCAGATCCACATCGGTCATATCGGCTGCCATAACCGCCAGATTGCGCAACCGCCCGTCGACAATCGCGTCGAGTTGCTCGACGGTTTGGTGATAGATAAATCCTCCCGCCACCACCGATCCGGCAAAGATTGTTACCCCGACGCCGAGGGCGAGGGGATCCAGCCAGGACTTCACTTGCTTAAAAAGCCGCTTCACAGGCAATCCCCGATTGATTTTCGCAAAGGATTGCAGCAGCGTCTTAAAAATTCATAACCGGTCACGCCACTCTTGAGTAGCGCTGCGTGCCATCTTCACGGCTGGCGTAGCGGTCAAAAACGCACGCGACCGGTCGCACCAACATTTTCAGCGGATTGTCGAAGGTCACAACCCGTTTGTCGATCGTCACCAGGCCCGCCTCTGCAAAGGGGGCCAGGGCGTCCAGTTCCTGATCCAGATCATCAAGGGCGCGGCCGAGACGGGCGAGTATTTCCCCCAGGTCGACGCGGAAAAAACACATGAGCTGGCTGATGATTTCGCCGCGGACGCGATCATCGCCACGGTACGCCCATCCCCGGACGGTGGGCAGAACGCCGCTCTTCACCGCCGTCTGGTAGCTGGTGGCCTGGGTGATATTCTGGGCCAGACCCTGATCCAGACCGCTGATGGAAGAGGCGCCCAGACCAATGAGACGATCATTGGGCAGGTCGGTATAGCCCATGAAATTGCGCCGCAGCGTGCGGTCGCGGACTGCCCGGGCCAGACCATCGTCCGCGCGTGCGAAGTGGTCGATGCCGACGGCGACATAGCCCATGGCCTGCAGTTGCGAAGCGATCTGAAGATATTGCCGCGCCTTCTCCCCCGTATCGGGCAGCGCGGCCGCGTCGATCAGACGCTGGTGCTTTTTCACCCAGGGAACGTGGGCATAGGAGAAGGCGCTGATCCGGCTGGGGGCCAGTCTGGAAACGTCTTCAAGGGTGCTTTCAAGGGTGGTTGCCGTCTGATGCGGCAGGCCATAGATGAGGTCGATCCCGAGGTCTGCGATATCGTGCGCATACAGCAGATCACAGGCTTTCCTGACCTCGTCCATGGGCTGGATGCGGTTGATCGCCGCCTGGACCTGCGCCTGTGTATCCTGCACGCCGAGACTGACGCGGTTGAAACCCGCCAGGGTGTAGGCCAGAACCTTATCACGGCTGACGCGGCGCGGATCCAGTTCAATTGAAATCTCTGCCCCCGCCTCAATATCGAAGGTCTGATGCAGAACGGTCATCAACCGGGTCAGGCTGGCCGGCGTCAGAATACCGGGCGAACCGCCGCCAAAATGCAAGGCGTGGACGCGCGGTCGGAACGCCAGGACATCAAAGATCAGGCGGATTTCGGCGATGAGGTTGTCGACATAGGCTTCGACCGGGTCGTAACGGCGCGTTATCTGGGTGTTGCACCCGCAGAACCAGCACATCTGTTCGCAAAATGGCACATGGACATAAAGCCCGACGCTCGTCTGCGGTGTCAGAGCCTGCAGCCAGGACGCATAGGTCGTCGTGGTAACGGGCGCAAAATGATGCGCCGATGGGTAGCTGGTATAGCGTGGCGCTTCCCTGCCCAGCCATTGCAGATGATCGTGTTCCTGCCAGGACCGTTCGTTCGAATGCATCTCAGCTTTCCTTGCCTGCACGGGACGGAATCGTGAGTCACAGCCGCCCACAGATCCGCACTAACCCATCTGCTCCGGCCCGCCTTGTCGCAGATCAAAAAAACGCGAAATTACGCCCCGCCGGGCGGTCTTGCCCCGGCGCGGATTGAACCTGTTCATGCCGGCGTCCGCCATTTCAGCCGTAAGGCATTCAACACGACAACCAGCGACGAGGCCGACATGGCGATCGCGGCAATCAATGGCGTCACCAGTCCCAGAATGGCGGCCGGTACGGCGACCAGATTGTAGGCCAGGGACAGGAAAACGTTCTGACGCACCAGTCGGCGCGCGCGCCTCGCGACGTCAAAGGCCGTAACAACCGACGAAAGGCCATCTCCGCGATAGACAAAATCTGCAGCGGTCTGGGTGATGTCGACGCCGCTGGCCGGCGACATCGACACCGTCGCCGCCGTCAGGGCCGCGGCGTCGTTCAGACCGTCGCCGATCATCACCACCCGCTTGCCGGCGTCGGTCATGGCCTGTATTGCTGCCACCTTTGCAACCGGATCCAGTTCGGCGCGGACATCGGAAATGCCCAGACGCGCGGCCAGAGCGGCGGCAACGGGCCTGCGATCTCCCGACAGCATGACGATATGCAGCCCGCGCCCGGCCAGCCTGAAGATCGTATCCTGGGCGTCCTCACGCTCGAGATCGGAGAACTTCAGACGCACGAAGGGCGCGTTGCTGCGCCGGTACCATAGTTCCATGGCGGTGTCGCTGCTGGCCGCAATGTCCAGCCAAGCCGCCTTGCCCAGTTGGATACGTTCACCGTCAAACTCAGCCTCCAGCCCGGCGCCCGGATGATCGCGGACCACAACGGTCGGCAGGTCGAGACCTTCGCCATGGCGGGCCAGCGCCTGTGACAGGGGATGACGTGACTGCGCGGCCATGGCTGTAGCCAGGGCAAGATCCGCACCCGTAAGGACATGGGTATTGACCCATTGCGGCTCTCCCCGGGTCAAGGTGCCTGTCTTGTCAAAGACGACGGTATCGACTTCGGCCAGGGCCTCGAGCGCGTCGCCCGACTTGACCAGGATGCCACGTGAGAACAGGTGCGACGACGCCAGCACATGGACCACCGGCACGGCCAGGCCGAGCGCGCAGGGACAGGTGATGATCAACACGGCCATGGCTTTCAGAAGTGCCTCTTCCCAACGCAGGCTCGACCCCATGAGCGCATCCCAGACGAGCCAGCCGATGAACGTCGTCAGAGCAAGACCGTGGACCACCGGCGCATAAAGCTCGGCGACGCGATCAGCCAGGCGGCGAAAGGGGGACTGCGACTGCTCGGCTTTTTCCATCAGGGCGACGATGTTCGACAGCAGGCTTGAGTCCGCTGCCGCTGCGATGGCAACCGTCAGGGGCGCCGATTGGTTGATCGTGCCGGCATGGAGCTTATCGCCCACAGTCACCGGGCGAGGGACGGTCTCGCCGGTCACCAGCCGCGTGTCCAGCTCGGACGTCCCGGTCAGGACCACACCATCGGCGGCAACCTTTTCCCCGGCAGCGACCAGCAGGGTCTGGCCCGGTTGCAGATCACGAATACGGACGCAGCGGATGCCGGCTTCCTCGATGACACGAGCCGTGCCTTCGAGCATGGCCAATAGCCCCAGTGCTGCGTCTCGCGCAACGGCTCGGGCCTTGACGTCGAGATAGCGCCCGATGAGCAGGAAAAAGAGCAGCATGATCGCGGCGTCGAAATAGACATACTGCCCGTGGCGTACGGTTTCGAACAGCGACAGCGCATTGGCCAGGATGACGGCCAGGGAGATTGGCACGTCCATGTTTGTGCGGCCGTGACGCAGGGCCGAAAGGGCCGACCGGAAGAAGGGGCGGCCACTATAAAGGGTCGCCGGCATGGCAATCAGCCCCATGACCCAGTGCATCAGATCGCGCGTCGCCCCGTTCAGCGAAGCTTCCGGCAGGAACCACAATGGGTCGACGAACAGCATCACGGCAAGGGTGGCAAAACCGGCGACGGCCAGGCAGGCCAGCAAAAACCGTTCCTCGGCCCGCGCTGCCTGCGCCTTGCCGTCGGGATCGAACGGGGCGACATGAAAGCCAAGAGATTCCAGCTCTTGCGCGAAAGAATTGGCCCGGTCAGGACCCGATAGCCTGGGCCAGGTGACGCGCAGGCGCTGGGTCGACATGTTGACGCGCGCCTCGACCCCGGCATGCGCCATAAGCGCCTGTTCGATCTTCCAGGCGCACGTGGCGCAGCGCATGCCTTCGACCTGCATGTAGGTGGCCAGACGGTCGTTCTCGTCGCGAGCAAAACAGCCGAAATCGATCGCCGCCGTCATGACACATCGTCATCCGGCTTCAGGATTCGCGCTGCGTGGTCCTCCAGATCCTCGAACTGACCGTTGTGCAACGCCCACAGGAAGGCCGCCAGTCCAGCCAGGCCGAGGACAATGGCCAGCGGAATGAGGACCAGCATGATAGCCATCAATCGACCTCGATCTGAGCGGCCGCCTGGTACTGGCGATCCTTTTGTTCGGCTGTCACATGGACGTTCCACAGGCCTTTCGTCGGCAGCGGCGCCTCGACTGAATAGGCACCGGCGCCGTCATGGCGCAGATCGAAACCGCGATCCAGCGTGCCGTTGGACGGATGAACGAACCAGGCGCGAACGCGCGCGCCTTCGATTGCGTCGCCAGCGTGATCCCTCAAGCGAAAGATCAGGCGGCCGTCAGCATAGGCGATGTCCGATTGCCAGGCCATCTGAGCCTGAGCATTTGCCTGCGCCAGGGTGTCATTATAGGCCAGGCCCTTTTCATAGGCGTTTTCGGTAACCGCGTGGGGCGGGTGGCTATAGGCGATGACCACGAAGCCAATGAAGGCCGACATGAAGGTGACGTAAAATGCGGCAATCAGCCAGGGCACGATTCGGCCGCGCTGCCGGTCACGTTCGGCGCTCGGGGCCGGGTCAGGGCTGGATAAAATAGCTGACATGCGAGGCTGCCTTTCCGGAGTCGCGGTCCATGAGATGGAAACTGATGGCTTTACGCCCAACCTGGCCCGACCGGGCGACAAGCTGGACGCGGAATTCGCCGACGCTGTTGGCCGGAACGCGAAGTGACGGCACGACGACATCGCCGGCGGCCAGAAGTTCCATCGATCTGACGGCGATGCCTTCCGCCGTCACGACATAGTCACGGTCGAAGTGCGTCTTGTTCAACACCTTGAACTGATACGAGTTGCGGATGTCGCCGTTCGACAGCCGGACATACTGCGGCGACCGGCTATGGATGATATTGAGGTCGGTCTGGGTGCGCGTGACGATGGCCCCGAACATCAATGCGCCGACCAGCGAGATGATACCAGCGTAGAAGACCGTCCGTGGCCGGATCCATTTCATCTGACCGCGCGTGGCTGGCTCGCCACGGGCAATTTGGCCGGCTCGACGTTCCTGATTGGTTTCCGTGTCATAGTGAATGAGGCCCTTTGGCAGCATCAGCTTTTGCATGACGTGGTTGCAGGCATCGATGCACAGGCCGCACGAAATGCACTCGTACTGCAGACCATCGCGGATATCGATCCCCATGGGACAAACCACCACGCAGGAGTCACAGTCGACACAATGACCGCGCCCTTCCCAGCTCTCCCCCTGCTTGTGCCTGCCGCGCGGTTCACCGCGCTCCTGGGCATAGGAGATGATCAGGGTGTCGCGGTCAAACATGGCCGATTGAAATCGCGCATAGGGGCAAACATATTTGCAGATATTCTCCCTGGCGAATCCTGCCATGAAGTAGGTCGACAGGGTCAAGGAGACGATCCACACCCAAACGTCGGAACTGAGTGTTCCGTGCACAATGCCGTCGACCAGCGCCGGTGCATTGTTGAAGTAGAAGACCCAGGCGCCGCCGGTCAGCAGGCCGATGATCAGCCAGACGGCATGGGTCAGGGTCTTCTTCCACAGCTTTTCCAGGCTCCACGGCGCTTCGTCCAGACGTTTGCGGGCATTGCGGTCGCCCTGGACGAAGCGTTCGACCCAGACAAACAGATCTGTCCAGACCGTCTGGGGGCAGGCATAGCCACACCAGGCACGGCCCAGCAGCGAGGTGACGAAAAACAGGCCGATGGCTGCGAGTATCAGGATGCCGACCAGGAGGTAGACTTCCTGTGGCCAGATTTCGATGCCGAAGAAGTAGCCGCGCTGACCTGTCAGGTCGATCAGGATCGCCTGATCCGGGACGTGCGGTCCGCGGTCGTAGCGCAGCCATGGTGCGCCGTAATAGATGCCTAACAGTCCCAGCATCGCCGCCCACTTCAGGTTACGAAACAACCCCGCAACCCGGCGCGGATAGATCTTTGGCGCCTTTTCGAACAGTTGGGCCATTGGACCAGGTTACTCTCGTGAACGGACGTGAACATTAAACGGAGGCGGCGACGCCCGCCTTGACGCGGGTCAAACCGGGCAGTCAGACTATTCCCCCCCGCCCAGACCATGGACATAGATCGACACCATGCGCTGGTCGTCGGCACTGAGACGGTGTTTCCACGACGGCATGACGCCGGCGCGCGCCCGTGTGATGGTTTCGACCAGAGCTTTCTTGTCGCCACCGTAAAGCCAGATGGCATCGTTGAGACGCGGCGCACCCAGGGTCTGATTGCCCTCACCGGCGGCGCCATGGCAGGAGACGCAGTTTGTCGCAAACAGGGCCTGACCGCGGCTCCAGGCGGCGGACGGCGCCGCCGGAACCCCCTGGGGAAGCTGGCCGGTAAAGTCGGCCAGATCGTCAATCTCCTGCGGCTGAAGAATGGCGCCAAAAGCCGGCATAAGGGTAGAATGGGTGTCGGGGTCTACCGACCGAATTCCGACCTGGATCGTCGTATGGATATCGTCGATACTGCCGCCGTATAACCAGTCGTCATCGTTGAGGTTGGGATAGCCACGACGCCCTTCCCCGCCTGCACCGTGACAGGCGGCACAGTTTTCCTTGAACACGACGGCGCCACCTGCCCGGGCAAATTCGTAGAGCGCCGGGTCGTCCTTGACCTGTGTGAAGCTGGCAACGTGAAAGCGCTGCAGATAGACGCCCTGACGCCGGGTGATCTGCGCCTGATCCTGCTGCAGTTTGTTGTACTGAGTCCAGCCCGCTACGCCCTTGCTGTGTCCGTCCAGGGTCGGCCAAGCCGGGTAGACCACCCAATAGCCGACCGCAAAGATGATGGTCATGAGCCAAACGATCAGCCACCATCGCGGCGCCGGATTGTTGAGCTCCTTAAGGCCATCCCATTCGTGACCGGTGGTTTCGACACCGGTCGCCGCATCGATCTCGCCGGCGGGTTCGGACTTCGGGGGTTTGGGAGATTTAACCATTGTCCTTATCGTCCTCCTGCAGGGGAATGAGGCCATGGGCCTTCATGGCCTCACGGTTGCTGGGCCACAGGACCCACACACAGATAGCCGAGAAGCTGAGGGTGAAGACGACCAGCACGGTCAGGCCGATAAAGGTGGTGTTCATCTCACGGTTTCCGCTTTTTTCTTGAGCTCGTAGTCAGGGTTGTAGGTAGTAAAATCGACCTGCGTGCCCAGTTGCTGGAGATAGGCCACGAGGGCGTCCATCTCCGTGGGTGTGCCTGCGCTGCCGCCATACAGTTGCGGCGACACCTTTGGACCGTAGCGCTTTTGCAGCTCGGTAGGGTCCTCATCAGGCATGGTCTGGATCTGCAGGTCGATGACGGCATTGGCGATATGGTCACGGCTATAGGGCACACCGACCGCGGCCAGAGCCTTCATCCGGTCCGCCATGTCCCACGTACGGACTTCGGTCCTGGCCAGGAAGCCATACCGCGGCATGATCGACTCCGGCACAACCTGGCGTGGGTCGGTCAGGTGTTCGATATGCCAGGTGTTGGAGTATTTGCCGCCGACTCTGGCCAGGTCCGGACCGGTCCGCTTCGATCCCCATTGAAAGGGATGATCGTACATGCTTTCCGCGGCCAGGCTGTAGTGTCCGTAACGCTGAACCTCGTCGCGCAGCGGACGAATCTGCTGCGAGTGACAGGTGTTACAGCCCTCGCGCAGGTATATGTCCTGACCCGCCAGTTCCAGAGGCGTCAGGGGACGTACGCCCTTGACCGGCTCGATGGTGGTTTCCATTCGAAACAGGGGCACGATCTCGACAATGCCGCCAATGGAGACAGCGACGACAGCGAAGATCAGAAGCAAGATCGAATTGCGTTCGAGTTTTTTGTGCGATTCCAGCATGTCGCTCTCCTTATTCGGCGGCCGCGAGCGCGGGCTGTGCGGCGGCTCCGGCCGTGGGCGATGGCAGCTTGATCGTACGCCACATGTTGTAGACCATGATCAGTGCCCCGATCAGGAACAGCCCACCGCCGACCGCACGGATGATGTAATAGATGTGCTTGGCCTGGACGGTTTCGACGAAGCTGTAGGTCAGGAAGCCCATGTCGTCGTAGGCACGCCACATCAGGCCTTCCATGATGCCGGCCACCCACATCGAGGCGATGTAGACAACGATACCGACCGTCGATATCCACAGGTGCAGGCTGATCAGGCTCCTGGAATACATGCCGGGCTTCTTCCACAGGTGCGGCACCAGGTAATAGATGGCGCCAAACGAGATGTAGGCGACCCAGCCCAGAGCCCCGGCATGAACATGGCCGATGGTCCATTCGGTATAGTGCGACAGGGAATTGACGGTCTTGATTGACATCAGCGGACCTTCAAAGGTCGACATGCCATAGAAACTCAAGGCAATAATCATGAACTGCAGGACGGGATCGTCGCGCAGCTTGTGCCAGGCGCCCGACAGGGTCATCATGCCGTTGATCATCCCGCCCCACGACGGCATCCACAGCATGATCGAGAAGGTCATACCGAGCGTCTGAGCCCAGTCGGGCAGAGACGTGTAAAGCAGATGGTGAGGCCCCGCCCAGATGTAGATAAAGATCAGCGACCAGAAGTGGATAATCGATAAACGGTAAGAATAGACCGGTCGATCGGCCTGTTTCGGGACGTAGTAGTACATCATCCCCAGAAAACCGGCAGTCAGGAAGAAGCCCACGGCATTATGGCCGTACCACCACTGGATCAGGGCTGATTGCACACCGCCCCAAAAGGAATAGCTCTTCACGGAGACCAGCGAGATCGGCAAGGAGATGTTATTGACCAGGTGCAGGATCGCTACGGTGACAATAAAGCTCAGGAAGAACCAGTTGGCGACATAGATATGCTTTTCTTTGCGCATCGTCAGGGTCATCAGGTAGTTGACGAAATAGACCACCCAGACCACGGTCAGCCACAGGTCGGCATACCATTCCGGCTCGGCATATTCCTTGCCTTGCGTGACTCCGAACAGGTAGCCCAGGCCGGCCATCAGGATGAAGGCCTGGTAGCCCCAAAAGTGAAACCAGGCCGCCTTGACGCTGTAGAGCCGGGTATGGCAGGTGCGCTGGACGACGTGATACGAGGTGGCGAAAAGGATATTGCCGCCAAAGGCGAAGATCACCGCAGAGGTATGCAGTGGCCGCAAACGGCCGAAGTTCAGCCAGGGCTCGAGGTTGAACACCGGCCAGGCCAGTTGCAGGGCCAGCAACAGACCGACCACGAAACCCGCGATCGCCCAGGCCATGGCGGCGATGGTGAAATATTTGATGATGGTTTCATCGTACCGTGGTGCCGCCTGAGGCGAAGCCGGACTGGTTGTTGTCACTGTCGTGCTCCGTTGCGCGTCATGTGGCCGAAAGGGCCAGCAGGACCACGCCGTTGATACCGAGAGCCGCTAGGCTCAGGCCATCGCGCAGTCGCGGATGGCTATTCAGAATTTGACCGCCGGCCAGGCCTATCCCCATCAATGCGGGCATTGTGCCCAGCGCAAAAGCGAACAGGCCGGCGGCACCCAGCCAGGGGTCGCCATGGGCCGCCGATGCCATCAGGGCGGCGAAAACCACGGGACAGGGCAGCAGGCCGAGCGCCAACCCAAGTCCAAAGCGGCCGGCCGTCCCGCGCACCTTCGTCAGGCGGGCCATGGCTGAGACCGCACAGGACGGCCGTGGCAGGGGCAGGGCCGGCAGAGAGAGCCCGGCCTTGCGCAGAAATCGTTCGGCGAAGACCGCCAGAAAAGTAAGGGCCACCAGCACCAGCAGCAGATGGCGAAGGACGACAAAAACCTCACCCGACGCGACCAAGCGCAGGCTGATCCCGCTGACGGCGCCAAGCGCGGCGTAGGTTGTCGCGCGGCCCAGATGGTAGGGCAGCAGCAGACGGGCAAAGCCGCCCTGATCCCGGACCTCAGCTGACTGGCCCAGAACGAATCCCGAGCACATGGTCGCACAGTGGGTGAGACTGCCGCCCAGACCGGCAATAAACAGCGCCAGAACCAGGGGCGTGCCAAGGGGTAAGGCTCCGCCACACGCCTGAATCCAGCCCCATATATCCACGCAACCTCACTCAAGCCTGCCATGACCGGCGTTGAAAACAGCACGCAGGATCAATTGTTGGAAAGCTGGATGACAGGTTCGGGCAGGCGCTGAATTGATCCAGATCAAATTGACATATGGCGGACACAATTTGAATGCTGAAAACTGTTGTCCGACCTAAGCGATATTTCAAGATACGTATTAATACTTACGTATTTTCGCACGTTTTTTTCCTATACATGCGTCAACCTGACGCGCGGCATGTTGTACAGGTGAATCCCGCTTCGGACAGGTCTAAGGACGGCGCATCAACGGCAGCAAAGGAGAGACCAAGATGACCCGTATTGAAAAAACCACATTGTTTATAGGGCTTATCGCCCTGACCGGCTTCGGCGGCGCTGCGACGGCGCAGGAGACGGGCCTCAAGGGTACCTGGCAGGTCACGGCGCGCGTAACCACCGTAGCGCCGGACGAATCGGGCGCCATCCTGACAGCCGCCGGAGTGGACAGCGGACTGGACGTCGCCGTTAATGACAGCACAGTTCCCACCCTTGGGTTTACCTACTTCGTCACGGACCATGTGGCCATCGAGGCGATACTCGGAACATCGAAGCACACCATCAAGGCGGTGGGCCCCGCCACCGACGTCGAGGTGCATGAGACCTGGGTCCTGCCGCCGGTTGTCACGGCCCAGTACCACTTCAATACCGGCGGAAAGGTCAGCCCTTATGTCGGCGCCGGTATCAACTACATGAACTGGTACGGTGGCAAGGACCTCAACGGCTTCAAGGTCCGACTCAAGAATAGTTTCGGAACGGCCGTTCAGGCAGGTGCCAATGTCAAACTGAAGGACAATCTGGTGCTGAATATCGATTACAAGAAGGTGTTCTATGGCACCGATGCCAAAATCAACAACGGTGCTCTGACCTCCGATGTCACTCTGGATCCGTCGGTCATATCGATCGGGGTTGGCTACCGGTTTTAGAGCGCAATCCGATAAAGTGGACGCCAACGTACAGGCGACCACTTTATCGGAAACATTTCGTTACAAAACAAACGCTTAGAGCGGGATTTCGATTCCACCAAACCACATCCCGCTCTAAAGCGGCCAGGTCAAGGCGTGGCGCAGGTTTGGGTTTGAGGCGCGCCTGAAACCAAAACCTGCGCCACGTTTTGATGTGGCAAGATCACCGCGGGTTTGCATCACCTTTTTGAAGCGGGTCCGATTCAACAGGGTGAGGCCCAGGAAGGCCGAGAAAGAGGCAACCGTCAGCAACCCCCGGGCGCGAGGGCGCAAAACGGCAAGACCGGGATATTTCGGGCGATTGTGAACCCTATGACCAGAAGCAAAAAGCCGACCCCCATGGGATAGGCGTAGGTGTTCAACAGGCCGGTCACCTGGACCGGTAGCGGCACCTTTATGGCCAAGGCCGAGGTCAGCAGACTAACGACAATAAAGGGCAGGCAGATGAAAGCCAGGGGGTTATAGCGGAAAGCCGTCCACGGCTGGGCATGGACCAGGTAATAGAGCATGCGTGTGCTGCCGCACCCGGGACAGTGAAGCCCGGTCAAGGCATGAACCGGACAGGGTGGAAAAAATCCCCCCCCGCCCGGCGTCCAGATCGATACGGCAACCAGGGCTCCCGTAAGAGCAACCAGTCCGACCCAGCAGAGGACACGCTCAATCGTCATCACACGTCAGCGGCAGGTCAGGAATTTGACGCTGCCACGCCTATAATTACCACGAACAGGATATACAGAACGACGATAACGACACAGGAAACAACGGACGCGATAACCCAGTTTTTCGCTTCGTTCGCGGCTCTTTTCGCACCGGCCGCATCGCCGAGGCTCTTGAACTTGTCGACGCTGACAGATTTGATGATTGCCACGATACCAAACGGCAGGCAGCAAAGAAGCGTCGCCAAAATCGACCAGACCAGATGGTTGGGAATATCGTGAATACCCGGATAACCGCTGACCGTCGGGCCGTTTCCGCCCGAAGCCGACAGGAAGGTTCCACACGAGACACAGGACTGTGCCCCGTCAACATTTTGCGTACCACATTTTGAACAGAACATTTCACCCTCCGGTTGATCTTTGTAATGAAAACGCAAGCCTAAGCGCGCATCGACGAGTTCGGAAAAAACACGCAGCCATCGTTCAGCTCATGCTGTGTGCCTGAACGCGACGATGTGCCATCCTGTCTTTAACTAACCCCCAGAACGCGGTCCGACCCCACAATACCCCGGCTACCGCGTGAAGACTTCAGTGCGCTGGTTTCTGTCCCGCGCCATCGATCGATGTAAGTCGCTCATTAGAGCGGGATGAGTTTTGATGGAATCAACACCCCGCTCTAAGTTTTTGTTTTGTCGCGCAATTTATCCGAAAAGTGCGTCACACTTTATCGGATTGCGCTCTAATACCAAGCCTCATAAAGAATGACGCTTGGTATTCGCTTTTTTTTCAGCTCAAACGCCGCATGGCTCCTCGCAAAAGCTCGGGCGCCCGAAGTACGTTCTCTGGCGCGCTTGCCAACCCACGATGAGTCAAGATTTTCGCGGGTTGGTATAAACTATGAGATTTAAGACAAGGATGCAACCTAACGCTTCCGGCCGGGTCGCGGAAACCATGGCTGTTACATTTGGGCGACAGAGAGATGGACGTCCGGGCCCGTATCTTGCGATCACGATCCAGCAGGACATCCCCCAACGACCCAGGGCGCCGCCAAGGTCTCGCACAAGCCGAAACATCAGTGTAGTGGCCGGCAGGAGTCAGGCTTTCAGCGCCGCCGCAAAGCCGTCCGGTGACAGCGGGCCCCAGGCCATGGCGGCACGGTGGAAGGCCTTCACATCGAAGCCAGGCAGCTTTGAGGCCGCCGCGCGTTTGGCAGAGAAGTCCAGCGTCGACAGGCCCTGGGCGGCATTGACGCCAGGCGCGAGGCACATGCGGTCAATGTCTTCGTCGATGGTGATGAAATAGATCGGCCCGCCCTGCAGTCGCGTCAGGGTGCGCACCGCCTCCGCGCGCGACCAGTTCTCCGTATGCAGGCCGATATCGGCGACAACCCGCGCCATACGGAAAGCCTGCCAGTGCAGGAAACCGATCCGGGCCAGGGGCCAGGTGTCCAGTGCACCGATTTCGGCCGCTACGGTCTCAGCATAAACTGGCCATCCCTCGCCATAGGCCGCACCGCCGTACCGCCCCTGCAGGGCCGATAGTGGCGCCGGACGAACGGCCGGCGGCAGCATGTGCCCGGGATAGAGCTCGTGGTGAACGACGCTGGGCAAGGTCCAGGACGGACGGTCGCGCATGCGGCGCTGGTCGATAATGTAGCTGGTGCCGCTGCGCTTGCCCTGGACGCCGGCGGCCTCATCGGCGGCCGACATGCGCTCAACCTGCGACGGCGGAACCGTCTCGGGATCGAAGGCCTGGGGCAGCCGTGCGATACTGTCCACCAGCATCAGATTCATGTCGGCGACCATCCTGTTCCGACCGGAATCTGACTGTGGATAGAGGTATCGCGGATCGCGGGCAAACCGCTGCAGACGTTCATGCGCCGGCCCGGACTTCAGACCCTGGGCCTTCAACGACTCGTCGAGTTCATCCCAGATAGCGTCGATCCGCTTCCTGGCGGCCTTCATCGCGGCACCGGTGTCGATGGAGCTGCTGAGGGCCAGGCCCAGTTGGGCCGCATAGTAGTCGCGCCCGCCCGGCAGGCGCGACACGCCCGGGCGATCACCGGCGACAGCCAGTTGCGCCGTGAGCGCTACGATCTGGCTTTCCAGCGCCGCCTTGACGCCCCCCTGGGCCTGGGCGTGCGCGGCCTCGACCGCCAGCAGGGCGCGACGCAACAGGAAGTCCGGCTGGGCAATGCCATTGGCGGTATCGGCGGCAATGCGGCCGGTCTCGAAGTCGATCTCGGTGACCGAGGCCTTGCCGGCGGCAACCTGGGTGTGCTGGCCGGCCCGGTAGGTCACCGGATAGACGCTGTTGCCGTCGCCCTGGGCAAAATCGGCCAGCGTGGCTTCGCTGCGCGCGCCGTGCAGCACGCTGGCCAGGACGACACCGGTGTCACGGTCGAGCGACTGCAGTGACAAGGCCTCAAGGGCCGCCACTCGCGCCCTCGCCGCCTTGCGCCGTTCCTGGACCGAGTCCGGACTGGCCGAACCGGTGGGGTCCCTGGCCAAAGCTTCCCATTGCGCAGGAAGGCCGGCGCGCGCCGTTCCGGCCAGGCCCACGGCGGCTGCGCCCGTCAGCACCATTCTTCGGTCAAATCCACCTTGTCCACTCATGGCGCGCTTCCTGTGATTCGTTTTGAAACTACTATCTCACGAGCGCGGTAAAGCCGCCATCGATGTAAAGGATCTGGCCGTTGACGAAGTCCGAAGCGGGTGAGCCAGGAAGACCACCGCGCTGGGACGCTCCCCTGGAGCGGAATGTGTTTTGATGGACTCAAAGACGCGACCTAATCATCTATTTTATAGAGTATTTTTTCCGACAAACGGCGTCTGGCTTATCGGATTGCGCGCAAACCGGATCGCGTCTCTTGCCGGCCTTCTCGCGTTTTGCGGCGCGCTGAAAAGCCCAAACTTCGCCCTGACACGATCTGAGCGCTCCGTATCTCAAAGGTGCGGATCGAGGCAGCACGGATTACGCCTACGCTTGCAGAACGGGGCCCTCGCGCCGGGCTTTTTGTCTCGCCTGGCGCGCAGCGATGGTGCCGATCAGCAGGGCCAGCACCACACCCCAACCCACCGTCGTTGCGAGGGTCAGGTAGGCGCGTTCGCCCAGCCCCAGGTTCAGAAGCATGGCACCGTGAAGCGCGACGCTGATCAACTGGCCCAGCATGGCCCATTTCGGCCAGGGGTGCGGCGACTTCCAGGCGATGACACAGAGGCCCTGCAAGACCAGCATGTCGGTAACCAGCAGGTATAGCGCTGTGTAATTGCTGAGCAAATATTTCGACAGATACAAGGGATTGCTGTCGAGCGAAATCAGGCCAAAGCCAATGGTCAGGCCGTAGGCTGCGAGATAGATGATCGCACCGAAGCGCTCACGCCAGGTGCCAACGATCAGGGCGTAAACGCAGACGATCACCAGCACAAGGGCGCTCAGTTGGGTTATCCAAGACTGCAGCATGCCGGTCCGTCCCCTGATCAGCGCTTACGATTCGTGGCAAGCTGATAAAACAGGAAAAGACCAGCATGGCAAGACGAACATGGTTCTTCAGAGGGGACTGGGCTTTGATGGAATCACAACCCAGCCCGCCCTAAGCTTTTGTTTTGTCCCGCAGTATATCCGAAAACGGGGACGCCCGTGCGGTGGCTTCCACTTTATCGGATTGCGCTCTGGCCGGCAGCCAGCTGGCGGCGGCGGGCAAGTCGCGACTGGGTCACACCTTCCTTCGGCGGGTCCTCTGGTGGCTTATCGAACGGCGGCGGCATGAGGGTATCGTCAAGCCCGAGCTGGTCCTGGATTTTTGTCAGGGTGCGATGGGCCTGCGCCATATGGGTCTGGGCGGTGTGCAGCGCCTTCATGGCCTCGATAGTGCTGTCATTGACCTCGGTGGTCAGCAGGGTCGACATGCGGATCGCCCGCCGCGAGCTGATGCAGGTTTCAAGCAGGTGGGCCGCTTCCGCCAGGGCGCTGTCGATTGCTTCCTCGGTGACATGAAGCTGGCTGGTGACCGCCTTGGCGACATTGAGAGTTCTCTCTCTGGACATACGGTATTCCTTGTGGCTTTACACAAAAAGTCCCGGAAACGCCGGACCGTGGACCAAGTCTTGCCTGCCAATTAATTGTAAAACGTAAATTTACACCCTTAACGTGATTTTTACCACAATGAAGCACTTCCTGCTCTTGTATGAGTTTATTGACGATTACCTGGATCGCCGGGCGCAATTCCGCCAGGATCATCTTAGCCTGGCCTGGGATGCGGCCGGGCGCGGCGAACTGCTCCTGGCCGGGGCCCTGGTCGATCCGGTCGATGGTGGCGTGCTGCTGTTCAAGGCGGGCGACCGCTCCGTGGCCGAAGACTTTGCCCGAACGGATCCTTACGTGGTCAATGGCCTGGTGCGCTGTTGGAAGGTCCGCGAATGGACCACGGTTGTCGGCGACAGCGCAGCAACGCCCGTCAGGCCGTAAGCGGCTCGGCTTTTCGCCATCTTTACAGCCTGAGTCACTTTTTTGATCAGGACCGGAGGCTGGAGCAGGATGGCTTTAGGTAGAATCGCCATCTCGCTCTAAGTTTTTGTTTTGTCGCGCGATTTGTCCGAAGAGTGGCTTCCACTTTATCGGATTGCGCTCTCAAACGCACCTACCCCTCACAGACACCTTATTCGGCAGAGCCTATCCTATCGCTTCCTCCCCGCTTTATGAGCAACCGATATGACCTCCGCTTCCTTCCCCTGGACCGATCAGGTCGATTTCCGCTCCGCCCCCGATGAGCCCGACCCACTGCGCAACCTGTTGAAGGCCAGCCTGGTTGCCGGCGCACTCTCGCTTGCCCTCGGCCTTGCCGTTATCGGCGGCAAGCTGGCCGCCCTCCCCGAGATCGATCCGATGGCCGATCCAAGCCTGGTGGTCGATTACGCTGCCCGCTCCCCGGCCGAACGCGGTCTGTTGGCCGTCGCTCCGCAGCAGCCAGACGACGCCAAAAATGCCCTGACCGAGGCCGCCGCACCTGTCGTCCGCGCCCGTCAGGTCACGGACGAAATCGAAACAGCCGACCTGCCGGAACTGCCGCTCTATTTGGTCAGCGATATCGCCGCCCCCTTGCTCACCGGGGTCGCATCCGTCAAGGTTGCACCGCCAAACCTCCACACCGGTCCGCGACCCAACGCCTCGCTGGCCATCGGCGATGAGCCTCTGGCTGTGGACATCAAACACCCAGTCGTAGCAAACTGACAGCCATCTCAGGTGCCGATTTCGCACAGCGGCCGCGTTGACACCAGGCGTTTGGCGGGTCAAGGTCAGTCATTGATCTGCTGCGAGATGGAAAGTATGAGACGTCAGTTCCTTATCGGGTCTTTGGCCGCCACGACTGCCGCCCTCGTGGGCTGCGACAAGCCCCAGCCTGCACCGCCTCCACCACCACCACCGGCGCCTCCGCCACCTCCGCCAGCATCGGCCGATCCGGAAAAAATCGACTGGATGGAGAAAATCACCCCGGAGAACGTCCCCGCCAAGGTGCGGGTCAGCATGGTGACCAGCAAGGGTGAAATCGTCATCGAGTTGAACGGCAAGGCAGCCCCGATCACGGTCGCCAACTTTCTGCGCTATGTCGACTCGGGCAAGCTTACGGGATCGGAATTCTGGCGCGCCACGGGTTATTCGGGCACAGGTTTCATCCAGGCGACCATGCGCGGGCCGACCTTCCCGCCGATCAAGCACGAACCAACCAGCAAGACCGGCTTGAGCCACACCAGCGGCGCTATTTCGATGTCGCGCTTCGATCCGGGCACGGCGACAGCGGACTTCGTGATGTGCGTCGGCGACAATACCTCGATGGACGCCGGCCGCGAAGGCTCGGACGACAAGCTGGGCTATGCCGCCTTCGGCCGGGTGGTCAAGGGAATGAGCGTGGTCCGCGCCATCATGAATGGCAAGATCAGCAAGGCCAAGGCCAAGCCCGGTCAGTGGGAAGGCCAGATGCTGGACGAACCGGTCAAGATCATTGAGGCCAAGCGGATCGACTGACAGCGCGAGCGCTGAGGGGCCTCATTGCCCGCCGAACAGCAAATCAGCAATGGCGTCCATCAGCACCGCCGGGGTAAACGGCTTGGCGACATGGCCATCCATGCCGGCGCGGCCGCATTGAGCGACCTCGGCCTTCGACGCATTGGCCGTCAGGGCCAGAATAGGCACCTGGGCGCACGGTCCTTCGGACTGACGGATGCGACGGGTGGCTTCGAAACCACTCATGACCGGCATGTTCATATCCATCAGGATAATGTCGAAGGTCTGAGACTGCGCCAGTTCCAGCGCCCGGGCACCGTCGGTGACCGTGGTCAGGACCACCTTTTCACGTGTCAGCAGAATGGTCAGCAAATCGCGGACCATCTCGACATCTTCAGCGACCAGGACACGCAAACCCGCCAGCGACGGCCGGTGGCGAGGACGCGTTTGCCGATTCGCCAGATCATTGTGGCCAAAGGGATTCGGATTACTCATGGGTGACCCCCCAAACAGATACCGAAGCCACCATAACCGGAAATGGTTACATAGGTGTTTGCGCAGTTGGTCTTCGGGCAGAGCCCGCGACAGGCTTATACCAAGCCTCATAAAGAATGACTCTTGGTATTCGCATTTTTTCAGCTCAAACGCCGCCTGGCTCCTCGCAAAAGCTCGGGCGGCCAGTCGGCCTTGCCAACCCGCGGTGTGTCAAGAATTTCGCGGGTTGGTATTACATGAACAGCGCAGGTGGGGTGCCCTGCGCGGCGCCCTCGGTCAGCATTTATGCCGGCGACATGAGGCGGACGCTTAACGCCCGCCCCAAAAGTCACACGTCTTACCAGACGATATGCGAGAGGACGTCGGCCGTATTGGTGTTCAGCACGGTGATGACGTTTCCGCTTCCCAGGTTGATGATGACATTGCCACCCGATTGCGTCACCAGGCCGGCATTGGCGATACCCGCCGTATAGGCGTTAACATTGATCCAATCATTTTCCGCAGCGCTGAAGTCGGTGATTGTATCCGCCCGGCTGTTGAGGCTGAAGGCAAAGATATCTGCCCCCAGACCGCCCGTGAGGTTATCGGCCCCGCCGCCACCGTTGAGGATATTGTTGCCGCTGTTGCCGATAAGCGTGTTGATACTCCCGTTACCGGAGCCGTCGATATTGCCCGAGCCCGTCAGTTGCAGGGTTTCGACAACCTTCCCGTTCAGAGAATAGGAGACCGACGCCATGATCACGTCAGTGCCTTCGCCGGTCAGTTCGGTAACCTTGTCGGACACGTTATCGACGTAGTAGGTGTCGTTGCCCAGGCCACCAATCATGATATCAGCGCCGCCCGCTCCATCCAGAACATTGTTGCCGCCCGTGCCGGTCAGGGTGTTGATTAACCCGTTTCCGGTTGCGCTGATAGCGCTACCCGTCAGGGTCAGAGCCTCGACGGCCCGGCCAAACAGGGAGAGGCTGATCGACGAGATCACGGTGTCGTTGCCTTCCAGGTGGTTCTCGCGAACGAGGTCGCCGGCATTGTCAACATAATAGGTGTCGTCACCCAGTCCGCCCGTCATCAGATCGCCGCCCGTGCCGCCATCCAGGACATTGTTGCCGCTGTTGCCGGTCAGGGTGTTGTTCAGCCCGTTGCCGGTGGCATTCAGGTTCGCGGCGCCGGTCAGGATCAGGGTCTCGACCGCCCGGCCGGCCAGCGAGTAGGTGACGGTCGAATAGACAGTGTCCGTGCCCTGGAGATGCCGTTCGACGACGTTGTCGCTCGTATTCTGGACGTAGTAGGTGTCGTCGCCCAGCCCGCCCGTCAGGGAATTGATCCCGGTATTGCCAGTCAGTACGTTGTTGAGCGTGTTGCCGGTGGCGGTGACGTGATTGATCCCGATCAGGGTGAGGTTCTCGACATCTTCGCTGAGCGTGTAATTGACGGACGACCGGACGAGGTCGATACCGCCGTCGACGGCTTCGACCACAACATCGCCTGTGGCATCGACGACATAGGTGTCGTCACCGGCACCGCCCGTCAGGGTGTCGACGCCCTGGCCGCCATCCAGCAGATTGTTGCCGGCATTGCCCGTCAGGGCGTTCCCAAAACCGTTACCCGTGGCATTGAGGCTGGCCGAACCGGTCAGGATCAGGTTTTCGACCTGGCGGCCGGACAGGCTGTAGGTGACGGACGACAGGATCGTATCCGTGCCCGACGACGAGAGTTCAACGACATTGTCCGCAGCATTGTCGACGACATAGGTATCGTCGCCCAGACCTCCGCTCAGAAGATCGATACTGGCGCCACCATCCAGCAGGTTGTTGCCGCTGTTGCCGGTCAGGGTATTGGCAAGGCCATTGCCGATGACGTCGAGGTTGTTCTCGCCGCTCAGGATCAGGGTTTCCACCGCCCGGCCAAACAGAGAGTAGCTGACGGTGGAATAGATGGTGTCCGTGCCGTCGCCATGGGCTTCGACAACATAGTCGCCGGCGTTCTGGATGTAATAGGTGTCGTCGCCGGCACCACCGCTCAAGATATTGTTGCCCGCATTGCCGGTAAGCACGTTGTTCAGGCTGTTGCCAGTGGCGCTGAGATTGGCCGCGCCCAGCAGGGTCAGGTTCTCCAGGTTGGCGCCCAGGGTCAGGATGACCGTGGTCTCGACGGTATCGATACCCTCCCCGTCCAGTTCGACCACAAGGTCGCTGGTCGAATTGACGCGGTAGGTGTCGTCGCCCAGGCCGCCGGTCGCGGCGTCGAAACCCGAGCCGCCATCCAGCCAGTCATTGCCGACTTCACCGAACAGGGAGTCGTTGCCGAGTCCGCCCTTCAACGTATCGTTACCGTCGCCGCCGCGAAGTGTACGCTGCAGGGAAACCGTCGTGCCGCTGGTATCATAGGCATCATCAAATGCCGAGCCGAGGAAAACGTCAAAGTCGTCGTCTCCGTCAAGCGCTGCATTGACACCTATACTCGCCAGTCTGGCGTCGATAGTGTCGAAACCGGCGCCACCTGTGAGATCGATATCTTCGCCGTTGAGCTCCATGGCCATGAAGACGTCATCGCCATCGCCACCCAGCGCCATGTCGCCGCCACGGATGATAAAGGTATCGTTGCCGAGACCACCGGTGAGTGTGTCGATCCCCAGGCCGCCGGCACCATCCAGGACATCGTTGCCCGCTGCGCCGTTCAGGGCGTTGGCGTCGTCATTTCCGGTAAAGTCGTCATTGCCGGCACCACCGACAATGTTCTCGACGCCAGTCACGGTAAGCTGATTGAAGCCGGTGTTCTGCTGGAGGGCCAGAGACAGGTCGACGATCAGGTCGCCGGTCAGTTTCGAGTAGTCCAGCAGGTCCGTTCCGGCGCCGCCATCGACATTGTCGGCGCCATTGCCGATGATGTCCACCGGTGCGCTGGAGCCGTAGTAGACCGTGTCATTGCCGTCACCGCCCACCAGGGTTTCGTCTTCGAAACTGGTATTGTAGAACAGGTCATTGCCGTTGCCGCCATCCATCAGGTTGGCACCGCTGCCCGCCGACAGGATGTCATTGCCATCCCCGCCGTAGACGCTGTCATTGCCGCCATTGCCATCGAAGGGCGCCAGATCGAACAGACGGTCGCTGCCCGCCGTGCCCACGATGTAGTCGGCATAGATCGAACCGAAAACGCCGATTTCCTCGAAATTGGTGTAGGTACCGCCGGCGGCCGCGCCCAGGGTGGTAAAGGCATTGCCTGTCGACAGATCAAGGTTGAGTGCCGTGGTGCGGCCAAAGAAGGAGACAAAGACCCGGTCGATGATATTGACCGGTTGACCGCCGCCATCGGCGGTATCGCCCAGGCCGATATAGATGGTATCACCCCCCATGCCGCCAATGACTGTATCGGTCGCGAAATCTTCGACGGCCAGGCCGGCAATCTGGTTGGCGGCGTGCCAAACGATACTGCCGCCAGTGCCGACGTTGATGTAATCGGCGCCACCACCACCGTAGACGCGGTCAAAGCCGTTGCCGGTGTTGATGACGTCGTTGCCATCCGCGCCGTTGACACTGTCGTTGAAGTTGCCCGTCGTAATCGTCACCGCTTCGATATTGGCAACAAGCAGGTTCTGGCCCGCCCAGTTAAGGTTGTAACCATTGGGCGTGGCCCCGGCCGACACAGCCGTCGACGCAGTACCCAGATCGATTACCAGACGGTCGCTGCCTTCGCCACCATCAACGCTATCGCCCATCCCGGCATTGAGAACATCATTGCCGTCGCCCCCGTTCAGGCTGTCATTTCCCGCGCCGCCAGACAGTGTGTCCTGACCGGCCAGGCCTTCGATCGTGTCGTTGCCGCCCAGGCCTTCGATCAGATTGTCAAGATGGTCACCCGTCAGGAGGTTGGCATTGTCATCGGCCGGTGCTGACGTGTAGAGCTCAAAGGTTCGCGTAAAGAGATTGGTGTCACCCTCGGCATCAACGCTCGACCAGGTGAGGAAAATCGTATCGCCGTCCGATGTGACCTTGGCCGCAAATTGATTGCCGATCGTTTCGTCAGCGATCTGGATTTCGCCGCCGATCAATGCGCCCGTACTACTGATAATCTGCAGATAGCCGCCCGTGCCGGAACCGTCTTGCCCGTTGGATTGCCACACGACGGCGAAATTGCCATTATCGAGGGCGGTGATATCCGGCACGTTTTGCGAACCCGCCGTCGTCGTATTGATGCGGAACTCAACGCCCACGCGGGCACCGGCGCCGTCGAAGACCTGGCCGTAGATGCCATAGGACCCGCCGTCCTGACCATTGCTGGCCCACACCGTCATAAAGCCGCCGCCATCGATTGACGCGACCTGGGGCAGGTATTGTGTCGAGGTGGTGTAGGTGTTGATCAGGACCGGGGCACCGACGGCGACGCCGACCGCGTCGAAGATCTGGCCATAGATGTTTAGTCCCTGGCCAGAAGCACTATTCATGTAGATCAGCATGGCGCCTGACTGAAGGAGAACCAGGGCCGGCGTCATGTCGGTGTGAACTGCGGCGTGGAAGGTCGTGGCCGCGATGGCTCCGTCTTCGTCGACATAGGTCAACTGAAAACCGTCAACGCCACTAACCCGAGTTTGCCAGGCCATCAGGAAGCTGCCGTCAGCGCCTTGCGCAAAGACCGGCGTCCAGCCCGACGGTGCCAGGACGACTTCACCTGTGTCACCGAGCGCATCACCTACCAGGTTGACCCGGTTGCCGTTGCTGTCGAAGCGTTGCGCCATGATGGACGCACCAAGCACGACAAACTCCTGAGTTGGGATGGTCGCCGGGTCATAGATCGTCGACTGGTACATGACGATAAAGCCACCATCATCCATCGGAATGACGGAAGAGCCGCCCTGATCGTGGTAGGTGGTCGTATTGACCACGAATTCTTCGCCGACCTTGGCGCCATCTGCGTTATAGATCTGAGCATGGACGTCGGCCCAATACCAGCCAAAGTTCAGGTTGGGTTCCAGGTTGCCGGTATTCCAGGTAATGACATAACCACCGTTGGACAGCAGGGTTATGCTTTCGGCACTATTGGCATCGCTATCCTCGGTATTGACCTGTGACTGATCCTGAACGTCTATCGACAACATGACAAAGCACCCTGTAAAATTCGGGCCGGTGTTTGGGATCCCGGCCGCCTATGATTGATGTGGTATATCGTTAACGCGCGATGGCCCCCACAGCAGCGCGATGGTGACGGAAGAAATCATTTTTAGCGCCCTGAGCGCATACCCAATATTGGGTATGCGGGCAAGAAAACGGAATGGATACGTCCATCAGGCGATCAGCCGACAACCTGTGGGCGACATTTCCAAGATATTGAGCCGGTTGACATTTCTTCGCATTATGACAATCCTGAGACGTCCCATTCCGGCACAAGGGGTGGACACTCAGGGGATGGGGTTGTGGCAATCGACGAAGCCGGTGTAACAGCGGCCATAGACTCGTTTCAAACCGCAGGCTTGGGCGGGTCATGGACCACAGCTTTGGAACACCTGGCCGCGGCGACCCATGCGCCGGTCGGGCAACTGATCGGACTGGGCGATAATGCCGCTGTGCCGTTCAACTGGATGACCGGTCTTCCGCCCGAAGCCGGACCGGCTTTCCTGGAGGCCGGCGGCGGCGACAGCCGGGTCAATTCACGCGTCCGCATCGGGGGACGCGCGCCGGAACTTCTGGTCCTGAATGAAACCGCTTTCACGACGCAAGAGGATTGCCACCGTTCGCCGGCCTATGGTGCCTGGATCAAGACGTATGACGTCGGGGTCTCCTGTCTTAGCCCCTTGCTGCGGCGTGACGACATGCTGGTTGGCATGGCCGTCGGGCGGGGCGATCGCTACGGTGTATTTTCGGATGCGGAGGTGCGTGCCTACACCGCCATTGCGCCCCATGTCCGCGCCGCCGTCCGCACCCAGATGGCCATGGAAGGCCAAAGCCTGGGCCTGGTCAGCGGATTGCTTGAGGCCTTATCGACGGCGGCCTTTGTCTGCGATGGCGCCGGCGCGATTCGCGCCATGTCGCCGCGCGCCGAGGCCCTGCTCGCCGGTGGGAAATGGCTGAAAGTTTCACGCGGCCGGCTAACCTCACGCCAGGACGGCGACGCGCGTCGCTTCGAACTGGGTCTGGCCGGGGCGGCCACCCTGAGCCCCGGTGCGGCCCATGGACCTCCCGAAGCGTTGGTGATGCGCGATGAGGCCAGCGGGGACTATCTTCACCTGGAATTCGTTGCTTTGCCGGGCGAGCACCGCCGCTTTGGCCTGGCGGCTATGGTGATTGCGCGGGCGGTGCGCAAGGAAACCGTCCGCACCGCCGAGCTTGCCCGGCAGCTGTTCGACCTGACACCCGCCGAGGCGATGGTGGCGGCGCATCTGGCCGCCGGCCGCGGCCCCCAGGCCATAGCTGAGGATACCGGAAAATCGGTCGGCACCATTCGCAGCCAGATCCGCAGCATCTTCGAAAAGTCTGGCGTCCAATCGCAGCTGGAACTGGTTGCGACGCTGGCCCTGGAATAGGACAGCCTTGCCGGAGCCCACTAACGAGCGGACTACAACCTCGGATCCACTGGCTCACTTTCCAGCGCCAGGACGCCGAAGACCGCTTCGTGGACACGGTACAGCGGCTCCCTCGCCACGAAACGTTTCAATGCCTCATGGCCCAGGGCATATTCACGCTGAGCCAGGGCGCGTTTGCCGCTGACATTGCGCGCCTTCAACCGCGTCAGATGCTCGGGCGCCGTATATTCCGGCCCGTAGATAATGCGCAGATACTCGCGCCCGCGGCACTTCACGCCCGGTTGGACCAGACCCTTCGGCCCTTTGACGGTGAAGGCCAGCGGCTTGACCACCATGCCCTCCATACCGGCGGCGGTTTCGGCTTCCCACCACGCCGTCGCCGCGGCGACCTGAGCCTCATCCGACAGGTCGACGACCTTGCGCTGCGTCGTTTTGACGAACACCGGATCGGCGGCGCACAGCCGGTCGATCACGCCCAGATGCCACAGATGGTCGCGCTCCAGGTTCAATGATCCTTCATGCGCCAGCACATGGAAAGGCGCTACGCGCAGCCCGTCCAGGCCGTTGACGTCTCAGCAATAGCGGCGATAGGCCGCGCGATAGGCGCCGGCCATCTGTGCCCGCGCTGTCATCTTCGCCGCCAGCTCGGTTTGACCGGCGCGCGCCAGCAGTTCTGCTGCGATCGGCAGGACATGGGTCGCCGCCGCGCCGACCGGCGCATATTGCTGCTCCAGCAGGGCCATGGCCTTGGCCGACCACGGCAGAATTTCGGCGTCCAGGCAAAGCCAGTCGGTGGCCAGCTCCTCCCATAGGCCGGCCTTGGTCACAGCATCGGCAAGGCGCGAGAGGAAGGCCTGTTCCAGCACCCGTTCATTGAAAAAAGCGCGGCCGGTGCGGGTATAGACCGTGCCCAGGCCAGTCGCGATACCGAACCGCTGTTCGACCGCGGCGGCATCACGGCCGAGCACCACGACGGCGCGCGAGCCCATATGCTTTTCCTGGGCGATGACCTGGGTCACACCGTTCTGGCGGTAGTACTCGAAGGCCTCGATGGGATGCTCCAGCCAGCCGTCAAGCTTCGAGGTCTCCGGCGGCGACATGGTCGGCGGCAGATAGACCAGCAGGCGCGGATCGACGGCGAAGCGGCTCATGACTTCGAGCGCCGCCATGGCGTTTTCGTCGCGGATGACGATGTTGCGCGACAGGGCGGTTTCGACCACGCGCTTGCCGGTGACGTCCTCGATATCGATCATGTCACTGTCGCGGGCGTCGCGGCCATGGCCGATCGGCCGCACCGGCTCGCAGTAAACCTGGGCCGCGTCGACCTGGACGATCTCTTTTTCGGGATAACGCAGGGCGGTCAGCTTGCCGCCAAAGACGCAGCCGGTATCGATGTTGATGGTGCGGTTAAGCCATTCGGGCTCAGGCACCGGGGTGTGGCCATAGACGAGCATGGTCGAACCGCGATAGTCGCGTGCCCAGTTGTAGCGCACCGGCAGGCCGAACTCATCGATCTCGCCGGTGGTTTCACCGAACATGGCGAAGCTGCGGATGCGGGGTGATCCGCGTCCGATATAGTGTTCCTTCAGCCCGGCGTGAGACACGGCCAGTCGGCCGCCGTCGAAGACATAGTGGCTGATCAGGCCGTCGAGGAAATCGACCACGCGGCTGCGGAATTCGGGCGTCTCGTGGCTCAGTTGCTCCAGGGATTCAGCCAGGCCGTGGGCGATTTTGACGTCGCGTCCGCTGAGCGCCTTTTTCAGCTTTTCGTCATGGTTGCCGTTAACGCAGAAGGCCACGCCGGACTCGACCATGTCCATGACGATGCGCAGAACCTCGGGCGTTTTCGGGCCACGATCGACCAGGTCGCCGGCCAGGATCAGACGGCGGCCTTCGGGGTGGTGCACGCGGTAGGGTTCGCGGCCTTCGATGACATAACCCAGCGTCAGCATCAGGGCATGCAGTTCGTCGAAGCAACCGTGGACATCGCCGATAATGTCGAACGGGCCCGTCTCCACCTTTTTGTCGGGCCACAGCGGCGCGCGTTCGATGCGTACGGCGTCAATCGCCTCAACCGAGTCGAGCACGGTAACGTGGCTGAAGCCCTCCTTGCGCAGGCCTTTCAGCGACCGACGCAGCGAATCCGACTGGCCCCACACAACGCCCTTGCCGAAGTCGCGATCAGTTCGGGACTGGTTGCGGGCATGGCAGACCTCGCGCGGCAGGTTGAGCACGATCGCCACCGGGATGACGTGATGGCGGCGTGCCAGGTCGATCAGGCTTTTACGCGATTCCGGCTGGACGTTGGTGGCGTCTACCACGGTCAGTCGGCCCGCAGCCAGGCGCTTGCCGGCGATGAAGTTCAGCACTTCGAAGGCGTCCTTCGTCGCCGCCTGGTCGTTTTCGTCATCGCTGACCAGGCCGCGGCAATAGTCCGACGAAATGACCTCGGTCGGGAGGAAATGCTTGCGGGCAAAGGACGACTTGCCGGAACCCGATGCGCCGATGAGCAGCACCAGGGACAGGTCGGGAAGGGTAATCAGGGTCTGCGTCATGACTTCACAAAAATTCCGGCCTGGGTGGGGGCGCCGAGTGTGTCGTGGCTATAGCCGACCCCAGCAAATTCGACGGTATAGCCGTAGCGCGCGGCGGTTTCGTTGGCCCAAGTTTCGAACTGCGCCCGCGTCCACTCGAAACGGTGATCGTGGTGGCGGAACTGGCCCACCGGCAGGTTCTCGAACAGGGCGTTGTACTCGGCATTGGGCGTGGTCAGAATGACCAGGCCGGGCGCCGCGTCCTTGAAGATTGTGCGTGTAAAGGCTTCCAGCCGTTCGGGCTCCAGATGCTCGATGACCTCGATGACAGTGGCGGCGTCATAGCCGGTCAGCCGCTTGTCGCGGTAAACCAGCGAGGTCTGTAACAGTTGAATGCGCTTGAGCTGGAACTCGGGCAGGCGGTCGAAGTTCAGGCGGGCGCGGGCAATCTCAAGCGCCCGCAGCGACACGTCGCAGCCGGTGATCTTTTCGAACGCCAGGTCCTTCGACAGCATGCCGACCAGCCGGCCTTCGCCGCAGCCCATATCGACGACCGTTTTGACCTCGCGCGCCTTCAGCGTGGCGAGCACCCAATCGAGGCGTTGCTGGTTGAGGTTGATCTTTTTTTCGAGTGTCGCTTCCTGCTCGCCTTCGGTAGCGGCATCGGGTTCGGGCTCGCCGTCAGACAGGCGTTCCATGGCCTGAGTGGTCAGGCTGCGGAAGCTCTTGAGGTAACGCCGGACGATCAAATCCTTGTCGGGATGGGTTTCCAGCCAGCCCTCGCCCTGGCGCAGCAGCTTGTCGACCTCGTCGTCGCCGACCCAGTAGTGCTTGTCGTCGTCCAGCACCGGGATCAGGACATAGAGGTGCTTCAGCACCGACGCCAGACGGGCGGTGACGGTCAGAGTCACATCGAAATAGGCGCTGTCACCCCAGGCCGGAAAGGCTTCGTCGCGCGCCAGTCGGGAGGCCGCGACCGTATAACCCAGCGGTTCGAACAGCCGGCGCAGGGTGATTTCGCCACCGCGGCACGGCAGGACGGGAATGCGGACTTCGTAAGGAATATCGGCGTAGGCCAGGTCCTGGCGGTCCTTCGACCGGCCGGTCATAGCGGTGCGGAAGAACTGGCCGATGGCCACGCTCAGGAAGGACGAGGCGGCATAGGGCCGGTCGTTGACATACTGGTCCAGAGCGAAGCCGTCATGGGCTGCCCCCTTCTTGCGGATCAGGCCGACGGGGTCGATGTCGAGCACCAGCGCCGCCGTACACAGGTCATCGCGGACGTCGGGATAGAAGACGTAGGCCTCGCCGAACGTAAACTCCTGGCTGTGCAGGCGTTCGGGATGCTTGTGCAGCAGGAAGCCCAGATCAGTGGCGGGACGGTGGGTGGTCGAGAGGGTCAGGAGCATGGTCGGTTCAATTCTGGAGCTAGGCCTCTTTATCCTCCACCGCTTGCGGGGGAGGTGTCGAGCAAGCGAGGCCCCTTGTGGGCAGAAGCGCGTCGAGACGGAGGGGGCGTCACAAGCTCCGAGCTTCCGGCTCCCCCTCCGCTTCGACGCGCTGCGGCCTTTGGCCTCCGCTTGCTCAGCACCTCCCCCGCGAGCGGTGGAGGATAAGCGTTATTCCTTCGGATCGATCAGCCCCTCTATCTCGTAGGGCCTCTCCCCCGTCAGTTCGTACAGTTTGAGCCAGGCCGCAACGGCAGCGCCCACCGGTCCAGGGACCGGCAGGCCTGAGAACCACCGGGAAACCGAGGAGCGGTCCACTCCCAAGGCTTCGGACAAACGCGACATCCAGCCGCGTTCACCGAACAAGAGAATGGCCGCCTGCCTCAGTTCCTCGGCGCTCATGCCATCAGACCCTTTCCGCGTTCATGAAATCTAACGACTCATGTTCGCGAATATAGCCCAGCACATTCTCGGAGAAACCGTCGATGTGCGTCCAGCGGCCATAACCGACGCCGTTCCGGTTAGAAGCGACGTTGATCATGTACGCCTTAGCCGCGACAGGATCGGGCACGCGGTCCTGCGACTGTTCGTCGGTGATGACGATCAACCGATCATGGGGGATCTTGTTGATCTTCGCCACCGCCTTGCCCAGTTCAGTTCCGCCGTGCGGCTGCGACCGGACGATCGCATCGACACCGGCTATACCGCGGCGCGCCGGGACCTCCACCACCTCGTTCGAGAAGGTGTAGGCCCGGATGTCGCCGGGGACGACCGCCGCCAAAGTAGCGGCCGCGTCCAGCCGCGTCAGGTCCGAACGCTGCGACAGCTTCCAGTCCATGGAACCGGAAACGTCGACCAGGATCAGGGTCCGCCCCTTGAACATCGGCTGAGCCAGCACGGTCTCCATCAGGGCCTCATCCAGCCACCGTTCGAAACGCGGCGCCGCCCGAGCCGCCGCCACGTAACGGAAGGGCAAGACCCGCTCCGCGCCGCGACGCGCGAGGATGGCTTCCGTCACCAGGGCCTCATCGACACCGGCCTGGTCCATGTTGCGCAGGTTACGCAACAGGGCCAGGTAGCCCAGCTTGCGCTCGGTCAACAGGCGGGTGAAGGTTTCAGCCTTGTCCGCCCCGCCCGACAGCGCGACCTCCCAGGTATCCGGAGACGCCAGGGTGCGTTCGGCCAATTGCTTCCAGATCGCGGCTTGCGCCTCGTCCTTCGGCTTGGCGTGACTGAGGAACAGCACGTCGCGCAGACGTACGGGACCGTCGCGATCGTACTTGGCCAGGGCGTAGGCGTCGAACTTGACGAAGGCGCGGGCCAGGCCCAGCTTCATCTGCTTCGACAGCGGACGCTTGCCGTTGCGCCAGTAGAGCGCGACCAGTTCAGTCAACTCGTCGGCGCGCTGGACGACGCGTTCGATGGTCGGCGCCACCAGAGGCCCGCCGGCCTGGATCAGGGCGACGAGCAACATCAGCGGCGCGTGACGCAGCTTCATCTGTTCGCGCGCCTCTATGGCCAGGGCGGCAACGGTTTGGGGGCCGGCCTCGGCGGCCAGGCTCAGGATACGGTCGGCGATGGACTGACCGTCTTCGTAGAATTCGTTTTCCCACAATAGGCAGGACAGGACCGAACGGCGCAACTTTTGTTCGGCGGTCAGCTCCCGCGCGGGGGCGCCCTCATGCGTGATGCCGGGGCGTTTTTGGAAAAAATTCAACCGCATGGTTGCACCTCTTCTGGCATCTGAGCGTGACAAACCGGTCCCCGGACCCATGTCCGGCGGCATCACGCGTGAAAATTATGGCTGGGGCGCCTCGCCGACGGAACTCTCCGGCCAGGGCAGTGGATATAAGGCGCCGGGCGGGACTAAACGCGTCCAGCTGCTGCCGGTTAAGCAGATCCAGGGGAAAAGGCGAAGGCGGACCGGAGTATTCGGCTACCCAAAGTCTGCATGATGCATTCGCTTCATGGCGGGACGACCCGCGTGGCTGGGTAACGAAGTAACCGCCTCCAGGCGCCACCTGGATCTTAGGGTTCCGGATGGTTCCCTGATCGGGCCTGTCCGGAGGTTAAAAGTTACTACAGAAACTTGTTGCGTAATGCACCAAGAAAATTGGGTAGTCAGTCTTCCGGGAACTCCCGGCTACGGTTGGCAGGCACTTCCGCCGGAACGTTGCTGCGTCCGGGCCACGTTGGCTTGATCCGGAAAACCGAACCATCCAGGGCTGCCATCTGCCGTTGGTGCGAAGGAACCGCGGCCACCACCACGGAAAACTGATCCCCCAATTCCCCCAATATGCCTTCGGGGAAAAGACGATATCGCACTGGGCGTTTTCAAGACGAAGTAAGCGATATCTGCGCCACCGAAGGCTCACCGCAGGGAAAAGGCGACAGCGATGTTTACATCTGACGTTCTATCCAATTGAACTACGGGGAAAACCCCGGCCGGATTCGAACCGACAACCTTCAGACCCCGATGAATTCGCTGTCTGCGCCACTGCGGCGCGTCCCGGCCGAAGCCGCGACAAGGGCGGAATAGTTAAACGTGTTGCACAGTGCAACAGGAAAATTCGCACCTATGCATCGCCGCCACACAGTGTGTTGCATTTGCAACTATTCTGCCGACCCCCGGATCAGGGCGATATCGTTGGCGGCGGCCCACTGAGCGATGTCCTGCCGTGTCAATGCGGTCGCCATCAGGTCGGGAAACTGATCTGGCGTACAGGCGAACACCGGACAGCCAAAACCGGCCATGATACCGGCATGGCGTGCGTCGTAACCCGGCCGGCCGTCATCGCTCAGCGCCAGCAGGACGATGACATTGACGCCCGCCTGTTTCAGCGTCGCCACCCGCGCCAGCATGGACTTGGCGTCCCCGCCTTCAAAGAGGTCGCTGATCAGCACCAGGTGGGTCTTTGTCGGATGCTCGATCTTCTTTTCGCAATAGGCCAGCGCCGCATTGATGTCGGTGCCGCCACCCAGTTGCACGCCGAACAGCACCTCGACCGGATCGGCCAGTTGTTCGGTCAGGTCGATGACCGCGGTGTCGAAACAGATCAGTTGCGTCGACAGCACCGGCAGCGAGGCCATGACGGCAGCGAAGATCGAGGCGTAGACGACCGAACTGGCCATCGACCCCGACTGATCGACGCACAGCACGACATGGTCGAGATCGGCACGGGTGCGGGTCCTGCGGGCAAAGCCGATCAGGGTTTCGGGCACCACCGTGTTCAGCTCGGCCTGGTAGTGGCGCAGATTGGCCCGGACGGTGCGCGGCCAGTCGATATCGTTGTGGCGCGGCCGGCGGGTGCGCTGCGACTTGTTCAAGGCGCCGCGCAGGGTCTCGATCGTCTTGGCCTGCAACCGCTTCAGCAGTTCGTCGACCACCTTGCGCACCACCATGCGCGCCGTATCGCGGCTTTTCTCCGGTATGGCGCCACGCAGCGACATCAGGTCGGCCACCAGGTGGACATCGGCCTCCAGGGTCTCCAAAAATTCCGGTTCCAGCATCAAGGCCTTGAGATTCAACCGTTCGAAGGCGTCCTTCTGGATCACCTGGACCACTGGCGTCGGGAAGAACTCGCGGATATCGCCGAGCCAGCGCGACACCTTAGGTGCGGAGGCGCCAAGGCCGCCCTTGCCCTTCTTGCCCGAAGGTTCGTACAGTGCTGACAAGGCCTGGCTCAGGCGCTGGTCGCGCGACGACAAGTCGCTCATGTCGTCGTCGCCGAGCGCCAGTTTCCAACGGCGGATGCGGTCTTGTGTCATGACACCCCCAGAATCTGTTTCAGCAGCGGCAGGGCGCGCTCGAAGGCCGGATTGTCCCCCTCTTGCGCTACCGTCACGCCAACCTGGCGCCCGCCTTTGAGCCGGTCCATCAACCGTTTGCGCCCGCCGGTATCGAACCCCGACAAGGCCCGCCGCAGCAGCGGCAGGCTTTCGGTAAAGGCCTCCTCCTCCAGATCGCACAGCCAGGCGTCGATCAGTAACAGCAGACCCTGGTCCTGGATCAGCACCTCGGCCGAGCCGGTCAGGAAGCTCTCGACAAAAGCGCCGGCCCGCGCCGGCGTCTCACCCAGGATATGGCGCGAAAAAGCCGCGGTCACGGCGGCCTCGTCCCAACTCGCCATGTCGTGCAGCCGGCGTAGCGCCAGGCCGGCGATCGCCGGCG
The DNA here is from genome assembly GCF_000495835.1 of Asticcacaulis sp. AC402. Lineage (GTDB taxonomy): Bacteria > Pseudomonadota > Alphaproteobacteria > Caulobacterales > Caulobacteraceae > Asticcacaulis. Next base: position 147,162 of record NZ_AWGC01000001.1, read on the forward strand.
CCACCTGATCGTCATCGACCAGCCGCGCGAGTTGCCGCTGCCACTCTTCCAGAAGCGCAAAATCGCCAAACAGTCTGAGTGACTCGTCAAATGCACGCATAGCCGCGACCCGGTCGGCGGCGGCGGCATCGTCCAACTGATGCGAACCGGTCCGCACCCCGGCATTGATTTCGCCGCTCAGCGCCACGATCAGGGCGCGCAGGGCATCCTCGGGCAGCTTCCGCGCCGTGCCGTACCGCACGATCCGCACCAGCGGCGGCACCGCCGTCATCAGGTCGCTCATGTCGCTGAGATGGACGGCGGCGGCCTGAAGCTGGTCGATCACGAGGGTCGCCGCGTCGGGGAGATCGGCGACAAGGGCGGCACGGACCAACTCGGCGAGGTCTCCCACCGAGGTGGTCTCGGCGGCGCGGCTGATCGTCGCCCCGGCGGCAGCCTGTTCGACCGTAACGCCCCAGACCAGGGCCTCTGCCAGGGCTATGGCCAGCGACGGCGTCCACGCCACCGTCCAGATTTCGCGGAAGGTGCCGCGCCCGGCCTCGGCATCAATCAACTTGCCCCACGGGACGCGGATCAGGTCCAGCCGATGCAGGAAGGTCGACTTCAGCAGCCCGGCCTCGCTGCGCAGGTCGAGCTTGACCTGGGCATCCAGTTCCTCCGGCTTCAGGCGCGTTTTGCGGCACCACAGGTCGAAGTCGCGCTGCAACGGGTTCTGCGGCACGGCCTTGTCGATGGCGCCGATGCGCTCGCCGATATAGAGCTTGCGTTCGATCAGGCCCAGGGCCACCTCGTCACCGTGGCAGAGGGCCGACAGGGTGGCGTCGCGCATCTCGGTCAGGCCGGGAACGCTCAAACCTCGCAAAGACGACAAACCCAGCGACAGCCGCGCCGCCTCGATGGCCGAGGCGGTCGAGGCCGGATAGCCTTCGTCGCGCAGCAAGGCGGCGGTGCGGGCCTGCCAGCGGGCGGCGAACGGCTCCGGTCCATCGTGACGTTCGGCGCTGTAGAGACCCCACAGGTGGCGGTACCAGCCTGGCGAGATCACCCCGGCGCCGTAGCCCGAGGCGTAGGAGAGACGGCTGTCACTCCACGGCGCCCAGGTGGCTTCGACCTTGATTTTGGTCAGGTCCTTCGTGATGGCCTTGTCGTCGGCCGCGGTGTGCGCGGTCAGCAGGCCGCCGATATGCCAGGCGCCGACCACAACGGCGATATCGCCATCGTGGCGTTTGACGGCGTCGCGGATGTTCTGGCGCATGAAGGCTTCGCGGCGCTGTTCGCGCAAGGCCCGGGCCGGCGACATGGGGGCGACCTGCGCCTGGTGGGCACGGGTTTCGGTCATGGCCTGGGCGATGGCAGCGAACACCTCCAGCGGTGCCTGGCCGGTGCCGCCGTGATGTTCGATGAGCCCGTTCCAGAAGGCCTCGCCGTCACCATAGCCGGCGGCCTGCGCCAGCATGTCGAGCGGATCGAGGTGGTCGACGCCTACCTCGGTTTCGTTGTCTTCGGGCGGGGCATCGTGATGGGCCAAAGAGACCGCCGCGGGCCAGTCGATGAACTTGACCTCGCGTTTGTGCGCCAGCGCCCACTGTAAGGCCACCCATTCCGGCGAGAACTCGGCGAAGGGGTCGAACATGGCGTTCGACGCTTCGTCGGCGGCATAAAGCAGCATGGCCACTGGCGGCTTCATGCCGGCCAGGGCGGCATAGGGGATCAGCGCATCGCCTTCTGGCGGTCCCTCGATCAGCACACACACCGGGTCGAGCGCCTCAAGCGCGCCCTTCAGCAGGGCGGCCGAGCCGGGACCATGGTGGCGGATGCCAAAGAGGTGCGCACTTCCCATGTTTTTGGCCAAACCTACATCACCTCGCGGATGGCGCCGTAAAGGTCGCCCCAGCCGTCACGGGTGCGCACTACGGTTTCAAGATATTCCGCCAGGGCGACGCCGTCCTGGACCGGATCCTTGACCACGGCGCCGACGATATTGCCGGCCAGGGCCTGGGCGTCGATACGGCCAGTGCCGAAGTGCGCGGCCTCGGCCCAGGCCGACACCCCGACCGAGATGGCTTCGGCGGTCGACAGCGAGCCGGTCGGGGTCTTCAGCTTGGTCTTGCCGTTCAGCGTCTTGCCGTCGCGCAGTTCGCGGAACAGAGTGACGATACGCGCCAGTTCCTTGTCGGCCGGCTGGATCGGCGGCAGGCTGAGGTTCGTGCCGATCTCGGCGACGCGCTTGATGACGATCTGGGTTTCTTCCTCCAGGGTCGCCGGCGACGGCAGCACCACGACATTGAAGCGCCGTTTCAGCGCCGAAGACAGGTCGTTGACGCCCTTGTCGCGGTTGTTGGCGGTGGCGATGATGTTGAAACCGCGCCGGGCATCGATGGCGATGTCCAGCTCCGGCACCGGCAGGGTCTTTTCCGACAGGACGGTAATCAGCGTGTCCTGGACGTCCGATCCCATCCGCGTCAGCTCCTCCAGACGCAGAAGCGTGCCCTCCTCCATGGCACGGACCAGGGGCGTCTTGACCAGGGCTTCGCGCGATGGCCCCTTGGCCAGCAGCAGGGCGTAGTTCCAACCATAGCGGATCTGGTTTTCGTCGGTACCGGCGGTGCACTGGATCAGGCGCTGAGACGATCCGGAGATGGCGGCGGCCAGGTGCTCCGACACCCACGACTTAGCGGTGCCGGGCAAGCCCAGCAGCAACAACGCCCGATCGGTGGCCAGGGTCGCCACAGCGGTTTCGATCAGGCGGCGGTTGCCGACATACTTCGCCGAAATGGTCGTGCCGTCCTTGGCCGTGCCGCCCAGCAGATAGGTGACGACGGCCTGGGGGGACATCTTCCAGTTCTCGGGCCGCGGCCGGTCGTCGCCCGTGGCCAGGGCGGCCAGTTCGCCGGCATAGATGTCCTCGGCGCTGCGGCGCAGTTGGGTGTCAGACATGAGAAGCCTCCAGGCTATCCAGGATATCGAGAAAGAGAAGGGCTTGCGCCGTCTTGGCCGGCTCGGCCTGACTCAGTTGGCTGCGCAAGGCGCCACGCTGGCCCGCCGGACACAGGGCGGCCATCAGGTCGGCGTGGTCGACCTGGAAACCGGCGTCTTTGGCTATGGCGCGCCACGGCCGCGAATTCATAAGTTCGCGCATCAGGTCGTCCGACACCGGTCCGTCAAGCAAGGTGGACAGGCGGCCCAGCGGCCAGATCGGCATGTCGTTGACCCAGGTGCGCGGCTGGACGACGATATCGGCCCAGCGGCGGCGTTCCTCAGGCGTGTAGCCGTCGAGGTCGTCGAGGCCGGCGCGCAGCATCTGGTCGTAGAGATCCGGTATCTGGTCGGCCAGGAGGCTAAGGAGGTCAAAGCGTTTGTCGGCCGTGGCCATGACGGCGAAGGCGAACAGCAGGTTGGCGTCCTTTTCGGCTGCCGGGATCAGCTCGGTCTCCGGAACATCGACCGCCCGGGCCAGGCTTGCAAAGTCCAGCCCGCCGAAGGTCTCGCGCAGCCACGTCCCGGCGCTGTGACTTTGCACAGTTGCCGGCAGGGTCAGGGCCAGGGTCGGGCGTTTCCTGAGCAGGCCGGTCTGGCCGCGTTTCAGCCGCTCGACCACGGCGCGCAAGGCTGGATCGTCGCCGTCATGGCCCGGCAGACGCGCCAGCAGGCGCTGCGCCAGTTCGCGGACGCGTGGCGCCCGGTCCTTGTCGAGGGATTTCAGAAACTCGGCGTCGTCCGACCCTAAGCCTTCGCGCAGGGCGGTCAGAATACGAAAACGGTTGTCGGCGTTTTCGGCGGCGAAGGCGGGCTCGACCAGAGCGCGGGCGGCGGCCGGATCCTGGCGGCGCCGGGCCTGGAGCCAGGCCTGTTTGACCGCCGGCGTGGCCAGGGTCCAGGTGGTGTCGTCGATGGCGTCGGCATCGAAAAAGCCGCGCGCCTGTTGCGGCGGGGCTTCGCGGCAGGCAAAGGCCGTGGCTTCCGCGCCCAGTTCGTCGGCATGGGCTTTGACAAAAGCTTCCAGCTTCGGCAGGTCGAACGGATGCAGGCGCAGCCTGTTCACCGCCAGGGTGCGGGCAATCGCAGCAGGAAAAGCATTGGGCGCCAGGCCCTGCTGTTTGGCCGTCAGCAACCGCAGCAGAGGCCGGCGGACCGTCTCAGGCACGATGGCGCGTGTGTCCGCCACGGCGTCTTCGACATGAAATTGCGCCGGCCCCACCGGCCGCTCGAAGCGCAAGGCCTGACCGGTCAGGCTGAGCGCCTGCAAGCCGTCGCTCAATCCGACGCGGTCCAGCGGCAGACCATTGCGAGCCCCCGACAGCAGGCCGTGCAGGAGGTTGTGCTTGAGATCGTTAGCCGTCATGCCGCCCACCGTCCCAGAGCCGTCTGGGCCCAGCACAGGGTGATCCCTTCTCCATCCCACAGGCCCAGCCCATCGAACCTGTCGAGTCGCAGCAGCGGCCAGGCCACGGCGGATTGCTCCGGGCAGACCGGCAGGGCCAGGTCACCGTCGCACAGATACAGCCGCTCACCGGACCGGCGCAGGCGTGCCCCCCGAAACACCAGCGGGTAGTCGTCCAGCCACGGTTTCAGCGCCAGGGCCTGTTCGTAATGGCCATAGGCCGCGGCCAAGTCGCGGTCCGGCAAGAGGATGTCGCCGCCGGCTGCCGCACTGCTGGTCTGTTGCACCAGCAGGGCGCGCAACGGCAACGGCGACGGGTAGAAGACCAGTTCGGCGGCAAAGGTATCGCCGGGGCTGTAACCGCCGGCCGCCGCGCCAGTAGCGACCGGCACGAAGTCGATCAGAACGGCAAAGCGCGGCCCCCCGCCCTCCAGCATCAGCCAGGTTTCCAGCCGCCGCAACCGGTCGGGCTGGATCTCGCTGCGCGTCGCCCACACCCGCCAGGTGCCGCTCACCCGCAGGGCCTGTGCGTCCGACAACAGGGCTTCGCGCGTGAGGTTCCAGCCGGTCATCTGGCGGACATCGTCCTTGAGTGCCGGTGGCAGGCTGTCCTGGCGGCGATAGGCCTTGGCGAGGAGGTTTAATACGCCCAGTTCCTGCAGGGCAGCGCGGGGGCGGGCGGTTTCGGGCAGGGCGAACAACCGCGCCGGCAGGGCGTCCAGCCGGGTGGCCAGGCCGGAAGCCTTGGCGTCGACCAGGCGCTGCGCCATGATGCGGCAGGCCTGGGCGGGATTGGCGGCGAAGGCTGTAAGGCCGGCCTCGACCTGGTCGTTCAGCCACAGGTCCAGTTCGTCAAGTCCGCCGGCGATGGCGGCTTCGCGGTCCTGGCGGTTACGTTCGCGCGCAGCCGCGGCGCGGGCTTCGGATTTCGGGTCGGGAGCATCCTCGGTTTCGGTGACGGCGGCGATGGAGGCTTTGGGCTTATCGGTTGCCGGTGCGGCGCCGGAGGGGCCGCGGCGGCGGCCCAGCCAGTCCTTGACCCAGTCCGGCGGGGTGCCAGCCGTGAAGGTCGCCTTCGCGTCGGCGCGCAGCCACATCAGGGCCAGGGAATGTTTGCAGGGGAATTTGCGGCTGGGGCAGGAGCATTTGTAACCGGCGTCGGTTTCGGTGACGCAGACGCGGTAGGGCGTGGCGCCGGACCCCTGGCATTCGCCCCAGATCAGGCCGGAGCCGTCCTGGGCCAGGGTCGGCCAGCCGGCGGGTTTGAGCAGTTTGCGCGCGGCGTCCAGCGAGCCCTGGTCGGGCGCGAGCGCTTCGATCTTGTCCAGGCTCAAGCTCACGGCGTTATCCCTGCCCTCGGAGGTTGACTAAGGTGCTTTCCGCGTGAGCGTCAAGGGGGGAAGATGAGGGGATCGACGAAGAATGCGGAACCACGGATTTCCCGCGTTTTGTGTTTCAGGCTAAGGGGCTTCGGGAAGCGTTACTTATACCAACCCACTTTGACTCTGACATTCTTTCCGCAAGGGGACCCCTCCGTCTCGACGCGCTACGATCTTCGATCTCCGCTTGCTCGCCACCTCCCCATCAAAAGGGATGGGGAGGAGAAAGAACGAACGCCGATGAGCGAGCGTCATTGGTTGGCATTACTCTGAAGATTCAGTAGAAGCCCCTCACCCGATCGCCCGCGCTTCGCTCGGCTCTCGTCCTCTCCCCGTAAACGGGGAGAGGTAATTTTAGGCCGTCAGCTAAGCGGGCCGTTCTTAACGGGTTCGCCGAAATCGGGGGTGCCGTCTGGCCGGTACTGAACCACCTGCAGGCGGGTGTGGCGGTTGGGATCGTGCAGCGGATTGCCCTCGATCTTCTGGTAGTCGCGGGCATGATAGACTAGGATGTCCCTGCCCTGTTCGTCGACCGTGAAGCTGTTGTGGCCTGGCCCCCAGACATTGTTGGCGGGCGAGCTTTTGAACACCGGCACCGGCGACTTGGTCCACGAGGCCGGGTCCATCAGGTCGGCATCTTCAGAAGCTGTCAGCATGCCCAGGCAGTAGTTTTCGTCCGTGGCGCTGGCCGAATAGGTCAGGAAAATGCGGCCCTTGTGGACCAGGAAGGCCGGGCCTTCATTGACCTTATAGCCGATGATTTCCCAGTCGAGAGTCGGCACGGCCAGGCGCGCCGGCGCCGCTGCCAGCTTCAGCGGCGAAGCCATCGGGGCCAGGTAGATGTTGCTGTTGGTATGAATACCCGGTTCGCCTTGCGCCCAGCACAGATAGCGCGTGCCGCGGTGTTCGAACAGGGTGGCGTCCAGGGTGAAGGTGTCCCATGGCGTCTCCACCTGGCCCAGCAGGCTCCAGTTGAGATTCAGGGGATTGGCGTCACTGTTGGTCAGGACGTAGGTGCGCACCCGGAAGACGTCGCCCTTGTCGCCGGCGCCGAAATAGATGTGCCACTGGCCATCGAAATGATGGATTTCCGGCGCCCAGATATAGCCGCCCATCTTGCCTTCAGTTGGACGGTTCCACAACAGCACCTCTTCGGCCGTCGCCAGGCCGGCCAGGGTCTTGGCGCGGCGGCCGACCAGTCGGTCGAACTCCGGCGCCGTCGCCATCAGGTAGTAGTAGCCGTCGCTGTGCTTGTAGATCTGCGGGTCGGCACGTTGCAGCACCAGGGGATTGAAAATCCTGGGCGATTCCCCGGCACTGACTGAGGTCGCGGCCAGGCCGCCTCCAGCGATGGTCATTACAAAGCTCCGGCGCGAAAAGGTGGACATGGATTAGGACGCCTTAATATTGTCGGACAATTTCTCCATAAACGTGCGCCGGAGCCTTTGTCAAATCACAGCGTCAAAAAGAAGACGCCCGGCGGGTTGCGCCGGGCGTCACAGTTTCGCAAAGACTGTCCGCTTACCAGACGATGTGAGCCAAGACATCAGCCTGGTTGGCGCTGGTCAAAGTAATGACGTTGCCACCGCCCAGGTTGATAACCGTATTGCCGCCGACTTGCGTGACCAGGGCCGAGTTCTCCGTACCCAGTGTATAGGCGCTGATGTCGATCGTGTCGTCTGTGGTGAAGTCGGTAATCGTGTCGGCACGGCTGTTCAGGCCGAACAGGAACAGGTCCGATCCCAACCCACCGGTCAGGATGTCAGCACCGCCACCGCCATTCAGCGTATTGTTGCCGGCATTGCCGACCAGGGTGTTGACCTGGCCATTGCCCGTCGCGTTGATGTTGTCCGTGCCCGTCAGGGTCAGGGTTTCAACGTAACGGCCGGTAAGGCTGTATGACACGGTCGAGAAGATGATGTCCGTGCCCTCGCCGATGGCTTCCACGACGTTGTCGGCCGTGTTCTGCACGTAGTAGGTGTCATTGCCACCCAGGCCGGTCAGGATGTTGGTACCGCTGTTGCCGGTCAGGATATTGCCAAGGGCGTTGCCGGTGGCCTTGGTGTTGCCCGTTCCGGTCAGGGTCAGGTGCTCGACCTCGGCGCTCAGGGTAAAGGTCGCCGAAGCAAGAACTGTGTCGCTGCCTTCGCCGGCGTTTTCGGTGACGACATCGCCGGTGGTGTTGACGACATAGGTGTCGTCGCCCGCGCCACCGATCAGGCTGTCGACGCCCGTACCGCCGTCCAGCAGGTTGTTGCTGGCATTGCCGGTGATCGTGTTGGCCAGGCCGTTGCCGGTGCCGTTCAGAGCCGAACCGGTCAGGGTCAGGGTCTCGAGCTGGCTGCCCGACAGGCTGAAATTGACCGATGCGACGACCAGGTCAGCGCCTTCGCCGGTGGCTTCGGAGACAGCGTCGCCCGCGGTCTGGACGTAATAGGTGTCGTCACCGGCGCCGCCCGACAGCGTATTGATGCCGTCATTGCCGGTCAGCGTGTTGTTGAGCCCGTTGCCCGTGCCCTTGATGTTGCCAAGGCCCGTCAGGACGAGGTTTTCGAGGTTGGCAGCCAGGGTAAAGGTCACGGACGACCGCACCGTGTCACTGCCTTCCGCCGCGGCTTCAATGACGACGTCGCTGGTTGCGCCGACGACATAGGTGTCATTGCCCGCTCCGCCGGTCATGGTATCAGCGCCCGAGCCGCCATCGATCAGATTGCTGCCGGCGTTTCCGGTCAGCGCGTTGAACGAACCATTGCCGGTCGCATTGATGTCGGCCGAACCGGTCAGACCCAGATTTTCGATGTTCTGGCCGGACAGCGAGAAACTGATCGACGACAGGACGGTGTCGATGCCCTGACCGCTGGCTTCGACCACGATGTCGCCGGCAGCATCGACCGTGACGGTATCGTTGCCCAGGCCGCCGTTCAGCGTGTCATTGCCGGTGCCGCCCAGCAGGTAGTCGGCGCCGCCGAAGCCTTCCAGCAGATCCGCACCGGTCGTGCCGGTCAGGACTTCGCCGAAGTTGCGGAAATCAAAGCGCGCCAGGGTCGGGTCGTGGTCCGAGATGGCCGGGTTGGTTGCGCCGGTGCGTCCGTTGTAGCCGGTGTTGAGGTGGACGATGTCGTAGTCGGCGACGGCCGCCAGTTCTTCGTCGCTGAGGATGTGGTCGATGGCCTGGCTGCGGCCGTCGAAGGCGTAGGTATAGCGTTCACCCGGCGCCAGTTCCGACACCGTCAGGTTGACCAGGCGGGTTTCGGAGCCGGCGCGCGCCACACCGTCGGCATCGACTGAGCCGGTGGCGACTTCCATCGGGCGATAGAAGTAGAAGTCGTTGAAGTCTCCGCCTTCGATCAGGCGGGCGTCGGCGTTATGATCGGCGATGTAGTCGAGCACCGACCAGACGTCTTCGGCGACTTCGTTGCGCTGGGCCCAGTCGCTGTTGGTTGGGTTGCCGTTGCTGTTGTTCTGGTCCAGTTCCCAGAAATTGTCGGAACCGCCCTTGGACGGGAAGTGGTTGGCGGTGACGTAGACGGTGTTGCCGTTGAAGGTGAATTCGGCCATCAGCGACTTGCGCGTCGTGGTCCAGTCGGCCGAATTGATCTCGCCGGCCACATCAGCGTCGGTGTAGGCGATCAGGTCGCCCGAGGTGCGCACACCGTCGCCGATGCGGTCGGTATAGGCGCGGCGCTCAGTAATGGTGGCATCGGCGGCCAGATTACCCAGTTGGACGCGGCCCGTGTCGTAAAGGAAGCCGACGCGGATATTGCCACCCGGTTGTCCACCTTCGGCGCCGTTCGACGGCAGTTCGTCGACCCACTGGTAGGTCTTGCCGGTGGCCAGGTTCAGGGCTTCGACCAGACGCGTCCAGGTCGTCGAGGCGTCGACGGTGCCGTCATTGGTGGCGCCATTATTGTCCTGGACTTCTTCGATACAAATGATGTCGGGCGACAACAGGTTATCGTTGATGGCCGCGGCGATGGCATCGAAACGTGACTGGGCGTCGTTACCGGCCAGGTTTTCGACGTTGAAAGTCGAGACCCTCAAGGACCGCGCGTCGTGGACCAGGTTGGTGACATCCTGTTGCGGCGTGGTTTCCGCCAGGTCTTCAACGGCTTGCGCCGAGGGACCTTCGGTGACGTACAGCTTGACCTCGGTGAAGTCGAAGTCGATTACGCCCGAGATGTCGCCCAGGGCGTCACCCATATCGAGCTGATTGTGGTAGCCGGCCGTACCGCCGATGCCGGCGCCGGAGAAGTCGAGCTCGACGATGTCGGGGTTGGTGTCGCCATCGGTGTTGACGCTGCCGCCGTACTCGACGTCGTCGCCGGTCTCGGTGGTGTCCGGACCCGACAGCAGCGGGTCGCCGTTGATGGTGTAGCCGCCGCGTTCATTGATCTGGTCGGCATTGGCGTTGGCTTCGGAATAGGCCTTGAAGCGGACCTCATTGTTGGAACCTTCGACAAAGCCATCGGAGACCACCATGTCGGGGATGGTGACGTGCATGCCTTCAATCGTCTCGAAGAAGTCGAGCGCGTCGTTTTCAGCGTCGAAGGTGTCGCCAACGCCGTCGAAGGCATCGGTGAAGTCGGGGTTGTCGTCGCTGAGGGTTCCGTTCGGGATGGCGCGGTTGGCACTGCCGTCCAGAACCCAGGTCGGCACCTGGGTAATGGTGTTCGACTGAATGATGGCGGTCGCGCCGGTCAGGAAGGTGCGCGGCAGGTTCTCGAAGGTCTGGTATTCGATGACATAGGCGGTGACCTGGACGATTTCGCCGATTTCCAGCCCGGGGGCGGCGGTATCAACGGCCGTGCCGCTGTTGGCGTCGTTGCGGGTCATGACGAAGATGCCTTCCGACGTATGCCAGTCGAGATCCCAATCCAGTTCTTCTTCCATCACGAAGAAGCCCTGAAGCGCGCCGGCATTGTCGATCGCTGTAACAACGGCTTCGATGGTGACCGTGGTGATCGACTGGACATTGTAGGACGAGATACCGGCATCGGCCAGGATCGGCGAGAAGAAGGCCGTGCCCTGAATCTCGTGGATGTAGTTGACGTCGTCGTTCTCGATGGTGCCGGTACCGGTGCCGTCGGCGATGACCGCGCCGCCTTGCGTCGAAACCAGGTTCGACAGGTTGACGGTGAAGGTTTCATTGACCTCGGCCGACAGGTCACCGTTGATGGTGACGCTGATGGTCTGGGTCAGATCGCCGCCGGCGGCAAAGTTCAGGCCGCCCGAGGCCGCGACATAGTCGCTGCCGGCCGAAGCGGTGCCGTTAGCCGTGGCGTAGTCAAGCGTAAAGCTGCCGAGATTATCCGAGCGCGTCACGGTGAAGGTCAGGATGGTGGTGCCGGCATCGCCTTCGGTGATGGCAACGTCGTCGATGCTGACATTGGCGGCGTCGTCATCGGTGACGACGATCGAATCGCTACCGTCGATGTGGCCCGCTGCCGTTGCGGTTACCGTGACGGTGTTGGAGCCGTCAAAGTCGACATCGTCAACCGCGGTGACATCGAAGCTGGCCGAGGCCTGGCCGTCGAGGATGGTGACTGTGACAGGCACCGTGCCTTCGGTGGTGTCGTCGCTGGTCAGGGTGACGACCAGGTCGCCTACCGTCGAGCCCGAGCGGGTAACGGTGGCGGTTGAGAGGCCGCCATTTTCGGACATGCTGGTCGCCGCGATGGCAACTGTCAGGACCGGCGTCGGATCATTCGATACGCCGGGCGTGGGTCCTTGCGCGACAAATTCGCCACTGCCGTTGGGCGTGCGGGCCAGGGCGTGGGCCGTGCCGTCGCCGCCGCCATTTTCGTTGTATTGGGTGGTTTGACCGAGGCCCGTCAGCAGGCCAGTGTCGTCGGTATCGTCGGTGTCATAGACGATGGCATCGATCAGGGTGTTGGCCGGGCCAAAGCTGCTGTTGTTGGGGAAGTCCGAGGCGTTGCCCCAGTAGATGGCGACCGCGTCGGCGCCGTTCTGAAGGACGTTGCCATTGAAGGTCAGGTCGACATTCGGCACGGCGGTATTGCCGAGGACGAAATAGCCGTTGGCGTCGGTGGTGTAGCCGTCCAGATCGAAGGCTGCGTAACTCTGGTCATTGGAGCCGTTGTAGAAGACGACAACATAACCGTCGAGCGAAGTATTGCCGGCGCCGCCATCGAACAGTTCGACGAATTCAGCAACGTCCGAGCCCGGCGTGTCGGAGTCGATCTCGTTGATCACCAGGGTCGATTCCGGAATGTCGGAATCGGTAACGGTCACCGTGGCCTGGTTATCGATGATGGTGGCCGTGCCTGTGGCGCCCGACAGATTGACGTAGAAGTATTCCGGCGAGGTGCCTTCGAAGGTGGTGTCGCCGTTGAGCGTGATCGAGATGACCTTGCTCAGTTCGTTCTCGGCAAAATTCAACGTACCGGTCGCAGAGTCATAGTCGGAGGAGGACACAGCCGTGCCGTCCGCGGTGGCAAAATCGACGCTGAAGGCCGCCGTGCCACCACTGCGGGTGACCGTAACTTCGATCGTGCTTGTGGTGTTGCCTTCGGCCACGGTGATGTCGGAAATGGCGACGTCGCCGGCGCCTGGCACGTCGTTATTGGTGATGGTGCCGATGCCGCTGGCGTCGCTGAACGAGGCCGTGCCCAGGGTGTCGACGATGTTCGACAGTCCGACCGTAAAGCTTTCGTCCAGCTCGATATCGGTATCGCCGTTGACGGTGACGCTGATGGTCTGGGTCAGGGCGCCACCGGCCGTGAAGTTGAGGGTGCCTGAGGCGGTGACATAATCGGTGCCGGCTTCGGCCGTGTCGTCTGCGGTCGCATAGTCGACCGAGAAGGTACCGGTGTTGTTGGAGCGGGTGACGGTAAAGGTCAGGACCTGGGTACCCGAATCGCCTTCGGTGACAGTGACGTCATCAATTGAGATCGTTGCCGGAACCGTCGCGCCGCCGACAGTAAAGCTGGACGGGGCGGTCAGGTTGTTGTTGTCATCGCGCGTCCAGTTGGCCGGGTTGACGATGGCGGCCAGCAGTTCGGCCTTGGTGCCCGAGGTGATGCCGCTATAGGCGGCATTATCGACTTCGTTCAGCGCCACAGCGTTGGTGCCGTTGGTCAGCCCGGTGGGCAGGGCCGAGGTGTTGGAATCGGTTGCCGTCGCCTGCCACACCGTATTGCCTTCGTTGTTGATGGCAAAGATGAAGGTCGGCGTAGCCTCGGCGCCTTGATAGGCCAGGATCTGGTCGCCGCCCGTCGAGAAGTTAACGTCGTTGCTTTCGCTGACCGTGCCGGTCGAGGCGGAGACAGCGCCAGTTGTGTTGATGGTCACCACAGTGCCGGCGGTCACCGCACCACCTGCGGTCCAGGTGATAATGCCTTCGTTTGCGCGGAAGGCATTGCTCGATAGCCAGCCGTTATCGGTGAACTTGATTACCGTGCCGGCTTCGAGTTCGACCAGGGCGACGAAGGCGAAGATCTTGTTGGTGTCGGCATTCATCGAGACGATGGCGATGTCTCCGGCCGTCAGGGTCGAGCCAGCGCGCATCGGTCCTGCCGTAGCGGGAGCTTCAGCCACAGGCGCCGCTGTGACAGCCGGGGCGCCGTTCACGGTCGCCTGGCGAGTGACGGCGGTCAGGCTGCCCCATGCGCCTGACTGGCCAGCGCCGTTGAGGGCCGATCCGTTGACGGAGGTATCGCCGATCGTGCCGCGGGTCAGGCCGGAGGCAAAGGCGTCGTCGCCGAGGCGCTGGGTCAGAAACTTCATGAGAGGCGATCCTTTTCTTGGAGAAGCATGACGGTGTCGGCAAAGCTCCGCCGGCACCGTTTATGAGACGGCATTCACCGGAACAGCCTGTTCCGGCGTGCAATTGGGGAAATCGGCAAGGCTCAGGGCGCTGGTCAGCGGGTGTACGAACCGCAGGCGCAAAACAAGAACTGCAAGCGTTTGGCGGCCGGGTATAGTTTCAATCATTAACAGCTTGATGACACTATTTGCGATTTGGTAACTAATCGCCGCAGGCCTATCGGCGCCAGGTCAGGGCCACGGAAACGCGGCGGCCGGTGTCGAATTGTATGGTTCCGTCACCGCTGCGGGCGATCTGCGTATCGCCGTCGAGGGCATTGGCGATCCGGCCCGACACCGTCAAATGATCCGTCAGCGCATAATCGGCACGCAGGTCCAGGCGCTGCGACGGTTCCAGCACAAGGGTATTGAGATCGTCCTCAAAGGCTTTACCATCGAACACCACATCGGCCGACAGCCGCACCGGTGCCAGGTCAGCGTCGATGCCGATCGCTGCGCTGTAATCCGGCGCCTGGGCAGGGCGGCGCCCCTCCCCGGTTCGGGCATGGGTCCAGGTTGCCGCCCCAGTCATGGAGACACGCCGTGTCAGTGAAAAATCACTGCGCAGCTCCAGCCCGTAAGCCGTGATCTTGCCGCCGTTTTGCCTTTGCCGCAGAACACCGCCGGCCGGGATGAAACCAGCGGTCGGGAAGCTGCCCGGTCCGACGCCAAGGGTGACATTGGTCACCGGGTCGTTCAGCACATTGTAGAACAAGCCGATATCGACGTGGCGGCTGCGCATCCCGACCTCGACCCCGCTCAGGGTTTCGGGTTTGAGATCAGCATTGGCTTCGGTGACGTCATTGCCGACACGGAACGGCCGGTACAGTTCGTTCAGCGATGGCGGCCGAAAACCGTTATAGACGGCGGCGCGCAAGAGCTTGCCCGGGGTGACGTCCCAGGTCGCCCCCAGACGCGCCGATACCACCGTGTCGCTGCGGCTGTCCGGCCGCAGATTGAGCACCGAAGCCCCGCTGGTCAGGTCGGTCTCGCGGCGATGGCCGTCATGGCTTCGCCATTGGTCGATGCGCACAGCGCCGGTCAGGCTCAGGCGGTCAAAATCGCGGGTCGCCTCACCGTAGATGCCAGCCAGGGAAGTTTCACCCCCGGCCAAACGGAACCGCGTTGGCGCACCGGATATGTAACGGTAATACTCCTCCGACCGGCCCTTGTTGAAGCGGGCATCAAGACCGATTTCCCATTCCAGCGCCGGGCTCTGATGACGGATGGCGGCCAGGAAACCCGTGCCAGAGGCGGGAGTCGCCACCTGGTCGTTGGCCAGGGAGGTGGTCGCCCTCCCCGCGCCGACCGACACCGAACGGTTGGCCAGGTCCGAAGTGCGGTGCCAGACCTGAAAGCGGACGCCGTTGTGCTCGTCAGTTGCCGGGCGGGTAAAGCCAGCCGACAGGTTGTCGCCGGTGGACTTGGCAACGGCGCCGTCCAGGCCGGTATCGCGGCGGCTGTCGTAGTGACCGGCCAGCAGGTCGAGTTGGCCACAGACGCCGGGACAGATCTCACGGCGATAATTGGCCAGGATTGCCGTATCTTCGCCGAAGGTCGGTCGGTCGGCCGCGCCGCGCTGCGGTTCGTGAACCGCCGGATCGCCGTTCAGGGTTTGAACGGTATAATGCAGGCTGACATCACCTGCCGCCCCGCCCAGCGCCACCTGATGACTGCCGCGCTCGCTGAACTGCAGGCGGACATAGTCGTCTTGCGCCCGCGGCGAGGTCAGTCCGAGGTCAATCACGCCTGTCAGGGCGCCGGCGCCATAGGCGCCACCGCCGGCACCGCGGACGACATGGGCACCGCTTAGGGCGTCCTGGGGCAGGCCAGCCCAGATGACCCAACCGCCAAACGGATCGTTCTGCGGCACGCCGTCGAGGGTCACCAGGGCTCGGCCTGCGCCGGACGGGGCGATAGCGCGCAAGGACATGCCCTGAACGGTCGGATTGGCAGTCAGGGACGACGAGCGGCGAAACAGGGCCGCCTGGAGGCTGCGTTTCAGGCTGAGATCAATGGCGGCCGAGCGATTGATATCAGCGCGGCTGAGGTCGACGGCCGAGAAGGCCTGGTCCCCGCGATAAACGGCAAAACGATTAGCCTGGATAACGACTTCGACGGGTGGTTCGACGGTATTCTGAGCCTGGGCGGCCACCGGGAACAGCATTATGGTGAGCAGCAACAGGCGCATCGGCGGCTCCAGCGGATTTTATTGGATTGCGTGCACGGAAAGTCCTAGGATTTCAAGCTTGATTCCGGGGATTCTTATGGCAACCATTCAGGATGTGGCCAGTATGGCGGGGGTTTCGACCGCGACGGTGTCGCGCGTCCTGTCCGGCTACACCCATGTCTCGCCGTCGGTGCGCGACCGTGTCGCCGGCGCGGTCGAAAGACTGGGCTACGAACCCAACTATGCCGCCAAGTCACTCCGGACGCTGAAGACGTCGCGACTGATTGTGACCGTGCCGGATATTACCAACATCTTCTTCGCCAACATCATCCGCGGCGCCGAGGAAGCTGCCCACGCCGCCGGCTACGCCGTCCTGCTGGGCGACACCGGTACCAATACCGACAGTGAAGAAGCCTATGCCGGCATGCTCAAGCGCAAGGAAGCCGACGGTTTGATCTTCCTGGGCGAGGCCTTGCCGCCCGCGCTGTCCAGCTTGGTCGAACGTCCGGGCGCGCCGGTGGTCAATGGCTGCGAATTCAGCGAGGACCTGACGGTCAGCAGCGTCCATATCGACAACCATGCCGCCGCCGCCGAGGCCATGGACCATCTCTACGACCTGGGTCACCGCCGCATCAGCGTGATTACTGGCGCCATTGACCGGCCGATCAGCCGCCACCGCCTGGCCGGTGTGCAGGCCGCGGCGGCGCGCCATGGCGGAACTGTCGATGTCTTCACCGGCGATTTCTCGATCCGAAGCGGCGTGGTGGCAACGGTCGAGGCGCTGAAGGGCGAAAGGCCGACCGCCATCTTCTGTTTCAGCGATGAGATGGCGATCGGCGCGATGTCGGCGCTTCGGCAGGCGGGCCTGCATTGTCCGGACGACGTTTCCGTGATCGGCTTCGATGATATCCACATGGCGCCCTATACCTGGCCAGCCCTGACGACGGTACGCCAGCCGATGCACGAAATCGGCCGCGAAACCGTCGAACTGCTGATCGGGATTATCGAAGGCCGGGTGACCGAGCGGGTCAACCTGACCCTGCCGTATCAGCTGGTTGTGCGCGACAGCACGGCGGCGCCCAGGTAAATCAAGCCGTGACGTTAAGCCGGCGTCCGGGCTCTGCGGCTTGCAGTGACGTAGCCGACGCGGACGAGGATGACGCCTCCAGACTGCTCAGCCGGCCACCCAGTGTAACGGCCTGGTTGCGCGACGGATCGGTATCGGCATTGACGCCGAACGGGCCGGATTTCGGATGCGCCGGGTCGATATGCTTCCTGGCATTCTCAACGTCCGTGCAGTTCTTGCAACTGAACCCATTGACGTAAACCGGTTGAGGATAGTCGCTGCTGATCGCCATGGCCGTGGTCCCTGTTGCCTTCAGGGTAATACGACGGGGTGAAGAAGAAGGTTACAGCTCTTTATCCTCCACCGTTTACGGGGGAGGTGTCGAGCAAGCGAGCCCTCTTGGGCGAAGCGCGTCGAGACGGACGGGGCGTTACAGGTTCCGAGCTTCCGGCTCCCCCTCCGCTTCGACGCACTACGGCTTTGCCTTCGCTTGCTCAGCACCTCCCCCGCGAGCGGGGGAGGATTGGAACTTACGGCAAGCTGTAGACGATGATCTCGCCGCCGGGCTTGACCTTGGGATTCTTGCCGCCGCCGGCCGCCACCGCGACATACTGCTTACCGCCCACCGAATAGGTCGCCGGGGTCGCGATACTGGAGGTCGGCATGGTCGTCTCCCACAACAGCTTGCCGGTCGTCTTGTCGAAGGCGCGGAACTTGTTGTCGAAGATAGTGGCGCCGATGAAGAGCAGCCCGCCCTTTGTGACCACAGCACCGCCATAGTTTTCGCTACCGGTCGTCTTGTCAGCCAGTTCAGGATATTCGCCGAACGGAATCCGCCACAGATATTGCCCGGTGTTCAGATCCATGGCGTTCAGAGTCCCCCACGGCGGGGCGACCGCCGGATAACCGTCCGGATCGAGGAAGCGGTGATAGCCGTCAAAAGCATAGTCATCCTCCGCCGTCGACGGGTATTCCGGCGCCGGTTTCGCCGTGTCGTCGCTGATATAGGCCACGACCGCAGTCAGTTCCTCGGGGCTCAGGGCGGCGCCGAAGGCCGGCATCCGGCCGGCCCCATCGCGGACCTGTTTGGTGATCTGGTCAGGCGTCAGCCGCTTCGACACGCCGAAGACGGCCGGGAATTCCGGCGGGCTGCCCTTGCGGTCGTCGCCATGACACGACGCGCAAACATTGGCATAGACGGCGGCACCCGAGACCTCGCCGTTGGCCGCTTTTACGCGCGGCTTGAGCTTCATCGTCCAGGCCATCTCATTGGCGTTGATGTATAGCACGCCGCTGTCCGGATCCCAGGCCGCGCCGCCATATTCGCCGCCGCCATCCATCCCCGGAAACAGGATCGTCCCTTGCAGCGACGGCGGATCGAAGGCACCGCGATTGCTGGATTTCGCCAGATGCGCCCGCGCTGCCGCGTTGGCGGCGGGTGTGCGCCGCGTCAGCATATCCTCGGTCAGGCGCTGGCGCGCAAACGGTTCGGGTGCTGCCGGCAGACGCTGGGTCGCAGCGGCCTCTTCACCCGGCACGGTCGAAGGCAGGCCGGGAATGTCCCGGATCGGGTACAGGCTCTCGCCTGTGGTCCGGTCCAGCACCCAGACGACGCCGGCCTTGGTGATCTGGGCCAGGGCCGGGATATCCTTGCCGTCGCGGCGCACGGTGACCAGGGTCGGCGGGGTCGGTGGATCACGATCCCACAGGTCGTGTTTGACCAGTTGGAAGTGCCACAGGCGCTTGCCGGTCCTGGCGTTCAGCGCAACGATCGACGTGCCGAACAGGTTATCGCCGTGGCGGTCGGCGCCGTAAAAGTCCTTGTCGCCCATACCAGCCGAGGCCAGGGGCAGGTAGACGATGCCGCGTTCCGGATCGAGGGTGAAGCCCGACCAAGCATTGGCGCCCATGGCGGTCTTCCAGGCGTCCTCGGGCCAGGTTTCATAACCGAATTCGCCGGGATGCGGGATGGTGCGGAAGGTCCAGCTCAGCTTGCCGGTGCGGACGTCATAGGCGCGGACATGGCCGGGCGTATTACCCGTGCTGCCAATGACAATCAGGTCCCTGTAGACCACACCTGGTGAGACGACATTGACCGAAACGCTGTTGGGATCGCGGTCGAGATTCTGTCGCAGGTCGACGGCACCTTTGGTGCCAAAGGTATGGAACGGCTTGCCGGTGGCGACATCGACGGCGATCAGCTGATTGCGGAAGGTGAAGAGTATGCGTTCTTCGCGGCCGTCGGTCCAGTAGGCCAGGCCGCGCAGGCGGGCGCGCGTGACCGGCTCGCCATAGGCGGGGTCAAACACCCAGGTCTGCTTCCCCGTCTCGGCATCGAGGCAGAACAGGCGGCCCTTGGGCGAGACGAAGAATAGCCGCCCGCGGACGATCATCGGGTTGCCTTGCATGTCGCCGCCCTGGAAGCCGTCGCCGGACTCGAAGCGCCAGGCGACCTTCAGGTTCTTGACGTTGTCTGTATTGATCTGGTCCAGAGTCGAATAGTGGGTGCCGTGCGGGTTGCCGTGATAGACGGGCCAATCTGCGCCGGAACGATCGGCCGACAGGTCCAGTTTCGGCGACTGGCACGACACCAAAGCAGCACAGACCAGCAGGGCGGTAAGCTTCGTCATCCGGCCAGCCCTTCGCGGTTCAGGAAGGCCGCCAGAAGCTGCGACCAGAGATGCCACGGCTGGTCCAGCTCCGGCTTCATGCCGAAACCATGGCCGCCGCGGGCGAACAAGTGGGTCTCGACCGGGATGTTGCTGGCTTTCAAAGCGTCACGGAACAAGGTGGAGTTGGCCACCGGGACGGTCGCATCGTCTTCGGCATGGCACAGGAAGGTCGGCGGGGTCCGGTCGTCGACATTCAGTTCCGGACTGTGGCGGGCAACCTGTTCGAGTGTTGCCGGGCCGCCGAACAGGGAGCCGAAGACCCCGTCATAGGCGACCTTGGGATCCAGGCTCAGGACGGGGTAGATGGGTGCTGAGGCAAACGGGCGGGCGTCCAGTTTATCGGCGCCGTCAACAGCGGGATAGAGGTTCTGGGCATGGCGGGTGGACAGCGAGGCGGTGATAAAGCCGCCAGCGCTGAAACCCGTGACACCGACACGGGCCGGATCGATTTTGAAGGTGGCGGCATGGTGACGGATGACCCGCATGGCGCGCTGGGCGTCGATCAGGCCGATCTCGGCGCGGTTGTTCCAACCGTCATTGGCCAGGCGGTAGAACAGGACGAAGCAGGTAAAGCCCTGGCTGGTGAGGAAGTCCGCCAGTTGATAGCCTTCGTGGTCGAAATAGTTCCAACTAAAGCCGCCACCCGGGATGATCAGCATGGCCCCGCCATTCGGATTTTTCGCCGGGAAGACGGCCAGCCGCGGCGTGGAGATGCCCTGTACGCGGCGCAGGCGGATGGCGGGGTCGGTCGAGACCTCTTCGACGATTTCTGTTAGCGCCGGACCTTTAGGGGGCGTCGGCCAAAGGTCGATCGTCGTCGCCGGCGTCGGCCACGCGATCGGCTTTGGGGTGGCGACTTCCGGCGCGGCGGTCTGAGCCACAGCGGCGCCTGCCGTCAGGGCCAGGGGCGAAAGGAGCAGCGAGCGGCGCAGAGTGTCCATGACGAAATCCCAAGCAGTAAAGGTCGTCTTTATCTCCCTCTCCCCGTTGAAGGGGAGAGGGTTGGGGTGAGGGGTATATCCACGACAGCCCGTGCGAGCGGAAACAACCCCTCACCCTGCCCTCTGGGCATCCCTCTCCCCTCAGGTGCGGAGAGGGAAACAGCGCAAACCGCGCCTCTTCCTGTTAGTCCTTCAGCCCCAGCACACGCAGGTTGAAGTCGCCCGACTTCTTGCCGCCGGCGAAGTCGTCGAAGGCTTTTTCGGTGACGTGGATGATGTGGTCGCGGATGAAGGTAGCACCTTCGCGCGCACCGTCTTCCGGATGCTTGAGGCAACATTCCCACTCCAGCACAGCCCAGCCCTCATAGCCATAACCCGCCAGCTTGGAGAAGATGCCCTTGAAGTCGACCTGACCGTCACCCAGGCTACGGAACCGGCCCGGACGGTCGACCCAGCCCTGGTAGCCGCCATAAACGCCCGAGCGGCCGTTCGGCAGGAATTCGGCGTCCTTGACGTGGAACATCTTGATGCGATCGTGATAGATGTCGATATAGCTGAGATAGTCGAGCTGCTGCAGCACGAAGTGGCTGGGGTCGAACAGGATGTTGGCGCGCGGATGGTTGCCGACCTCGACCAAAAAACGCTCGAACGTCGCACCGTCGTGCAGGTCTTCACCCGGATGGATCTCATAGCAGCAGTCGACACCCGCGGCGTCGAAGGCATTGAGAATTGGACGCCAGCGCCGGCCCAGTTCGGCAAAGGCCTCCTCGACCAGGCCCGCCGGGCGTTGCGGCCACGGATAAAAATAAGGCCAGGCCAAGGCACCTGAGAAGGTGGCGTGGGCCTTCAGGCCCAGGCGTTGCGACGCTTTGGCGGCCAGCTTCAGTTGTTCCACCGCCCAGGCCTGGCGCTCTTTCGGCTTGCCCTGATAGGCCAGGGGCGCGAAACCGTCGAACAAAAGATCATAGGCCGGGTGAACGGCGACCAGTTGCCCCTGCAGGTGGGTCGACAGTTCGGTCACTTCCAGGCCGTGCGAGGCCAGCATGCCCTTGACGTCGTCGCAATAGGTCTGGGACGCGGCTGCCTGTTCCAGGTCGAAGATATGTGGCGTCGAGGTCGGGATCTGCAGGCCACGATAGCCAAGGCCGGCCGCCCACTTCGCCATGGTGTCGAGTCGGTTGAACGGCGGGTTGTCGCCGATGAACTGGGCCAGGAAGATGGCCGGGCCTTTGAGATTGGTCAGTTTGGTCATATCAGGTCTTTCAGGGCCAGCCATTGACGCCGGTCGCTAGATTGCACTGCGGCGGTGACAAAGGCCATGCCGCGGACGCCGTCCTCGATGCCCGGAACCAGGGTGGCCCGGCCGATCATAATCTGGTTGGCGAAATCTTTGTAGAGATTGGCGAAGGCTTCGACGTAGCCTTCGGGATGGCCGGCGGGCAGACGCGTGCCCGCCTGGGCTACGGGCAGCAAATAAGGAGAGCCGGCATGACGTACCTCTGTCGGCCCGTCATGCCGGTTAAGCGTCAGGGTGTTGGGGGTCTCCTGACGCCAGTCGAGACCGCCGGTTTCGCCGTAGACCCGTAAACGTAAGCCGTTACGGTCGCCGGCGGCGATCTGGGAGGCGATAAGCACCCCGCGGGCACCGTTGTCATAGCGCAGCAGGATGTTGCAATCATCATCGAGCGCCCGGCCCGGGACTACACGGCCAAGGTCGGCATACAGCTCGGTCGCCTTGAGACCCGAGACGAACTCGGCCAGCTGGAAGGCGTGGGTCCCGATGTCGCCGGAACAGCCGCCCAGGCCGGAACGCGACGGGTCGGTGCGCCAGTCGGCCTGTTTGTTGGACACGGCCTGCGTCAACCATCCCTGGCTGTATTCAACGACGATCTTCCGCACCTTGCCCAGCACACCGTCGGCGACCAGTTGCCTGGCCTCACGCACCAGCGGGTAGCCGGTGTAGGTATGGGTCAGGCCATACTGTCTGCCGGTGGCGCGGACGATGTCGCGCAGCGACTTGGCTTCTGCCAGAGTCAGGGTCGCCGGCTTGTCGCTCATGACGTGGACGCCCGAGGTCAGGGCTTTTTGTGCGATGGCGAAATGCGAATCGTTGGGCGTGGCGACGCAGACAAAGTCGACCTCGCCGGAACTCAGCATGGCGTCGATGCTGGGCCAGGATTTTACGCCATAGGCCGCAGCACCTTCCGCCGACTTGACCGGATCGCGACTGAAGACGCCACCGGCCAGGACGATCCGGCGATCCAGCTGAGCTGCCATGACGTGGACGGCGCCGATGAAAGATCCCGGGCCGCCGCCGGCCAAACCCATGCGCAGTGGCTTAGTCATCCTTCTTTTCACCCAAAACCACCGGCTTGTAGCCGCCACGAGAACGGAACCAGAAGATCAGGCCCAGATAGACCAGCAGAGTGAAGAGCGGCAGAAGGGCCATTTCCTTCAACGCGTCCTTCTTGGCTGTGACCGAAAGTTCGGTGAAGACCGCCTTGTCGGCGTCTGGTGCCGCGGCGACCTTGGCCTCGTCCAGAGCCGGGTAGCGGCCGAAAATGCTGACCTTTTCCTGGGTCAGATAGGTGGCTGTCAGGGCGGTGCCCTGGGCTTCGTCGTGGCGCTTCAGGCCTTCGCGAGTCGAAGAGTCCTGGGTGGCGCCCAGAAGGACCGTGCCCAGGATACCAGCGGCCAGCATGCCGGCGCCGCCAAACATATTGATGCCGACGGCACCCGCCTTGGGGAACTGTTCAGACGCCACAGCCATGCTGGTGCCCCAGAAGAAGCTCTTGCCAATGCCGTAAAGCGTCGCTGCAGCCAGAATGGCCGGACCGGTCGCGCCGGCCATCATAAAGATGCCGACAGCGGCCAGGGCCGACGCGAAGGCCAGCACCCCCAGCGGCTTGAACTTTTCGATCAGCGTACCAGCGAAGATGCGGATCACGAAGACGATCAGGTTGGTGTAGATCAGCACCCAGCCGGCGGCGAGGCCGATCTTTTGCATTTCCGGCCCCATCAGCTCCGAAATCCAGCTGTCGGTCGCCAGTTCGGTCACCGCCAGCGGCATCATCAGCAGCAGGAGCAGGATGAATAGCGGGCGGCCCGGTGCACGCGCGAAAAAGGCGTAGATCAGGGTCAGGACAGCGACGGCGCCGAAGGTCGCAACCGGCGGCAGCGAGAAGACGCGGCCGATTTCCAGCATGATCAGGGACGACAGGATAAAGGCCGAGACAAAGCCGGCCTCGCCCAGCATGGTGCGGTAGGAGACGCCATGGGCAACGCGTTCGCTGACGGGGAATTTTTGTGCGAGCAGCAGGAAAGTATAGACCAGGATCGGGATGATCATCAGTCCAACCGTAACGCGCCAGCCGGCTTCCGGGGCAAAATAACCCAGGGCCATGGCCAGGAGTCCGCCGAGAATCATGCCGCCTGGCCAACCGGCATGCAGCCGGTTCAGCCATTTCGGCTTGTCATGGCTGTAGACCGTGGCGATCAGCGGGTTGGCGGCGGCTTCGACCGCTCCATTGCCCAGCGCCATGATGAAGGTGCCGATATAAAGCATCCAGTAGCCGTCCGCCATAAACAGCAAACCCAGGCCGACGACGTGACAGATAGCGGCAAACCAGTAGGTCAGCTTGAACCCGACCTTATCGATGACCAGCGAGATCAGGACGATCGAGATGGCGAAGGGCCACAGGCCAACCCCGGCCAGTTCACCCTTCTGGGTCTCGCTGAGGCCGAATTCGGTCCCCCAGTGCCCAATAACCAGGGCGCGCAGAATAAAGCAGAAGGACGTCGCCGTAATGGCGGCGAAGGACATGGCGAACAGACCGCCATTGCCTTTTGTCGCGGAAATTGAGGTATCGGTTGTCAAGGTTCCCTCCCGAGGAGCCGCCGCTTAGGCTGCGGATTTTGACTCGGGAGGTAAGCATAAAGTGTAATCGATTACAAATGGAAATACTGATGAGATAAGCGCTTCGTCGCCCTACCCGGTCAGCCACTGCTCCGCTATGGATTTCCACGCCGGCCAGAAATAGACCCAGCAAGACGCCACCTGCACGGCCGTCATGAAGACCGCTCCCCACACGAAGGCGGGTACCAGGCGGCCAAGATGCATAAGGTCGCGCACTGCCATCATCAGGGTCAGGACGATCGGGGCGGCGTTGAAGGCCAACCAGAAGGTTGTGAAGTTGAACGAAAGACCAACGCTCTCCAGCAGGCCGAGAATGGGGCCGGTCAGCCAACGGCCATAGCCGGCCGTGGTGATGGATATCAGGGCCAGCATCATCAGGCGCTTGTGCGCTTGCGCGTTGGCGCGCAGGACAATGGCGGCGGATGCCAGGACGCCGAACATGACTACGCCAGCCATGGCGATGACCATGAAGGCAGTTTTCGCGCCAGACGTTCCCAGGGCGCGGCGCTCGAAATCGATCTCCGCCCACGGGCCGACAATCAACATGAACATGAGCAACAATATGCCAAAGCTGCCGAAGAGTTTATGCAGCGAGTATTTTCCGGCACGAATGAGCAGGATCTGCACGGTTTGCAGCACCATCCAGCCTACATAGGCAGCGGCATGGATATGGACTATCAGTGGATAGTGAAGGCCCTGCATCCGTTCGTATTTTTTGGCGATGTCGCCGCCAAAACCGGCAAACATGCCGATCCAGATGACGACCATCAGAAAGAGGAAGAAATGGCTGTCCCGGCTTTTGGGGAGCGCTGCTGTGTCCGACATGTCCGTATCTCTGTGAAGGAGGGCTGGCCCCAGTTTACAGGCGGCAGGCCCTTTTTCGGTGGTACGGAACGGACAGGTTACGTGCGTTTCCCGAAAAGGGGCGTCCACCTTATCGGATTGCGCTCTAATCTTCGCGGAAACCGAACCGTCGCTCGGGCGAAGCGGCTTCAACCGTGCGAAAATCGTTGGGCGCCATCTCACAGAATTCGCGGAAATCTCGCCGGAGATGGTGATAGTCATAATAGCCGGCCTCAACGGCCAGGCTGAGCCAGTCATACGTCGGATAGCGATTGCTGAAGCGGACCAGTTTATCGAAACGGGTAATACGAGCGAACAGCTTGGGCGATACGCCAATCCGCTCATCAAAGACGCGGCGCAATTGCCTTGCGCTGATGCCGTGGCGACGGGCCAGCCGATCGATCTCCATCGATGGATGTTGCAACAGGCGGAGCGCTATGGCATCGGCGGCTGCCATCGGACGCTGCCTGCGTTGATGGTGTCGCTGAAGCCAGGTTTCGGCGGCGCGAATCCTGCGGCCGGAGTCTTCTGTATCTTCGACCTCACGGATCAGGCCAGCAAAGTCCGGCGGAAAGACGGCTTCAGCGTCGATGTCGCCATCGGTTAGTTCGCCGAGATTCAGACCCGTAAGTGCGTGCAGCGCGCCGGGCTGAAACTCGATCTGGTAGACGCTGAAATCTCGCCCGCCCTCACGCAGGGTCGTCCGGGTGGGCTGGCCGATCAAAACGGCGCGCGGCTTTCGTCTTGACTCGGTCGCGTAAAGGGGCCGGATCCATTCCGGATCACGGCTGTAAAAGGCCAGGGCCGGCGACGGGCGAGGCCAATAGGGCTTCAGCGGGACGGATTCCGATGTCGCAAAACTCAGTCGGATAATCTGATGTTGACGGATGAGGTGAACCAGGTGGGGACTGGGTGGCAGAAACTCAAACCGGACGAACATGACAAAGCCCCGCAACTTCATTGTTCACCATAGCCTGAATTGTGCGTCAGCAGGTGGTAAAAAACGGTCTGCGTGCTTTACCCCTGCCCCGGCGCGTACGGGAAAACGCGCTTGCGGTAGTCTTCCACGGTGATACCCGGCAGGGTATAGCCCGCCGGCAGAGGCCGTTTTGACACCGACTGGAAATAGGTCAGGCAGGCGTCGCGCCACCACTGGGCCTCGCGCTCCTGAGTTTTCAGGTTGGCGGCTACGGCATCGAAGCGCGCCGCATCGATTTTGCCTGCCAGCCCGACCCAGATCCGACGCATGCCCGACACCTCGTCGACGCCCTGGCTGTAGGTGACAACCAGTTCATCCCACAGCGGCCGACCCGACTTCATCTTGAAGTCCCACGGCACATGGTGGAACCACAGCAGGAAGCGCTCGTCGGTCTTTTTCGGGTCGATCCAGGGCTTGGCGGCGGCAGGGTGATATTGCGCCAGGGCGTTGGAGCCGGTCTTGGTGCGGTCGAAGCCGATGCCGTTGAGATCGGCCCTGTGGTAATAGGCCGGGTTCCATTCGGGCCGGCCCAGTTCCGACACCCACGGTCCCGGACCGTAGTGGTGGCCGGTGTCCATGAGGTGCGCCAGGCCGAGCGGTGTCATGTAGTGAACGACAGCTTCGCGCGAACCCATCATCATGTTCACAACCGGTTCGACGACCGCGGGGTCGTTGCTCCAGGTCAGGCGCGCCCAGTCCCTGGCGATGTCAGCGCTTTTTGCGTCCGGATTCCAGGCGAAACGACCAAAGGCGTACCAGTTGGCCTGGTCGAAGTCCGAGCCCGACCAGTTACGGTCGTCGCCGATGTTGGCCACACCGGCCATACCGGTGAGTTTATGGCCGTCCAGCGTCCCATCGATGACCTTCGCCACGGTCGAGCCCTTGCCCCTGGGCGAAGGTGTCGGCCTGCAGGGCTTCCTCCCACATCGGCGCCAGATAGGCGAGATGAGTGGCGAAACCGAGATATTCCTTGGTTATCTGGAACTCCATCATCTGCTGGGTTTTTGGCATGGCGCCGAACAGTGGATGGAAGGGTTCGCGCGGCTGGAAGTCGATGGCGCCGTTCTTGATCTGGATCAGGACATTGTCGGCAAACTGGCCGTCGCTCGGCTGGAATTCGAGGTAGGCCTGTTTGGCGCGGTCGGTGGCGTCGTGTTCGGAATAGACGAAGGCGCGCCACATGACGATGCCGCCGTGCGGTTTCAAAGCCTTGGCCAGCATGTTGGCACCCTGGGCATGGCTGCGTTTGTAATCGCCAGGACCAGGCTGGCCTTCGGAATTGGCCTTGACGAGAAAGCCACCGAAGTCGGGGATGACGGTGTAGATCTCATTGGCTTTCATCTGCCACCAGGCGGCGACAGCCGGGTCTTCCGGATCGGCGGTTTTCAGCCCGCCCAGTTCCATCGGGGCGGAGAACCGCGCCGACAGATAGACCTTCATGCCGTAGGGCCGCAGAACAGCGGCGATGGCCGCGGCCTTCTTCAGATAGGGCTCGGTCAGGGAGTCGGCCTTGGCGTTGACGTTGTTGAGCACGGCGCCGTTGATGCCGATAGAGGCATTGGCGCGGGCATAGTCGGTGTAGCGCGGATCGACCAGGTCGGGCAGCCGCCACCAGTCCCAGATCGAGTCACCCGCATAACCGCGCTCGACATGGCCGTCGAGATTGTCCCAGTGGTCGAGAACGCGCAGGTCCAGTTTCGGGGCTTCGCGGATGTCGAGGCCGGCGGTCGGCTGGCCCGTCTGGATGAGTTTCAGGTAGCGAAAGGCGCCGTACAGCACGCCGATGTCACTGCCGCCGGCGATGATCGTGACCGGATGGCCGTCAAGGATCGTCGATTTGATGACGAAGCCTTCGCGATCGAGGTCGGCCGGGATAGCAAAACCGCGATTGTCGGCGGGCGTGACGAGCACAATGGCACCGTCTGTGATGGTTTTGCTGGTCAGAGGTGTTGAGCCCAGCATGCCGCCCAAGCCGCGCTGAAGTTCTCTGGCTGCCGCATCGAATGTCGGGCTATTGGCAGTGACAATGACGGTGGCTAGGGTTTTGTAGTCGGAGGTCTTTGCGGCCTCGACCGGTTTGTAGCGCAGCCAGAGGTCATAGCCGTCCTCGCCTCTCATAGGGTCGGCGTGGGCGGCGGTCGTGGCGCAGAGCAGCAGGCAGAAGGCGATCAGCAGTGGACGAAGCATTGGCATATTCCTCCCGGTGCATCCGGTTTTGCTGTTTAGAACCGCGAATGAACACGAATAAGCGCGAATGTTCCGACCGGTTCTGACGCTGCCAAGCTGCCGTTCTATTCAAGTCGTGGAACCACCGATGGACACCGATAAACACGGATTTATTCGCGTTCATTAAAGCGAGATGGCTTTAGGTAGAATCACCATCTCGCTCTAAGTTTTTGTTTTGTCGCGCAATTTATCCGAAAAGCGCGTCACACTTTATCGGATTGCGCTCTAGCGTTCATTCGCGGTTTCAAGCCCTGTTTAGATCAAGCCGCTTCGCGGGATCAGATTGCCCTGAAATCCATGTTTATCGGTGTCCATTCGTGGTTCAAAATCTAATCAGCTCTACCAGTTGAACATCCTCCCGTCACGCAGACGATTCATCGGCAGGCAGTTCCTGCATTAAACTTGTCGTCTGAAATTGCGCAGTATATGAAACCTCACGTCCATATGCATTGCCAATGTCAGTATCCAAAAAGCTCTACCGCCAAATCGCCGATTCCATAGCCGCAGACATCGACTCGGGACGCTACAAGCCCGGTGACCGGCTTCCGACCGAGCGTGACCTGGCTGTTCAGTTCGGCGTCTCGCGCCCGACCCTGCGTGAAGCCTTGATCGCCCTGGAAATCCTCGGCATGATCGAAGCCAAACACGGCCTTGGCATTCTGGTCACCGAAAACAAGGGCAAGGCCGCGCCGATCAGCGATTCCGAAATCGGCGCTTTTGAGTTGATCGAGGCACGGCGGCTGTTCGAAGGCGAGGTCGCGGCCATGGCGGCGACCCTGGTCCATGACGACCAGATCGCCGAACTGGAAAAGCTGGTGCTGTCTATGGACGATCCCGATCCAGCCAAGGCCGAGGCCGCCGACCGCGAGTTCCACATCAGCATCGCCAACATTACCGGCAACGGCGCCATGGTCGCCTGCGTCGAGAATCTGTGGGACTGGCGTTATCGCTCGCCCCTGGCCAAGGCCATCCTGGCGCGGGCGGCGGATCTCGGCATGAAGCAGCGCATCGACGAGCATACCGGCATTATGAATGCACTGAAGGCGCGTTCATCGGTACAGGCGCGTCAGGCGATGCATGACCATATGGACCGGGTGATCGATCACCTGCTGAATGCAACCGAGGTACTTGCGGTCGAAAACGCCAAACAGGCCTGCCATGACCGCCGCAAGGCGATGAGCCGGCGGTTCAAGGCCTTGTCTGCCAGCGGGTAGAACTACCAGTCTATGCCAGTCGCCTCCCGGAACAGGCCCAACTGCTTTTCCAGGCAGAGGGGCAGGCTATAGCTATCGACGATCGTCGCCCGGGCATTGTCGCGTAGCCGCTGCTTGTCGGGATACTCCATCGCCGCCAGGACGTCGTCCGCCACCTTAGCGGGGTCGAAGAAGTCGGTGAACAGGCCGTTTTCCTTGTCGCGCATCACCTCGAGCACGGGGGCCGTGTTCGACGCCACGATGAAACAGCCCATCGACAGGGCCTCCATCAGCGACCACGACAGCACGAATGGATAGGTCAGATACAGGTGTAACGACGAGACGCTCAAGACCGACAGATATTCACCATAGGTCCGCTGGCCCAGAAAGTGGACCCGACCTTCCGGCAGTTCGACCTCCTCCAGCATCTTCTCACGCCACTTGGTTTTGGAACCGCCGACGCCGTAGGAGACCTCATCGCCGCCCATCACCAGGACCGTGGCCTTGGGCCGGCCCTTCAGAATCGCCGGCAGGGCGCGCATGAAGGTCGGAAAGCCGCGCACCGGCTCCAGATTGCGCGCGACATAGGTGATGACCTCATCGGCCTTCGTAAGCACACGGCCGTTATCCAAGGTGATGCTGGCATCCGGTTTCTGTTTGACATGTTCGGTATCGATGCCATCAAAGATGGTCCGAATGCGATCCCGTGCCCAGGCCGGATAGGTCGACTTCTGCCAGTCCATGGCGCTCCAGCCCAGGTCGGCGATCGATTGGGCAATCTGAAGGTGGGAGTTCGACACGCGCAGATGACAGGCGCCGTTCAGGGTCTGCGGCCTGGCCGGATCGAAGGTGGTCATCGGCCCGTCGGGCTCGAAAAAGTACTCGCTGTAAGAGATCAGAGGGGACGTCGGATAGATGTCTTTCAGGAAAAGAGTCTCGCCCCAACCGGGGTGCCCGACCATCAGGTCGGGGATGAACTGTTTGGAAGCCAGTTGCTGGCACACCCGCACGACGGCCTGGCCGTGCAGGACGGCGTCTTCGACGCTGCGCAAGTAGGGGTGGGTGTCCTTTTTCACCTCACGCGGAGCCGGATAGGTCAGTCGCACCACCCCTTTCAGTTCGCGATCGTCGCGTCTCGTGATAAAGGCAACCTGATGGCCGCGCTCGGCCAGATAGCGAGAAATGTGCTTGAATTGCCCCGGCATATTGCGGTGGACGAACAGGGCTTTCATGCGCGCTTCCGGTTATCGTTTTTGCGGTAACCCTGTCTATGCGGTGATGCACAACGGAGCAAGCCTTCACTTAGTCTCTACCGCTTTGCCTGCCGGCAAGGCCGGGGGATAACTAAACAGCGGATGGCCCGGCGAAAAGCTAAACTCTATTTGCGCTCTTTCTTCGCCGCGCTCTGCGCCACGAAACGCACCGCCAGGCGCGCCGGCAAGGGATGGCGCCAGGCGTGGACAATAACAATGGCCCAAGCCAGGCAAGGCTGTAAGCTTTTGCACTGCATGACGGAAGCCGGGGCGCTGATCGTGCCTGAACGAATTGGGCTTAGGCGCCGGTTCGCAGATGTCAGGCAAAGCGAAAAGACTTGCGTGCTCAGAGGGCAATCTGTGGTTGCTGCGCCATCAGTTCGGCCACTTCGGCCGGCGTCGGACAGGCATTGGCCGATGGTTTGGTCACCGACAGGGCGGAGGCGGCGCAGCCATAGCGCATGGCCTCCAGCAGGCCGTCCCCGGCGACCAGACGGGTGACCAGGGCGCCGTTGAAGATATCGCCTGCGCCGGTGGCATCGACCGCCTTGACCTTGTAAGCTGGCAACCGGACCAAGGCGCCATCCATGAGGGCGGCGCAGCCTTCCGAGCCCAAAGTGACCAGGGCCTGTTTAGCACCGGCGGCTATCAACGCATTCAAGCCGGTGATCAGGGAGGCATCGGATACGTCGGAAATGCCGGTCAGACGCATCAGTTCAGTTTCGTTGGGCGTGACGAGGTCCGCCAGGCGCATCAATTCCATCGCCGCCGGATCTACCGGCGCCGGATTAAGCACGGTCAGGACGCCGTGTTGGCGGGCAACGTCCAGGGCGCGGCGAACAGTGGCCAAGGGGACTTCGAGCTGTACCACCAGGGCGGAGGCAGAGGCGATGAGGCTACTGGCGGCATCGATATCGCCGGGTGACAAGAGGCCGTTGGCGCCAGGCGTAACGACGATCATGTTCTGGCCGTCTTCAGCGACCAGGATATTGGCCAGACCGGTCGTGGCACCGGGCATGCCCTTGACATAGTCGGTCAGTACGCCGTTTTGCGCCAGAAAAGCCGTCGCCTGGGGGGCCAGGGCGTCATCACCAACCGCAGCGACCATGTGGGCGGGTGGGCCCAGCTTTGCGCAGGCGACGGCCTGGTTCAGGCCCTTGCCGCCGATAGCCTGGCGCATGGCCTTGCCGATGATAGTCTCATTGGCTTTGGGCAGGGCTGTAACGTCGAGAAAGACATCGACATTGATACTGCCGGCAACGACGATATGCGACATGGCGGTTTTCCCTGTTTCGCGCAAATTTGCATGAAAACAGAAGTTTGCCAGCTTTTTCTGATTGCGCCTTCAAATTTTTACGCAGAAGGCTTAGGGTGGGTGGCCATGGGGAAACCGCTACAGTCACGGCTGAAACAGCGCAATACGGCCAAGATCCTGGACGCAGCCCAGCATGTCTTTGCGACCTATGGTTACCACGGCGCCACTATCGACAAGGTCGCGGCGCGTGCCGACATGTCGCAACCCAACCTTCACAACTATTTCAAAACAAAGGCGGACCTTTATGCCGCCGTACTGGACCAGACGCTGAGCCTTTGGCTGGACCTGATCGGCGATCTCGATCCAGCGGGGGAGCCCCAGGAAGAGCTGCGGCGCTACATCGGTCGCAAGATGGAGCTGTCACGGCAGTTTCCGGAATCGTCACGGGTATTTGCCAATGAGGTTCTGCAAGGCGCTCCGGTGCTGAAGGTGATGCTAAAAACGCGGGTTCGCGATAAAGTCCGTCTGTTTGCCGAGGCGATCGACGGATGGGTGGCGGCGGGAAAGATTCGCAGCGTCGATCCATACCATCTCGTGTTTTTGATCTGGAGCGCGACCCAGCACTATGCCGACTTCGGGGCGCAGATCCGGGTGATCATGGACGTGCCGAAACTGACAAAGGTGCATTTCGAAGCGGCGGAGGAGTCGATATCGGAGATCATCGTGCGCGGGTTGGCCTTGTGAGCTTGGAACCGGCCGCGTAGCGGCAGTTATCCAAAGATTTGGAACCGCGAATGAACGCGAATAGACGCGAATATCTATGGTCATGCCTAAGCTTGTGCGATGGACTCAGAACCTGCAGGCCTTCGGCTTTTCCCTAATTTGCGATTATTCGCGTTCATTCGCGGTTCCAAACGCATTTATTGGACTGCCGAAAAACGCGCTTGCCACGGCCGAAATTCTCTGATTAGCTTATCAATTCACAAGCCTGCATCCGATGAGGAGCAAGGGTTTCATGAGCGCTGACACACCCCCGTTTGACCTGCCCGCTCGGCCGGAAGCGCTCTCGCTCAAGGCGCTTGAGACCGCCGTGATCGTGATCGACATGCAAAACGCCTACGCCTCGCCAGGCGGCTATGTCGATCTGGCCGGTTTCGATATTTCCGGCGCCCGGTCGACCATCGCCAATATCAAACGCACCCTTTCCGCCGCCCGGGAAGCCAGCATCCAGGTGGTCTATCTGCAAAACGGCTGGGACCCCGACTATGTCGAGGCCGGCACGCCGATGTCGCCCAACTGGCACAAGTCGAATGCGCTGAAGACCATGCGACGCAACCCCAAGCTCCAGGGCAAGCTGCTGGCGCGTGGTGGTTGGGATTACGATATCATCGACGACCTGCAACCCCAGCCCGGCGACATCAAGGTCGCCAAGACGCGCTATTCCGCCTTCTTCAATTCGCAGCTCGACAGCATTCTGCGCTCGCGCGGCATCCGAAATCTCATCTTTGTCGGCATCGCCACCAATGTCTGCGTCGAAAGCACCCTGCGCGACGGTTTCCATCTCGAATATTTCGGCATCATGCTGGAAGACGCCACGCACCAGTTGGGGCCGGCTTTCATCCAGCAGGCCACGGTCTATAACATCGAGACCTTCTTCGGCTGGGTCGCCACGGTCGACGATTTCATCAACGCCATTACCTGAGAGGTTCATATGCCCAAGACCGCGATCAACCCACCTGGTTTCCCCAAGCCGCTGGCCCCCTACTCCTCCGGAACCAAGGCCGACGGCATCGTCTATGTCTCCGGCACCCTCGCGATCAACCCGGACGGCTCGATCCATGCCCCGGACGACGCGTCGGCCCAGACCCGCCATATTCTGGAGACCATCAAGAAGGTGGTCGAGGCCGGGGGCGGCACGCTGGACGACGTCACCTTCAACCACATATTCCTGACCGACTGGGCGCATTACGCCGCCATGAACGCGGTCTACGCCGAATATTTCCCGGGTGAAAAGCCGGCGCGCTTCTGCATCCAGTGTGGCCTGGTCAAGCCTGGCCTTGTGGTCGAAATCGCTTCCGTCGCGCATGTCGGTCGCTGAGTTGACCCCTGTTTCAGAAGGCGATTTTCAGTTCATCAACGGGCTGGCCGTAACGGTTTACGGCTCAGGCCCACCCATTATCATGTCACCCGGCCTGGGCGGTTTGGGCAGCTACTGGCGGCCGCAACTGGGCGCACTGAGCGACTATCAGGTCATTCTCTACGACCACCGCGGCACGGGGGAGAGTGCGCGCGATATCGGTGATGATTACAGCGCTTCCGACCTGGCCGACGACCTCTATCGCATCATCACCGGGCTGGACCTGGACGCCGCCCACATCGTCGGCCATGCCGCCGGCGCGGTGGCGGCGTTGCAACTGGCGTTGGACCGGCCCGACAAGGTCAAGTCGGTCACGGCCGTCAATGGTTGGGCCAAGGCCGACCGCTATTTCAAGCGCTGTTTCGATATCCGCCTGGGCATCTATGAGGCCGGCGGGCCGGAAGCTTACTTACGCGCCCAGCCATTATTCCTGTTTCCGGCGGAGTGGATCGCCGAACACCTCGACGACCTGGACGCCCAGGCCGCGCATCATGCGCCGGGTTTCCAGAGCGAAGCGACCCTGCGCGCCCGTATCGGCGCCCTGGCAGAGTTCGATATTTCGAAAAGACTAGGCGATATCGAAGCGCCCGTTCTGGTGATCGGGGCGCTGGATGACATGCTCGTGCCGGTGCGCTGCTCGGTGACTCTGTCGGAAGGTTTGACCGATGCGCAGTTCGTCGGCCTGCCGTGGGGCGGCCATGCCTGCAACGTCACCGTGCCGGAAGAGTTTAACGGATACCTGACACAGTTTCTCACCGCGGTCGAAAGCCTGGAAGGACAAGAGTAATGGAAATTGGCGTCTTCATCCCCATCGGCAACAATGGCTGGCTTATCTCCGAGAACGCGCCGCAGTACATGCCATCGTTCGAGCTCAACAAGACCATCGTCCAGAAGGCTGAAGGCTATGGCCTCGACTTTGCGCTCAGCATGATCAAGCTGCGCGGGTTCGGCGGCAAGACCGAGTTCTGGGAGCACAATCTCGAGAGCTTTACCCTGATGGCCGGGCTGGCCGCGGTGACGTCGAAGATCAAGATCTTCGCCACCTCGGCGACCCTGACTCTGCCTCCGGCGATCGTGGCGCGGATGGCCTCAACCATCGATTCCATCGCGCCGGGGCGGTTCGGCATCAATCTGGTCACCGGCTGGCAGAAGGCGGAATACGACCAGATGGGGCTGTGGCCAGGCGAGCAGCACTATCTCAAGCGCTACGATATGCTGAGCGAATACGCCCAGATTTTGCGCGACCTGTTCGACACCGGGGTGTCGGACTTCAAGGGCCAGTACTTCGAGATGACCGACTGCCGAGTCAGTCCGCGGCCGGCGTCATCGCCCAAGATCATCTGTGCCGGCTCATCCGACGAAGGCCTGGCCTTTTCGGCGCAGTATGCCGACTATGCGTTTTGCTTAGGGGTTGGGGTCAATACGCCGAAGGCGTTCGAGAAGAACAATGTCCGGCTGAAGGCGGCGACCGACAAGACCGGCCGCGAGGTCTCGACCTTCGTGCTGATGATGGTCATTGCCGATGAGACCGATGCGGCTGCCGAGGCCAAATGGCAGTCCTATCGCGATGGCGTTGACGAGGACGCGGTCAAGTGGCTGAAGGCGCA
The DNA here is from genome assembly GCF_000495835.1 of Asticcacaulis sp. AC402. Taxonomy (GTDB): domain Bacteria; phylum Pseudomonadota; class Alphaproteobacteria; order Caulobacterales; family Caulobacteraceae; genus Asticcacaulis. The sequence continues at coordinate 183,004 of NZ_AWGC01000001.1, forward strand.
ATCGGCGCCCAATGCCGTCAACAAGACGACCAATACGGTGCAGTTGTCTGACACCGTGTCGGCGGTGAACATCAATATGGGTACGCTTGTGGGTTCCTACGCCAAGGTCGCCGCCATGCTGGACGAAATGGCCGAGGTGCCGGGCACCGGCGGCGTGCTGTTGACGTTTGATGATTTTGTGAAGGGGATGGATGACTTCGGCACCAAGATCCAGCCGCTGATGAAAACCCGCCAGCATCTGAAGGTGGCGGCCGAGTAATACCAACCCGCGAAAATCTTGACTCATCGTGGGTTGGCAAGCGCGACTGCGCGCCCGAGCTTTTGCGAGGAGCCATGCGGCGCTTGAGCTGAAAAAAACGAATACCAAGCGTCATTCTTTATGAGGCTTGGTATAAGCCGTATTTTCCCTTTTCCTGCCGGCGGGAAGAGGACGAGAGCGGAACGAAGTGAAGGCGATCGGCGCGGGCCTGCGAGGCTGAGAGGCCTTCCGAAGACGATGGCGCACCGGAAATTGTGCTGGCCCCTCACCCTAACCTCTCCCCGTGAAGAACGGGGAGAGGGGCTTTACGGAGATCTCTCCCACCCCATGCGTAAAATCATCATCGATACCGATCCGGGCCAGGACGATGCCCTGGCCCTGCTTCTGGCCCTGGCCTCACCGGACGAGCTCGACATCCTGGGCATCGTCGCGGTGGCCGGGAATGTGCCGCTGCACCACACACTCAATAACGCCCGCAAGATCGTCGAACTGAGCGGCCGGACCGACATCAAAATCTATGCCGGTTCCGACCGGCCGCTGCGCCAGACCCTGGTCACCGCCGAGCACGTCCATGGTGCTACCGGCCTCGATGGTCCCGATTTACCGGAACCAACCCATCCGGTCGAAACCCAACACGGCGTCGACTTTATCATCGATACCTTGCGAAACGTCACCGACGTGACCCTGGTGACTCTTGGCCCCCTGACCGATATCGCCAAGGCCTTCCAGCAAGCGCCGGACATCATTTCTAAAATTCGGGAAATGGTCATGATGCTGGGCGCCTGGCGCGAACTGGGCAATGTTACACCGACCGCCGAGTTCAACGCCTATGTCGATCCGGAAGCCGTCGATATCGTGTTAAACAGTGGTGCCAACCTGACCCTGCTGCCGCTCGACGCCACACACAAGGTGCAGTCGACCCAGGACCGGTTGCAGGTTCTGCGCGACATGGCCAACCGAACCGGACCGCAGGCGGCTATCATGCTGAAGGCGTCGGAAGCATTCGATATCAAGAAGTTCGGCTGGGATGGTGCGCCGCTGCACGATCCGTGCACCATCGCCTACCTGCTGAAGCCGGAATTGTTCACGGGCCGCGCCGTCAATGTCTCTGTCGAAACCCAAAGTCAGCTAACGCTCGGCATGACCGTGGTCGACTGGTATCGCGCCACCGATCGCTGGCCCAATGCCAACTTCATCCACGATGCCGAGGCGGTGGGTTTCTACGACCTCTTGTTTGAGCGCCTGCGACGCCTACCTTAAGGGTTCACAGGAGAACCCGCATGGTCAAGGCGCTGCGGGTCGACGCAACCGCCGGACGACCAGCGCGACGATCCTGACGCCATAGCCAATTTGCGTAAAAAAGCGCACACTCTCCTGGCGCACGGTGCGCGAAACGATTCCAACAGGGGAAATGTCATGTTCAAGAAGCTTTCGGCGGAAGTTTTTGGTACGTTTTGGCTGGTGTTTGGTGGTTGCGGCAGTGCGGTTCTTGCGGCCGCGTTTCCAGAGGTCGGGATAGGTCTGACCGGTGTTTCCATCGCTTTCGGTTTAACGGTGCTGACCATGGCCTATGCGGTCGGCGGCATCAGCGGTGGGCATTTCAATCCGGCGGTTTCACTGGGTCTGGCGGTGGCGGGTAAGTTCAGTTGGGCGTCCCTGCCGGGCTACTGGATCGCGCAGGTCACCGGGGCGATTCTGGCTGGCGGCGCCCTGTATCTGGTAGCGACCGGCAAGGCCGACGCTACCGTCGGCGGATTTGCCAGCAACGGCTATGACGCCCTGTCACCCGGCGGGTTTTCGATGACGGCGGCTCTGATCATCGAAGTGCTGCTGACGGCCTTTTTCCTGATCATCATTCTGGGCGCGACGTCCGGACGCGTGCCGGCCGGTTTTGCGCCGATCGCCATTGGCCTGGCGCTGACCCTGATCCATCTGATTTCCATTCCGGTCACCAACACGTCGGTTAATCCGGCGCGCTCGACCGGCGTCGCCTTGTTCGCCGAAACGGCAGCCCTGTCCCAACTCTGGTTGTTCTGGGTCGCTCCGCTGGTCGGCGCCACCATCGGCGCGCTGATCTACAGGTTGCTGTGGAACGAAAAAGCGTGAGTTGCAGGGGCCGGTGGTGTCAAACCGCCGGCCCTACAACAGCAGGCTCAACTGCCTCATGTCCTGCGGTTCATCTTCCTCGTCCTCGCTCAATGACGACAGGCTGATCCCCAACAAGCGAATGCTCTTCACCACCGGAAACACACCTTCCAGCAGGTCGCGGCCTATCCGCGTCATCGCGGTCTTGTCGGCCAAGGGCGCAGCGAGCGTGCGCGAACGGGTTATGGTGGTGAAGTCGCTGTATTTGACCTTCAAGGTCACGGTCCTTCCCTTGATCTGGTTGGCCTCGATATGGCGCCAGACCTTGTCGAGGATCGGCTGCAACTGCTCCCAAGCGCCGTCCAGGGTCGAAACGTCTTCGAAGAAGGTGTTCTCACCGCCGACCGATTTGCGCTCGCGGTCAGGCTTGACCTGGCGGTGGCAGATGCCGCGCGAGACGTTGTAATAGTAGCTGCCGGAAATACCGAAGTGCTTCTGGAGGAAGGCCAGGGACTGGTTACGGATGTCCAGACCGGTATAGAGCCCCAGCCGGTTCATCTTCGCCGCCGTCGCCGGGCCGACACCATAGAACTTTTTGACCGGCAGGGTCGCCACAAAGTCTGGTCCCTGGGACGGTTTGATGACGAACAGGCCGTCGGGCTTCTTCTGATCTGAGGCGATCTTGGCCAGGAACTTGTTGTAGGACACGCCCGCCGAGGCCGTCAGTTGGGTTACCTCACGGATGCGGGCGCGGATTTCCTCCGCGATTTGGGTCGCTGAGGCCATGCCTTTCAGGTTTTCCGTCACGTCGAGATAGGCCTCGTCCAGCGACAGAGGTTCGACCAGGGACGTGTAGTCGAAGAAGATGTCGCGGATCTGGTGCGACACCTCGCGGTAGACCTCGAAGCGGTGCTTGACGAAGATCAGGTCGGGGCATTTGCGTTTCGCCGTGACCGAGGGCATGGCGGAATAGACGCCGTGTTTGCGTGCTTCGTAGGAGGCTGCTGCCACGACACCGCGCAGGCCACCGCCGCCGACGGCGACGGGTTTGCCGCGCAGTTCCGGGAAATCGCGCTGTTCCACCGACGCGAAAAAGGCATCCATGTCAACATGGATAATCTTTCTCTGGGGCGGTGTATCGGCACTGTCCATCGTCTGACTCAGGAGACTTGACTCACACCATATAGTTGGAACATTAAGTGAACAACTTATATTTTGACGCCACCCTTATCGGGCGGTAGAGCCTGTTTTAAAAACCTGTCAGGCTGAGCCGAAAAGGGCTGGTTTCGAGAACCGGAGCGGAGCGTACTTAAGTACGTGAGCACCGGAAGCGCAGAAAACAGCCCTTTTGCAGGCCAGCCGGACGGATTTGCATTCAGGCGACAGGAGGGTGCCATGGCAGGAAAGATCTATGTGGGCATCGGCGGCTGGACCTATGAACCTTGGCGCGGGCCCTTCTATCCGGATGGTCTTAGCCAGAAGCGTGAGCTCGAATACGCCGCGGCGAAACTGACCTCGATCGAAGTCAATGGCACCTATTACAGTTCGCAAAAACCTGAGACCTTCCGCAAGTGGCGCGAAGAAACACCCGACGATTTTATCTTTTCGCTCAAGGGTTCGCGCTACTGCACCAATCGCAAGGATCTGAGCCAGTCGGCCGAGTCGGTCGACCGTTTCCTGAACAGCGGCATCAGCGAACTGGGGCCGAAACTCGGTCCCCTCAACTGGCAGTTCATGGCCACCAAGACGTTCGATCCGGTCGATTTCGAGAACTTCCTCAAACTTCTGCCGCCCGAGGTCGACGAGGTTAAGCTGCGCCACGCCGTCGAGGTCCGCCATAACAGCTTTTGCTGCGCCGAATTCGTCGACCTGTGCCGCCGTTACGGTGTCGCCATCATTACCGGCGTCGACGATCCGGACTTCCCGGTGATTGCCGACCTGACCGCCGACTTCGCCTATGTCCGCCTGATGGGCAGCCAGGAGAGCGAGCCGCTGGGCTACACGCCCCAGGCGCTGGACGAGTGGGCTTACCGCGCCCGCACCCTGGCCGAAGGCCAGGTGCCCCATGATCTCGCCACTTTTGGCGGACCGCGGGCCGCGAAGGACCACGACGTCTTCTTTTACGTCATCGGCGGCCACAAGGTGGTCAACCCGCAGACCGCCATGGCACTGATCGAGAGGCTGGCATGAAACGCGTTGTATGGGGTGTTTTGTCGACGGCCAGGATCGGCATGAACAAAGTCATTCCGGCGCTGCTGAAAAGCGACCTGATCCGCGTCAAGGGCATCGGTTCGCGCAGCCTGGTAGCGGCGCAGCAAGCCGTGGCAAAGCTTGGCCTGGAAGAGGCCTATGGCTCGTATGAGGATTTGCTGGCCGACCCCGAAATCGAAGTCATCTACAATCCCTTGCCCAACCATCTCCACGTGCCGATGACTCTGGAGGCGGCCCGCGCCGGCAAACATGTGCTGTGCGAAAAGCCGATGGCGCTGAACGCAGCGGAGATCGAAGCCCTTAGAAGTATCAAAGACATTTATATCCAGGAAGCTTTTATGGTGCGGCATTCGCTGCAGTGGATCGAGGCCCGGCGGCTGATCCGCGCCGGCGCCATCGGCCAGCCGCAGATGATCCAGTCCTATTTCAGCTACGACAATCTCGATCCCGGCAATATCCGCAACAAGGTCGAATGGGGCGGCGGCGGGCTGCTCGATATCGGCTGCTACCCGATCGTCGCCGGCCGTTTCTTCTTCGAGACCGAGCCGGAGCGGGTCATGGCCCTGATCAAGCGTCATGAAACCTTTGGCACGGATGTCATCGCCTCGGCCCTGCTCGACTTCGGTCATGGCCGCCAGTTGACCTTCACCGTCTCGACCCAGGCGGGACGCAGCCAGTGCATCAATGTCTTCGGCACCAAGGCGCGGTTGAGCCTGCCCATCCCGTTCAACCAGCCGCCCGACCGCGAGCAGAACATCGTCATCGACAATGGCGCCACGCTGGACGGCGGCACAGCGGTGACGCACACCCTGCCGCCAGCGGATCAGTATCAGCTGATGGCCGAGGCCTTCTGCCGGGCGGTGCGCGGCGAAGCCCCCCTGCCCTACGGTATGGACGATGCCAGCGCCAATATGCGTATCATCGACGCCCTGTTCCGTTCGGAGCAGTCCGGTGCCTGGGAAGAGGTGGCCGCTTGAGCGAGCCGTTGCAGGTCAATCCCCTGGCCGAGGTGAGCCTGCGACGGGTCGGCCGCGAAGGCCACCCGTTGCTCGTTATCGACGATGTTCTGCTGGAGCCGGACGCCCTGGTGGCCATCGCGGCAGAAGCGCCGTTTTCGCCACCGACCGGCACCTACTATCCAGGCCTGAATGCACCCCTTCCGCGAAGCTATCTCGAAACCCTGCTCCCGGTACTGCGGCCCAGTTTCGAGCGGGCGTTTGCGATCACCAGCGACACACCACTGGTGGCCAACGGCTTCTTTGCCCTGGCCACCCACCGGCTGGAGGATTTCGGTCCGTGGCAGAAGATTCCGCACTATGATCAGCTCAGGCCCGACCACCTCGCCATGGTGCATTACCTCTGCCGCGGCCAGGGCGGCGGAACGGCGTTTTTTCGCCACCGCACCACAGGTTTCGAGTCGGTGACGCAGCAGCGGCGCGAAACCTATCTTATCACGGTCCAAGACGAACTGGACCGCGTCGGCGACAAGCTTTCCGGCTTTACCGGGCCGGATACGCCCAACTTCGATATGACCGATTCCGTCGAGATTCGTTTCAATCGGCTGATTGTTTACCGCAGTAACGTTCTTCACTGCGCCCTGTTTGATGGCGCCAGGCTGGAGGCCAACGTCCACGCCGGCCGACTTACCGCTAACTGCTTTTTCCGGCCGCGCTAAATATCTGGTTTTTCAATATTTTTTCCGCGCACGAAGTCGTGACCGCCGTCGAATAAATGAAAGTCGCCGACGCTTGTGTGCTATGCAGCATGATTGGCCATTTACCGTGATTTCGCTCTTCCCTACTGCTTTTTTATGGGGCAGCAGGCAGTATGGCTGGCAATGTGCAAGGTTTTCAGCTCCTTAGCACAAGTTCGTGATTAGTCCAAATACAGGTGTGAGCAAGTTTAAGCGACTTATTTCGCACTGCGAGGACGTGCGTTTTACACAAGGCGAGGTTAGTTATGTTGCAGTCGAACAGTTTCCAGGCCGCCAAGCGGATCGAAGACGAAGACTACAGCGTAATCGATATCCCGCTACTCAAGGGCGGGCCTCTGCTCAAGGATGGTCACGACCGCATCGTTCGGCTTAACCGTCCCGCCATAATCGGTAACTTTCCGCCGCGGCAATGTGGCCTGGCCACCTTCACGCGCGACATGTTTACCTGTCTCTCCGGCGCCCTGCCCAAGGCGGAATGGAGCGTCATAGCGATGAATGACCCGGGCGCGCACTACGATTACCCTGCAGAGGTCACCCATCAACTGCCACAGAACGAGATTGAGGCCTATCGCAAGCTGGCCGACGCGTTGAACGGCAACGGCACCGACGTGGTGTTCGTCCAGCACGAGTTCGGCATTTATGGCGGTCCGTCCGGCCGCTTTCTGCTGGCGATGCTGGAACGACTGAACATGCCGATCGTCACGACCTTACACACCGTGCTGGAAAGGCCCAATGCCGAGCAGCGACTGGTCATGGATGCCCTGATACGCCTGTCGGACACGCTCGTGACAATGGCGCGCAAGGGCAAGGAAATACTGATGCGCGTTTACAATGTGCCGGAGGCGCGGATCGCCGTCGTCCCCCACGGCGCTCCGTCGCGGCCGCTGCGCGATACCGCCGATTTCAAGGCCGACCTTGGCCTTGCCGGCAAGAAGACACTAACCACCTTCGGCCTGCTGTCGCCGAATAAGGGTATCGAAACGGTTATCCAGGCCTTGCCCGACATTGCGCGCAGCTGTCCCAATGTCGTCTATCTGGTCATCGGCGCCACCCACCCTCATCTGATCCGCAATGAGGGTGAAGCGTACCGTGACAGCCTGAAACAGATGGCGCGGGACCTGGGCGTCGAACGCCACGTCCAATTCATCAACAGCTTCGTCGGCGAAGCCGAACTGGTCAATATTCTTCAGGCCACAGACGTCTATGTCACGCCGTACCTAACCGAGGCCCAGATAACATCCGGCACTCTGTCCTTTGCCCTGGCTCTCGGGCGGCCGATTGTCTCAACACCCTATTGGCACGCTCAGGAAGTGCTGGCTGGCGGTGTCGGCTCTCTATGTCCATTCAAGGACGTTTACGCCTTCACCCTGGCTATTTCAAACCTCCTGGCTTCGGACAAGGCACGAACGACTATGTCGCAGCGCGCCTATCACGCCGGCCTGTCTTCACGCTGGTCAGAAGTCGCCAATGCCTATGTCACGCGCGCTGAAGCCGATCTCGAACGCCGCGCCCGCGAACCGGAAGGCCAGTCCCACGTCATCGGCGAACCGCCGGTTTGGGGCGCTATCGAACGCATGAGCGACGATTGTGGCATCTTCCAGCATGGGAAGTACCGCATGCCTGACCGAGAACACGGTTACTGCGCCGACGACAACTGCCGCGCCCTGTCGCTGGCAGCGCGTTTGTCGACGTTGACAGCCCTAACGCCGCGCCAGCTTGAACTGGCCTACACCTATTGCGCCTTTATGAACCACGCGTGGAACCATGACGCACGGTTCCGTAACTTCATGTCGTTCGGTCGCCAGTGGCTGGATGACGGCGGGTCCGATGACTGCTGCGCACGGTCCTTCGAAAGCCTGGTCGATGTCGCCCGCTCGAATCTGCCGGAAGACCTGCGTACCTGGGCCGTCGACCTGGCCAACGAAGTTGTGTCGAAGGCCATGCAATGGCCGTCGCTGCGCGCGCGTGCCATCCTGGTGCGCAGCCTGATACGCGGGTTCGGCGTCGTCGGTGACGCCCAGGAGGTCCAGGCCCTGGTGCGGAAACTGGGCCAGTCGCTGCACGGAGCCTACCGTCACCATGCCCGCCCAAATCACAAGTGGTTCGAGCCCTATCTCGCCTATGACAATGCCCGCCTCAGCGAAGGCCTGATTCTGGCTGGCCAGTTCCTTGCCGATAATGGCATGCTCAATAACGGCATAGATTCGCTGCGCTGGCTGATGCAACGCCAGACCGACAAGGCCAGCGGTTGTCTGGTGCCAGTGCCGACCTCGCACTTCAAAGACGACAGCCCCTTCAGCGGAGACGTTTCGGGTCGCAACCTGTTCGATCAGCAACCCATCGAGGTGGTCGCGACCGTCGAAGCCTGTCTCACGGCGTGGAAGGTGACCACCGATGTGCATTGGCGCAACGAGGCCCTGCGCAGCCATGCCTGGTTCCATGGCGAGAACGTGCACAGCCTGACGATGGTCACGCCCGACGGCGGTTGTTACGACGGCCTGAACCCAAACGGTTTCAATCGAAACCAGGGCGCGGAATCTATCCTGGCGTACCCGTTGAGCTGGACCGCGTTGAAAGCCGGGCTGTGAACAGGAAGCTCACAGCATAGCAACACCATGATCACCCTCTGTCCCTGCAGGGACAGAGGGTGCCTTAACTTTCGGAACAGACTACAGGAAGCGCAAATGGACGGATTCGTTCGCACGACTCATGGGGAACGCACCTTGACCGAGATGATCATCAGCCCGACGACGCTTCATGCCAACCCCGAGCGGGTCGTCATCCTGCCTTTTTCCATCTCAATCAGCGCACATAACAGTGCCATGGGCGCAATGTCGCGGGTGGCCCGCATCTGCGCCGCCATCATCGAAATGCCGACACAGGTCGTCAAGGCCGAGCTTGAGGTGGTCAATCGCGATTTCACCGGCCGCCACTGGCAGACGCGCGGCATCTTCCTGGAGCGCTTTCGCCAGATCCAGACCATGCAGGGCGGGATGGACGCGCTGGATGAAGACCACCAGGCGCTGATCGGCGCCTATTTCTGCCACGAGTACAGTTATCAGGCCGCTGCCGTTATGAACCCGTCCGTCGTGCCGCATCCGGACCAAACCGGCGCGCCCGTCGGGGCCACTAACTTCATCATGTCAACGCGGACGGTTGGCGAAGGCCATATCTCGACCATTTCCTTTCGCGAAGGCACCTTCCATCCCGACGGCACGGTCAAGCTGAAACCCGACGCCCAGATCGCTGTGGCCGCCAAGCCGAACGGCAATTCGCCTCTGGACGGTGCAGTGACCGTTCACGGACACCAGGGCTGCCCCGTGTCGGAAACGGTATTGTTCCCGGTGACTCGCAACCAGAGTAACGGTCTCGAGGACCTGCGCATGGTCAAGTTCACCGATGACAACGGCGCAACGACCTTTATGGGCACTTACACCGCCTATAATGGCCGCGAAACGGCGTGCGAGTGTTTCGAGACGAGCGATTTCCGCTCATTCAAGCTGACTCCCTTCCGTGGTGCGGCCTCGCAGCACAAGGGTCTGGCCCTGTTCCCGCGCCGCATCAACGGCCGTTACGCCGCGATCGGCAGGCTGGATCATGAAAGCATTTTCTATCTTGAAACCGAAGATCGTCTGACGTGGAACAACGGCGACTTCCTCGTGGGTCCGGTCGAGCCATGGGAACTGATCCAGATGGGCAATTGCGGCTCGCCGATCGAGCTCGACGAGGGCTGGCTGGTGCTGACCCATGGCGTCGGCGCGGTGCGGCGCTATTCGCTGGGGGCGATGCTGCTGGACAAGGACGATCCGCGCAAGGTTCTGGGCCGGTCCAAAGTGCCACTGCTGTCGCCATCTGAAGACAATCGCGAGGGCTACGTGCCGAACGTCATCTACACCTGCGGCGCCATGCGCTGCGGAGACTGGGTGTTCCTGCCATACGGCGTGGCGGATTCGAGCATCCACTTTGCGTCGATCAAGATCAAGGATCTGATTAGGCATTTGGGTATGTAGTATGTTACCTCTCCCCGCGCGCGGGGAGAGGACGAGAGCCGAGTGAAACGAAGGCGATCGGGTGAGGGGCCTTCCGAAGACGATAGAGCACTGGACGGGTTCGCATGCCCCTCAGGCTCGCCGCCCCGCGCCTAACCTCTCCCGTGAAGAACAGAGGGCTTTCTACAGCGATCTTGCCGTCTGCGCCGTTACCGCCTAAAGGAGCGGCTCATTTACGGCTGAAAACGAAAGACTGCACAATGTCCTCTCCGGTTCGCGTCCGCATCGCTCCGTCCCCGACCGGCGAGCCCCACATCGGAACTATGTATACCGCGCTTCTTAACGAAGCCTTTGCGCGCCGCCACAACGGCACCTTCATCCTGCGCATCGAGGACACCGACCAGAGCCGCTCCACGCCCGATTCCGAACGCAAGATCATGGAGGCCTTCACCTGGATGGGCCTGCATTGGGAAGAAGGCCCCGACAAGGGCGGCCCCTATGCGCCATATCGCCAGAGCGAGCGCAAAGAGATCTATCACCGCTATGCCGACAAGCTGCTGAAATCCGGTCACGCCTTCCGCTGCTTTTGCTCGTCCGAACGTCTCGACCTGATGCGCAAGACCCAGCGCATGAAGGGCGAAGCGCCGAAATATGACGGCCTGTGTCTGGCGATCGCTCCAGACGCCGCCGCCAAACGCGGCGAGACCGAGCCCCATGTGCTGCGCATGACCGTCCCAACCGACGGCACCTGCGATTTCGTCGACGGCGTCTACGGCCCTATCTCCATGCCATGGTCCAATGTCGACATGCAGGTGCTGATGAAGTCCGACGGCATGCCGACCTACCACCTGGCCAATGTCGTCGACGACCACGAAATGCAGATCAGCCACGTCATCCGCGGCGAAGAATGGATGTCGTCGACGCCCAAGCACATCCTGCTGTACCGTCATTTCGGCTTTACGCCGCCGCAGTTCCTGCACCTGCCGCTGATGCGTCAGCTCGACCGCTCCAAGCTGTCGAAGCGCCGCAACCCGACCTCGATGTCGTGGTTCGAAGCCCAGGGCTACCTGCCCGAAGCCCTGGCCAACTTCCTGGGTCACTATTTCGTCCGTTTCGAAGAAGGCGAGGACGAGCTGATGACGCGCGAAGAGTTCATCCAGCGTTTCGATATCGCCCAGGTGTCGAAGGCCGGCGCCGTGTTCGACGTCAAGAAGCTCGACTGGATGAATTCGCGCTGGATTCGCGAACGCAAGACGCCGGAACAGTTCCGCGACGAAGTCCTGACCTGGGCGGCGCGCGAAGGCCGCGCCGACAAGATTCTGGAACTGGCGCGCACGCGGGTGGAAAAGCTCTCCGACCTGGCGCCGCTTATCGCCTTCATGTTCGTCGGCCATATCGACCTGACGGCGGAGGCGTTTGACGGGTTGAAGGCGACGCGCGAACAGATGCGTGAGGTTTTGAGCCGATCCTTCGGCCTGATCGACAGCCTGCCGGAGTTTACCGGTGAGTCAATTTTCAACGCGGTGGCCGCCATAGCCAAGGACGTGGGCTTAAAGACCAAGGATGCCGCGCCGATCCTGTTCGTCGCCATCACCGGCACGACCCGGTCTCTGCCGGTGTTCCAGGCGATGGAAGTCCTGGGCCGATCTGTCTGTCGTGAGCGCCTGCGCGCGGCGGTCAAGCTGGTGTCGGACGAGCCAGAGGCCATGGCCGAAGAAGCTGAGGCGGCGGAGGCGTGACGCTATAGAATGCACTCTCCCCGTTCTTCACGGGGAGAGTGCATGCTGAGGTGCGCCTGCAAGAGCCGCTACACTTGAATTTTCAGAAAAACCCCTCGGGCTCGCCGCCGACCGCCGATAGGGTTTCATCGACGATCTTGCCAACGACGTCAACGACAGCGAGAACGAAAACGGTACAATAACACCGAGACTGTAAACCTTTACACGAGATCGGCTTGTAAAGGATTACAATCTTTGCACATCAAGGGGCCAGAAAGTTTCTGCGGGTCCCTTTTTCGTGACAAAATTTTGCATTGTCGGATCGAAATTTCCGTGTCTACATGGCGCCGTCTTATGTCCCGCCAGAGGGCAAAAGACAGGAGAGAAACATGGACCATCTCAGTATGAATCGCCGTATGGCGTTGGGCGCGATTGCCGGCGCGTTCGGCATGACGCTGATTCCCGCCCTGGCGCGCGCAGCCGATCCCGCCGCCTCGGAACTGGGCTTTAAGCCCACCAAGAGCATTTTTACCCCGGCCCAGCGCGCCTTTGTTGCCGCCTACAGCGAACGCATCGTCCCCACTACCGACACGCCTGGGGCAATTGCTGCCGGCGTTCCTGCCTATATCGAGATGATGCTGGGCGACTGGTTCACCGGCAACGAACGCGCGGACTTCATCAAGGGCATCGACGCGGTCGAGGCCCACGCCAAAACCAGCCGCAAGAAGAGCTTCGCCAAGCTGAAGCCGGCCCTTCAGGACGAGATCATCACCGAGGTGATGAACGGCAAGGTGCCGGGCGCCTCCACCGAGTTTTTCTACGCTTCGCGTCAACTGGTGGTTTCTGGCTACTACAGTTCAGAGATCGGCATGACGGTCGAGCGCGTCTACCTGCCCGTTCCCGGCCGCTATGATGGCGATTACAAGTACGAGGGCCGCGTCTTCACCGGCTGATGGCATACGGCCGCGGGTCTGCGCAGACAGACGGCGGCTCCAGGAGAGAAACACATGCAAGACGCGTCTTATGAGTTCGACGCCATCGTCATCGGATCGGGTATCAGTGGTGGATGGGCTGCCAAGGAACTTACCGAAAAGGGCATGAAGGTGCTCATGCTGGACCGTGGTTACATGGTCGAGCACGGCGACTATCCCGGCGAGGGCAAGGGGTCGTGGGAACTGCCCTTCCGTGGCCAAACCCAGAAAGCCGTGGTCGAAAAGGACCACTTCAAGAGCCGGTTCGGCGGCGCCGAAGGCTCCGACAAAACACATTTTTTCAACAATGACCGGCTCAACCCCTATGCCTATGATGAAGGCAAGGACTTCCGCTGGGTTCGTCCGGCCATTGTCGGCGGCAAGTCGATCCTTTGGGGCCGGGTGTCGCTGCGCTGGAACGCTGCCGATTTCGAGGCCAATAAGAAGGATGGCTACGGCAACGACTGGCCGATCCGCTACGACGACATCGCGCCGTGGTATTCCTACGCGGAGTCCTATGCCGGTATTGCCGGCAACCGCGACGGGCTTGATGAACTGCCCGACGGCGAGTTCCAGCCGCCGCATCCGATGAACGTCGCTGAAACCTGGGTGCAGTCGCAGTTCCAGACCAAGGTACCCAACCGTAAATTCATCCATAACCGCGTCGCCAACTTGACTGAGGACAAGCCGGAACAGGGCCGTTCGCGCTGTCAGAGTCGCAGCCAGTGCTCCCGCGGCTGTTCCTTCGGGGCCTATTTCTCGACCCAGGCAGTAACTCTGCCGGCGGCGCGCGCGACCAACAACCTGACCTTGATTTCCGACGCCGTGGTGACCAGCCTCGAATACGATGAAGCCAAAAAGCGAGTCACCGGAGTCCGCGTCATCGACGCCAATACCAAGGAAGCCAAGGTCTACCGCTCACGCATCGTCTTCCTGTGCGCCTCTGCCATGGCTTCGGTGCAAATCCTGCTTAACTCCCGCGCAGACGGACGGTCGGACAGCTTTGCCAACCAAAGCGGGACTCTTGGCCGTTATGTCATGGACCACATCTTCCGGGTCAGCATTTCTGGCGAGGTGCCGGGCTTTGAGCAGTCAATCGAATACGGCCGTCGCCCGGGCGGCATCTATATCCCGCGCTTCCGCAACCTGCGTGATGACCAGAAGGAAGAGGTCGACTTCCTGCGCGGCTATGGCTTCCAGGGCGGCGCCGGCCGCGGGCCGAAATGGCCGGAAGGCTTCGGCGCCGATATGAAGCAGCAACTGCGCGAGTACGGGCCTTGGCGCATGGGGATGATGGCCTTCGGTGAATGCCTGCCCTATCGCAACAACACCCTGACCTTGTCGCCGACTAAGGTCGATCGTTACGGCGTACCTTTGGCCGTATTCAATGTCACCTTCCAGGACAATGAATATAAAATGATGGCCGATGCCAAACAGGAAGGCGTCCGCATGTTGACCGCCGCCGGCCTGAAAAATGTCAAAGCCGAACAGCGCGAGCACGTACCGGGCGACGCCATCCACGAAATGGGCGGCGCGCGCATGGGCCACAGTCCGCAGGACTCGGTCGTCAACAAGTGGAGCCAGGCGCACGACGCGCCGAACCTCTTCATCACCGACGGCGCCCAGATGGCTTCCACGTCCTGCGTCAACCCGTCGATCACCTTCATGGCCCTGACGGCGCGCGCCGCCGACTACGCCGTGAAACAGGTCAAGGCCAACGTCATTTAAAGGAAGTCCCCATGAACGCCTGTCCCCCTTCGCGCCGCGGCTTCCTGATGGGAGGTCTCGCGCTCAGCCTGGCCGGCGCCGGTGTTGCCCAGGCCCACCCCTATCATAATCTGGGCATGCAGCTTTACACGGTGCGTGACGCTTTTCAGGCCGATCCGCTCGCTACGCTGCAAAAGATCAAAACCATCGGCTTCAGTGAGGTCGAAACGGCCGGTCTGGCCGGGCGCAGCGCGGCCGAAATTCGTGGTTTCCTGGATCAGGCGGGGTTGAAGGCCGTTTCCAGCCACGTGGGACACGACGACTGGTTCAACAGGCCCGAAGCGGCGCTGGACGAGGTGGCGACGCTCGGTGGCAAGTACGCTGTACTGGCCTGGCTGGCGCCGGAACGCCGTAATAACTGGGCCAGGCTGGGCGAACAGATGAATCGCTGGGCAGACCTGGCCAAGGCGCGCGGCATCACGGTGGCCTATCACAACCATGACTTTGAATTCGAGAAGACCGCCGAAGGCATGCCGTTTCATATCCTGATGGACGTGACCGACCCGGCCAAGGTGGCGATTGAGCTTGACTGTTACTGGGCCAGCTTTGCCGGCCACGATCCGCTCCATGTCCTGCATGAGCATGGCGACCGCATCAGGCTGCTGCACCTGAAGGACAAGTCGGCTGACGGCAAGATGACCTCGGTTGGCTCGGGCGTGATCGACTATACGGCGGTGTTGAAAGCGGCCAGGGAAAAGGGCGTTACGAACGTATTTGTCGAGCACGATAACCCCACAGACGCCTTTGCCAGCCTGCAGGCGAGCTATGCGTATCTGACCAAGGCGTGATTTACGCCTGGGCCTGTCCGACGCCCGCGGTGTAGCGGCCACTGCAAAAAAACGCCCTCCGGCCAGGGAGCGGCCGAAGGGCGAGTCATGCGGGAGGTGGGATACGCCTGACGACGGACAAACCTTACTTTTCCGTCCCCGGAACCGACGTCTTGGGCAACTTGCCGCTGCCGATACGACCTTCGTTGCGCAGCGCCCGGCCTTTGTCGGCCATCTTGTCGTTGTGCAGGGCCTCGCCCAGCTCTTCCTCGGCGGCGCCGACGGTTTCCTTTATTGTCGATTTAATCGTCATGTCATGTCTCCTGGCAAAAAGGGGTATCGCGGCGACCTCGCCAGCGAATGCAACGACCCTACGCGCCGCCGCATAAGTTTGATGCGCGCGCCTGTTCCCCCATCCATAAAGATCGAATCAAGACGTTGCGACACCGGCCAAACCTGTGGACAACTGTTACGTATTGCAGGCTTTCGGCGCATCTTTATGAGCGCTTTATAAAATCCGCCGACGTCAGCATGGCTTCCTTAAATCCGATGCAGCAATCTTGGATCATCACGTCCACGGTTTCCGGCGCGGCACAGTCCGGGGCTCTTTACCGCCCCCCCTAGCCTAAGACCCCGGACAAGCCGTGCAAGCAATCCGTGGACGTGAGCCCTTTTTTCTCCTCCGAAAAATCTGAACTCGTTTTGTTTGTACTGGAGTCTACCCATGCTGTCTTCCGCGACCAAAGCCGCTGCCAACGTCACGAAAAGCCTGGCCGAAAACGACCTCCGCAACGCCGTCCGCGATGCCAAAGGCAATGGCCAAGATGGCCTGCAAAATGTCAGCGACTACGCCTTGGATGCCGGCCAAAAGGTGCGCAGTTTTGTCGATAAGGCGGTCGACCGGACCCGCGACGCGTCCGACAAGCTGACCACGGAAATCAAGTCCGAACCGATCCGCTCCAGCGCCATTGCGCTCGGCGCCGGCTTTGTTCTCGGCGCGCTTCTCGCCCGTCGATAAGGTTGGCATCGGGCCAGCAGCCCTCCCCTAGAGCGGGATGAGTTTTGATGGAATCAAAATCCCGCTCTAAGTTTTTGTTTTGACGCGCAATTTTTCCGAAAACGGGGACGCCCGTGCGGTGGCGTCCACTTTGTCGGATTGCGCTCTAGTGACAGCCCGATGCCGGAGCGGAACAGGGTGTCCTGGCCATGTTCCGCTCCCAAACTTTTATGGGGCCTGTTTTTTCGCCCGAGAGAACACGATGTCGGTTATCATGCGGCTCATGGAACTGGTGTCGGACAGTCATAGGCTGAAAAATTCCAAGCCGTATGTCCTGCGCGCCCTCGCCGGGATGGCGGTCTTCGTCATGTTGGGCGTGTTCGCCGCCGTTATGGCGGCGCTGCTGGTTGCCTCCCTGTTGTGGCTCATCTACGCGCAAATGCTGGAAGCCGGCGCCGCGATTTCCACCGCTGGTCCGGTGGCCGGAGGTCTGGCGCTGGTCACCATCGGTCTGACCACTTTCGCCGCCCTGCGCACCTGGGCCGCCGTCCGCGCCGATATTGATCTGGTGTTCCATGCCCAGACTCCGGTCGTCAGCAAGGTCGCTGATCGCGTCGGCAGGGTCGCAGACTCGTTTGTTTCCGGCCTGCGCGGTCGTCAGGCCTCGCAGTAGGCCGAAAGCTTGAGCCGCAGGACCGGGCATGCCAATACTGGAAGCCAGTGTCGGAAGCCAATATCGGACGATCTGGTACTATCAAAAAAGCTGGCCGGTTAATCATGCGCTTGCCCTGGGGAATTACTGTAAAAGAGGTCTATCTGGCCTTCTTCGCCGTGATCGCCATCGCGCTGTGCGGCTTCATCATGGTCATCTACGGCCAGTACGAACGCGTCCAGCAGTCGCACAGATACACCATCTACCAGTATGAGAACATACGACAGAGCCGGCAGATCCTGAGCGACGTGGTCGACATGGAAACCGGCGTGCGCGGCTATGTCATGTCGGGCAAGACCAAGTTCCTGGAACCCTACAACAAGGCCAATGACAGGCTGCGCGACGAGATCTTCGCGCTTCGTAACCAAACCTATTACGAGCCCAATTCCTTTGCCGAAACCCATGCCTGGCTGGAGCAGATCGCGACCATCCAGACCCTCCTGGCCAGTCAGGTCAGCTATGTCCAGACGTACGGCCGCACCACCATTTCGCCCAGCGAGATGGACCGCGAAACGGAGCAGATGGACCGCCTGCGCATCACGGTTGAGGCCAGCATCGAAAAACGGCTCGCCATGCTGCGCAAACAGGTCGAGCTGGTCAACCGACAGCGTAACAACTTCCTCTACATCCTGATTTTTGGCACGGTACTGGGGGTTGGCATCCTGCTGGCGGGCACGGTGCTGATCATCCGGCTGGAGAGCGAAAAGGAAAAGGCCGAGGACGAAAACCGCCGCGCTGAATCGCGCTTTCTGGCCGTGATGAACGGAGTCAATGACGGACTCTATGAGCTAAACTTCGTCAACGACACCATGTTCATGTCCAGGGAATTCAAGGCCATGCTGGGCTACGGTGAGAACGAACTGACGGAAATGGCCGAGACCGCAATCAATTTGATCCACCCCGACGATGTCGAGACCTCGCTGGAGGTCCGGCGCGCCTACATTACCAAGAAGACTCCGCACTACAGCAATGTTTTTCGCATGAAGCACAAGGACGGGACCTACCGCTGGATTCTGTCGCGCGGGATCGGGACCTGGGACAGGTTCGGCCAGATCCGCAGCCTCATCGGGACCCATACCGACATCAGCGAACAGAAGGCGCGCGAAGAGGAATTGAGTCAGCTCAATGCCGATATGGAAGCCTTCACCTACATCACCTCGCACGACATGCGCTCGCCCCTGGTCAATCTCAAGGGCTTCTCGCACGAACTGGCGATCGCGGTACATGAGGTCAACGAACTGCTGGAAACGAGGAAGGACCAGATCGGCCAGCCGGCCTGGGACAAGCTGGAGACTATCCTGAAGCGCGATGTGCCCGAAGCCCTTGGCTTCATCGGCAATGCCGTCGATCGCATGGACACGCTGACCACGGCCATTCTCGATCTGTCGCGTATAGGCAAGTACGTTTATCATGACGAGAAGGTCAATGCCCGCGACGTCGTTGAGACCTGCCTGGGCGCCCAGAGCTACGAGATCAGTAATAAGGGTGTCGAGGTCAAGGTCGGGCCCCTGCCGGACCTGATCACCGATCGCTCGGCCCTGGAGCAAATTTTCTCCAACCTTATCGACAATGCGGTCAAATATCTGCGCAGCGACGAACCCGGCAAGATCGAGATCTCCTGTCACGAAACCGGCCGCGACTACATCTTTTCGGTTCGCGACAATGGTCGCGGTATCGCGCCCGAAGACAGCGACCGGGTGTTCAACATCTTCCGGCGGGCACGCAATACCGGCGATGTCCGCGGACTGGGCATCGGCATGGCCTTCGTCAAGGCATCCCTGCGCCGCATGGCCGGCGCGATCTGGTTCGAATCGGCGCTTGACCGCGGCACCACCTTCTACTTCAGCCTGCCAAAGAAATCACTGGATGGACTGCGTCCGCCAGCCGACGAAGGTCGTCAAGTGGTCCAAGCGCTCGCCAACAAGGGAGGCCGGAGATGATGGCAGCCTATGCCCAGCCTTTTTCGGTCGTCATGGTCGAGGACGATCCGGGCCATGCTGCCCTGATCTGCCGCAGTCTCCGACGCGCCGGTGTGTTGAATCCGATAGTCCACCTCAGTACCGGCAGCGAGGCGATCGATTATTTCTTCCCGTCCTTCGGAGCCGCAAAACCGCAGGAGCAAAGGGTCATCATGCTGGACCTGAACCTGCCCGACATTGATGGCTTCGAGATTTTGCGCCGGCTGAAGGCCGACAACGCCACCCAGATGATCCCGGTCGTTGTGCTGACCACCACCGACCATCCGAAAGATGTTGACCAGTGCTATGCTTTGGGGTGCAATGGCTTTATGACCAAGCCGGTCGGCTATGAGGCCTTTTCCGAGGCGATAGGTAAACTGGGGCTGATGCTGACCATCGTGCGCGTACCCCATACTCCCGACGCCGTCCCCGATAATCCCCATGGGTGATGCCACCAATTCCGGAAAACCAACCCCGCATCCGACGATGCATCGCATCCTCTATGTCGAGGACGATGCTGCCCTGGCGCGACTGCTGCAGCGGCGCATGGAACGTGCCGGTTTGACGGTGGAGACGGTAGAAAGCGCAGAGGCCGGACTGGAAGCCCTTAAAGCGTCGGTCTACGACCTCGTCCTGGTCGACTACAACCTGCCAGGCATGAACGGGTTGGAACTGCTCGATCACCTGGGTCAGATGCCGCTTCCGCCACCCGCGGTGATCCTGACCACTGGCGGCGACGAACGCATCGCCCTGGAAGCCCTGGAAAAAGGCGCCGCCGACTACGCCGTCAAGGACGTCAACCAGACCTATCTCGACCTGCTGCCGGCCATCATGACCTCGGCCTTCACCAAGGAGCGGCTGCTGCGCGAAAACGCCCAGCAGCGCGACGAGTTGCAGCACGCCAAGGAGCGCGCCGAGGCGGCCAGCCAGGCCAAGAGCCGCTTCCTGGCGACGATGAGCCATGAGATCCGCACGCCGATGAACGTGGTCACGGGCCTGGCCAGCGTCCTGGCCAAGTCGCCGCTGAACGACGAGCAGAAGAAAATTGTCGATACGTTGCGCACCAATGCCGACCTGCTGCTGAAGCTGATCAACGACCTGCTCGACATCAGCCGCATCGAGGACGATCACATCGACCTGGAGCAACTTCCGTTCGAGGTCTCGGCCATCCTGCGCGACATTCGCGTCATGTTCGAACAGGATGTCGCTCGCAAGGGCCTGACGCTTCACGTGGACGACACGTCGCACGGCGCGGTACTGATGGGTGATCGGACGCGGCTTCAGCAGGTTTTGATGAATCTGGTCAGCAATGCTTTGAAATTCACCGATTCGGGAGAGATTTCCCTGCGTGCCGAGGCGACCTCCGACGGCGACGACCATATGATTCTGCATATGACCGTGAGCGATTCCGGCATCGGCATCGAGCGGGAAAAGCTTCCGCTGATTTTCGACAAATTCACCCAGGCGGACGAGACCATCACCCGGCGTTACGGCGGCTCTGGCCTTGGCCTTTCGATCGCCCGGTCGCTGGTCGAACTCATGGGGGGCGATATCCGCGTCGAAAGCCGGCCGGGCGAAGGTTCGATCTTCCACATTACCTTGCGGCTACAGCGCGGCGTCGCCCACGAGGCAATGCCCGAGCCGGAGATGCCGCGACGCCGGCCGATGGAGGGTGAGGTTAAGCCGATGGTGCTGATCGTCGAGGACTATGCTCCGAACATCATGGTGCTTTCCCTGATGCTGGAGGAGTTGGGCTACGATGCCGTGGCGGCGGCATCGGGTGTAGACGCGATCCACATCTTGCGGGCACGAGAACGGCCTTTTCACGCCATCCTTATGGACGTCCAGATGCATGGCATGGACGGTCTGGAAACCACCGGCTGCATCCGTGAGCTGGAGGACGAAGACCAGCGCAACACCATTATCGGCGTGACGGCCCATGCCCTGGCCGGAGACCGAGAACGCTGCCTGGCGGCGGGCATGGACGACTATATCTCCAAGCCGGTTTTGCCGGATATCCTGGCGATGAAACTGGGCCAGATTCGGTAAGGCTTTTGAACCACGGATAGACACGCATTTCAGGCAATGTCTGACCGCGTCGCGAAGCGGCATTGGCATTCTGGAATTCCGAACGTTGTTTCGCGTTTCAAATAGCCCTGCCGTCCCAGGAGCAGCCTGATCTCGGAAACACCTGAACATCCGTGTTGATCCTTATCCATCCGTGGTTCAAAACGCCTTACAAGCTCCTTACAGTCGCACCCCAGCTTCGACACTGCGCACTTGCAGACCTTAGAATATCGTCGGTTCAACCGGGGGCGTACGTCGCCCCGAACAGGAAGCGATGAACGTGATGGCCGATCAAACCGATCATACCCTGCGCGCTGCCGCACCGGCGACCTCGCACCTCGAGGACGTCGAGAAGGTAGCGCGTGATTTGCGCAAGCTGCTCAACGGCTGCGAAGGCGCCCGCCTCAAGGCTGACGTCAAAGCGCAGATCGAAAACCTCAATGCCTGGACAGACGCATATCTCGACGGCCTCAATGCCGTTCAGAAGCTGACCCATACGGGTCTTGACACGCTTCACGACGCGCAGAAGGAGCTGGCCCTAAGTCTGGAGGACTATCTCCGTCTGGAAGACGAAGGGGGCACTCCCGCAACGCGCGACCAGCAGCACCGCACAGACGAGGTGTCACGTGCCCTGCGCCGCATCACCATGTTGATACCGGCCTTTGACTCGACCTTTGCTGATACCAGCCTTGCTGAACCTGATCTTCCAGATCCTGGCGAGCCGACACCCGACCCGGTGCCGGATCCGGGCCAGCCCGAAGTGCCGTCAGACCCGCAAGAGCCGGAAACCTCTCCGGATCTGCAGCCCGACATTCCGCCCGTCACCCAACCTGAAGTGCGCCGGCCCGGCGCCGTCTGAGGCAGCAAGGATCTCGCCATGCATGTGCACATCGCCCCCTACCCCACCCGCCAGCAGCCGGCGCCGATTGGTCAGCCCAGCCTGGACGGTGAAATCTATGACGACGATCTTCCGCCGGAACTGTTCGACGAGGACGAAGACCGCGAAGATCTGGTGACCTACATTCACATCGCTGAACATGTTGAGGACTGAACCAAACCATGACTACAAGGCGCAGTTTCGGACTTGGACATCTTCTGCTGGTCCTGGCAATCATCGCAGCGATAATCGCCGTCATCTGGTTCTACAACAAGAGTCATACCACGACCGTCGGTGACCATGTCGGTGAAGCGATAGACGCCGTGCCCACGGCGGCAAGCAAGGCCATCGAAGACGTCAGGGACAGCGACACCCTGTCCAGCGTCGGCGAGAACCTGGAAGAGGCTGGCGACGACGCGGCCAAGGGTCTGCAGAAGGCCGGCAAGTCGACGTCCAGCGCCATGTCGAAAGCTAAAGCGGAATGAGTTTTGATGGAATCAAAACCCCGCTCTAAGTTTTGGTTTGTCGCGCAATTTAGCCGAAAACGGGAGCGCCCGTGCGGTGCAGCACACTTTATCGGATTGCGCTCCGGGGACGGCCAGGATTAACAGGAACGGAGACGACACCCATGAAAGGCATTTTACTTTGGCTGGTGGGCGTGCCAATCCCTACCCTCATTCTGCTCTATCTTTTCGGCGTGATGAGATAGGCCTGTACCGGACCCCTTTTGGGCAGGGCGGTAATCCAGAAACAGGCGCAAGGCATGAGCCCTGCTCCCTGTTTTCTTTTTCGGTGCGGTAGCGTTGGCCGCACAATCGCGTTAGAAACCTTCATGCCTGCCAACGAAATGTCCTCTCCGTCGCACGATGAAATCCGCGAGTACCTGCACCGACAGATGCTGTCGTCAGTGTCCCACGACCTCAAGACACCCCTGGCCACGATTATCGGTTCGCTCGAGGTCATGACGCTTCTGGACGGCAAACTGTCAGAGGACAAGCGTAAGACCTTGGTCAGTTCCGCCCTTACGGAAGCCTTCCGGCTCGATTATTTCATCACCAACATCCTGGACATGGCCAAGTTCGAGGCAGACGCGGTGCGCCCGCGCTTCGAATCGGCTCATCTGGGTCAGATGATTCAGGACTCTCTGTCGCGGTTGGGGCCGCTAAAAACGCGCGGCGAACTGGAGATCACGCCGGTCGGAACCCACGACGAGATCGTCACTGACCCGATGCTGGGCGCACGGGCGATCGGCCTGGTTCTGCACAATGCCTTCAAGTTCGGCAGCCGCAAGGCACAGAAGTCGCGAGGAAAGGAACCGCCTCTGGTCGAGGTTGCCTATGGCATGAAGGACGGGTACGGCTTTGTCCGCATCCGCGACCATGGCGAGGGCATCCCCGACGACCAGCAGGTAGCCGTCTTCGACAAATACACCCGACTGCAGAAGTCCGATCAGCAGGCTGCCGGCACTGGACTGGGCCTGACCATATGTCAGCATATCATGCGGCTGCTCCATGGCCGGATCGAGCTGGCCAACCATTCCGAAGGCGGAGCCGTATTCACGCTGATCTACTCGGATAACCGCAAGCCGTAATTCTGAACCTGCCACGCGGCGGCAAGGCTTGTCCGTTGGGACCACGACGCGTCGGGATCGGGTCCAGTTCGACAAAAAGCCGGCCGCAAGGGCCGGCTTTTGTTTGTCAGATGCGCGCTGCCGTCATAACGGTGGATTGGCGCTACGACCGGTGATCATGCGGTAGACCAGGCTGGCGATAAACAGCACAACAAAGATAACGGCAATGAACTTGGCGATTTCGGCGAATGTCCCGGCCAGGCCGGTAAAGCCGAAAAAGGCGGCAAGGACCGCCAAGATAAAGAAGGTTACAATCCAGTTCAGCATGGTGTTCTCCTGTCAGGCCACCGGCCTGGAGCCGGGGTCGAGGATAGGATAGGCTCGCTCCGATAAATATACAAAGGCGAGCATCGGTTGCAAAATAAGGAAAACATCAAACCGTTCAAGTGAAATACCGCACATTGGAGCGCGATCCGATAAAGTGGACGCCACCGCACGGGCGCTCCCGTTTTCGAAGAAATTGCGCGGCGAAACAAAGGCTTGGAGCTGGGCTTTGATTCCTTCAAAACCCCGCTCTAAAAAACCAGGGCCGGCGTTCTGCCGGGCCTGGTCTCCACTACCAACAGACAGACTTGGTGCTTAAGCTCCGCTGACCTTTGCCGGCTCCTGTGTGATCAGGTCCATGCGGTAGCCGATACCGGATTCCGATACGATCGACTTGCCCAGCCCCGGTCGGGTCTCCAACTTGTCGCGGACCTGGCCGATATAGACGCGCAAATACTGCGTATCCTCGAGGTGCGCAGGTCCCCAGACCTCTTTTAGTATCTGCTTGTGCGTCAGCATACGGCCGCGATTGACCAGGAAAAAGCGCAGCAGGTCGTATTCCTTGGGCGTGAAGCCGATACGCTCGCCGTCAATAAAGACTTCGTGGCGGACCAGATCCATGCGGATCGGGCCATGAACGATTTCTGGTTCCCCGACTTCCTTCACCGCCGACTTGCGCAGGTTGGCATTAATGCGGGCCAGCAGCACTTCTGCGGAAAATGGCTTGGTGACATAGTCGTCGGCACCAACGTTCAACGCCGGCGCGGCATCGGCATCTTCCGAACGCGCGGTCAGCACGACGATCGGCACATTCGACCATTCGCGGATCTTGGCGATGACTTCCTTGCCATCGATATCCGGCAGGCCGAGGTCGAGCAGGATAAGGTCGGGGCGGACTGAGGCGGACAGGCGCAGGGCCTGTTTACCACTGTCGCACTCGCATACCTTGAAATCTGCGGCTTCGAGAAAAATGCTCAGCATCTTGCGGATTTCGTCTTCATCATCCACAATCAGAACTGTGTTTTTCTTTTCCAGCATGTGACGTCCCAAATGGTAAAATAAGCACGTCCCCGGATAACGGAAAATGGATAGAGCCGCCCCGAAGAATGTATAACATGTAGGAGGTCAAATATAAAAAATAAATGCGAGTTGCCTGGGGAGGGTCCGGGCTGTTTCATGCCGGCGAGGTCGCCGGACTGACCCCGCTGGACAAGGCCGCCTGTTCGATGAAACGTGCCAGGGCCTGGTCGCGGTCAGTGACCGCATCGGCATCATGCGTGGTTAGGCGAATCTGCACCCGGTTATAGACATTGAACCATTCGGGATGGTGGTCGAGACGGTCAGCTTCGGCAGCGACCGCTACCATGAAGGCAAAGGCCGCCTTGAAGTCGGCAAAGCTAAGGTCAGCGCGGATGGACTTGCCGTCCGGATCGATCTTCCAACGCGGGCAGTCCTGGGTCAGGGCCAGCAATTCGTTTTCCTTGAGCTTGTGCACGGCGGTCGCCTCCAGTTTTGCCGCATCATGAACCCAAAACCATCAAACGCCAATGGCCTTGGAACCCTCAGACGGTAAAGCCGTTGTCAGGCGTCGAACGGCGGGTTAAGTCCATTGAAAACAAATATACGGGAGGTCGTCTTGAAGGTACTGAAACACTGGGTTCTGGCTTTTGTGATGGCGACGGCGCCGCTAGGCGCACCCATGGCCGTCCTGGCCAACCCGGCGGCCCCCGCGGATAACGCTACCTACGCCGATGTCACGCCGCAATATATCCTGGTCAATGGCGATCTGCGCACAGGTGTCAGCCTGTCCGGACCGTGGCACTGGTCGCTCGACCCCTACCGTGATGGCCTCTACGACTTTCACGGCAAGCCCCACGACCCGACCAAGGGCCGCGCCATGGACATCAGCGTCGCCGACGCCATGGCGAAAAACCCCAACGCCCTGTTCGAACACGACATCCACCGCGCGCCGGTGACCCAGGTGCCGGGCTCGTGGATCGGTTACGACCCGGAGACGCGCCACTACGACGGGCTGATGTGGTATCTGAAGACCTTCGACGCGCCCGCGCGTTCGGGCAAGCGGGTGTTTCTGCGCTTTGGCGCCGCCGATTACCGCGCCGATGTCTACCTCAATGGCCGCAAGGTCGGCAGCCACGAAGGCGGCTTCACCCCCTTCAGCTTCGAGGTCACGGATATCCTGCGCGACAAAGACAACAACCTGATCGTCGCCGTCGATTCCAAGCGCTCCGCCGACACAGTGCCACCGACCATCACCGACTGGGAAACCTATGGCGGCATCACCCGCGATGTCCGTCTGGTTATCACGCCGCAGACCTTTGTCGATGACGACTTTATCCGCCTCACGAAGGACGGCCGCTTCGCCGTCGATGTCGCCCTGGAAGGCGCCGGCAAGGCTGGAACCGCGGTCGAGGTGGCCATTCCGGCTTTGAAACTGACCTTGAAGGGCACGACCGACGCCCATGGCCGCGTATCGCTGAGCGCCGCCGCGCCGAAAAGCCTGAAGCGCTGGTCGCCGGACACGCCGGTGTTGTACGATGTCACCGTCAAGGCCGGCGACGATACCGTCAGCGACCGCATCGGCTTTCGCACCATCGAGGTCCGCGGCGCCGATATCCTGCTGAATGGCGAACCCATCTATCTGCGCGGCATCTCGCTGCACGAGGAAGAGTTCGGCACCTCGCCCCAGCGCATCATTACGCAATCGGCGGCGCGCGCTTTGCTGGGCGAGATCAAGTACGGGCTGAACGGCAACTATGTCCGGCTATCGCACTATCCCCATTCGGAGGTGATGACGCGCATGGCCGATGAAATGGGCCTGTTGGTGTGGTCCGAGGTTCCCGTCTACTGGACGGTGAAGTTCGACAGCCCAACCGTGCTGAAAGCCGCCCAGCGCATGCAAGCCGAGAACATCCTGCGTGACCGCAACCGCGCCTCGATCATCATCTGGAGCATCGGCAACGAGACTCCGATCAGCGACGCCCGCAACAGCTTCTACACCGCCATGGCGCAGCACGCCCGCGCCATCGACGGCACCCGGCTGGTCTCGGCGGCATTGCTGAGCCACCGCCAGATCGTCGACGGTCGTATCGACATCACCATCGACGACCCGATCGTCTCGGAACTGGATGTGCTGGCGGTCAACACCTATAA
Organism: Asticcacaulis sp. AC402; assembly: GCF_000495835.1. GTDB lineage: Bacteria > Pseudomonadota > Alphaproteobacteria > Caulobacterales > Caulobacteraceae > Asticcacaulis. Next base: position 210,161 of record NZ_AWGC01000001.1, read on the forward strand.
CGGCTGGTACGGCAACGATAAAATCGAGGACGTGCCCAACACGGTGTGGCACAGCGCCTCGGGCAAACCCTTGTTGCTGTCGGAGTTCGGCGCCGATGCGCAATACGGCCATTTCGATGCTGACCATCACAGCCGCTTCAGCGAGGACTATCAGGTCGATTTCTACAACGGCACCCTGGCCATGGCGGACAAGATTCCGTTCCTGCGCGGCATGTCGCCGTGGATTTTGAAGGATTTCCGTTCACCGCGCCGCCAGACCACCTGGCAGGAGGGCTGGAATCGCAAGGGCTTGGTTTCGGAAACCGGCCAACGGAAAAGGGCGTTTTTCGTGCTGAGTGAGTATTACCGGAAAAAAGCGGCGGAGCACTGAGGTTTTTTATACCTCCCCGCGCCTCTTCGCGTGGGGAGGGGGACCGCACGAGCGAGCCAGGCCGCAGGCCGCCAGCGAGTGAGATGTGGTGGTGGGGCGACTTTACGAAAACGCCGTAGATTGATAGTTTGAGACCATGAAAAGGGACATCCGCAAATTGGCCCTCGCCAAGGAAATGCGGCGCGAGCTAACGACGCCGGAATTCCTTTTGTGGGATAGACTGAAACACAGGGATGGCGATGGAATCGCTTTTCGCCGCCAGCATCCCAAAGGGCCTTATATTCTCGACTTCTATTGCCACAAGGTCAAACTATGCGTCGAAGTCGACGGAGCCCTTCACGATCCTGACCGCGACGAACGCCGAGACCGCTGGCTGAACGAGCAGGGTATCGAAGTTTATCGCATTCCTGCAGGAGAGATTTTTCGTGATCCGGACGGGGCAGCTGACGGTGTTTGGCTGACCGTCGTAGCACGGCTGAGCCAAAAGTAAGTCGCCCCGCCACCGCACCTCACTCACTCCGCCTTCGGCTACGTTTCGTTCGAGCGGTCCCCCTCCCCACGCAAAGAGGCGTGGGGAGGTATAAAAAATTACCCCTTCAGATACCTATAGCTGCTGGCCAGACTGGCAAACCCATCAGCCGGATTGTCGTGCTCGACATAGACCTGTTCGACGCCCTTGGCCTTGGCGACGGTGAGCACCTTGTCCCACGGGATGATACCTTCGCCGACCGGAGCCATGTCACCTGATGGCGTCTTGTCCTTCAGGTGCAAAGTCTTGATGCGGTCGCCGTGTTCTTCCAGCACATGGACCGGATCGTGGCCGGCCAGGCTGCACCAGTAGCAATCGAGCTCGATGATCACCAGGTCGGGATCGGTCTTCTCCAGCAGGATATGGAACGGCATCTCCGGTCCCTTGCCGGCAAACTCGAAATCGTGGTTGTGATAGCCAAAGACGATCCCGCGTTCCTTGGCCAGTTCGCCCCAGCGATTCATCCGATCGGCCCACATCGCCCAGTCGCCGCGCTGATCCTGCGGGATCCAGGCCAGAACCGCATATTTGGCACCCAGTACCAGATTGTCGTCCAGGGTGGCTTCCGGTTTGGACATCAGATCGGACAGGCCGACATGGGTTGCAGTCGCCTTCATATCGGCTTCGTCCAGCGCCGCCTTGAACTGTAACGCCGTCATCCCGGCCAGGTTGGACGTCTCGATATGGCGATAACCGATGGCGTGGAGCTTCTTGAAGGTCCCGACGGGATCGGCCTTCAGCGCATCGCGCACGGTGTAGAGCTCGACACCCGGGTCATACAGGGTTTGGGCGGCGCGGGCGGTCCCGGCAATAGCCAGACCTGACAGGCCCAGCAGCAGATGACGGCGATTCATGAGGCGTCTCCTTAGGGTTTTCGCCATAGGAGCACCCGAACGGCCGGCTGTCAAAGCGCCTTATGATAGGCGCCGGTGCCGCGATGGAAGATCCGGTCACTTTCCAGCACATCCGAGGGCCGGAATTCCGTCTGGCCGTTCAGTTCGTCATAGATCGGCCCGAAGTCGGTTTGCGCCAGTTCAAACAGGCTGTCGATCGACGGCAGGACGAAGTAGCTCTCCTGGAACTCGTCGATGCGGTAGTGCGTCCGCATCACGCGCTTCAGATCAAAGCCGATACGATTGGGCGAGGCGTCGTCGAGCGCAAACACCGTCTCGGTAAAGGACGACAGGATGCCGGCGCCGAAGATGCGCAGGCCCTCGGGTTGCTCGACCAGGCCGAACTCGACCGTGTACCAGTAGAGCCGCGCCAGCCGGTCCAGCACGCCCAGCTTTTCGGCGCGCAAGCCGCCTTCGCCATAGGCCTGCATGAAGTCGGCCATGACCGGGTTCATCATCATCGGCACATGGCCGAAGATGTCGTGAAAGACGTCGGGTTCCTGCAGATAGTCGAGTTGGTGGCGCTTGCGGATGAACTGGCCGGCCGGGAAGCGGCGGTTGGCCAGGTGGTCGAAAAAGACGTCATTGGGCACCATGCCCGGCACCGCCACGACCTGCCAGCCGGTCTTGGCGGTCAGGACCCCGGACAGGGCGTCGAAATCCGGGATGGTATCATTAGTGATGGGCAGGTCGTTCAGGCCGTCGAGATAGGCCTGGCAAGCTCGGCCCCGGACTCTCTCGATCTGGCGGTCGAACAACATTTTCCACGTGGCGTGTTCGTCGGCTGTGTAATCCTGCCAATTCTGAGGAATGGTCCAGTCCGGCCGTTCGGGGACATAGCCACCAACAATGCCGTGTTTTTCATCAGGAACCGTAAAGGACGGGTCATCCATGGCGCATCTCCGTTGGAGACAGTGTGCCGCCAAATGGTTTCAAATGCAATTATCATTTGCGTGAGGGGAAGAAAGTCGCGCTACCACCGCCCTGCGCCTTCGCTTCGCTGCGGCTTCGGGCGGTCCCCCTCCCCGCGCAAAGAGGCGCGGGGAGGTATCAGAAAGCGCTTCTTCTTACCCACCTGAGTCGGCGATCAGCTTCTTCATCGCGTCGAGATAGGTAATGTAGGCTTTGCGCCCGGTGTCGGTCAGGGTGACCGTCGTCTGCGGCTTCTTGCCGACAAAGGCCTTGTCGATCGACACATAGGCCGCTTCTTCCAGCTTGCGCAGTTGCACCGACAGGTTGCCGTCGCTGGCCTGGAGCCGCTGTTTCAGGACAGTGAACTCCGCGGCACCCGCCGTCGACAGGTAGGCCATGATCCCCAGTCGCAGCCGGCCATGGATCACGTCGTCTATGGATTCGATGTTGAACTCGTCCATGGCGCTCAGGCCTTCTCAGCCTTCATCAGGATATAGCCCGGCAAGCTCGCCAGCAGCAGCAGGCAACCGGCATAGGCCAGCATCTGCTCCGGCATGGCGGCCATCAGGCCCAGCACCGGCGCTGCCACGAAACAGCCCAGAGCGACCAGCTTCAACCAGGCCAGGCCTGACATCCGGGCATCGACCCACCAGCCGACGCCGTACAACACGATCAGGATCGGCGCGATGAAGGACAGGGCCATGGTCTCATGGGTCTGGTAGACCACCAGGATCACCGTGATGAGGGAGGCGCCAATGCCAAGACCTACCGCTGACCAGACCGAACTGGAGGCCTTGCCGGTGGCCGATACCGGGCGTCGGCTGCGGTTGAGGAGAACCGCGATGATGCCAAAAAGACCACCGCAGCCGAACCAGATGCCAAGACTGACCCAGGCCTGCTGGGGCAGAACGCCGATCATCAGCAGATACTGGCCAACCGAGGCCAGGCCGAACAGGATTCCTGCCCACAGCAGGGTGGCGCCGCTTCGTAACGGGCCGGCATTGCCGGCCTCCGCCAGCGCTTTCATGTAGGCGATATCGTCATGCAGATTGGACATGGCTGATTCCTTTTTGGTGAGAGTGGACATTACAGCGCGGGCTTGCGCAACATCAGGGTCAGGCCGGGCAGGACGGCGAAGACGGCGACGCACAGGGTATGGACCAGGTATTGTTGTGCCGTGCCGGCCAGAGTGGCGACATAGACGGCGCACAGGAAAGCGCCGATGGCCAGCAGGTTGGGCCATTTGCGCCCCGACATGACCGCCGCCAGGCGCCAGCCGATGCCGTAGATACAGAGTGTGATCGGCGACGAGATGAAGGACGCCTTATCGCCGACGCCGAACTGTATCAGCATGGCAATAATGGCGCCGACCAGGAATAGGGCGCCCAGGATCAGACTGCCCCAGATGGCGCGGTAGCGGCGAAAGCCCGGGTGAACCTTCACCAGCGGATCGACCCCCACCTTGAGGATGACGCCGAACAGCAGGAAGGCCCCCGTCGCGCCCATCCAGACCAGGCCGATCATGCCGGGATGGGCCAGATGCACAGCGCCCGACAGCACAAGATAGTTGACGAAGCTGGCCGCACCGAAGGATAGGCCAGCCCAGAAGGGCATGCTGCCGTCGATGATGACGGTGTCGGTTTCCGACTCTTGAGAAGCTGTCATGGTGAGAGTGGACATCTGAGGTCTCCGGGTTGCGATGATCCCGGTCTAAATGAAGTGCTTTATTTTGTAAAGTACTTTCTCGTTGGCGCAATGTGACTCTTTTGTAATGCGACGCGCGATGAAAGTCGGGTAGTTTCGCCGGAAATCTATTGTTCGAACGCAAGTTTATTCGAGGCGGGGCACATGACGCGGACTTCCCTAACGGCACTGGCATTGGTATGGGCGCTGAGCACAATCACCGCTTCGCCAGGTTTGACCCAACCCATGACCACTGTCGCCAAACCCACAGCCTCCAATCCCGCCGATCTGCCCAGGGATGCGCCCGATCCGCGCGCCTTTCTGGATGAGATCGACGGCGAGGCCGCCATGGCCTGGGTCCACGCCCATAATGCCGCCAGCCTGGCGAAGTTGGGCCAGAACCCGCTGTTCGAACAGTACCGCACCGAAGCGCTGAAGATCCTGGAAGCGACCGATCGCGTGCCGGCGCCGAACTTCGCCACCGGTGGCTTTGTCGACAACTTCTGGCAGGACAAGGACCACGTCCAGGGCCTGTGGCGCCGGACGACCTGGGACGCCTACAAGAGCGGCCAGCCAGACTGGCAGACCATCCTCGATATCGACGCCCTGGCCAAGGCTGAGGGCAAGACCTGGGTCTATGGCGGCTCCTCCTGCCTGCCGCCGGCCAATACCCGCTGCCTGATCTCGCTGTCCGACGGCGGCACCGACGCCGACGAAATCCGCGAATTCGACGTCACGACCAAGACCTTCATCAAGGATGGCTTTTTCCTGCCCGCCGGCAAGCAGAACGCCAGTTGGCGCGACGCCGACACGATCTATGTCTCGCGTGAATTCACGCCCGGCGAGTTGACTGAGTCCGGCTACGCCTATGTCACCAAGGTGCTGAAGCGCGGCCAAAGTCTCGATCAGGCCATCGAAATCCACCGTGGCGAAAAGACCGATGTCTCGGCCGGACGCTATCCGGTGCGCGACATTACCGGCGCCTATGTCGCCGACGCCTCCTACCGCTATCTCGACTACTACCATTCAGAGTACAGCTTCCACGATGGCGAGCGCACCGTCACCTTCCCGCTACCGACGACATCGAGTTTCTCAGCCCTGCACGAAGGCCAGATCGTCTGGTGGCTGAAGGAAGACTGGACCAACGCCTCGGGCAAGGTCTTCACGGCCGGTTCGGTCATCGCCTTCGATTTCAAACAAGGCCTGGCCAATCCGATGGCCATCGAACCCGACCTGCTGTTCCAACCCAGTGATCACGAAGCCGTCGAAGGCATCAGCCAGACGCGCAACCGCCTGATCCTGACCCTGTCGGCCAATGTCGTCGGCGAGATCCGGTCCTACACGTTAAAGGACGGGCAATGGTCGTCTCTCCGCATTGAGCTGCCGGAAAACTCGACCCTGTCGGTCGGCTCGGCCGATGACGAGAGCGACCGAGTTTTCGCCTGGTCCAGCGGCTTCCTGCAGCCCTCGACACTTTATCTGGCGGACGCCGCGACCGGCAAGGTCGAAAAGCTGCGCACCGCGCCGGCGCGCTTCAATGCCGAAGGCCTGCAGGTCCAGCAGCACTGGGTAACGTCCAAGGACGGCACGCGCGTGCCCTACTTCCTGGTTGCCCGCAAGGACATCAAGCTGGACGGCACGACGCCGACCCTGCTTTACGCCTATGGCGGCTTTGAAGAGTCGATGCAGCCGTCCTATTCGGGCAGTCTGGGCAAGCTGTGGCTGGAACAGGGCGGCGCCTATGCCCTGGCCAATATCCGCGGCGGCGGCGAGTTCGGACCAAAGTGGCACGAGGCCGGGCTGAAGACCAACCGCCAGAGGATCTTCGACGACTTCGCCGCGGTCGGCGAAGACCTGATCGCGCGCAAGGTGACGACGCCGGAACATCTCGGCATCATGGGCGGGTCGAACGGCGGCCTGCTGATGGGCGTGCAACTGACCCAGCGTCCGGACCTGTGGAACGCCGTGGTGGTCCAGGTGCCGCTGCTGGACATGGTCAACTACACGCGCATGTCGGCCGGCGCCTCGTGGCAGGGCGAATACGGCAATCCCGACGATCCGGTCGAAGGGGCGTTTTTGCGCTCGATCTCGCCCTATCACAATGTGAAGGCGGGCGTTGCCTATCCGGAACCCCTGTTCGAGACCTCGACCAAGGACGACCGCGTTGGTCCGGTCCATGCCCGCAAGATGGCGGCTCTGTTCGAAGACATGGGCCTGCCGTATTACTATTATGAGAACACCGAAGGCGGCCATAATGCTGCGGCCAATCTGCAGGAAACCGCCCGCCGCTATGCCATTGAGTATACGTATCTGGCTGAAAAGCTGATGAAGAATTAGGGTTTTAACCACGAACCACACCAACGAACACGAACTTCAGGGTGTGCAGGAACCTACCGCGTAGCGGCCTTTTACGCTTTTCAGGAACCGCGAATGGACGCGAATAAACGCGAATGGTGAAGCCGATCTATTCGCGTTTATTCGCGTCCATTCGCGGTTCCAATACTTCAATGGCTTACAGCCGCTGCGCGGAGTCAGGACGTGCCTGAAGTTCGTGTCGGTTCGTGTCGTTCGTGGTAAAAATCTTACCTATGCCGGCGTCACAGTCTCCAGCCATTGGTCGAAGGCCTTACGGCGGTGGCGGCTCAGCGGCAGGCTCAGGCCGGTCACCAGTTCCACCTTGTCGCCCCACGTCTTGCGAATCGCCTCGCCCGACACCCAGTGCGAGCGGTGAATCTGGAACCCGCCCGGCAACAAACCCTGAGCGTCAGCCAAGGTCATATGGATCAGGGCCTCGCCCGTCGGCGTATGGACCCGCAGATAGTGGTCCTCCGACGACAGGGCCAGCACCGGCTGGCCGCGCAGCTCGCGCGGCAGCTTCGCCCGGAAATCCGCCGTACCGTCAACGACCTGCGACGCTTCGATCTGGCCACCGTCGCGGATGCGCCCCCACGACAAGACCAGACTGACCGCCCGGAAAATCAGGGTCATCAGCAGGTTTTGCCATATCAGATTCACGGGATCGATCTGGCCGGCGACCGCCGGGGCAAACACCGCAAGGCTGATATAGACCACGACGGCACCGGGCACGGCCAGGACGGCATCGACGCACAGGGCTGCCCATAGGGGCCAATAGCCCTGGAACCAGCGGCGCGCCACGGCGTAGGACAGCCCGATTGAACCGGCCCCAATCACGCTGACGCACAGGGTGAAGTGCACCAGACGCTCGGCCAGGGTCATGCCGGTATAGCTGCCGAACGGCCCGATCAGTCCCAGGACCAGGCCCGTGACCGGCAGGCTCGCCAGGATCTGCCAGCGCAGCAGAGGCGCTGAACGGTAGTTCAGGAAGGACGGACCCAGAGGTTGTGCTCCATCGGCGAAAAACGGCTGCCAGTGGCGAAATCAACCTGCCATTGGCGAAACACCGCGAGACATAGAACGCCGCTATCGCGTAGGCAAGGGACCTCATTTCAGGGGATACCCGTGCTTAAAACTGTGCTTACAACCCTTATCGCCGCGCCCGTCGTTGTCGCCATCGCTATCGGCGGCGTCCTAACCTTTACCGGCCCCAAAACGCCGCCGCCCATCGACGCCATCGAAAGCGCCAACGCTCCGCTGGCCGCCTTCGCCCGCGAACAACCGGCGCCGCAATACCTGACGGCGCGCGACGGCGAAAAGCTGGCCTACCGTTTCTTTGCGGGCAAGCCCGGCGGCGGGGTTGCGGTCGTCGTCCACGGCTCGTCCGGGACCACGGTTGCCATGCAGGGCATTTCCAAAACCCTGTCGCTACGCGGCGTGACCGTCTATTCCGTCGACCTGCGCGGACATGGCCTCAGCAAGGGTCCCGAAGGCCGTCTCGGCGATATCGTCCACCGCGGTCAGTACGAGGAAGATCTGGCCGATTTCGCCGCCCTGGCGGAACGTGAGCACCCCGCCGAAAAGCGGCTGCTGCTGGGCCATTCCATGGGTGGCGCGATCGTCCTGCGTACCGCGGGCTTTCCTGCCTATGCCCGGAACTTCGACGCCTACCTGGCCCTGTCGCCGGTCATCGCGCCGGGCTCGGCCCTGGACCAGCCAAATCAGGGCTGGGTTACGGTCAGTATTCCGCGCATTGTGACCTTGAGCATCCTGAACGGCTTCGGCATTTCGGCCCTGGATCATCTGCCGGTCCTGGCCATGGCGGTTCCGCCGGGCGACAACAATATGCGGCCGAAAACCTACAGCCATGCCCTGCTGGCTTCGGCAAACCCGCCGCGCGACTGGCAGCCGGCCTATGCGGCAATCACGGCGCCAGCGCGCGTCCTGATCGGCACGAAGGACGAACTGTTCCGCGCCGAAATGTATCCGGGTGAATTGGGCAAGGCGAATGCGAACATCCCGGTGACCCTGCTGCCGGAGGTCACCCACATGGGCATCGTTTATCAGCCGCAAGCCCTGGAGGCGGTGGCGATGACGGCGGAGGATCTGCTGAAGTAACGTCCTGAACCTGCCGCGCTGGGGCGTAAGGACAAACCAGAAATTATGCCGCTGCCGGGCCGTCGTTGTGCAAACACGCCGCCTGTCTGGCTTCGAAATCGATCAGGATATCGGCAAATGCGATGCTTTCCAACGGCCGGGAATTGTTCTCGATCACCTTGGCCATGCGGAAGCGCCAGAGCAGTGGCGTCCACTTTATCGGAGTGCGCTCTAAACCACGACGTCAATCCCCGCTGGTGCGGGCGACCACAGCAAGCGAATCTTCGAAGTCCATCAGGATGTCGGCATATTCTCCCGGCGTCAGGCGCTGGTTCATCATCTGCTGACCCATGCGGTAGGTCCAGAAGGAACCAATGTGAGACAGGATGCCGATGTTTTCGCCCAGCTCGTAGAACAGACCCGGTCCGTCCAGCAGGAAGCGGCGGAACGGCCCGGGATTCTCGCCTTCGACCAGGGCATGATAGGCCTGGTCGTAGACATTCAGCGTGCGGCCGACATTGGCGATGGCGTTGACGATGCTGCGCGCCAGGCGTGGCCGCGATTCCTTCAGGTATTCGCGCAGGTTCTCGTCGGAAGAGCCGATCGGCTGGTAACTGGCCAGACCTTCCAGCACCTTGCGCATCTCCTCCTGCAGTTCCAGGTGGCGCCACTTGAAATACAGAAAGCCGCGCCACGAGAAAATGCCATCAGAGAATTCCTCGTCCGTCATCCGCAAGGTCTTTTTCAGGGGCCACAGCTCCTTGTCGAGCTCATTAGCCAGAATCTTGCCGGCCAGTTTTACCGATGCGCCTCCAACAATCGCGTCACCGAAAGCGGTCGCGACCAGGCGTTCGATCTCTTCATTGGCGAAGCCGATCATGCGCTGGACGTCAAAGGGCGAAATCTTGAGATAGCAGGCGCCAGGACGATAACCATTGCGCGAGAGGTGTTCGCGCACCAGGAACGGATCAAGCGACGGCGAGGCGTCGAGCAGGCGAAGGATCTGGACATCGCTGTTGCCGCTGATGTCATCCGTGTTGAAATAGTTGCGGCAAAAGCTGTCAAACCCCATCTGGTTGACCAGAATCGACCGGCCACCCAGCTTCAGGTCCAGCGGATCGAAGGGCAGGATGACCTTGGTTGCCGTACGTCGCGCGCGGGCAAACTGGTCGCGTTCATTTGACCGCAGGGTGTGTTTGACCAGGATCGCTTTGTTCAGCTGCGAGTCACGGAAGAAGGGCTTGAGTTGGTACTCCTTCTCCTTCGAAGAGTTTATATAAATCTGCGACAGGTTCAGGACGCGTGACGTCGACGCGGTTTCGCCGAGATTGGCGAGGTTGCGAACGTCGCGATTGGTGGCGTTGGCGATGCCATTTTTCGCATCGGCTGGGGCGAAAGCGTTCATGACACCTTCCGTTTGCGGCGCTGGTCAACAAGGCGGTTTAAATGCGACACGATACTCACAGCCTCTGCATGCTCTCCAAAAGGTACGTCGTTCAGCCGGATCAGTGCGTCGAGATGCACATCAAGAACTTCTGCCTCCGCCTCGTCACCGAAACATCGCACATACTCGTTTAAAGAGTGTGTAGCCTGTTCAATCAGGTTCAGCCGGATACCCTGGACCTGCGCCTGCATGTGCAGCAGGCGACCGGTCATCTGATCCATAGCCAGAGGATCAATTTTCTCCTTCCTTGCAAGGGCATGGCGTAGTTCTACCACCTCGGCGGTCAGCGCGTCGCGCAAGTTTGCATCATCGGCGCGACGCAGAAGACCCGGAAACAGGCCGGCCTTGCGTTGGCGGCGATCAGGTCCGACAAAACTCGGCGAGACGACGAACCGGCGTTTGCGCGTCAGCGAATGAATGACGGCCTTAAGCAGCGAAGCGGTCGAAAAAGGCTTGATGACGAAATTGTTGATGCCGGCATTACGCGCCATGGTGACGTCGCGCTGGCGCTGGCGGCCGGTCAGCATGACGATCGGCACTTCAGGATTGGGAAAGCGGTTGTCACCGTTGTTGGCGGCCTGACGGATGTCGCGCACCAGATCGACGCCCGACTGCCCTGGCAGTTCCCAATCCATCAAAATCAGGTCGGGATGGTGAGTCTGTATCTGTTCGACGGCGTCCTCGGCGGAGCGGGCGAAGGTCAACTGGGAAAAGCCCGTGGCACGCAACAGTTCCTGGACCAGGCGGCGCGAAGAATCATTGTCCTCGACGATGAGAACACCGACGGCGTCGCAATCTATCTTGCGCAACCACCTCTGTGTCTGTGAATGCGGCGTCGCCATCCGAACCATCTTCCGCGCCCTCCCTCCAATGGATACCGCACGCTAGACAATATAGTTGAGAACTTTGTAATTAAGTCTTTGAATTTATGGTTAATTATACTTGAATATCGGCTGCGAACCGATTCTTAACGCAGCTGTGGCAAGGTCGTCCGTCATGAACCGCCGTCTTATCCTGTCAGCCCTTTTGTCGACCTTGTCAGCCGCTGTTACGGGCCTGGCCTTTGTCCCGTCAGCACAGGCCGGTGCCCCCAAGAAAAAGGGCGGCGGGCTGGGTTATAGTCAATTTCCAATGATCAGCGTCTCCATCAGGGGCGCTGGTCACCGCCACGGATCGATGAGCGTCGAAGTCGGACTTTATTGCGAAGACCCGAAGCTGACCGAAAGGGTTAATCTGTACCGCCCACGGCTGATGGACGCCTATGTCACCAAGCTGCAGGGCTACGCCGCAAACCTTACCGCCACTTCGCTGATCGATACCGACTATGTCGGCAATCAGCTTCAGGCGGTCACAGACAAGGTGCTGGGCCGCACGGGCGCAAAGCTCCTGCTGGGCTCAATTCTGCTGAACTGACTCTCGTTTTGCCGCACGTCACATTCTTAAAACTTGGACGCCCGCCCAGTAGCTGCCACTTTCGAGACGTGGTGAGCTTTTGCATTGCACACAAGCCTGAAAGCCGCCATATAGTGCAAGCAGTTGAGCGTCCCGTGGAGCGCGCGTAAATGACTTCGTCGCCTTTCGAAAACGGCCTGAGGCTGATGGAAGCCCAGCAGCAACTGGCAGCACGCAGCCTGATCCACCTGATCGAAATGATCAGCACCACCTCACACCGCTATGCTTCCGAAACCAACGCCTTTACCGAGGAAGCCTTGGACCTGATGCGTGATGCCGCCCAGACGCGCGATCCTGCCGCCCTGGCCGAGCTTCAGCAGAAATGGGCTCAAACCTGCCTGAAATACGGCCAGAACCAGAGCCGCGCCGCCATGACCTTCGTCGAGCAGTGCGGTCAGCAGGCGCTGAACACAGCCGCTCGCCGTGCCGCACGTACCGATCCGGCGGCAACTAAAGAATAAGGCCAGAGAAGAGGCCAGAGAAAAGGACTAAGCAAGATGACAGGTTTGACAGGCAAAACTGCGCTGGTCACCGGGTCCACCAGCGGCATCGGACTGGCCATTGCCAGGGGGCTGGCCGCCGAGGGTGTCAGAATCATGTTGAACGGCCTGGGCGATCCGGGCGAGATCGAAGTCCTGCGCGCCGACCTGTCCAAAACCTACGGTGTCGACGTGCTGTTCGACGGCGCCAATCTGCTGCGCGCGGACGAGATCGGCGGGCTGATCGGCGCCATCGACGCAAAACTGGGGGGTGTTGATATCCTGGTCAACAATGCCGGCATCCAGCATGTCTCCCCGATCGAGAGCTTTCCGCCGGAAAAATGGGACGCCATCATCGGTCTGAACCTGACCTCCAGCTTCCATACCGTCCGTCTGACCTTCGAAAAGATGAAGGCGCGGCGCTGGGGCCGAATCGTCAATATGGCCTCGGCCCATGCTCTTGTCGCTTCGCCGTTCAAGTCAGCCTATGTCGCCGCCAAACATGGTCTTTTGGGCTTCACCAAGACCATCGCCCTGGAAGGGGCCGAGTTTGGTATCACCTGCAACGCCATCTGCCCAGGTTACGTCAAGACGCCCCTGGTCGAGAAGCAGATTCCCGATACTGCAAAGGCCCGCGGCATGACCGAAGCGCAGGTGATTCGCGACGTTCTGCTGGCGGCGCAACCGACAAAGGCGTTCGTCCAGGTCGAGGACGTGGCCGCACTTGCCGTCTTCCTGTGTTCGGACGCTGGCAAAGCCATCAATGGTGCGCCTCTTCCGATCGACGGCGGCTGGGTGGCGGCATAGCCATTGCTGCTCAGGATGTGTCGAAACGTGACAGCCAATTGAGATGGGCCAGGCCGAAAAACCGGTTTGACGTCCTGCTGCCAACCGAATAGTGTTTTTCTACAAGCTCTTACCGGTTTTTTATTTTTTTCTGCGGGCAATCGCAACGCTTCCGTATTTGCGCTATGATCATAGTCCCGAACCCTATGGTGAAAAGGACCTCCAAATGATCAAGCTGACCTATACCAAGATTCTGCCGCTCGTCGCCGCCGCCGCGTGCCTGGCCGTTGCCGCCTGCGAAAAGAAGACCGAATCCACGACCACGACGGAAACCACGACCGAAATGGCGCCGCCGGCTGACACCGGCACGGCCATGTCCGACATGGGCATGTCGGAAACCACGACGATGACCAGCACTTCGACCTCGATGTAATTGAGGCTTCGACGTAAGTCTTTGCGGGGAGCCCCCCGAAAGCGAAGGCCCCGGACCGAAAGGTCCGGGGCTTTTTGCTATTCCACCTCGGCCTCAACCTTGGCCAGGGTCTCACGGGCTTCATCGGCGGCGCGCTGGCGTTCCCACATGGCGTAGTACAGGCCGTTCAGCTTCATTAACTCATGGTGACGGCCGCGTTCGGCCACCACGCCGTCCTTCAGCACAAGGATCTCGTCCGCCCCGACCACGGTCGACAGACGGTGGGCGATGACAAGGGTCGTGCGGTTTTTCGACACATCGTCCAAAGACGCCTGGATTTCGCGCTCGGTATGGGTGTCCAGCGCCGAGGTCGCCTCATCCAGGATCAGGATCGGCGGCGACTTCAACAGGGTGCGGGCGATGGCCACGCGCTGCTTCTCACCGCCCGACAGCTTCAGGCCGCGCTCGCCGACCTCGGTCTGGTAGCCCTTGGGCAGGGTCGAGATGAAGTGGGCGATCTGGGCGCGTTCAGCGGCGTCTTCGACCTCTTCCGTCGACGCGGCCACATTGCCATAGGCGATGTTGTAGGCGATGGTGTCGTTGAACAGCACGGTGTCCTGCGGCACCATACCGATCACCCGGCGCAGCGAGGCCTGGGTTACGGTTCGGATGTCCTGGCCGTCGATCTCAATACTGCCAGCCTTGATGTCGTAGAAGCGGTAGAGCAGCCGCGACAGGGTAGACTTGCCGGCGCCGGACGGACCGACCACGGCGACTGTCTTACCGGCAGGAACCTCGAAACTGACGCCTTTGAGGATTTCACGGTCGGGATCATAGGCGAAGTATACGTCTTTGAAGACGATAGCGCCGTCAGTCACCACCAACTCGGTGGCGGCCGGTGAATCGACCACCTCCTGCGGTTCGTGCAGCAGGTTGAACATGGCCTCCATGTCGATCAGGCCTGTCGAGATTTCGCGATAGAGCGTGCCGATAAAGTTCAGCGGGATCGATAGCTGCATCATAAAGGCGTTGATCATGACAAAATGGCCGACCGTCTGGCGTCCCGCTGCGACTTCCATGGCCGACATAACCATGACCACGGCCATTCCGATCGAGAAGATCACCGACTGGCCGATATTGAGCCAGGCCAGGGAGGTGTAGGTCTTGATCGCCGCCTTCTCGTACTTGCCGGTAGCGCGATGATAACGGTCGGCTTCGAGCTGCTCGTTGCCGAAATATTTGACGGTTTCGAAATTGAGCAGGCTGTCGACCGCCTTGGACATCGAGTCCGAGTCGGCGTCGTTCATGTCCTTGCGGATGCTGATGCGCCAGTTCGAAGCGATGATCGAGAACCAGACATAGATAATCACAGTCACGACGACGACGACGACGTACCAGAAGCTGAACTGGTAGGCCAATATTACCGCGGTAAGGACGAATTCGATGACGGTCGGGATGCCGACCATCATGGTCAGGCGGATGATGGTTTCAATACCGTTCTTTCCGCGTTCGATTACCCGCGACAGGCCGCCGGTGCGGCGTTGCAGGTGGAAGCGCAGGCTCAGGTTATGCAGGTGGACGAAGGCGCGGTTGGCCAGGCCGCGCACGGCGTGCTGACCGACCGCCGCGAACAGGGCGTCGCGAATGTTGTTGAGCACCTGCGACACCATCCGGGCGACGCCATAGGCCACCACCAGGATGATTGGCCCGGCCGCCAAAAGGCCCCAGAATTGCACGTCACCGCCGCCGGTCAGGGCATTGGTCGCCCATTTGTACGTGTAAGGAATAACAACCGTGAGTATCTTGCCAGCCAGCATGAACAGCAGGGCGAACACCACCTGGGCTTTCAGATCGGCGCGCTGGACCGGCCACAGATAGGGCGCAAGGAAGTTGACCGTTTCGGTGAACTTGGCCTTGGGCTTGGGGAAGGGAGTGGTCGCCGGTGCGGACATTAAATCAGGCTTTCTGGCAATCAGGCTTTCTGGCCGTAAGGCTTTCTGCCGAACTTTCGAGTCGTTTGGTCGGCCCTATATAGGCGGCGCTTTCGCACGCGCCAATTGTGGCAAAAATAATTCTATTCGAAACCGCAGGCATTAAGGCTGGATCGCAGGAACTAAGGCTGCGCGTGGTTTTCCGCGATGGCCTTGAAGGCCTTCAGGAAGGCCGATACCGGCTGAGCCCCTGAAACGGCGGTGTGGTTATCGAACACAAAGAACGGCACACCGCGAACGTTAAAACCTTGCGCCTGTTTCTGGTCGGCCTCGACCCGCGCCTTCAGGCTCGGGAAATCGAAGGCGCCCGCCGACAGGGTCGGGTCCAGGCCCACCTCGGCAGCGAGGTCGGTCAGGACCTGACGGTCGAAAAGATTGCGGCCCAGGGTGAAATAGGCGTGGTACATGCGCTGCATCAGGTCCGAAGAGCGCTCGCCAGCGAAGGCGAGAAGCGTGTGCGCATCAATGGTATCACCGCACAGCGTCCCGGCGAGGCGAAAGCTCAGCCCGGCCTTGGCTGCCACGGCCTCAGTGCCCTGTATCGAGGCCTTGGCCTGCTCCGCCGACTGGCCGTAACGACGGACGAACATCTCCTCAACCGGATAGGGCGCCTCGCCCGGCATCAACCGAAAGGCATGGTGCACGACCGTGGCTTTGAGCCCGGCCTCCGTGAGAGCGGTTTCCAGATTGACCCTGCCGATATAACAGAAGGGACAAATGACGTCGGACCAGATATCTATACGCATCGTTCGCATGTAATGCGGTTATGGTCGAGGTCAAGACTTTGAAGACGTTTGCAGCTCTCTTTACCGCCTTGGCCGCGCTGTTGGCAGCCCTTCCCGCCGTGGCCGAGCCGCTGGCGCCTATCCGGGTTATCCTCGTCGGCGACTCGACCATGACCGACAAGTCCGGCTACGGCAAAGGCTTCTGTGCCCGTTTTACGACTGAGGTCACCTGCATCAACGCTGCCCGCGGCGGGCGAAGCTCCAAGAGTTATCGCGTCGAAGGCCTGTGGGACAAAGTGATGGAGCAACTTGGCGACAGCAACACCTATGCGCGCACCTATGTCTGGATCGGCTTCGGCCACAATGACGGCTCGGCGAAACCTGACCGCCATACCGACCTGGAAACCGAGTTCCCGGTCAATATGCGAGGCTTTGCCAGGGAGATACAAGCCGCCGGGGCAGTGCCGGTGATGGTGACGCCGCTGACCAAGCGCTGGTTTCTCAACGGCATTCTAAAGGACGACCTGGGTCCCTGGGCATCGGCCATTCGGGTGGTGGCCAGCGATGGCGGCTATGCACTTGTCGACGTCTATGATGTGACCCGAACTGCGGTCCAGGCCATGGGCCCCATAGCAGCCAACCGCACGGCGGGAGCGCCCATTCCGCAGAACATCCTGGACAGCGAAGGGTCCGGCACCTCAGTCCCGGCGGTCTTCAACGACGCTTCTCAGAGCGCGGCAACGACAGGTCAGGCCTTCGACTACACCCATCTTGGGCCGGACGGTTCCGCCCTGTTTGGCAAGCTGATCATCGATGCCTGGGCGGCGCAGGACGAAAGCATCCGACCTTATGTGAAGGTGGAATAGAACAAGTTAGGGGTCCACAGATTATACCAAGCCTCATAAAGAATGACGCTTGGTATTCGCATTTTTTCAGCTCAAGCGCCGCATGGCTCCTCGCATAAGCTCGGGCGCCCCAAAACGTTCTTTGGCGCGCTTGCCAGCCCGCGATGAGTCAAGGTCATCGCGGGCAAGTATTACACAGATTAAGGCGGCGCTTCGCGCCAATATCTAATCAGCGCGCGCTTGCGCGCAGCTTAAAAAATCTGTGCAATCTGTGTAATCTGTGGACCTCCTTGCGAACACAGCCGCTTCACGGCAGATTCCATTCCTGAATTACGCCGGTTCGTCGCGCAAGCGGTCCCACCAGGTGAACTTCATGACGGCCGTGCAGACCACGATCACCGCGACCGTGATGTAGAACTTGTCCATCTCGCGAATGATCAGGAAGATGGCCGAGGCCGTCAAAGCCGTCTGCCACACCACACCGATCAGGCAGTTGAACATGTCGCGGCCGAAATCGCGGTTAGGCTGGGCCTCGGGTTCGTCCTCGCGCAGCGTATTGAGAACCGGCCCCCAGAGACCCCAGGGCCGGGTCTTTTTATAGAAGACCTTTAGCGTTTCCATGTCGGTCGGCTTGGTGATCAGCGACCCAATCACCGCGACGGCCAGGCAGGCAAGGAACAGCCACGGGAAGGCCGCCAGGCCATCAATCGCAGCGCCCGTCACCGGATCCTTGTAGACCGCCATCCACATGGCCGCGACCACGCCCAGCGCCATCGATGCGGCATAGCCCGTACCGTTCAGCCGCCACCAGTACCATTTCACAACATTGGCAACCGTATAGCCGCCATAGAGACCCGTGGTGATCCAGATGACGACATCGTTGATCGAGGTCAGTTGCCAGCCGATAAAGGCGGCAATGACCGCGAACAGGAACGACGTCAGGTAGCTCAGCCGCATCAGGGTCTTCTGTTCGGCGTCGGGCTTGATGTATTTGCGGTAGATGTCGTTGACGACATAGGCCGGCGCGGCATTGAGCGATGCCGAATAGGTCGCCATGAAGGCTGACAGCAGACCCGCCAGGGCGATGCCCAGCAGGCCCGGCGGCATGTAGTTATGCACCGCCCACGGCAGGATGGCGTCGAAATCGCCGGTAAACGGCTTTCCCGCCGCCATAGACTCGGCCTGAAGCTGGCTCCAGTAGGGGCCGATAAAGACCACGGCCAGAACCGCCATGCCAGCGATCATCAGATATCGCGGGAACAAAAGCACCAGGTTGACGAAGCCCGAAATCTTGGCGGCTTCGACGGGCGTCTTGGCCGACAGCAGGCGCTGCATGTCGTAGTTGGGCGCCGGGCCAGCCATGGCCTTGAAGAAGCCCTGGAAGACCATCAACCCCATGAAGATGGCGAAATAGGAATGGCCCTCATTGGCAATGGTCTGAATAGCCGAGGTCGCCACCACCTTGTTCTCAGCGCTGGCGCCATCGGCGACCCTTTGCCAGTCAAGGTCCAGCGTCCAGCCGAAGGCCAACTGGTTCCAGCCCTCCGGAATCGCCGCCTTGAGCATCTCCGGCGAAACCGTGGTCATCGCGATCCAGGCGATGGCGATACAGACGATCAGCTTGATGAAGAATTGCAAAATTTCGGTCATGACGACCGAATACATGCCGCCCTTGACCGAATAAACCGTGGTCAGGGCGACGACGATCAGGCCATACAGCTTGTCGTTCAGCATCGGATCGGCGGCCAGCGGCCACGGGCTGAACTCGGCCACCAGCTTGCCGATGCCTAAGAATCCGAAGGCCAGCATGCCAACCACCATGATCAGGGCGAAGACGACATTGATCAGGTGCGAACTGCGCGCTCCCCAGTCCTCGCCGAAGCGGAAGGATATCCATTCTGCGCCAGTCAGCTTGCCCGATCGCCGCAGCCAGACGGCCAGAAACATCATCAGAAAAATCTGGTTGAACACCGGCCACAGCCAGGGGATGAAGACCGACTTCAGGCCGTAGACCACGAGCAAGCCGACCATCCACATGGTGCCGGCAACGTCGAACATGCCCGACGCATTGGACAGGCCCAGCGTCCACCACGGCAGCTTGTTGCCGGCCAGGAAATAGTTGCTCAGGCTTCCCGAGGACAGTTTCGCCACCCAGAATCCCACGCCGATGGTCAGGGCGATATAGCCGGCGACGATAGCGATATCGATCCAGTGCAGAGTCGTCATGTTTTCCTCCCCTGTTTCAGGGTTATGTATGCGCTTTAAGGCGCTTATCCAGTTCGATCATGGCGCGGCCATTGTGATACGGACACTTCCAAACACCAGCCTTGTAGACCGGCGGTCGCGCGGCGTCGGCGCCGTACCAGGTCCATTCATCGCCGGAACCGGCACCATACTGCGCCTTCAGGTAGCGCCACAGCTGTTCCGCCGCTTCCAGAAAACGCCCATCACTGGTCAGTTGCCACGCATTGACAAAGCCGACCAGACCTTCCGCCTGCCCCCACCATTCGCCATCGGGATCGGAGGTACCGCCAAAAGGGCGTTCATAGCTCAGGCCGCCACGGCTGTTGAAACCTTGGTCGAGGGCAGCATACGAAAGCCCGATCGTCAGGGCACGGATTCGCTCCAGCTGCACAGGGTCGTCCAGGGCTTCAGCGCCTTCCCACATCAGCCAGGCGGCTTCGATGTCGTGGCCGTAGGAGATGGCCGTCGTCTGATCGGTCCAGTCCATCTCGAAGAACAGCCGCAGATGTTGCCCGTC
The DNA here is from genome assembly GCF_000495835.1 of Asticcacaulis sp. AC402. Classification (GTDB taxonomy): domain Bacteria; phylum Pseudomonadota; class Alphaproteobacteria; order Caulobacterales; family Caulobacteraceae; genus Asticcacaulis. The sequence continues at coordinate 229,895 of NZ_AWGC01000001.1, forward strand.
GCCAGCAAAGCGATCCACGAACACCGTCAGAGCACGGAGCAAGGCCTTACGACTTGCTGCATCCGGCGCAACGCGATGGAGGTTGGTATAGGCCTCAAGGATGTGGAGGTGGGTGTTCATGGTCTTTGGCCAGTCGGCGTCCTTGTCCGACAGGCGCTGGTCGTCGATCGGGTGCCAGCCCTGGCTCAGCGCCTCTAAGTAGCCGCCGTACGTGGGTTCCCAGAACCGGTCCTCGATCTCCCGCTGGAGCCGGCGCGCCAGCTCCAGGGCCGCAGCGTCGCCGGTGGCGCGATAGTATTCCGCGCAGGCATAGACCGCGAAGGCCTGGGCATAGCCTTGCTTGCGGGCGTCGATCACCTGCCCGCTGGCAGAAAGCAGCCAGTAAACCCCACCATGGTTGGGATCAAGGAAGTGGTCGCGCAAGTACCCAAAGGCCCGGCGCGCCAGGGCGGCGGCCTCATCGGACGTCAGATAGCTCGCCATGGCCGAGAAGAACCAAAGCAGGCGGGTGTTCAGGATGATGCTCCGGGGCGCATCCGCTACCGGCCGACCCGTCGCATCGAGTTCACCGTGAAAACCACCATGAACCGGGTCGGGCGCCCGCTCGGCCCACCAGCGCAGCAAGGCCTTCGCCTCGGCGCGAACCTCGGTACTCAGGCTGCTGGCAGCGATATCTGCGGTTCGGGCGGCCAGGCTCATGACTGGCGCGCCACCCAGGCTTCATTGCGAGCGATCAGGTCGAGGCGCTGGTCGACGCAGGCTGCCGAGGTCAGGGGATCGGACGGCGTGTTTTTGCAATAGTCGACCAGGCGCGCCAGACTGGAGTTCGCCACATGCAAACGCGTGTCTGACGAGGCATAGTAGATGAAGACCTCATCCTTGTCGTTGACGATCCAGCCGTTGGAAAAACAGACATTGGACACGTCGCCGACGCGCTCCTCGCCCTGGGGCGCGATCAGGTGCCCGCCGGGCGCATGGGTTACGCGCCAAGGTTCGTTCAGGTCGGTCACGAACATGTAGAGGACATAGCGCAGGCCGGCGGCGGTGTTGCGAACACCGTGGGCCAGGTGCAACCAGCCTTCCGCCGTTTTGATCGGCGCCGGCCCCTGGCCGTTCTTAACTTCCTTGATGGTGTGATAGACCTTGGTGTCGACGATGACTTCCGACTCGATGACCGGGTTGGTTATGTCCCTTGTGAGGCCCCACCCGATGCCACCACCACCGCCGACCGAGATGAAACCGTCCTGCGGGCGCGTATAGAGGGCATACTGCGCCGCCCCTGTAGCGTCTCTGACAAACTCGGGATGGAGGACGACATTACGCTGTTGACCCGAGTTGGTTTTCAGATCGGGCAGGCGCTCCCAGGTAACCAGGTCCTTCGTCCGCGCAATGCCGCACTGGGCTGTCGCCGCCGAGGTGTCGTTGGGCAGACTCAGATCCTTGCGCTCGGTGCAGAACAGGCCATAGATCCAGCCGTCTTCATGCTGGGTCAGGCGCATGTCGTAGACATTGGTATCCGGTTCGTCTGTTTGCGGCAGGACCACGGGCCGCTTCCAGAAACGGAAATTGTCGATACCGTTGGGGCTTTCGGCAATGGCGAAAAACGACTTGCGATCGTCGCCCTCGACGCGGACCACCACCAGATACTTGCCCTGCCAAGCCATAGCCCCGGCATTGAAGGTCGCGTTTATACCCAACCGTTCCTGCATAAAGGGGTTGGCCGCGGGATCAAAATCGTAGCGCCAGTCCAGCGGCACATGGGCCGCCGTGATCACCGGATGCTGCCAGCGATGATAAATGCCGTTGCCGGTCGCGGCGGGGACATTGGCACGCGTCACCAGGGCCTCGTGTTCGGCCCGCAGGCGGCCCAGACGCTCGTCAGCGTTTGTCATCGTCGAAAAGTTTCCCTAGCAGATTCCGTAGTTTAAATCAATTTGATTTCAAAAATTAGCAAGCGGTAAAGATTAAAATAATTTGATTTATTAAATTAAGCAAGCCCTAATCCACCGAGTAGGCCAGGATTTGACTCATCTGTGTCAAGCCACGCCTGCCGTCTTCGTGCCAAGCCGTGATGGCCAGTTGCACGGCGGCTATGTCCTTTTTCGCCGTCGGTTCGCCGGCGATCACGCCCCAATGGTTCAGCGCCTTGATGACCGACGGCGACAGAATCAGCGCATCGCGGCCCATCCGGCGCAGCGCGCGCTGACCCGTCGCCCCGCCCAGACGCGAACCGCGGCTTTTCAGTTCGTTGCAAAGTTCCATGTATTGATCGATGGGCCAAGACGCGAAATAGGCGCCGGCAGAACCCTGCGACTTGGCGACATCGGACAGGTACTGGGCATTGCCGGCGACCGAGCGGATCTTCATGGCATTGGCGACCAGACCCGGCGCCTGCATGAGTTCGGCCAGGTCTTCATCGGACATGAACAGCCAGCGCGTGACGTCAAAACCCTGGAAGGCATCCTCGAACTGCGGCCAGCGCTTTTCGATCAGGTCCCAGTTGAAGCCGGCCTCGAAAATGCAGCGGGTAAACTGCGACAGCCAGCGATCTTCGGCGATGGCCGCGACGTCCGCCATCGGCCTGGGCGTTAACAAAAGGCTTTCGAGCGCTTCGGCCCCGCCCTTACGTTCGGCGGCCCGCGCCTCTATCTCGGTAAAACGGATCATGCGGCGGCCCCTCCGAACTGCTTTTTTGACTCACGCACCTTGCAAAAAGTTATGATATAACATATTTGCAGTTCACCCTATTCTGAACGATGAAAGCGCAACCCGCAATGGTGCAACTGAAGGCAAGATGGCTCGATATCGCCTCGATGGTGCTGTCGGCCCTGTGCGTCGCGCACTGTGTGGCCCTGCCCTTCGTGGTTGCCGGCCTGCCCTTTCTCGGCACGTTCACCGGAACCGACTGGGTGCACCAGGTTCTGGTCCTGATGGCCGCGCCTTTAAGCCTGTGGGCTCTACATGCCTCGAATGCCTGGCGCAAGTGGGCTGTGTCTCTGCCGATGGCGGGGGGCCTGTTGCTGCTGGCTCTGGCCGCCTTTGTCCCGGCCCTGCATGACGCCGAAGTGGCCCTGAGCCTCCTTGGCGCCGTCATGATCGCCGCGGCACATGGCATCAATTATGTCAGCCAGCGTCCGGTGCATGTTCACTCGGCAACCTGCGCCCACGGCGCCGATTGATCCGCTGCGGCTTGCGGTGCTAGGGTCGCTTCCGTTCAGGGGGCACGATGACAGAAACCGAGATCACCACACAAACCTTCCGTCCTGAGCCGAATGCCTATATCCGGTTCGCCGCCGTCTCTTATTTCCGCAGCCTGATCAACTGGCGCACGGCCGCCCTCTATGCCGCGCTGATCATCGGTTGGTCGGTGATGACAAACCTTCAAGCGGTGCTGGCGGGCCGGTTTTCCAACATCCTCCCGAAGGTTGGTTGGCTGGTCGGCCTGATCGTCATCCTCGGCCCCTTCGTCAGCGCCGTCTATGTTGCGTGGAATTTCAAACGCGCGCCATTGTTGTCTTCCGAGCGATCAGTACGCCTGAGCGATCGCAGCCTTGTTGTAGAAGGTTCCGGTCTCTTCAACGAATTGACCTGGAACAATTTCTACGCCGCCGAAGGCCGAAAACGCCATTTCTTGCTGCATATGAGCGCGCACCAGGCGCTTATCATTCCGATTAGCGCTTTCGAGTCGGCGGAACAGGCGGATGCTTTCCTCCGACGCGCCCAGCATTTGATTGCCCAATCCCGCTATGACCAGGCGGCGGTTTTCGATATGCCGGTCACACCTGCCCCCGCACCGGCCAAGCTTCAGTCACTTCCGTATGTCTACACCTTCTGGCTCCATCTGCGACTTCGAACCAGCCTGTATCTTCGCTCGCCCTGGCCGAAGCTCGCCCTGGGGCTGATCGCTATCGCATGGATCATAGGATGGCCCATGAGTCGAAACCTGCCGGAAGCGGGGCAAGCGGCAGCGGTATCATTGATGACGAGCTTTTCCATCAGCATCGCGGCGCTCTATTCGGTCTTTCCACTCGCCTATACTGCGCTTCTCTGGCTGCTCAGCCGTCCTCATGCCTCACGTGTCGGCCCTTGCATAGCTACGCTAATCGGAGATCATCTCGTCATTCACGGTCAATCCTACCACTGCGAGTTCCTACTGGGGGAGTTCAAGCGGGTGTGGCGAACCCCTGGGTTGATGGTGTTCGCGCTGAAATCGGGCCCGGCAGAGGCCATACCTTTGTCGGCCTTTGCCTCGACCGAAACGGCCGATGCCTTCTTCGACGAAGCCTTTTCCCTCTGGCGGGCAGCGCGCCCTGCGCCTGCGGCGAAAACGCATCTTGACGGAAAGTCCTGAAGCTTTAAGGGAGCGGGTAGTTTCCATAGTCGCGAATTCGCCCGCATGATCCGTCACATCGTTATGTTCAGTTGCAAGGACCGTGCGGACGTCGACGTCATCTATCGCGGTTTATCCGTGCTGACCCAGATCCCGCAGGTCGCCCATCTCGAAGTCGCGCTGAACGAAAAGATCGACCAGATCGGCAACGATATCGACGTCATTGTCTATGGCGAGTTCGCCTCGGTCGAGGATTTTCGGGCTTACAAGGCCCATCCGCTCTACGAAGAATCGATCCGCCGGGTGCGTCACCTGCGCGATATCCGCGTCGCCGCCGACTACACGGTCAGCAATGCCACCCGCGTCCAGCTGCCGGAACTGGCGAAGGCGTAAGCCGCACAGACTCAGCCTAGAAGCTTCTCTTCACTTATCCTCCACCGCGTGCGGGGGAGGTGTCGAGCAAGTGAGCCAGGCCGCAGGCCAGGGGCGAAACGCGTCGAGACGGAGGGGG
>NZ_AWGC01000002.1 GCF_000495835.1 Asticcacaulis sp. AC402
CGTGACAGGCTCCGAGCTTCCGGCTCCCCCTCCGCTTCGACGCGCGTCGCCTGAAGAAGGCTCGCTTGCTCAGCACCTCCCCCGCACGCGGTGGAGGATAATCTTGCTGCCTCTTGGCGCAGTTGCTGTAATATGTGACTATCCTCGCAAAACATAATGGGAGGATATCATGACCTTCAAAGCCGGCCTGCTCGCCGTTTTCGCCCTGCTGTTCAGCGCCCTGCCCGCCACCGCCCAAGAGGTCGTCTATCTCTGGGACAGGGGCCAGCCGGGCTTCGAAGCACGCAAGGACATCCCCGAACAGCATGCCGAATGGTGGTGGCGGTCGATCAACAATCCGTCCCTGACCGTGTTGCGCCCCGATCCGGCCAAGGCGTCACGTGCCGCCGTAATCGTGGTGCCCGGCGGCGGCCACCGCGATCTGGTCTTCGGCGAGGAAGGCCTGAAACCCGCCCAATATCTGCAAAGCCAGGGCGTCACGGCGTTCGCGCTGAAATATGTCCTCGCCCGCGAACCGGGCTCGCCCTATTCCATCCAGGGCGACGCCCAGGCAGACCTGCTGCGCGCCATCCGCTATGTCCGTGCCCATGCCGCCGACTACGACATTGACCCCGACAAGATCGGCGTCATGGGCTTTTCGGCCGGCGGCGAACTCACGTCGCTGGTGAGCTTCACACCCCAGGGCGGAACCCCCAACGCCGCTGATCCGATCGATCGCATCGACGCCCGGCCGGACTTTCTGATTGAGATCTATCCCGGCCCACTGGGTATCCCGACGTCGCTGGATCGCGCCCCGCCACCGGCCTTTTTCCTCAGCGCCTATGACGACCCTATGGCAGTGGCCGATTTCGACATGATCCTGAAGCTGTACAAAAAATACCCAGAAGTTCCCTATGAACTGCACGTGCTGTCGGGCGACGGCCACGGTTTCAACATGGGCGATCGCTCCAAGCGAAAGGCCGTCCGCGACTGGCCGGCGCGATTGGCCGATTGGCTGACCGACATGGGGTATCTGGCGAAATAGGGTTCCGTCTGCATAAAGCCCTGTCTATAGTTGCCCGCTACAAGGGGAGACCTTATGGCTGCGGAATTCTACGAACTGGGTGCAAAGCAGGCCCCCGACAAGAAACCTCTCTTCGGCGATGACCGCGCCCTGATCCGGGCCGGGCTGATCCTGCTGGCGGTCATGACGATCTGGCGGTTCTACATAGGCCTGATCAGCCACGTCATCTGGGAAGAAAGCCACTTCGTCGTTTCCGGCGAGTATTTTTCCCTGGGCTATCCTGACATCCCCGCCGGCTATCCGTGGATCGCCAAGCTGATCACCTCGGTCTTCGGCTGGCAGGTCTGGCCACTGCGTATTTTTGGGCTGCTGGTCGCCACCGCCATTCCTTTTGCCGTCTACTGGATGGCCAAACCGGTCGTCTCCGAGCGTAACGCCGTCTGGGCCGCGATCATCTCGCTGGTCCTGCCGCCGGTGGCCCTGAACGGCACCATCTTTTACCCTGAAGGCGGTCTGCAGTTACTGCTGGTGCTGATGCTGGGCTGCCTGCTGCGGGCTATCACCTCGGACGGTCTGAAGTGGTGGATCTGGGCCGGGGTGTGCGCCGGCCTGGGGCAGTTGGTGCACTTCCGATTTTTAATCCCCGGTCTGGCCGTGGTGGTCTTCATGTTGGCGAACCGTCAGGGGCGCCTGCTCTGGACCAAACCCGGGCCATATGTAACGGCAGCTTTGGCGGTCGTCGGCCTGTTGCCGGCGGTGATCTACAACGCCATGGAAGGCTGGCCAGCCATCCAGTTCCATGTCGTCAACCGGCCACGCTTCGATCCTGACATCGGCCGGATCATCGCCTTTGTCGTTCAGCTGTTTGCAATTACCACACCTGTTTTCTTCATCGCCATGGTGGCGGGCGGCAAGAGGGCTTTGGTCGACGATCGCGCCAAGCCGGAAAGCCTGCTGGGCTATGCGGCTCTGGTCATCTTCGTGTTCTACGTCTTCCAGACCCTGGTCAACAAGAAGGTCATGCCGCACTGGCCATTCATGGCGACCCTGCCCCTGCTGCCCTACGTGCCGGGTGTATTGATCGGCTTCGTCGACAAGGCAACGACGCGCACGGGGCGCCTCGGCCGCACCGCAGTGATCGCAACCGCACCTCTGCTGGCCCTGGCCGTCGGTGTCGTCGCCAGCATCTATCAATGGCAGTACCGCCATTCGGCGGAGTTAAGCCACGTCGAACGCCAGAACAACATCCTGCAGAACGAGAATTACGAACTTCTGGAGCCGGACATCGCGGCGGCGAATGCACGAGCGGTGGCAAGGTTCGGGCCGGATATTGCCTGGGCTACCACGGGCCATCGTACAGCCGTCCATATCGAATTTCCGGGCAATGGTGGCCAGCATCGGCGCATCTACACCCTGCGTGAACCCTATGACGATATGGCGCGGTTCGTGGTGGCGCGGCAAGACTGGAAGCTGGATTTCGACGACCTGATGCGTGACCGCGCCGGCAGGGGCGTCGTGTTGATGATCAATGTGCCGGACTATCCCCTTCACGACATCGAAAAGAACCCGGTCCTGCGAGCACAGTATCAGCGTTTGTGCACCAGCTTCGAGGAGATCGAGCCGTTCCGGGTAGTGACATTGACACCGCACCGGACGGAGATCGATTTCTATACTGCACGGGTTCGCAAAGAACCTCTGAGCCTTGCGGCGCCGGTGCCGTGTCCGTTCATTCCGTCGCTGTACATTGCCCAGCCCCAGCGTGGTGAGTTCCTGGAGCGCGATACCGACAAGCAGTTTTACGGCATGGCGGTCGATCCGATCGGGCTGACACGGGTAGAGATCCTGCTGGACGGCAAGGTCGTCACCGAAGCCAAGTATGGTATCGACGAGAAGAGCAGCCCGGCGCCGATCGAAATCGGCTATGACCCGAACTATCCGCGGGTGCAGTTCACCTATAGCTTCCCCAAGGGGTCACTGGTGTCGGGCGAACACCGGCTGAGCCTGCGGGCGACGCGAACGGACGGGACGACGTTGGAAGGTGCTGGACGGACGGTTTATGTGAAGTGATGTTTCGGGGTTTGGGGCCTGCGGCCCCAACACTTCCCTTCTACGAAAAAACCTCGCCCGATCTGGGGCGAGGTTTTTTCGTAGAAAAGAAAGGTTTTGTGGGGCCGCCGGCCGCATGGCTCTGGGCGTTCGGCGCGGAAATCGACCCACTTGGTCGATTTCATAAGGTTTGCCATGCGGCAAACCTTCGCTTCTCACCCCCCAAACCCCATAAGTTTTTCAGCCAAACCGGCCGCCGATATACTCCCCCGTCTTGGCCACCTTAGGCGTCACAAACAGGTCCGCCGTCGGTCCAAACTCGATCATCTTCCCCAAATACATGAAGCCGGTATAGTCCGACAGACGCGCCGCCTGCTGCAGGTTGTGCGTGACAATCACGATCGTATAGTCGCGCTTCAACTCTTCCAGCGTGTCTTCCAGCTTGGCCGTCGAAATCGGATCCAGCGCTGACGCCGGTTCGTCGAGCAGGAGGATTTCCGGATTGACCGCGATCCCCCGCGCGACGCACAGACGCTGCTGCTGGCCACCCGACAGACCCAGGCCCGACTTGGTCAGCTTGTCCTTGACCTCATCCCATAAGGCCGCACGGCGAAGGCTCTCCTCGACGATTTCATCCATCTCGGAACTGCTCTTCGCGCCATGCAATCGCACGCCAAAAGCAACATTGTCATAGATCGACATCGGGAACGGCGTCGGCTTCTGGAACACCATGCCGACCCGCGCCCGCAGAGCCGTCACATCGACCTTGGAGCTCAGGATATCCATACCGTCGAACAGAATCTGGCCGTCGGCGCGCTGGCCCGGGTACAGATCGTAGATACGGTTCAGGATGCGCAACAGGGTCGACTTGCCGCAGCCCGACGGACCGATCAGCGCAGTAATGGCATGGCGCTTTACCGGCAGGTCGACGCCATGCAGCGCCTGGTTCGCGCCATAGAAGAAGTTCACCTTCTTCACTTCCAGAACCAGACTGTCGGCCGGCGGCGGCACGATCACGCTTTGAATATCGTTCGTCGTCATGTCGCTCATCTTACATCTTCTTTTCACGAGCCAGCCAGCGGCCGAGCACATTAATTCCCAAAACGGCTGCCGCTACCAACAGGGCGCCGCCCCAGGCCAGCTTGATCCAGACATCGTCCGGGCTGAGGGCGAAATTATACATCACGACCGGAACGCTGGCGGTCGGCCCGGACAACATGTTCCACCACTCCTCCGGCAGAAACTGATTGTTCAGCGATGTCAGGAGCAACGGTGCGGTCTCTCCCGAGATCCGCGCGAAGCCCAGCAGGCCGCCGGTCAAAAGGCCGGCACCCGCCGCCTTCCAGATAACCCGGCGGATCGTCACGAACTGCGACGCCCCCAGTGCCATACCCGCTTCACGCAACGAATTGGGCTGCAGGTTGAGAATGTCCTCGGTGGTCCGCGCAACGATCGGCGTCGCGAGAATGGCCAGGGCGATCGCACCGGCCCACCCCGAAAACCCGTTCATCGGAACAACCAGGAGCTGGTAAATGAACAGACCGACCAGGATCGACGGCACCGACAGCAGGACGTCGTTCAGGAAGCGAACAGCATGGCCGTAGGGCGTGTTGCCGCCGATTTCTGCCAGCCACGTGCCAGCCAGAATACCCACGCCGATGGCAATCAGCATGGCAACGCCACACATCATGATCGAACCCAGGATGGCATTGCGCAATCCGCCGACATACTGGGACGCCGCACCCGGTGTATCGTTGGTGAAGATTTCCAGATTGATGGCGGAGACCCCCTGGGTCACCAGCGACCACAGGATCAGCAACAGAGCGGTAAGGGCAATTACCGTCGCCACAAGGCAGGCGCTGGTAAATAGCCAACTGGCGGCTTTTCGGCGAAGGGCGCGGCTTTGATTTGCTATCATGACGAATGCCTCAATACCGCTGCGACGACAGGAGCCAGCGCGCAATGGCCAGCACGCCGAAGGTGATCAGGAAAAGCACCAGACCCAGACCCAGCAGGGCCGAGGTATGCATGACGCCGGCCTCGGCAAACTCGTTGGCGATGGTCGAGGCCAGGGTCGAACCCGAGGAGAACAGCGACGTCGGGAACCCGTGCGAATTACCGATAATGAACGTTACCGCCATGGTCTCGCCCAGGGCGCGGCCGAAACCCAGCATGGTCGCCCCGACCATACCTTTTTTGACGTAGGGGATCAGCACACGCGTCACAGCTTCGAGCGGCGTCGCCCCCATGCCAAAGGCCGCTTCGCGCACCTGTGGTGGAATGCTGCGGAAAAGTTCCCGGAAAACCGCCGCCATATAAGGCAGGATCATGATGGCCAGGATGACCGAAGCGGTAAATATATTGGCGCCGTTGGGCACGCCGGCAAAAATACCACCCAGGCCCGACAGCGGCGTCTGGATATGTTCCGAGAACCATGGCGCGAAAACAAAAAGTCCCCACATTCCATAAACGATCGAGGGAATGCCCGCCAGAAGCTCGGACATGATGGCAATCGGCTGCGCGATGGCGGGCGGACAGAACTGGGTCAGGAAGATCGCAATCCCCAGGGCAATCGGCAGGGCAAACGCCAGGGCCAGAAAGGACGAAAGCAAGGTTCCAACAATCGGCCCGGCAGCGCCGAACACCTCATTTGCCGGGTCCCAGTTCGAGGAAAACAGGAAGGCCGGGCCAAACTTTGAAAGCGCCGGCCAGCTTCCGATCGCCAGGGACACGATCAGCCCGCTGAGCACCACCAGCAGCAGGGTCGCTGCCGAGAAGGCGACATAGCGGAAGATCGGGTCCTCAAGGCTTCGACGCACTGCGGGTGGTTCCGCCACAGAGGCTAGGGTTGGATTTGCGGACACGTAATGACCCGGTTCGGTTTAAGGTTGAGCAGGAACATAGAGCGGTTTGCCATCGGCCGTAATCTGCGTCCACTGCTTACGCACCATGGCCTTGACCTCAGGCGGCATGGGCACAAAGTGGAGTTCATTCGCAGCCTCATCGCCGTTGCTGTACGCCCAGTCGAAGAATTTCAGCACAGCCAGACCGCGGGCGGGGCTGTACTGTTCCTTGTAGATGATGATGAAGGTGGCCCCCGTGATCGGCCAGGCGTTCTGCCCGGGCTGATTCAGCAGCAGCAGATAGTTGCCGGGCGCATGTTCCCAGTCCGCACTGGCCGCCGCCGCCCCGAAAGAGGCAGAGCCAGGAACAGGATACTGGCCCGCACCATTCTGCAAAAGGGCATAGGACGCGTCCGACTTCTCGGCATAGGCGAATTCGACATAGCCGATGGTGCCGTCGATACGCCCGACAAAAGCGGCTACGCCATCATTGCCCTTGCCGCCCAGGCCAGTCGGCCATTTGACGGCATCGGAAGCACCGACGTCAGACGCCCATTGCGGGTTCTGCGACGCCAGGTAGGTCGTGAACAGGAAAGTTGTCCCGGATCCGTCGGCCCGGTGCACGACGGTGATCGGCGTCGCCGGCAGCGCCAGCCCAGGGTTTAGCGCGACGATCGCCGGATCGTTCCACGTTTTGACCTTGCCGAGAAAAATGTCGCCCAGCACGGCACCCGTCAGTTTCATCTGTCCCTGTGCGACACCCTTGACATTAACGATCGGCACAACACCGCCCATGACGGTCGGGAACTGATACAGGCCGTATTTGTCGAGAACTTCGGGCTTCAGCGGCTTATCCGAAGCGCCGAAATCGACGGTTTTCTTCTGGATCTGCTTGACTCCAGCCCCGGAACCCATGGCCTGATAGTTGAAGCTGACACCAACGTCTCTACGGTAGCCTTCGGCCCACCGGGAATAGATGGTCGCCGGGAAGGTGGCGCCGGCGCCGGAAACGGCGGTTGCTGGCTTGTCGCCTTGGCTGCACGCCGCCAGGGCTGTCAAAAGCACAAGCGCCAGGAATTTCCTCAACATGCCGAAATTTGCCTCCGCCCACCAGCTTACCATGTCTGCGGTACTTGCCTTTTATGACAGCTTCGTGACGGTCGCGCAGCGCCTCTGTGAAATTGACGGTTAACGCAAAAGCACGACCGATTCTGCTGCCATTATGTCATATTTACCGACTTGCCAGCAGCAATAGCGAAAGGTTCCGCATCCTTGGTGATGGCTGCTGTTTCGAATTTCTGCGCGCGGGCAAAAAAATTGGCCCCGCGCTGACAGCGCAGGGCCAATACATGCAAGTCTCGGGCTTGAGTTGTACCAATCTTATGGCGAGATGGCTTTAGATACAATCGCCATCTCGCTCTAAATTTTTGTTTTGTCGCGCAACTTATCCGAAAACGGGGACGACCGTACGGTGCGTCACACTTTATCGGATCGCGCTCTAGAACTTGGCCTGAACGGAAAGCGAGAAGACCTGGCCAAGATCGTAAGCGTTGATATCGACCCGGTTATCGCCAGACGTTTGATACTCTTCGTATTTTTGGCCGGTCAGGTTACGCGCCTCGAACTTGACTTCAAGTTCACGGCCACGAACGGTCACGCCTTGCCGGGCAACAAAATCAACGCGCAGCCCTGGATACTCGAAGATATCCGGTTGTCCGCTGTTCACAAGCCCGCGGCTGGACGCGCGCTTGCTCGCATAGTTGATCAGAAGCGTCTGCTGCGACAGGTGGTCAGAGCTTTCGATGCCAAGCTCGATGTTGGCTATGTGCTCAGACTGTCCCGTCAGGGGCGAGCCATCACGGAAGAAGTCGATCGCGTTGGTTGACGCCGTAGCAAACGCAAACGTCTTGTCGTCCGGGCCGACGCTCAGCGATGATTTGGAATAGGTGTAGTTGGCCGACGTCAGGATGCGACGGTCGTTCCAGAACTCTCCCTTGTGTCCTGGAAGCCAGGACGGCGGGGTGAAGTACTTCACAACTTCCGTTTCAATGCCGTAAAGATCAGCTTTCGGCGCATTCGCAAAGCTCGTCGTAAAATCTTCCCCCGAAACGTAGGTCTCAATCGGGTTCTTGATTTGCTTGACGAAGGCAGCCACAGTGACGCGTTGTGCCGGAGCGTAATACCACTCGTAGCGGGCCTCGGCATTGGTCAATTCGCTATCGACCAACAGAGGGTTACCGCGATACATCCGGTTGCTTTCCGGATCGAAGTAGAACTGATAGATCAGTTCACGGAACTGCGGACGCGCTATTGTTTTCGACGCGTTGAGGCGAAGTTGCGAGTCCGCGTTGACCTGCCAGGTGAGGGTGGCGGCCGGCAAAACATAGCTTTCGTCCAGGTTGGTCGCGGCCAGAGACGCGCCAGGGGTATTGAAAACCTGGATTGGCGACACTTCGATCTTGGCATGCTCATAGCGCAGGCCAGCATCAAATTGCCAGGCATCCGTCAGTTGCCCGTCAAGCTTGACGAAGGCAGCATCGGACTTCAGCGTAGCGAGGAACGCGGGATTGCCCTCGTTCGTTTCGACCATGTTGATGCCAAAGTTATCGATGATGGCCGGCGCGAGCAGTAGGTCGGGCCGGAACATATCGACGCCATTCGGGAAGGTCGCTGGCGCCTGGAACTGGAAGTCGCGACGCGAACTGTCGCGCTTCGTGTCAGTAATGTCCAGACCGGCAGACAAGGCCAATTTCGGCGACAACTTGTAGCGACCATCGAAGCTGGCCGAGAGCAAGCGTTCGTTCAGATCAGAGAAGCTGATCTTTGCATCGCCGGCGTTGCCGTTGTTAAGGCGATTTATGAAATACTTGCCGAAGAGGTCCGCCGATGCGTTGGTACGGACATACTCAAAGCTCAACTCGAATGGCGACTCGCGCTTGGTTTCCGCATAACTCGCCCGGGCATTGAGGCTTAGCTTGTCCGTTGGCTTAAACTCACCAACCACCTGGCTGTTGAACAGCTGACGCTCAAACCAGGCGGTATTCTGCTGCATGAAGTCGACATTGGTGCCGTTACGATTTCCGAGACCAAGGCGTGAGTGCTTAATGGTGTCGTGGACATAGAAATTGGTCCAGCGCACCTTGGTGCTGCCGTTTATGAGCGACAGGCCGAGCAGACCGTTGGTGACAATCCGATTGTCGGTGGTTACCCGGCGGAAATCGGATTCGACGTCAGAGAGATCGCTTTGCAGCGAACGCTGGTTGATGGCGTCACGGGTGGTCCACTTGTTATTGTAGCCAGCCGCAGCGATAACACCAATCGTCATGCCATTAACTTCGAAGGGCTTGCCCGCCGAAACGCTGGCCGAGAAGTTGACCGGAAGTTCCGACCAGCGCTGTAAAAGCGCGTTGCGGCTGTTGACCAGTTCGCCGGCGATTTTTGCCGTATCGACAGTTCCGGAACTCATGCGATCGCCGCTGGCAAAATAGTCCGCCAGCGCCGGAGGCGTATCACGGTTGCCGTTGTCGTATCCCGTCCAGTCGGACTTGCTGCCGTAGTAGGTGTAACCAAGGCTGCCCGTCGTTTCGGTGTCGGCGGAGATACCGCCCCCGATGCTGACGAACGCCTCATCCGGCACAGCCCGTGTCGTCAGGTTGATGACGCCGCCGCCGAATTCACCCGGGAAATTGACTGAGTAGCTTTTTTGAATCAAGGCCGACGCAACAATGTTCGTCGGAAAGAGATCGAGCGGAACGACCCGCTTGAGCGGCTCCGGGCTCGGCAGAGGCGAGCCGTTGAGCAGGGCCAGCGAATAACGGTCGCCGAGGCCGCGAACATAGACATAGCCGCTGCCGACCAGGCTGAGACCCGTCACACGATTTAGAGCACCGGCGATGTTGCCTTCGCCTGTACGTGCGATCTCCAGGGTCGACAGGACGGAAACCACCTGCGCGCCAGAGCGGACACTTACAGCGCCGCGACGGCCGCGAACCGTAACGGTCGTGATTTCGGAGCCACCGGGTATGGACACATCAGGTTGCGCAGGTTCGGCTGGCGGCGCGACCTCCGCTGGCTGTGCGGGCTCAGCTTGCTGCGCCGGCTCAGACGCTTCCTGCGCTGCCTCCTGCGGAGGTAGCACTTGCGACCCGGTCCCCTCCTGGAGCGCAGCAGCGCGCGCCACTGACGGAAGAGTTAAGGCAGTAGATAGCAGTAATACGGACGTAAGCCACCGCGTGGTCATATCCAACCCCTTGGGCAAAAGCGAATCTGATCAGAAGGGGGCAGCCGTTTCCGGCCACCCCTCTCCGTAAGCGAACGATGGCGGATTAGTTAACCGGCAGCGACGTACAGGCCGAGTTGCCCGATCCGAGGTTGGCGGTGGCGCTGTTGCAGGTCCAGCCGGTGTACCAGGTATCGGCACTGTCCTTCACGGCACCGATGTAGGTTGTCGCGGAGAAGCCCGGCAGAGCGGAGACGTCGAAGGCCGGAACGGCGGTTTCATTGGCGCCGTTGACGAAACCGTTGGTCAGCGTGGACGTGAAGGCGTCGTTGTTGTTGTTGGCGCCCGAGCCGAACGCGGTCGCCACGGCAGCGGCATTAAAGCTGCCGGAGCCGAGGAACTTGGTGGCATTACACGTCAGGACGACCGAGCGTGCGACCAGGGTCGCCGGCGTGGCGCCCGTACCGTTCATGCGGATACATTCGTTGTTCGGGGTGGCGATGACCGTGTTGTACAGGGCTGTGTCCGAGTTACCACGGAACAGGCCAGCTGCCAGGTCATTGGCTTCGTTGTCAGGGGAGACCTGACCTTGAACGGCCGTGAAGTTGGAAACCTTCAAGGTCGAGCGCGGCAGGTGGGTT
Organism: Asticcacaulis sp. AC402; assembly: GCF_000495835.1. Taxonomy (GTDB): domain Bacteria; phylum Pseudomonadota; class Alphaproteobacteria; order Caulobacterales; family Caulobacteraceae; genus Asticcacaulis. The sequence continues at coordinate 10,753 of NZ_AWGC01000002.1, forward strand.
TCGAAACCATTGCTGTCGATTTCAAACAGGGCATCGCCCTTGGCCGGACGCTGAATCAGCAGGCCGTACTGGAAGTTACCGGTCGCGCCGACGTCGAGGTCAAGGCTGTCATCATCAGCGCCGATAACGACAAAGTGCTTCATGTTGACCACGCCGCCGAAGAATTCAGCGCCGTCATCCGAGCTGTTGAAGCTCATGATGTGATCGAGCACAGTGCCGGAGCCGGTGCCTTCGGTGGTCAGAGACTGAAGCTCTCTGTTCGCGCCAAGGACATAGCCGGAGTAGCGGATCTGAACGTAGGACATGCGGCCGCTGTTGTCGGTATCATCGGCACCGCCGTACACGGCCGGGTCAGCCGCGCCTTCGGTTTGGCGCTCGCAGGTACCGGAGGTCGTCGAACCGGTGGTGCAGTCGGTGATCTTCGCGCGCCCCATCAACACGACGCCGCCCCATTGGCCTTGCGACGTGTCTGTGTTCAGGCCGAGGACGTTGTCGCGGCTGGTGAAGACGATCGGCTGGCTGACCGTACCGACCGCATTGATCTTGTTACCACGGTTGACTGCCAGCCACGAAATGCCGGTGCCGCCATAGATGATGACGCCAGGCTCGATCGTCAGCGTGACATTGGTATCAGCAGCGGTCTTGGTGAAGCCACCATCGGTGCCGACATCAACGCGGCCCGGAAGTTGGTAGAGCAGGCCCGGACGCTTGATCAGCGTGATGGATGTGTTGATCCGCGACGGCAGGCTGCACACGCGCCAGGTGCCGGTCGGGCCGGAAATCGTGCCAGCGTCCGTCAGGCCTTGCGGATCAGCGATGGTCGGGCAACCCGAGGCCGGCGAAACCAGGGTCACCGACGAGGTCGAGCTGCTCGAGGACGATGTCGCGGGCGGATAGGTGATGGTGACGTTGCCGCCCGTTCCCGGAGACGAGATATCGTCCGCGCCACAGGCTGCGAGCGAAGCGGCGATGGCAACGCTGGCGCCGGTGGCCATAAGCAGCGTGCGCAGTTTATTCTGACTGATCATGTTTACGTCTCCAAACGTGTTTCGGAAGGCACGCTGGATAACGACCTAATGTCGTTCCTTCCCCATGCGGCCCATGAGATCGGAGCTATAGGAGCCGAAGATGACAGAGGGGCTACATTTATATGACGGTTTTGTGACAAGGGCCGCCAGATACCAAATGCTGTGGCTGCTGAGGCGCAAATGCCACAAGGTTTCGTTAATCAAGGCTCAAACGGATGTAACCTGAAAGCTGTTTCCGGCGTATACCTTAGGAACGAAAGGATGCGCTCATGAACCGCCGTTACATCTTGTCTTGTATCTCCGTCACCGCCCTGACCGCCGTGCTGGGCTGCTCTGCCCAGGCGCCGGAAGCCTCCGCCGAAACCGTCTCCCCCCTCAAACTATCCGACGCAGAGTGGCGTAGACGCCTGTCGCCCGACGCCTACAATGTTCTGCGCCTTGAGGCAACCGAACGACCCGGCTCGTCCAGACTGCTTTACGAAGAACGCAAGGGCACCTTTGTCTGTGCCGGTTGCGACCTCTCGCTGTTCAATTCGGACACCAAGTACGACAGCGGCACGGGCTGGCCCAGCTTCTGGAAGGCCATACCGGGCCATATCAAGACCAAGACCGACTACAAGATCGGCGTGGCACGAACGGAATACCACTGCGCCCGCTGCGGCGGTCACCAGGGGCACCTCTTCGACGACGGCCCGCGTCCCACCGGCAAACGCTACTGCAATAACGGCGTCGCCCTGAAATTCATTCCGGCCTAGGAGCTCATCATGCTGAGACGTTTCGTTTTATCTGCCGTCGTGGCCTTGGGACTGATGGCCGGCGCGGCCCAGGCCGAGGTCGCCGTCTTTGCCGGCGGCTGTTTCTGGAGCACCCAAAAGGCGCTCGACCAGGTACCGGGGGTGTCGAAGACGCGGGTCGGCTTCATGGGTGGTTCGGTTAAGAACCCGAGCTACAGCCAGGTCGTCCGCGGCAACACCGGCCATGTCGAGTCGGTCGAGGTAACCTACGATCCGAAGAAGGTCAGTTACCAGACGCTCCTGGACACCTTCTGGCACTCGACGGATCCGACCACCCAGGCACGGGTGATCTGCGATTCCGGTGAACCGTACCGCACCGCCATCTTCACCTTCAACGAGGACCAGCACAAGGCGGCGGTGGCGTCGAAGGCCGCGGTCGGCAAGGAACTGGGCAAGCCGATCCGCACCCTGATCGTGCGCTCGACGGAGACAGGCCTGCCCTTCTATCCGGCCGAGGACTATCACCAGCAGTACTGGAAGACTCACAAGGCGCAGTATGACCGCTACTATGTCGGCTGCGGCCGCGGCCCGGCACTGAAGAAGCTTTGGGGTGACAAGGCGAAGTAAGAGCCGGCAAAAGAGGACCCCTCCGTCGCGGACTTCGCTTCCGGCCTGACGGCCTTCAGCGAGCGCCGCGCCACCTCCCCATCAAGATGGGGAGGAGAAGAAAGGATGGATCTATTCTTTTTCTCCTCCCCATTTCTTCAATGGGGAGGTGGCGAGCAAGCGCAAGCCGAAGGCTTAAGCGCGTCGAGACGGAGGGGGCCTCTTTCCGATGATCACCCCGCCTTCAGCACAACCTTCCCGGCCCTCAATCCCTCCGCCGAAGCCGTCACCGTAATCGAGCCTGGCGATTTGCCAACCTGAACAATCGCACTGCATAATCCGTTGAAGGCCTTGCGTTGGCTGGCCTTGTCCGGCTCATGGCTGTTGGGGTTACCATTGCCGACACCGATGACCGAGCCCGAGCCTGCGACCTCGAACCGGATCAGATTTTCCGCTTTCGGCACCGGCCGGCCCCTGGCGTCGACAACTTCCGCCCGCAACACCGCCGCATCCATGCCGTCGGCCATCAGTCCGGTACGGTCTGCCGTCAGCACCACACGCGCTGCCGGTCCGGCCGTTTCGCGCTTGTCCTTCAACACCACCTTGCCCTTATTGTAACCGAAGGCCTCAATTCTGCCGGGGGCATAAGGCACCGACCATTCCAGGTGACGGTTGCGCGGCATGGCCTTCTTGCCTGCCGACTTGCCGTTGACGAACAGTTCGACCTCTTCGCAGTTGGAATGGGCCCAGACCGAAATCTCCTGGCCCTCCTTGCCCTCCCAGTTCCAGTGCGGCAGAAGGTGCAGCAGAGGCTCCGGACGCCACCAGGCGCGGTAGTAGTAGTAGTTGTCCTTGGGGAAGCCGCAGGTGTCGAACACGCCGAACTGCGACGAGATGCTGGGCCATTTCGAAAACGGCGTCGGCTCGCCGCGATAATCAAACCCGGTCCAGATGAAACCGCCGGCCACATACGGCTTATCCGCGGCATGGGTCCACCAGGTCTCCGACGTCGTCGCCCACCATGGCGCCGTGGTGTCGTAGGACGGGACGATATGATTGGCTGCATCCAGGATGTATTCGCCCCGCGTACACACGGTCGAGGCTGTTTCCGAGCCGATCAGCGGAATATGCGGATACTTGGCGTGGAACTCATCGATCAGATGCGTACGGTAGTTAAAGCCGATGACATCGACGACATGGGTCACGCCGTAGCCAAAGCCCTGGTCCATGGCGTAGGTGACACCACGCGTCGGATCCAGCTCATTGGACAGCCGCTTCATCGACCTGGCGACAACGGCGCCACGTTCGGTGCCCTGCTGCGGCTCTTCATTGCCGATCGACCACAGGATAATGGACGGGTGATTGCGGTCGCGCAGAACCATAGTGCGCAGATCGTCCAGCCCCTGCTGGGACGACGTCATCATCCGGACTTCGTCGATGACCAGCAGGCCCAGTTCGTCACAGGCGTCCAGCAACTCCGGCGTGGGCGGATTATGTGAGGCGCGATAGGCATTACAGCCCATCTCTTTCAACAGCTTGAGGCGATAATATTGCAGGGCGTCCGGAAGCGCGGCGCCAACCCCGGCATGGTCCTGGTGGTTACAGGTGCCCTTCAGCTTCAGGTGCTTGCCGTTCAGGAAGAAGCCCAGTTCGGCGTCGAATTTGACATCGCGGAAACCGAAACGGGTGGTGACACCGTCGACCTTTTTGTCACCCAGGCTGAGCGTCGTATCAATCTCATAGAGATGGGGTTCGTCGACCGACCACAGGCTGGGCGCGGCCACAGTGAAGGTCTGGACCACGTCACGAGTCTGGCGCGGCGGCACGGCGATACTCTGGTTGCCGGTATCCAGGGGCAAGGCCTTGCCCGGCTGAAAGACGATCGCCGACACCGTCACGGTCTGCGCGGCATCACTTTCGTTGCGTACCGTGGTGGCAACCTCTACCGTTCCATCGGTCTTCGACCGCACTCGCACGCCGTAAGGCGGAATATGAACCGCATCGGTCTTGACCAGCCAGACATGCCGATAGATGCCGGCGCCTTCGTAGAACCAGCCCTCGCCCAGCGAAGCATCGACCCGCACCGCCACCACATTGGGCTTTTCGTCGGTATTGAGGAAATCGGTGACATCGATATGGATCGGGGTATAGCCGCCCTGATGCTCACGGACGATATAGCCGTTGACCGTGACGACAGCGCTGCGGAAGACGCCGTCGAAGTGAAGCGAAATGCGCTTGCCGGCATCGGCCTTATCCAGGCTGAAACTCTTGCGATACCAGCCGACCGAGGTCTCCGGATACTCCCGGCCAAGTGGCTTGAAGCCGTGATTGGCCGCCGGATCCCAGATCTCGCCGCGGTCATTGGGCTTCAGTTCCGAGGCCTTCGGGTTCGGCACGAACGGAAGTTCGACCGCCCAATCGTGCGGCAGGTTCAATTCCCGCCATCCGGAATCGTCGAACGCGGCCTGGGGCGCCCCGCCCGAATCCGGGCCCTGCTTGGCATAGGTGCGCTGGTCCAGGCCAAAGCCGAAATCCTTGTCGGCGTCATGCAGGTGGCCAAAGGCAAAGCGCCAGCCGTCATTCAACCGGATACGCTGCCGCAGACCCTGGTCGGCGGACTTGACCACCGGCGAATAAGGCTGCGCCTTGGCAGACGCGGCCGGTGCCGCAGCGGCGATGGCGGCGGTGGCCAGCAGATGGCGGCGATTCAGATCCAACATGGCATTTCCCTCGTTAGGCTTTTTGTACGATAAAAAAGAACCGGAGCCCGACACAAGTCAAGCTCCGGCTAGTTGAGGCTCTTCGGGAGAAGAGGTCAGTCCTTAACCGTCACCTCGGCAAGGGCATCACGATAAAAATGCCGTCGACGCCCTCAATGCCGTCCTCGCAGTTGTCAACGATAACATCAGCCTCCTGTTCAAATGGCTCAGGCTTTATATGCCTTCGTCATGTAATAGGGACGACCTAAGTCTCATTTCGTTGAAGCATTCGAACTTGTTCTAGTTTTGGCAAAAGCAATCCCATCCAAACCTTGTAACCTTCTTCGTTCGGATGAACGCCATCGATAAACAAATCAGCCTTTTGTGACCCATCACTATTGACAAAGGCTGGATAGGTATCGAGCCATACAACATTGTCAATTTTATCGACTTCTCCATAAAGTCGACGATTGGCCTTCAAAACAATCGATTTGTTACGATACATATCATTTGTCGGCATGAGAGAATTGACAACAATGGTCGCTGCAGGCCTCAACGCCTGAAGCTTACGGATGACAGCAACCTGTCCCTCCACGACTTTCGTAGCGACATCACCGTTTGTATTCCACGTGTTATTGATTCCGACGAGCAGAACTATAACCTCAGGTTGAATTTCAGGGTTGTCCAACTGTCCAAACCCGCCTTCTTTCTCACTTAGAAGACGCAACAGGACATTTTCTGTTCTATCGCCAGCCACTCCCAAGTTCAGGGCGTAATTCTTTTCACCTGGCCTACCAAATTCGTTGTTCCAATAACCTGCCTGACCCAGCGCCTTTTCACCCATTAGGTGTTGCGTAATAGAGTCACCAACGAACACCAGTTTAACCTGCTTCAATTCAACGCCGCCTCCCAGATCCGCGGCCAGGTCTCGATATCTTTTCCTAACCCATTCGCTGTCTTTCGCGACATGTTTTGCGGCTATACTTGGACTGCCATCAGGCGTTGATGAAGGAAAATCACGAAGTTTCAGGGGCTGCTCGCTGTGGCTCTGGCCCACGCACAGTCCGATAGCAAAAAGTGTAGCCGATACGATTTTTAAAACCAGCTTCCCGTCTTTTCTTGTCAAAGTGACGATCCCCAGATTTGCGCAAGGTACGAAGCCTGAATGCGTGTCTCGCACACACACCGGCAGAATGGAAAGGCTGCGCCAAGGGCGCAGCCCTCTTTACGCGATTAGAGCGGGATGGCTTTAGGTAGAATCGCCATCTCGCTCTACGTTTTTGTTTTGTCGCGCAATTTATCCGAAAAGTGCTGCACACTTTATCGGATTTCGCTCTAGAACTTGGCCCGCACCCCAGCATAGTAGTAGGTGCCGAAATCCTCGTAGCGGCCATGAATATCCGGCGAGCCAAGCGTGGTCTTGTACGGAGCATTGTTCAAATTTTGGCCTTGGAGAACGAGTGAAACCCCGTTTGAAAAGTCGTACGATGCCTGGACATCGACAATGCCTTCAGGTTCATTGCTTTCAAAACCGCCTCCGTCTACCACGCGGGAGAATCTTGACCGGAACCGATAGCTGCCTCTTAGCTCAAAGCCACTTTTGTAGTAGTAGGCGGACAGGGTGCCGACGTTCTTGGACATGTTATTCAGTCCGAGTGTCTCGGCGCTGAAGTTTCGAGAAACCTTCACGTCGCTATCCGCGAGAGCCAGGTTCGCGTAGACACCCAATCCGTCCCATGGCGCCGGCAATTGGTCAAATTGCTGCTGATAAGTGAATTCGATACCCCGTATATACCCGCCTTGCCGATTCACAGGCTGGAAGAACTGAAACAGTGTGCCATCAATGTCAACAAACTGGGAAGATGTGGTGATGTAGTTTTTCAGATTTTTGTGATAGGCCGCAACCGCAAAAAAGTTGTTGGAACCGAAATACCATTCGCTTGTGATATCAATCTGATCAGCCCGAAAGGGTTCAAGCAACGGGTTGCCTCCGTATGCCTGTGGAGCGCCAAAGTCAAAGGCCGAAAAGCCAGCGTTCAGATCTTCAATAGCGGGTCTGGCGATCGTCTGGGCAATTCCCAAGCGCAGGATCCAGTTTTCGTTAGGCCGAAAATTGAAACTTACACTTGGCAGCACATCTGTGTATTCATTGGTCACAACATAGGGTTCTAAACTTGAACCCGCAGGTGTTGCGACCAGTCTTACGCTCGACGACTCATCCTGCGTCTCGACCACTCTAACGCCAGCGTTACCTGTGTAGTCGATACCAAAGAGAGTTCCCTTGAAATCTAATTGTCCGAATACGGCTAACGTCTTTTCATGGACGACCCAGCTTGCTGTTTGGGAATTTGTGGAAGCATTGGTAGGATTATACCCTCCGAAATAGCGATTGGCTACGTCGAAGAAGTTAAACGTCATGAATCTCGGTGCCTGATCCTGCGGCCCGGAATAGGCGCCTAATGCAAAGGGCAAGATCAGATCGGAGGCGATCTGCGTTGGTGCGATCGTCACGTCTTGCTGGCTCGATACCTCGGACTTCTGCCTGTCAGTGGACCTTATACCAAAGATAAACTTGTCGAAAAACTCGCCAGATGCAAAGTCGCGATGGTAGTCAATGCGATAATTGACAGCGTCATCAACTCCGTCTCGGTGGTATGGCACGCTCATTTGCGTGAGAGGGTTCAATGCCTTGTCAGTCAGATCGACATTCAAGGCAATTGTGGTCAGATCAGAACGGGCATCGAACGTAACTGACGGAGCCGGGGCGGATACACTAACATCTGTCAGAATCTCCCCATATTCCGACAGGTAGGTTACGCTGGACGTGGACAAATCTACATCAATCCAGGAAAGATCGTCTAGTTTGTACTTGGCATTGATACCTAGAGAGCTAAAAACGTCGTCACGACGGGAAAAGGTATTCTGGTTTGAAATCCTGATGCCGTTTGGCCGAATATTGTTTGTGATCGTACCGGCGACGAGCTTGTTACCATCAACTACAGAATTACTGTAAGTGTTTGCCCACAGTTGGGAGGTGTTGTTTACGTAGAGCCCAGACGCGTCTTTGTTATATTTGACACTTGAATAGAGCGCGTCGGCCAGGACGAACAAGCGGTCATTAGGTTTGAACGCGAGCGTGCCGAAGGCACCATCCCGCTTATCCTTACCTACGCCTCCCTGATGGAGTACACCATAGGTAACGATGTCATTTTGTCCGTCACCATCCCGGTCCTGATAAGTACTCGGGTTGTAAGACCCGTGCTGGGTGCGAACAGACGAAAACGGCTCGTCTCTCGTAGCAATGCCGAAGGCATAACCGAATTTTTTGTCATCGGAACGCCCCATATAAGAAAGGCTGGCGCGATATCCCGAGTCATCGCCCTGTGCGAATTTGCCGGCAGACGGAGCGAAAACCCGGGTGTAAGCTACTGAGCCCTCATTTTTCCTTACATCCAGAGGATTAATGGTCCTAAGGTCGATACTGCCGGCAATCCCGCCTTCGGGGATGGAGGCCATCGAAGATTTGTATACAAGCACGCCACCGACAAGTTCGGTGGGATACTGATCGTAGCGGATGTTTCTATTCGGCGTGGAACTGGCCAAATCACGACCGTTCATAGTGCCCAGCAGCATTTCGGTTGGGAGGCCGCGAAGTGAGATTTGGCTCGCCGCACCATTGTTCGGATCGCGGTCAGCTGCCAAACCCGGCAAACGCGCCAGAGCATCCGCGATACTAACGTCCGGAAGTTGACCCAGGTCAGTTAAGGAGATCGACTCCACGACGACCTGGGCGTCTCGCTTAACGTTACGTGCTTTTTTTAGCGTGCCGGCAAATTTGCCGCGGACAATTACAACCTGGGCAACGTCGTCGTCAGCCGCCGCACTTGCGCTGCTGACAGGCTGGGCATTTACAGGGCCCGCGACGCTTTCGGTCGTGGCCGTTTGCATCGAGGCGCGGACGATGACGGCCGAGTTGCCATCCTGGGTGCGAACATTGAGGCCCGTACCGGCAACCAGTTGCGTCAGGGCGGCGTCGACTTTCAAGGGGCCTTTGACGGGATTGGTCCGGACGCCACGCAGATCGTCCGCCGACGCCAGGACCTGCAGGCCCGACTGTTGGGCGAACTGCGGAACTGCCGTGACGGCGTCCTGGGCGGGAATGTTGAAGCTTCTGGTGGCCTGGGCGTAGGCCGGCGCAGCTATAACGGCAACCGCGGCCGACGCCATCAGCGCGCAGCGCAGACCGTTGTGCAAGTAAGACATGAGTTAGGCTCCCTGTGTTCTCTTTGTTGATCGGAGCCCGGTCGATTGAACCTTCTTCTCCCGCCCCGTTAACGGGGCAAGCGCTACGAAAGTATAGCTTTCGCGAGCGCAAGGACGGCGAAGCGGCGGGAGGGGCTTTTCCGTCAGTGGAATGGCCCCTGCCGTCTCATGGCATCGCCATGATCCACCTCCCCGGTCAACAGGGGAGGAGAAGGCAGTTCAAGCTAGATCCGTTGTGGCTCCGGGGGCGCTTTCGGCCCCCTACATACAAAGATGCGGCGCAGAAATTTTTCCGCCGAATTTGTACGATTTATTATCGGCCGGCTGAGACTGTGCCAATGATGATACGGTCTTCCCCGATGCTGACCGGCACCTCCAGCGCGATATGAACCGCGCGGGCAAAGCTTTCGGGCTGGTCGACCTGAAAACCTCCGACCAGTTCGGCGTTACGCAAAGCCGGGTCGGCGATGATGATTTCTCGATCATTGTAGCGGTTGAACTCTGCCACAGCCTCGGACAGGGCCGTGCTGTTCAGCATGATCTGACGGTCGCGCCAGGCCAGCTTGCGTTCGACCTCTTGCGGCCGGTGGGCGGCGCGGATTGTGTCCTGCTCAGGCACAAACGCCTCGGCGCCGGCCTTCAGGGTTATGCGCCCGGACGGATCCTTGACGCTCCATGCCTCGACGACACCCTCGGTGACCAGGACATCAGCGCCCCCGTCATGGCGGCGAACGCTGAAGGCCGTGCCAACCGCGCGAACACGGATATCGCCGGCGGTGACGACAAACGGCGCATCGGGATTTTTGGTGACCTGGAACCAGGCCTCGCCCTTGACCAGATCGACATGGCGCATGTCGTCCTTCATGGCGACATCAATACGGCTGTCGGTATTGACGGCCGCGATCGATCGGTCTTCCAGAGGCACATTGCGCAGTTCACCGTGGCCGGTTTCAAGGGTTACACGGCTGGCCAGATGCACGGCTACCGCCGCCCCGCCGGCAACCGAAGCCGCCATGACCCCGCCCAGCACATAGCGGCGGCTGCGTTCGGCCTTGCGGCGCTTGATGCCCGCCGCCATTTCGCGTCCCGCCACGCCCACACCATGCGTTATCACCTGAGCCCGGTCCAGCAGGGTCCAGGCCGCTTCGGCGCGCAGGTACGCGCCCGCGTGGCGCGGGTCAGCATCGTGCCAAGCCATAAACGCGACGCGCGCGTCGTCGTCGGGGTCCGCATACATGCGGGCCACCCAGGACGAAGCCTGCGCGTCGATCGGCGTTTCAGTCTGCAGCTTGGGCGGCATGCACGGCTCCGAAAGGGGCAGAATCGGCAGGTCTGCCTGCCGCGGGTTTGGCGGCGGCGAGGCGCTCCAGGATAAGGCTCAGGCCTCGGGCGGTTTCCTTCTCGACGACGTTCTCAGTCAGGCCGAGCGCACGGGCGGTCTCCGCCTGCGACAAGCCGTGCACCTTGCGCAGTTCGAAAACGCTGCGGCAGCGATCAGGCAGGCCTTTGATCAGGTTCAGGACCCGATCCAGTTCGGCCCGCGCCGAGGCACAGACTTCCGGACTGGGCGTGTGGTCGGCAATGCCGAGGTCGTCGATATTGTGTACCGTCATGATCGACACCACGCGGTTGCGCCGCACCTGTTCCAGGACGATGTTGCGCGCCGAACGGAACAGATAGGCGCGCGCATCAGCGATGTGATCGACGCGATCCATCCGCAGCAGACGGCAGTAGACCTCCTGGACGATATCGTCGAGTTCATCGGTCTTGACACCTAGACGTCGCAGCCACAGGCGCAGGACATGCTCGTGTGGCAGGATTTGGGTTGCTACGAAGGCCAGCAGGACCTGACGCTTCTCCACGGATGAGAAGGTCATGTCCGCACCGCCGTTAGAGCGCATCCCGAAAAGAGTGCCACACTTTTCGGATAAAGAGGCGCGTAAAAACATAAACTTAGAGCGCCGATCCGATTCTTCCGGATCGAAACGCGCTCTAAAACATAGACGCGTGGCATGGGGGTTTCCGCCGTTTTTCTGTTATCGGCGGAAATGATAACACAATAATGATCGCAAACCAGTCAATTATACTACAATATCATAGCTGTGACGCCAGAGTAACGGTGCCGCCGGCTTCCGGTATCTTCACGTCCTGAACCTCGGCATCGCCGACGGCAGCTTGCGTAGCAGCAACTGCCGCGATGATCTCGCTGCCGGGCCGCAGCCAGGCCTTGTAAACGAACTGGCCTCCGTCCTTTATCATCGGCACGATGACCCCATCGGTGAAATCCCCGGCCAGGAACTGCGCCGGCTGGCCGGTATCGGCGACGGCGAAGGTGACCTCGACCGGCCAGACATAGTCGGCCTTCGGCCATTCGATCGCCGGGACGGCCTTGCCCTTGAAGTCAAAAAAGGCGGCGTTTTCCCACGATGAGCCCGTACCCCAGCGCGTCTTGCACTTGGTCGACACCCAGGCCGGCTCCCAGTAAACGACGCCCGCGCCGCCCGAATCGAGTGTCAGTTGCATCAGGTCATGCATATATTTCGCCTGGCCTTCGGGGGTGATGGGATAGCCCGGCAGGATCGAATCCGTCCCCAGCAGGTTGCCCATCTCATCATTCCAACTGTCGGTGAAGGCGTAGGCGGTTTCGACGACGACGACCTCTTTGCCGAAGCCGTGATGGACGCGACGCATAGTCTCTGCCAGCTGCTGCAGGTTATATTTCGACCATTTGCGGTAATAGCTGATGCCAATGATGTCGTAATCGGTAACCCCGGCGGCGTGCGCCGCTTCAAACCACGGCTCGACGTTTTCGGGCTGGGCGATGTGCAGCATGATGTCAGGTTTTACGGAACTGCCAGCCGAAGCATCGCGCACGGCCTTGATGCCGGCGTTGAACAGCAAGGCATTGCGCGTCCAGTTGATGGGAAGTTTGGCGCCTTCCAGCGACGACACGATCTCGTGGTTGCTCTCGTTGCCGACCTGGACCATGTCCGGCATGAGGCCCTTGGTGTTGAGGTAGGTCAGCGTATCGAAGGTGAAGGCGTAAAGGGCATCAGCCTGCTGCTGGTCGCTCAGACCTTCCCAGGCGGCGGGCGCCAACTGCTTTTCTCCGTCGGCCCAGTCGTCGGAATAGTGGAAGTCGAGCAGGACCTTCTGGCCCGAGGCGCGTGACGCGGCCAGAGTCTTTTCGGCGTCGGCAAGGTCGGAATACTTTGTCCAGGTCGGATTGTTCCACAACCGGACGCGAACCAGATTATGGCCCGACTTGGCGAAGATCTTATAGGGATCGGTTTCGCCGTTGTAGCTGTATCTGGCGCCGCAGTCCTGCATTTCGTTGACGTAGGACAGGTCGGCGCCAAACCAGTAGTCGCGGGCGGATGCAGAGGTCCCAGCGATCAGAGCCAGCAGGGACAGGGCGGTGAGCGTAAAGTGTTTCATATCAACCCAGATGTTTGGCGGCCGCTTTTCCGCCGAAAAAAACCAGATCACCCTCGCTTCTCCTCGAAAAGCCACGGTTGGCTAGGTCTTTTCTTCTGCTCCTGGCAGACGGAGAGAAAGACCTTTGTTCCCATAACTAGCGGAAAATGTCGACCGGCACCAGCCGACAAGGAAGGGCGTATCAGCCCCAGCCGTCGACAAAGCCCTTGCGTCGGCCATTGGCCATGTCGGGCGTCGACATCATCAGGGGCTTCGGACGGCCCAGGTGATACCCCTGGCCAAAGCCAATCCCCATCTCGACGCACAGGTCCACCATGTCCTCGTCCTCGATCATCTCGGCGATGACCTCGGTTTTCAGTTCGGTGCACAGGCTGCTGACGGAGCGGATCAGGGCACGCTGGCGCGGATTGTCGCGGGCGTCCTTGAGGAAAGGTCCATCGATCTTGACATAGTCGACGTCAAAGCTGCGCAGATAGGCATAGGCTGCCGCACCGGCGCCGAAATCGTCGAGACAGACTTGATAACCCGTCCGCCGGAGCCAGCGCAGGAAGGTGCCCACCGCGTCCAGTTCCTTGATTTCGCTCGACTCCGTCAATTCGAACATCAAATGGTTCGTAAGGTCGCGATGCGGCATCAGCAACTGGCGAAGACTCTCGCGGAACGCCTCCGTCTCAACCGAAGCGCCGGACAGGTTGACCGCAATGCTGACATCCGGACGCGCCTGCAACATCTCGACGGCCTTTTTGCAGACCGCCAGATCGAAATCCTGCATCAGCCCCAGTTGTTCGCTCACACGTATGGTCTCGTAGGGCGAGCGGCCGTCCGCGAAGCGCATCAGGGCTTCATAGTGATGGATCTTGCGGTCCTTAAGTGACACAACCGGCTGGTAAAACAGGCTGAAGTTGCTGTCTTCGATCAGGTTTCGAATCGAGTCGAAATGCTTCACCGTTTCGGCCATGGCGGACTTCAAGCTCTCTTCAAGCGACCTGACGGCCGTCTTTTCCGGCTTGCAAAAATTTGTAACGGCAAAGCTGAGCGCGCGGGCGACGCTTTCCTTGTCGAGATTTCCCGTCGCCAGTTCGAGGCTCATGACTGTCGGCACGAAGCTGTTTTCGGCCAGGCCGGCGGCGACCGCCACAGCCTTGAACTCACGACTCAGGCTCTCGGGCGTCGAGACATCGCCATGCGCCGGCGGCAGGTAGCTGAACTCTTCGGCAGACAGACGCGCGGCCGATGTACCGCCAAGGGATTGGGCGCGCAGGACAGAGCCGATTTCGCCCAGGAGCGCGTGCGCCTGCTGTTTGGGAAGGCCGCGAACGGCGGTGGACAAGCCTTTCAGGCGGACCATCTTCATCACGCGCGGCGCCTTGGCCGCATCGCTGTCCAGAACCCTGTTTGCCACATCCTGAAAACCGGAAGAGTCAAGCAGGCCCGAAGTCGCGTCAAGGCTGGGCAGGACGACATTGGACAGGACGGTAAGACTGAGGAAGGTATGGTTGTTCTGGGTGGGCAGGTGGCAGGCGCCCAGATTGATCAGCAGCGGCGGCTTGTCGCCTTGATCGAGGCGTAGCGAACACGGCTCTATCCGACCCAGACGCTGCGCCCGCTGCAACAGTCGGCGCGCAAAGGAGCGATCGGCCAGGATAAAAATGTCGCAGACATCGCTGCCGGCGACTTCTGAGGCCAGATTGCTCAACAAGGCCTGGGTGGCGCCAACCGTCTTGACGATTCGGAAGTCTGTGTCGACTTCGACAAGCAGGTCGGCGGCGGCCAGTGAGAACGCCATGTACCGGTCGCGCTGGTTCTTGAAGTCGTCACTCATGCGGTCGTCCCCGTCAGGCCAGCCTCATTGGGCGGGCGGGCTGCAGCCGACAACTATGCCAGTGACGTGTTAATTTTGACTTATACCAACCCTCGATGACCTTGACTCATCGTGGGTTGGCAAGCGCGCCAAAGAACGTTCTGGGGCGCCCGAGCTTTTGCGAGGCGCCATGGGGGACGCCTAGTCCGGCGCTTAAGCTGAAAAAATGCGAATACCAAGCGTCATTCTTCAAGAGGCTTGGAGTTAGAGGCAATCCGATAAAGTGGACGCCACTTTATCGGATTGCGCTCCAGACGTTCTGACCTATGGTATTAAAGGTCCAGCTTCATGTCCTGAAGCAGGGCCTTGAGGTATTCACGGTTGATGCGGTCCTCATCGACCGGCGCCAGGCGTGCCGCAGCCTGGCTGCTAGGTCGCACATATTCGTTAACCGCACCATTGGAGCGTAGGGAATCGATGGGGGCGCGCATCGGGCGCGGCGCAATAAACTGCGCCGATTCGATCGCCCTGGCCGGACCTTCCACCCACTGGACGGGGATTTCGAACCAGAAGTTCGAACCTTCGCCCTGACGCGAGACGACACCGATATGACCACCCAGCAGATCGACGATGGCTTTGGAAATCGAGAGCCCAAGTCCGTTGTTGCTCTTGCGGTTACCTGAAACATCACCGCCGATGTCGCCGCCGTTGAACAGGCTCAGCGACTGGTCTTCGCTCATGCCAACGCCGGTATCGCGGACCGAAATCCGTAACCATTGGCCGTTATCGATCGTGACCTGCGAGGCGGTGACATTGATCAGGCCGCCGCGTGTGAACTTGCAGGCATTGCTGATCAGGTTCTGCACCACCTGGCGCAGACGCATGGAATCGAGGCGGGCATAGGGATTGTCGAGATCGACGAAATGCGCTGTCAGTTTTGTCTGGCCTGACTGGGCCTGTGGCGCGAACTGGTTGACGATATCCTTGATCAGGTTGACAACATTGACCGACTCTTCGGCCGAATGGGCATGGTCGTCACCGCGTGCCGGCACGGCATCCAGGGCTGAGACGTCGACCGTGTCCTTGACGAGCGACTGCAGGGCCTTGGCCGATTTCAGCAGGTTGGTGGTGTAGGCGGCAATGTCCGGGTTGTCATGGCGTTGCTCGTTCAGCAGGCGGGCATAGCCCAGGATGTTGTTGAGCGGCGTCTTCAGTTCGTTGGTAATGTGCGTCAGGAAGCTGTTCTTGGCTTCGTTGATGTCCTCCGCGTTCATACGGGCGCGGATAAGTTCTTCCTGGTCGGAAACCCCTTCGGTGATGTCGCGCACGACGCCACACAGGCGGATCGCTGTGCCCTTGTCGTCATATTCGACACCGCCCTTGGTGCGGATGTTGCGGTTGACCTTGTCCTTGCGGCGCAGGATCTCGACATTGAAATCGAAGTCTTCGCCATAGTTTACGGCGCGCTGGAACTTGTCGATAATCAGCTGTTGATCGGCCTGCTCGTAGATGTCGAGCTGGGTGGCAACGCGCGGTTTGTAAGACTTGGGCGACAGGCCATAGATGGCGTAGAGGCCCTTGGACCAGGTAACTTCGCGCGTCTTCAGGTCAATTGCCCAGTGGCCGATGCCTGTCATGTCCTGGGCGAGATCGAAACGGATCTGATTGGACTTCAGCTCGAACAGGATGTCGTTGCGCTCGACCGTGTTCTGCGCGAGGGCAATGGTGGTGGCGGCATTGTTGGCGAACTGGCGGAACAGCGCCAGCTTCTGGGCGGTGAAGTCATGGCGCGGCTGGCGTTCGCTGAGGATCATCACCCCCAGGACAACGCCGTCGGAGACCAGCGGCATATCGACGTAGAAACGCAGCTTCGGCCCATTGAGCACGGCGGCTTCCAGGAAGTAGCGTGCGTCGGCGGTGGCGTCCGGAATCAGCAGGGATTCGCCCGGTATCAGTTTGCGCTGGCAGAAGGAAATGTCGTCCAGCAGGGTTTCGTTGCTGAAGCCGGTGGTACCCTTTACGGCCAGCTGATTGCCCTCGTACAGCTTGATAATGGCCAGCGGGGTGTCGAACAGACCCGCCGCCAGTTCGCACACCGACTTGCAGATACGGCCGAATTCCAGCTCGCGTTCGTGGGCATGGGCATTGCCCTTGGCATCACCTTTTTGGTGCGCCATGGCATGGGCATGAGCCGTGTCTTCTGCAAATTGGGACATAGGTAAACCTTCTTGATGCGCGAAGGTTAACCAAAAAGGTTTACCCATTTGTAAATGAAAGCCTTAACCACGCGTTATGGTTAGGCTTTTCACGCCCTGTTCCGATTTTACGGGTAGATTCGTTTCGCAAAGGTATTTTACGCACCTGTTGCCGCAGGATTTTTTCCATGGGCTTCCCCCTGGCCAGATCGTCGATCAGTTTGTCGGCGTAGTGAATTTCCCGCATGAGGAGACCTTCGGTGCCTTCAATCGGTGCGTCACAGATCTTGGCTGTGATCAGTTGCCGCGACGGGTGGATGTGCGGGGCTTGCGCAAGGAAGGACTCGATATCGGTTTTCGCGGTCAGGTGGGCTTTCAATCGCGCCTGACTGTAGCCGGTCAGCCCGTGCACGATCTGGTCGACCTCAGCCACGGTCCGACCCCTGATGCTGGTGTCTGCTCGTGGTCAAATCCTTCGCTTAAATCTGGTAAATCGTGATCACAATATGCTATCCCGGGCTCGACACAAGGAGCCTGACATGACCGCCAATTCCGATCTCGCCGCCCGCCGCGCCGCTGCCGTTGCCCGCGGAGTCGGTCACGCCACCACCCTCTTTGCCAGCCGGGCTGAGAACGCTGAACTCTGGGACGCCGATGGCAACCGCTTCATCGATTTCGCTGGCGGCATCGCCGTGCTCAATACCGGCCACCGCCACCCGAAGGTTCAGGCGGCGGCCCTGGCCCAGATGGACGCCTTCACCCATACCGCCTTCCAGGTCGTGCCCTACGAATCCTATATTGCCCTTGCCGAACGACTCAACGCCCTGGCGCCCATCGACGGACCGGCCAAGTCGGTCCTGTTCACCAGCGGCGCCGAAGCGGTCGAAAACGCCGTCAAGATCGCCCGCGCCCATACGAAACGCGACGGCATCATCGCCTTTTCCGGCGGCTTCCACGGCCGCACCGCCCTGACCTCGGCGCTGACCGGCAAGGTCGTGCCGTACAAGAAGGACCTCGGTCCACAACAGCCCGGCATCTATCACCTGCCCTTCCCCGTCGAGGCGCACGGTATCGACACTGCGGACACGCTGAAGATGCTCGACTATCTGTTCAAGGCCGACATAGCGCCGGACGCGGTCGCCGCCATTATCATCGAACCGGTCCAGGGCGAAGGCGGCTTCCTGATTACCCCACCCGAACTGATGCGTGCCCTGCGCAAGATCTGCGACGACCACGCAATCCTTCTGATTGCTGACGAGGTCCAGACCGGTTTCGGACGTACCGGCAAGCTGTTTGCCATGGAAAACTATGACGTCAAGCCCGACCTGATGACCATGGCCAAGTCGCTGGCCGGCGGGTATCCGCTGTCGGGCGTGGTCGGCCGCGCCGAGGTCATGGACGCGCCCGTGGTCGGCGGCATGGGCGGCACCTATGGCGGCAATCCGGTCGCCTGCGCCGCCGCGCTCGCCGTTCTGGAGGTCATTGAAGACGAAGGCCTGCTCGACGCTGCCAACCGGCAGGGTGCCAAGATCAAGGCTCGCCTAGAAGCGATGTCACAGCGCAACGACCTTGTTGCCATGTCGTCGATCCGCGGGTTGGGCGCCATGATCGCTTTCGACATCGTCACGGAACGCGGCAGCTTCACCCCGGACGCCGCCGCCACAAAAACCGCCTGCGTGAAGGCCCAGACCCACGGCCTGATCCTGCTGTCGTGCGGCGTCTATGGCAACACTATCCGGCTGCTCGCGCCCCTCACTATCGCAGACGACCTGCTTGACGAAGGGCTCGACAAACTGGAAGCCGCGCTCAGGGTGTAACCTTGGCGCGAATAAAGATGTTGCCTGTCAGCCGGCCATGCCTGGGATCGGGGCTGAAATTGAAGTCGTCAGGCAACAGCCCCGAATGCAGCAGCCGACCTGGATAGATCAGGGCGCGATTATAGCGCGCCTCGACCTTGGCCAGTTCAATGAAACCATTGCCATCGCCGTCATGATAACCTCGTGCCGGCGCCAGTTCGAGACCGTCCTGTTCGCGCGCAACCGCGTAGGCCTGAAGACGATCCTGCGACAGGGTTTCAAAACCCGTTCGCTGATGGCGGTAAAACGCCGTCCCCCCGGCTGGACGTTTTGACAGATAATGCAGGATGGCGAAACTTTCGGCATCCGGGTAGTCAAAATGCGGAATGGACTGCAACGGCTGCAGGTCATCGGGCGCGGTCGTCACCAGGGAAAATCCCGCATCGAGGATGTCATAGCCGGTGACGCCGTAAACCGAGAGCATCAGGGGTATCAGGGATTGGCAAACCACGCGCACATAGTCGAAAGCCTCACCGTCCTGGGGGAGGATACGGTGGCGGCGACCGGGATAGTAGTGACCCGTCTGGCTGGGAAATGGGGCCAAATCGGTTGCGAGCTGAACAAGATAGTCGGGATCTTCAACAAAATTGTCGATGATGACCACAGAGGTTTCTTCCGCACCAATCTTTATGGTCTGTACCGACACGCCCGGCTCCTTGATTATTCCTGCCCCTTACTGACGCAAAATCCCTTGTGTTGCAATTCCTGCTTAAGCTTCTAGAGCGCGATGGCTTTAGGTAGAATCGCCATCTCGCTCTAAGTTTTTGTTTTGTCGCGCAATTTGTCCGAAAAGTGGCTTCCACTTTATCGGATTGCGCTAGAGCGCGATGGCTTTAGGTAGAATCGCCATCTCGCTCTAAGTTTTTGTTTTGTCGCGCAATTTGTCCGAAAAGTGGCTTCCACTTTATCGGATTGCGCTCTAGTTTGCGGAAAACCCAAAGAGGACGTCACATGGCCGCGGACATAGCCTTAAATCCCAATCCACATATCGAGATCTGGAAGTTCGGCCACGACAACGAACCCGTCTTCATCGCCGACAATGTCCTCGCCGACCCCGACGCCCTGCTTGCCAGCGCCAGGATGGACAGTTTCGGCGCGCCCCCGCAAAAATCATGGTATCCCGGCCTGGTTGCGCCCGTGCCTGATCTCTACCGAAAAATTGTGCTGGACGTCTTGAGACGTCCGATGGCGCAGGTGTTCGGGATGCACCCTGACTACAATGCCGGTTCCTACGGCTTTTTCGGTTTGACCACGCAGGGCCCTGACGACATGTCACCCAACCAGGTGGCGCCACACACCGATACCCATCGCCTGCACAGCTTCGCCACGGTGCATTATCTCAGTCATGGCGACTTTGGCGGCACCGCCTTCTATCGCCACAAGTCGACCGGTTTTGAACTGATCACCCCCAGCCGAAGCGCCAAGTTCGCCCATTTCCGCCGTCAGGAACTCGCCGAGCGTGCCGGCAAGCCGCTGTCGGAAATCCGCGACCTGTATGAGGAGATTGCCTATGTCGAGCCCAGATTCAACCGGCTGATACTGTACCGGGCCGGGCAACTTCATTGTGCCAAGATGGGTGAAGGCATACAGCTCAGCAAGGATCCCGCCGCCGGGCGGCTGACGGCGAACCTGTTCTTCAATTCAGAAGGTTGAGCTATCCGGCCGCCACCAGGCGCGCAGAGGTGGACGCACAGTGGCGGTTGATGAAGTCCTCATGCAGCGGCAGGGTTTTGACCCGCTCTGTTACAAGGGTCCGCCAACGACCCAAATGCAGGCGTAAGTCGTCATCTTCCAGGGCATCAGCTGCCGGATGGTAGTCCTGGGGCACCAGACCCTGGCCGGTCAGGACTGCAACCCAACTCACCTCTTTGAACAGGTCGGGTTCACGCGACAGAGTCTGACAGGTGGAGCGAAAAACGTCGAGGCGCGCCTGCAGGCTGTCAGGTACGCTCATCTGCTGCACCTGGCGCCAGAACGGGGTGTCGTCGCGTTCGGTCACCTTGTAGTGGGCTATGATGAAGTCCTTGATGTTCTCATAATCATGCTCGACCTGTCGGTTGTACTCATCGACGATATGCGGGTTGAAACCATGGCGCGGGAAAAGTGCCAGGAATTTGAAAGCGCCTGACTGGACAAGATGAATACTGGTCGATTCCAGAGGCTCCAGGAATCCGCTGGCCAGACCCAGGGCAACAACGTTCTTGTTCCAGGCCTTGTTGCGACGCCCGGTAACGAAGCGAAGGATTTTCGGATCGGCCAATGGCTTGCCGTCGAGACGCGCCAACAGGGTCTGCGCCGCCTCATCCTCGCTGATGAAATCGTTGCAGAAGACATAGCCGTTGCCGGTACGATGCTGCAACGGAATGCGCCATTGCCAACCGGACTCGCGTGCCGTGGCGCGGGTGTAGGGGGTCAGAACCTCGACACGCTCGCACGGCACGGCAGCGGCCCGGTTCATCGGCAGCCAGCGACTCCAGTCGGTATAGCCAGTTTTCAGGGTCTCCTCGATCAGCAGGCCGCGAAAACCGGAGCAATCGACGAACAGGTCGCCCTCGATGACGCGGCCATCGTCCATCTGCACGGAGGTCAGATAGCCAGTTTCCGGATTTTGGTTGACCTGGACGATGCGACCCTCTTGCCGCACGACGCCGCGTTGCTCGGAATATCTGCGCAGGTAACGCGCATAGAGGCCGGCATCGAACTGAAAAGCATAGTTGATGTTCGGCTTGCCGTTCTCAGGCTTGACCCGGCCAAAACGCCCCTGCAGAGCGGCTTCGGTCTCGGCATTGTATCTGCCGATATCGACCTCACCAGCGCCGCGCTGAAGATAGTGGCGGAAATAATAGTGCGGAAAGGTAAATCCATCGATTTCAATGCCAAACAGGCCGAACGGGTGGAAATAACTTTGCCCCTTCTTACGCCAATCAGCGAATTGGATGCCCAGCTTGAAGGTCGCATTGGTCTCCCGGACAAATTCATACTCATCGATACCGAGAAACTGGTTGTACTGGATGATGGCCGGGATGGTGGCCTCACCTACACCGACCGTTCCGATCTCCTCGGACTCGACCAGGGTGATATCGTAAAAATTCGGATCGAGAGCCTTGACGAAGCAGGCGGCTGCCATCCAGCCGGCGGTGCCGCCACCAACAATGACGATTTTCTTGACGACAGACTGCATCTACTTGTCTCCTAAACCGGGACCGGCGCCATACCAAGATGCGTTTCCATCGGCTTCATCGGACCGACCGTCGCGCGAATAAAGCCCAGCATGCTCTGGAACTGGCGGATGGCTTCGGCCTCGTCCGTCTGATCGACCAGCGGGTCATAGGCCTGAGGGATCAGGCCGTGGCCCAATAGCATGGCAATCCAGTCATCCTCTTCGAACGTTTCATCGTCGTAGAGAGCCAGACTGCCGCGGGCAAAGAAGAGCTCGAGCTTGTAGCGCAGCAACTCCGGGACCTCGATCTGGCGGCAATGGTCCCACAGGGGCTGACCAAAGCGCTGGTTCAGCAGGTAGTGGCACATCTGATAATCGCGCACGCGCTCGAAGGACGCGCTGACATTACGATTGTATTCCTTGCTTTCCAACATGCTGTTGCGATCGAGCGGGAACAGCGAAATCAGGTGCGCGAGGCCGATGAAGTTGGCGTGCATGCGAACGCTGTCAATCGGGTCCAGCACCACGGCCGCTTCACCAATGGCGACACAATTTTTTTCCCAATAGACCTTGCGTGTTCCGGCGGTGAAGGGGGTGATTACCGGGTCGGGATTAAGGCGCATGGATGACACAATAGCCGCCGCCTCAAAGGCTTCTTCGGCGGTCAGGTCGAGGCTGGCATAAACCTGCTGGATCGCCGTGCAGTTCTGCAATGGGTATATACCGACCCAACCCGATCGGAAGGCCGCAACCTGGCTGAATGAAGGTAAGGGCGCCAGGGGCGGACCATAGGTCGTTAGCAGCCGGTCGCACGGCAGCAGATGGTTCCACGACTCAAACGCAACACCCATGGCCTTGCCCAGGAGTTCACTGTCGGCACCCGTCGCGTCGATGAAAAAGTCGCCTTCGACGGTCTGGCCGTTCATGAGTTTGAGCGCCGTGATGCGTCCGTCCGCGGCATCTCTGATAACCTCGGCCAGTCGGGCGGCAACGTGACCCACCTTGCGTTCCAGGGCAACGGTTTTCAGGACGCGGCAATACCCCTGGGCACCCAGGTTGTAGGCATAGTTGCAGTTGGCAAAGCCATCCGTGGCTTCCCCCGGAATAAAGAACCTGCCTTGCCGGGCAGCAACGGCGTTGATCGAAAAATCGTCGAATTCTGCCTTGAGACCCGCGGCCCGGGCCTTGACCCAATGATGGTGAAATGGAACGCGATTAATCGACTGCCCGTAGGTCGAGTAGGCATGGATGAACGGCGGACGTGTTTTTGAGAAATTGGCAAAGCGCTGACCCAGGCTGTAGGTCGCCTGAGACGCGCGCATCATTGGCGCTTCTTCTATGCCCATCAAGCCATGATAGGCCTCTTGCTGCTTAAGCGTCGGATAAACGTCGCCCGGGCGCAACAGAGACGGTAGTTCGATGACAGTGATGTCAAGACCGGCCTGGTGAAAAGCCCGCCATAAGACGTTGGCAGTCAGCCATAGCGACTCATCGCGCCCAATAATGACCACCTTCGAAACGCGATCGGTCTCAGCCATGGACAGCGTCCTCCAGCATGACCTTCGCGGTCGGATCGAAACAGTAGTCGTTCAGAAACTGCTCATGTGTCGGCAGGGCGGCAACATTGACCAGGACGCGCTGGCGCACATCGGCCATCTGTTCCAGGATGGTCGCAAGATCCATATTGTCAACCTGACGGTCGTAGTGGTTCGGCAACACGCGCTGACCGACATAGACAGCGATCCAACTGGGCGGCGCGAACAGGCCGTCCTTATAGCGATGGATATGGCCGCGGTGGCGGAAGGTTTCCATCTTGGCCGTCAGGCTATCGGGCACCGGCATCTCGCGGACATAACGCCAAAGACCGGTCGGGTCTTCCTCAGCTGGCTTCTCGTTGGCGTGGTAGTGCAAGATGAGAAAGTCACGGACACGTTCGTATTCGATATCGACCAGACGATTGAACTCTGCGACCAGCTTCGGGTCGATGTTTTTGCCTGGGAACAGCCGCATCAAAAAGTTGGAGGCGATCTGCGCCAGGTAGATGCTTGTCGATTCGAGAGGCTCCAGGAACCCGCTGGCCAGGCCGATAGCCAGGCAGTTCTTATGCCAGGACTGCTGACGGCGACCGGCCTGGAACTTTAGCAGCCGCGGTTCAGCCTGGGCGGCGCCGTCCAGACCACCCAAAAGGACCTCGGCGGCGCGGTCTTGCGTGGAGAACTGGCTGGAAAAGACATAGCCATTACCCGTGCGGTGTTGCAGCGGAATGCGCCACGTCCAGCCGGCTTCGCGCGAGGTGGCGCGGGTGTAGGGTGTAAAGTCGCCAGCGCGGTCGCAGGGGACAGCCAGGGCGCGGTCGCACGGCAGCCATTGGGTCCAGTCCTCCCAACCCATTTTCAGCGCCTGGCTGATCAGAACGCCACGAAAACCCGAACAGTCGATAAACAGATCGCCCTCGACAACTTCGCCCGAGGCCAGGGTCAGGGACTGTATAAAGCCATCCTCGGGGCGCAGGGTAACATCGACGACCTTGCCCTCGGTGCGTTCCAGACCGCGCGCTGTCGCCCATTTGCGCAAGAAGCGGGCGTAGAGGACCGCGTCGAAGTGATAGGCATAGGCGAAGGTCGACCTTACCGAATTGTCGTCTTCCACCGGAAAATCAAATTTTAAATGCCGGCAGGCCGATATGGCGAAGGAATAGTCCTGAAGATCAGAGACGTGCCCGTTTTGCAGCGCGCGCAACCAGTACTGGAACAGGGGGACACCGTTGATCGCCTGGCCATGAATACCGAAGGGATGGATGTAGCTGTCGCCGATACGCGCCCAGTTTCGAAAATCGATACCCAGTTTGAAGGTGGCATTGGTGGCGCGCATAAACTCCGGTTCGTCAATCTCCAGAAATTTGTTGAAATCATGAATCTGCGGCAGGGTCGCTTCACCGACACCGACAATGCCGATTTCGTCGGATTCGATCAGACGAACCGTGCAAAATTCGGGCTTGAAGGCCTTGCTGAGGGTCGCTGCCGTCATCCATCCGGCCGTCCCGCCACCCAGTATGACGATTTTCATTGGAGACTTGCTCATCAGGACCTCCCAGCGCGGTTCATTTCGCCCAGCTTTTTTGATGTGTTGTCATGAGTAAAGACTTGGCTTCCGGGCGCGGTCAAGTGCGGCATAGTGTCTGCAACCAAATAAAAGAAAGACGCGCTGCCCTCGCGGACAACGCGTCTTCTTAGCTTAGTCTCGGAAAAGACGCTTAGTACTTCAAGCGAACCGAGGCTTGGATACGACGGTCATTTTTGAACCAGGCGTTCGGCAGAAGCAGACGCTCGGCCTCGTAGCCATTCGTCATGTTACCGTCAACCTGTTGCTTCAGGACCGTTTCGGTGCTCAGCAGGTTGGTACCTTCCAAGGAAACCTCGACATTATCGTTGAAGCGGTAGGCAACACGACCGTCCAGATATCCCGCGGCATCTTGCCAGATCGGGAAAGCAACGCAGCAGTCCTGAGCCGTAACCATGTACTGTGAACGCCAGTTGTATGCCAGACGCGCCGAGAGCGGACCCTTTTCATACATGCCGATCAGGTTAAAGGTATCATCGGACAGACCTTCCAGAGGCAGGTCGGAGAAGCTCAGAGCTGCCGTCGAGGTACCGCCGCCGGCAGCGCCGGACGAACCGTCACCCGAGTTGACAACAACACCCGAATTTTTGATGCCGCTGTTGCTCAGATGCGTCCAGTTGGTCTGAATGCCAAAGCCGTTGAACGGCGCGGGCAGGTCGTCGAAGAAGGTCTGGTAGGTGATTTCGAAGCCCTTGATCGAGGCCCCTTCACCGTTGACCGGACCGCTGATTTCAACGTCACGGGTCACGCCATTGTTGGTAAAGCTCGTGGTGTACTTGCCGTACTGGATGTAGTCGTGGAACTTCTTGTAGAACAGGTTGAAGGTGAACGAACCGGTCGATGAGAAGTAATTTTCCACCGACAGGTCGAACTGATCTGCCGTTACCGACTTCAGGTAGGGGTTATTGGCCGAACCTGTGAAGCGGGTCTTGGTTTTAACGATCGCACCGGAGCTGTTGCACTCAAAGGCACCCGTGGTCGGATTACAGTCAAGTGTCGCACTGGCGGGCGGAAGGCTCATCCCGACGCTGGTGTACTTCTTGAGGTTACCGATATCCGGGCGCGACATGGCCTTGGAAGCCGCAAAACGCAGGAACCACTGATCTGTCAGACCCAAGCGCACGTTGAAGCTGGGCAACCAGTTCTTATGCGTGATTGTTGCCGTTTCTAGCCCCGAATTGGGCAGCAGGAAGGCACGATCCTGCGTGAAGTTCGCCGGGTTGTTGGCATAAGCCGTGGCCGCGGCGACCTGTGCTGCATAGGTCGTCGGATCTGTCGTCGGGTTTGCCGTCACGGCGGGTGGCGTGCCAACCAAACCGGCAACATAGTAGGTGACGCTCGGTCTGAAGATGCCGCTGCCCGGTGCCGTTTCCGACAGGGGCGTAGCGCCGTAGGTCATGCCACTGCTGTAGTTGACACCACCGGTGCTTTCGTTGGTCGTTTCGACATAACGAAGGCCGATGTTGCCGGTGACCGTCACGCCGTTGAAGATGGTGGCGTCAGGGCCGCCGAACTTCAGTTGCACGTAAGCCGCCTTGGTCTTTTCCGAAACCAGAGCCACTTCCGCCGGACGGAAGCAGCCATCGGTTTCACCGCTGCGGTTGCAAATCGGAACCCAGGCGTTGGAGTTGGTTCCATCGGTATACTGCGGCTTGTAGGCCGTGTTGCCGAAAGCTGCGGCAAAACCTTCGCGATCCTGCAGGACTGACGTCTTGATAAAAGGTGCGGTGCTGACATTGGTCACGCCGCCGCCGTAGAAGTTCGAATCAAAGGTGTAGTCAGCGTAGGCATCCTGGCTCGGGAACTTCGAGCCTGTGATGTAGAAGTTGTCGGCCGTATAGTTAGACCAGTTGTTGACAACCGCCTGCCAGTTGTAGGTCGTCCAGCGCACCGTCTGTTCACGTTCGGCAAAACGCACGCCGGCTTTCAGGGTGTTCAGCCAGGGCGAGTCGAAGCTGTAGGCCAGATCAGCGCGGGTCGCAAAGGATTCACCCTCCGAATCCGTCACGTGATCCATGATCCATGGCACGCGATAGTTGTTCTTGTTGGTGATCTGGGCAGTGCCACCGGCGCCCGGAGCGAGGAACCAACCGACGGCATTGTTGGCGACTTCCATGGTCGGGTGATCACCCGTGAAATCAAGTTTCGTCGTCGCCCAGGTCGAAAGCTGGGTGGAGATATCGTAGTTCTCCTGAGTCGCATCAATGCGCTGGACATCGAAGTTCAGCTTCAGGCGATCGGTCGGGCTCCACTTGAAGTTGAAAGAGATATCTTGCGTGTTGTTGGTGGTATCACTCCAGCGCGTGTCGTTGGAGTAGGCCGTAGCCTTCTGCGACGCCGGGCAGCTGGCATTGGCTTCCCACGAATAGCAGGTGCGCGCCAGGCCGTTCGGCGAGGTCGAGCCGGTCGGATTCTGGAAGCTGCCGTACCATTGGCCATTGCCATTCACCAGCGTACCGGACTGGAAATAGCCATCGCCATCGAAGGTGCAGGTCGTGTTGGCAAGGCACTGAACGCCGTCACCGGTATTCACATAGTTGATCGGCTGCGCCCAGGCGTCAGCACCGGTCGAGGACGTGGCAACATATTCTTCCCACTGTTCCGTCTTCTTCGACTGGTTGTACTGCAGGGTCGCCAACATGGTCTTGTCGTTGTTCTGCCACTGACCCGCCAAAGCGATACCCGTACGGACGCGGTCATAGACGTTGTCCCGCAGCGCTACCGTCATCGGAAGCCAACGCTTGGCGCTTGTACCCCAGGTACCAGCATTGGCATAGGGCACCATGCGGCCAAAGGCGATGCCTTCGGAATTGGTATAGATGCCCGAATGGGCAGCATTGACCATGAAGCCGAATTCGCCGGCACTGGTTTCCCAACGGTCGGCATAGATGCCCGAAATCGACGAGGCGCCCTTCTTGACAAGGTCGCCGTAGGTGTATTCGGCCGTGGCCGCCAGAACGCGACCCTTGCTGTCGAACGGCAGACGGGTGCGCAGATTGATCGTACCGGCGATGCCGCCTTCGATCAGTTCCGCGGTCTGGTTCTTGTAGACATCGACGCCGCCCATCAGTTCCGGCGAAACGTCCGACCACGACAGGCCACGCGACGAGTCGGCGGTGAAGATGTCACGGCCGTTGAATTCCGAGCGGACCTGCTGCAGGCCGCGGACCACGACGCCCGACGGTTCGGCCGAGAAGTGGGCCGTGTCGCCGGTGGCGGCAAAACGGTTGACCGTGATACCGGCGACGCGCTGAAGCGCTTCGGCGACCGACTTGTCCGGGAACGAACCGATGTCGTTCGCCGTGATCGAGTCGACGACCGTATCGGCGTCCTTCTTGATCTGCTGGGCGGTCTTCAGCGAGCGACGAACGCCCACGACGACCACTTCCTGAGCGCCGGCGGCTTCGCCTTGAGCAGGAGCGTCTTGCGCCATTGCCGGAGTCGCAGCCACGGCCGCAAACGCCGTCAGGGCCAGAGCCGAAACTCCGCCCTTAAGCACCAGCCCCGTCAGGGCTTTGCCTTTGGAAATTCTCATACCTTCTTCTCCCTAATGTCCTTACGCCAGGCCCGAGCTCCTGGCGGTGAACCACTGAAAACCGAAACGACGTCAGTCTATAAAGCGATTTGGTAAACAGGTCATAACCTGATTCCCGATACAGAACCCCGTTACAGCGAATCTGTTTTTGACGTGGAAGTCAAATTTGAACCGATGCAACTTAGGGACGGGACTTCGGATGGCCCCAATACGCTTCTCAACCTGATTTATTATTTCGTCTTTCTATTTGTTATATAAACGACACGCCATTGGCTAGTTGATTGTGGCGGATTTTGCCACAAACCGCGACATAATGGCATGAATGCCACACTTTAGCCGGACAAAAGGCAATGACAACGATGACATGAACTCCTGCGCTGAACCTGTCCGTAGGCCGTTATCGAGAGGGTATGCACGGTCACCTTTCCCAATCTTGACCTTAACGTCAATACTTGCCAATTCAGGTGGTATCCCCTACGTGGAACACCTCAACGCTCGGACTGTATTCCATGGACCACATTTACGCGCTTCCCAAGGTCAGGGTCATCGAACAGGCGACACCCGAAATGTTCGTGACCCTCGTCCAGGAAGGCCGTCCTGTCTTGCTGAGGGGTCTGGTTGCGCACTGGCCCGCCGCACAGCATGCCCGGAAGACACCGCACGACATAGCCGGCTACCTCAAGTCGCTGGACAATGGCCGGCCGGCTTCGGTCATGGAAGGCCACAATGCCATGAAGGGGCGCCTGGCCTATGGCCCTGACATGCATGATTTCAACTTTCACAAACGCAGCAAGTCCATCTCCGCCGGAATCGATCAGCTGATCGCCGCCCTGGACCATCCCAATCCCTTTTATATCTATATCCAGTCGACACCGATACCGGACCACCTGCCGCGCTTCGTCGCCGACAACCCCAATCCGGTAATCCCGCCTCAGATTACGCCGCGCATCTGGATCAGCAATGCCACGCGCGCCCAGACGCACAACGACCATGACCACAACCTGGCCTGCGTCGTCGCCGGCCACCGCCGTTTCATTCTGTTCCCGCCCGAGCAGGTGAAAAACCTTTATATCGGCCCGATGGACCACACACCGGCGGGCCGCGCCATCAGCCTGGCCAGCCTGGAGGAACCCGATTTTGAGCGTTTTCCCCGTCTGAAGGATGCCCTGGCAACCGCGCAGGTCGCGGACATGGAGCCGGGTGACGCGCTGTATGTACCCAAGTACTGGTGGCACCACGTCCAGTCGCTGGACGGCTTCAATGTCCTGGTCAACTATTGGTGGGGCGCGGCGCCCGACACCCTGGACAATCCGATGGCTGCTTTTCTCTGCGGCCTGCTGGCCCTGAAGAACCTGCCGCCGGCCGAGCGACACTATTGGAACGCCATGTTCGACCACTATGTTTTTCAGACGGATGGCGATCCGGTGGCTCATATTCCGCCGCAGCATCAAAGCGCGCTGGGCAGGCCGACACCGCAAACACGCGCGGACCTCGTCAAGGCCCTGAAGAAGATGGCGAACGGCATTTGAGTGGTGGCGGGCAGGCTTATAGCGGCCACGCTATGCTATCGGAAGGTGGGCTCGCCACCTTTGAGAATAAGCGTGTAGGCCTTTTGAGCAGCCTCGGCGACGGGCTGCCAGTTGACCGTCCTGACGTCCGGCATTTTTGAACCTGGGCCGAGCGCGGCAGCGTAGGCCTTGACCAGTTCCGCGATCGCTGCGGCTTCGCCCTCGTCGAACAGGGCAAGGCCAATCATGCCGACGGGATCATCGGCGAAGTCATGATCGTCAAAAAAGAAATGGAGGTCGAACTCCACGTCGTGGACCTTCAGGTAATGCGAAGGGTCGCAGCCGTCTCTGAGATAGACCAGCAGTTCGGAGCGCCAATCGGGATACTGGAGACCACTCCAGTTTTCAGGGTATTGTTCTGACATCACGCGGCCTGTGGTTGCATCCGTAAAACAAAAACCTTCACGTTGCTTCGTTGCGCTCATGGCCCTTGCGCTTGCCGAGATATATCTCGGCTTCGCTCACCCCGCGCGAAAGGGCGCAGGGAGGTATAGGAAGGGGCGCGGAGAGCGCCAGGTGTAAGCTCAGGACTTAGAACCCTCCGCCGCCGCCAGGGCCGCCCCAGTTGCCGCGGCCACCACCACCTTCGCGCCAGCGTTCGCGGTTCTGGCCATCCTGGTTCTGATTCGGGTTATTGCCAGCCGCGCCCAGGATGTAGTTCAGGCCGATATAGAAGGTCGGGGCGCTCATGCTGCGGTAGGACTCGCTGTAGACCGTGCTGGTGTCCGTCACGCTGCGCACCTTGGCCGTGCGGAAGATGTCGTCCGCAGTCGCCACGAAGGCCAGCTTTGGATTGATCTGGCGGCGGTAGGACAGTTGCCCGCGGCTGAACGGCGAGCGGTAGCCCTGACCGGTCAATTGCTGACCCGAGGTGAACATCGACAGCTGAACCCGGTCCTTGGTCGTTACCTGATAGTCCAGGCTGGCGCGGCCGCGGGCCGTAATGCCGGAATCGTTGCCACCGTTGGGCGTATCCAACTCTTCGTAGCCGAGATTGCCGTTGACGCTGACCGTCAGCTTTTGCCACAGCTTACTGTTATAGTTGAACTCCAGGCCGGCTTGCTGGCCCTCGCCCAGATTCTGCTTCGTCGTCAGCAGGACGCCCGGGCTGATGAAGGTCGAGACGTCGGTGATCTGGTTGACCGACTTGCGGTAGTAGAGGCGCAGCGCGTAGGAGGTCTGGTCCTTGTTGTACTCATAGCCGGCTTCAAAGGAGTCGCTTTCGGACGGGTCGAGATCCGGATTGCCGGAGATGACGTTCTGCGGGTCGAGATAGATGACGTAGGGATTCAAATCCTGGGGGTTGGGCCGGCGCAGGCGGTGCGAATAGGAAAAGCGCAGCTTGGAATTGTCCGACAGGGTGTAGGTGGCAAAGGCGCTGGGGACCAGCTTGGTGTAGCTGGTGGTGCCTGTCGTGCCTGTGGTGATCTGGCGTGTCTTGAGGTCGATGGTTTCCGAGCGCAGACCGCCCATAACCACCCACTTTTCGCCAATCGGAGTTTGCCAGGTGACATAGGCGGCATTGACGATCTGTTTATAGGCGAAGTCGTTGTTCAGCAGAGCATCCGACGGCGCGTCAGGATCACCGCTGGCAGAGGTGTTGATGACCTGATTGTCATCGTAGCTGGTCTGGGTGCCCAGCGACAGCTGGCCTTCGCCGACATTGCGCTGGTAGTCGATGCTGAAATTACCGTTCGTGGTGCGCGAATCTGACGTCCGGACTTCTTCGAAATCGGTGCCAGTTACATAGTCGGTAAAGGCGGTATTGCGAGTCTTGCCGTTCGAGGTACTGGCGCGCAGATCGACCTTAAGCGTTTCGGCCGGGGAGTCGCCGGTATGGTCCCAGCGGACAGAGAAAGACGTGTCCTCGCGGTCGTTCTCGCCGATGGAGTCCCGCGTGCGGTCGATGTTGCGCGGCGTAGGGCCGCTGTTGTCGAAGCCGCTGTAGACGTCGCTGCCTTGGCTTTGGGCGGTGCGCTTGCCGTAGCCGAGTTGGGTGCTGACCTGATCGGTGTCGGTGATGTTATAGTCTGCGCCGCCGTTGAGCGACAGGTTGTCGAAACGGTTGGAGCCGACGCCGGATTGATCACGTTCGGAGACGACGGTGCCGGCCTGGTTGAAGCGTTGCTGCGTCGAAGAGGAGCGGCTGTCGCGGCCGTCGTGGCGGAAGCTGGCGCCACCGGAGAGAGTCAGCTTACCGGAATTGCGCGCACCGGAGAAGGTAGCATTGTAGCGGCCCTGGCTGCCGGCATTGGCGATGACAGTGCCGGAATTGCCGGGCTTACGGTTGCGGCGCAAAACGATGTTGATGATGCCACCCGAACCTTCGGCACTGAACTGGGCGCCGGGGTTGTTCATCACCTCAACCGAGTCGATATCGCCGCCGGACAGCGATTGCAGCGTGGCGGCGCGGTTATCACCGCGCATCATGGCCGAAGGCTTGCCGTCGACAAAGACCTGGACATTGGAATTGCCGCGCAGGGTGACATTGCCTTCCGGGTCGACATTGACCGACGGCACCTTGTTCAGCGCGTCCGACGCTGTGCCGGACTGGGCATCGATGTCGTTCTTGACGTCGTAGGACTGGCGGTCGATGCGGTTCTGCGGCTTCTTGCCAGTGACCGTGACCGTTGTGGTTCCTTCGGCTGGCGGGGTAGCGGGTGCTGCCTCGGCGGGCGCCGTCCCCGCGGGTTTTGTCTCGGCCGGCGCCGCTTGGGCCTGGGCCAGAGCCGGCAAAAAGACGCTCAGCAGCAGGGCACTGTACAGGGCGGTTGTCGACCTGATGAAGGCGGTATTTTTCATTTCGCTCATTTTTTCCGGCGCATGATTGAATTGTCATACCAATCAACGCGCGTGCACTGCAAACCCGTCTTTATGCCGTGCAAATAAATGGCGGCGTTGTAAAGACGTCTCAGTGTCCGTTCTGCAAAGATGCGGTAAGTGTGGCCGATGTGGCGCAGCGGTGGTATTCGAACGGCCACACAGAGGCCCCCTCCGTCTCGACGCGTTACGGACTTCGGCCTCACTTGCTCGCCATGGCACGGGCCACCCCGCACCCCATTGAAAACATGGGGAGGAGACAGGAAAAACAGCTCTATCCGCTTACTTCAGGCTGTTGAGATAGGCGACCAGCTTGGCGCGCTTGGCTTCGTCCTTGACAGCAATCATCATCGATGTGCCAGGCTTGGCTTTTTGCGGTGCGGCCAGATAGGTTGACACGCTCTCCCTTGTCCACTTGGTGCCCGCAGCGGCATCAGCGGTCAGGGGCTTGGAATATTTGAAGCCCGGCGCGGAGCCGATCTTGCGGCCGACGACACCATGCAGGTTCGGGCCGACACCCGCCTTGCCCCCGGCCGTCGCCGTGTGACAGGCACTGCACATCTGCTTGAAAACCACCTGCCCGTCGGCGACATCATTCGCCATAGCCGGTGAAGCCACACCCAGCGCAAGGGCGGCAACAGCAAGATATCGGGTACGCGACATGGGTTTCCTTTCGTGGATTGCGCAATTAAAAAACGTTGGATTATGTCATGTGTCAAGGGCACAAATGCGACGGTGGACGAAGCGGGCGACTTCGGCTAGTTTCACCGGCGGCACCATCCGGGGGTTTATGGCGCAGGACGAACGCCGGAGCAGGAGGGCAACTTGGCTTACAAACTGAACATCAATGGCAAGACGCGCGAGGTCGATGTCGATGGCGACATGCCGCTGCTGTGGGTCTTGCGCGACGAACTGAACCTGACCGGGACAAAGTTCGGCTGCGGCATTGCGCAATGCGGCGCCTGCACCATCCACCTGGATGGCGAAGCGACGCGAGCCTGCATCACGCCCGTGTCCTCGGTTGAGGGTGCGAAGATCACTACGATCGAAGGGATTTCGGCGTCTCAGATTGGGGCCAAGGTCCAGGCAGCATGGCTGGACGTCGATGTCATGCAGTGCGGCTACTGCCAGGCCGGCCAGATCATGGCGGCCACCGCCTTGCTTAGCCAGACGCCCAAGCCGACCGATGCCCAGATTGACGAGGCCATGGAAGGCAATATCTGCCGTTGCGCCACCTATGCCCGCATCCGCCAGGCCATCAAGCAGGCGGCTGGCATGGCCACTGCCGACACGCGGGAGGTCTGAGATGGACGACAAGTTTCAACCTTCGCGCCGTTTGTTTTTGACGGCTGGCGCAGCGGCCGGTGGCGGATTGATGCTGGGGTGGGGTGCCCAGGCCCTGACCATCGCACCGAACGTTCCACTGAGCCACTACGTCATCGTCAACCGGGCCGGCGGCGTTACCCTGGTCTCCAAGAATCCGGAGATTGGCCAGGGTATCAAGACCATGCTGCCCATGCTGATCGCCGAAGAGCTGGACGTTGCCTGGGATCAGGTCAAGATCGTCCAGGCCGATTCCGATCCCAAGTACGGCCCTCAGTTCGCCGGCGGCAGCATGGCCACACCGATGCACTGGATTCCCATGCGCCAGACCGGCGCGGCGGCGCGGCTCATGCTGGTGACGGCCGCTGCCAACCGATGGGGCGTCAAGCCCGATGACTGCATGGTCAAGGCCGGGGTGATCCATAACGGCGACCGAAAGATCAGCTATGGCGAGGTCGCTGACGATGCCGCCAAGCTGCCGGCACCCGATCCGGCGACGCTCAAGCTGAAGGATCCAAAGAACTTCACCATTATCGGCAAGTCGAAAAAGGGCTATGACAGCCCGAAGATTGTCAAGGGTGAGCCGATCTTCGGCATCGACATCACTGTGCCCGGTATGGCGCATGCCGTGTTTGTCCGGCCCCCGGCCTTCGGCGCGAAGGTTGTCTCCGCCGACCTCAATGCCGCCAAGGCGATGAAGGGTGTCAAGGATGCCTTTATCCTGAAGGCCGCCGATTACGGTAACGATTGGCTGCATGGGGTGAAGGACGGGGTCGCCATTATCGCCAGCAACTGGTGGTACGCCAACCGGGCGCGCGAGGTGCTGAACATCCAGTGGGACACCGCTTCGGGCGCCGGACACACCACGGAAACCTATGCCGCGAAAGCAAATGAGCTGTTCAAAGCCGCGCCGGCCAAGGTGACGTCGAGTCAGGGCGATGTCGATGCAGCCCTGGCCAAGGCCCACAAACAGGTCAGTGCCGACTATGGCGCACCGTTTCTGCCGCACGTCAATCTGGAGCCGCAGAACTGCACCGTTCACGTCCGGGCGGATGGCGTCGAGATATGGGCGCCGACGCAGAATCCGGGCTCGGGCCGCGATCTCGTGGCCAAGGCGCTGGGCGTCGCCCCCGAAAAGATCACCATCCACATGATCCGCTGCGGCGGCGGCTTCGGACGCCGGTTGGAAAACGACTATATGGTCGAAGCGGCCGTCATCGCCAAAAAGGCCGGCGTGCCGGTCAAACTGACCTGGACACGCGAGGATGATATCCAGAACGACTATTACCGGCCGGGTGCGCATGTCCGGCTGGAAGGCGGCCTGGATGCAGCCGGGCGGCTGACGGCGTTTCGTCAGCACGCCGTCACCTATACCCGCGACGGGAAGGTGGCCCAAGGCGCGGATGTCGACGCCCGCGGCATCCTGGCCGTAACAACGGCGCATAACCGCATGGCGGAATCCTATATTGAAACCCCGGTGACCACCGGTTACCTACGGGCGCCGTCCAGCAACCTGCTGGCCTTCGTCAGCGAGGCCTTTGTTGATGAACTTGCTCATGCCGCGGGCAAGGATGCTGTCGCGTTTCGGTTGGATCAGATCGAGGCGCGCCTGGCGGAGCATCCCCATACCGAGGCCGGCAATCCGTGGATCTATAATCCTGAGCGGATGCGCGACGTGTTGAAGATCGTCGCCGAACGGTCGGGATGGGGCAAGACCCAGCTACCCAAGGGTACTGCCTTCGGCGTCGCGAGCTATTTCTGCCACCAGGGCTATTTCGCCGAGGTCGCGCAGGTCAAGGTGGCGGACGGATTCTTCCATGTCCAGAAGGTCTGGGTGGTCGGCGATATCGGTTCGGTCGTCATCAATCCGAGCCATGCCGTGAACCAGGTCGAGGGCTCGGTCATCGATGGGATCGGGGAAATGTACGGCGAGATCACCTTTGCCGACGCGGCGGTCCAGCAGTCGAACTTTCACGACTTCCCGCTGATCCGCATGTCCCAGGCGCCGCAGATCGACACCCATTTTCACATCACCGGATTTTCGCCGACCGGGGTGGGCGAACCGGCCCTGCCGCCGGTCGTACCGGCGGTGGCCAACGCCATCTTCGCAGTGACCGGCAAGCGGCTGCGCAATCTGCCCATCCGGCCAGGGGACCTGGCTTGATCGTAGCAGCGCCCGACTATCGGGATTTCGTGCTGCAACACTGGCTGGACTGGCGGCGGGAGGGCAAAAGATGCGCCCTCCTGACACTGGTCGTGGCCCATGGCGGCTCTCCGCGGCCGGTCGGCAGCCAGGTGGCCGTGTGCGAGGACGGCCGCCATGTCGGCCTGATCTCCGGCGGCTGTATCGAGAAGGCGCTGGTGTTGGATGCCATCGCGGCGATCGAGCGCGAAGAGAACCATGTCGAGCGCTATGGTGACGGGTCGCGGTTTGTCGACCTGCGCCTGCCGTGCGGATCGGGCATTGATATTGCTTTTGATGTCGGACTAGGTGTGGCGACGGTCGAGGCCGTGGTCGCGGCGCGGGCGGCGCGGCGGGAGGCGGTGCTGGAGACGGGCGGGTTTTTACGGGTTTATCCGCCGGCGCCGAGGCTGATCGCTGTCGGCCAGGGTCCGATCATGACCTCGACCTTGCAGTTTGCCGCGGCCCTGGAGATGGAGCCGGTGGCCTATTCGCCGGATCCGGATACGCTTGAGGTATTGCGGGGACTGGGATTTACCGCCCTGGCGCTGGAAGCCTTTGGCGCCACGACGTTCGATCGGCATACGGCGGTACTGACCCTGTTCCACGATCATGACCACGAAGCTGACATTCTCGCCCGGGCAGTGACGTCGGAGGCGTTCTACATCGGGGCCTTGGGCAGCCGCCGCGCGCAGGCAGCGCGACTGGAGCGACTGGCGCTTATGGGCCTTGACGACGCGGGGGCGCGGATTAATGGACCGGTCGGACTGGATATCGGGGCCAGGACGCCGCCGGAGATTGCTCTGTCGGCTTTGGCGGAAATTGTGCAATGCTACCGGCAGTGATTGTGCTGGCGGCGGGGCTGTCGCGGCGTTTCGGCGATGCAGACAAGCTGATGGCGCTGCTGCGTGGCCGGCCGATGGTGGCGCATGTATTGGACACAGTTCGGGCCGTGGAGGCGGGTCAAAGGGTGGTGGTGACCCAGGCGGGCAGCGGGGTTCTGGCGTTGGCCGAAGGGTTCGATGTGGTGGTCAATCCCGATCCGGAAGCCGGGATGGGATTGTCGATTGCCCTGGGGGTTGCGGCGTTGCGGCCGGATGTGGAGGCTGTTTTTTTTGCGCTGGGGGATATGCCATTTGTCGAGACGTCGGTGTTTGGCGTTTTGGCGGCAGTAGAGGCGGATATTGTCGTGCCGGAGTATGACGGCCGGCAGGGTCATCCGGTATTGTTTCGCCGGGCTTGTTTTGAGGAACTGCGCCGGTTGGATGGGCAGGCAGGTGCGCGGCGTGTGATCGAGAATGGGTGGTATAATGTCACTATCTTAGGCATGCCCGGAAATGGCGGGTTGATCGATCTGGATACGCCAGAGGATTTTGACCGCTAAGAGGCCCCCTCCGTCTCGACGCGTTTCGCCAATGGCCTTCGGCCTGGCTCACTTGCTCGCCACCTCCCCATCAATGATGGGGAGGAGAAGTAAGAAGGCTGCTTGAGCCGTTACAGATACCCCGCGCCTTCGGCGTCCAAAGCCTGGGGAATAAGGGCCAGGTTAGCCGTTGCCGCGAGGCCCCATTGCGCCGCGCCGTTGGTCGAGATCGCGGGGTCCTCGTCCAGCGGATGCAGGACGTCAGAACCAGCGATCCGCGTCGTCTGAGGTTTGAGATTGGTGCGCCAACGCGGATTGTCGCCGCCCAGGAGCTCCTCCCACGCCCGTTTGGCCAGAGCCTCGTCCTTCAGTTCGCGCGCCGCATAGGCGGTTAAGCGCGAGTGGCCTTCACGCAGATTACGGCCGCGCGGCTTCTCGCCCAGGAAGGCCTCGATCTCGGTTTCGGGGGCGTTGTAGTATTTGCAGTAGTCCAGCCACACCTTCTTGTAAGCCGGGACATCGAGCAGCGGCAGCAGCTCCATATGCATCTCATAGACGCCGAAGACGCCGTTGAGGTGCGAGATGCTGACCTTGTCGCCGGCGCCGAGGAATTTGCCTGTCTTCAGGTCGAAGGGCGCCCCGCCGGCGAACCAGCCGTATTTCATCGTGGCGATCGTATTCATGCCGTTGACGATGCGGTCGCGCCATTTGGTATCGGCGGTACGCTCCCACTCGGTGAACCAGGCTGCGATGAACGAACCCCAGCTCGTTCCGAAAGCGCAATCGACCGTGCCCGGTACCCGCTCGCGCGCCTGGCCAGTCCCCCCGGCCCTGACCTTGCGCTCAATATAGACGTTCTGCAGGCTGTTTTCGGAATTGACCAGGTCGCGCATCAGGTCGCCGGTACGCTCGTCGGCCGTCAGATAGTAGAAGAAACGACGATAGGCCGCCTGGGAGACGCGGGGCTGTTTCGACGAGTCGCTGAAAAACTGGACACCATGGCGGGTGCCGAAACCCTTCCACGGGCCAAGGTGGTAAACGTCGGCCTCCCCCGTCTGGCGCGTCATGGCCTCAGCCATGCGGAAGACGTCGGCGCGGCCGCTGCGCAGGTAGCCGTACCACAGCATCATGTCGGTCGAGAGCTCGGAATTGTCCCAGGCAAAGCCGCCGATGTCATAGCGCCAGGCGTGGCGGTCGGCATCGTAGGTGTGCATGACGTCGCCATAGTTCCAGAAGCCGTACCATCGGTGCTGCTCGATCTGGCTGAGATAGTAGTCGAGTTGGTAGGTGAAACGGTTTTCGATGGCCGCGCGGATCGGGGTTGAGGTGTCGGGCAGGCTCCATTCACCGAAGACGCCGGCCTGGTGCAGGCGCACCGGCGTGGTGGTCAGGCGCGGCGGGGTGGCCGTGGCCACCGCCATTTGGGCCAGGCGCGGGCGTTCCGGCGTGGCGGCCAAGGCCCAAAGCATCAGCTCGGAGGTGCGGGCAGCGCCATAGGCCCGGTCCCAGCCAGGTTCGTAGTCTTCGTAGGTGATGTCGAGGCCCTTGTTCTGGGCTTCGAACGTCTCCATGCCCCAAACCGGGCGGTAGGTGCGCATGTCCATGGCCGGACCATCCGGCGACCACAGCCAGGCGGTAACGGCCGCCTCTTCGGACGCGGCGTTGCGCACGTCCAGCCTGGTGGCGGCGCGCTGCCAGAAGTCCTTCAGGCCCAGCGTGACCCCACCGGTGGCGCCACCGGCATAGACCAGGCCCGAGGCGCGGTGGCTGCTGATGACATCGATCCAGCCGTGGCCGGGCAAGGTGCGCTTTTTGATAGAATAGCCATCAGCGGTGGATTGCGACAGGGTGAAGTCACCCCAGGCCGGGATATGGACGAGATTGGCGCGGACGTTGGCGTTCATGCCGGCGAGGTCGGGGATGGCCCTGCCCGCCACCTGGGCCTCGCGATTGACCTTGCCGGTATCTCGACGCAGGCCTGTCAAGGGCCGAACGGCCTCGCCCCAGACGCCGCCTTCCTGTCCGGTGAAGCGGACATGGCGGTCGTAGAGTTCGTCGCGCATCGGCACGCTGGCTGTGAGACCGATGCCGCGGATGAAGTCCGTGGTCTCGTCGCCGTCCCAGATGAAGCTGTGGACGATGCGCAGGGACTCGGCGCCGGCATGGGCGTAGAGGCGGACTGAGAATGGCAGCCATTGCCGCGCACCGTCGCTGTGGTGGCCATCCAGCTTGATGACGACGCGGACGGGGCCGGCTTGCTCGATCGTGGCCCGGGTGACGACGCCGCGATGGCGGGTCTGTTTAACGGCGTCGCTGTCGTCAAGGCCCGGCGTGTCCTGGGTCAGGACGGTCAGGCTGACCGCGCCCATGACCTGTCGGCCGGCGACCGTAGCGCCGGAGATCAGAACCTCACCCCTGGTTGGGACGGTCCATTGGCGGTCGCCGCAGGTGATGGCGATGGAGTCAGTTGTCTGGGTGACCTTGACGGACGCGGCGGGCGCGGCGGGCGTGCCAGGCTTTAATCTGTAGTTCGCCGCGGAGGCCGCGCCGGCTGCCGTCGCATGAGCCGACCATTTCAGCGAGCCGTCTGGCCAGTAGGCGATTGGCCATGACTGAACCGGCACATCGCCCAGGGCGAACTGCGTGCTGGCCTTGACCGCCCCTAGCGGCCACGGAATGCCGAAGGTCATGCCTTCGTTGAATCCAGGCGCATCTCCGTCCAGCCAGACGATGGGAGTGTCGGGAGTTCGGGCTGCAGCCACCGCTGGAAGCGACCCGGCCACGCCAAGCGCGGCTGTAGCCGTCATGAGTTGGCGCCGGGAGAGTTCGGACATGTTTCCTCGCTTATGGGCTTGGCGCTTTCCCCGGCGCGACGCGTTTCGAGAAATGAACACGTGCGCGCACAATTTGTCAACCTCAATCAAATTCGACATAAGGCTGGTCATTTCTCTAACGTCTTGATGCAACGAAGCTTTCGACGTGAGATACGGTATTTAGCTATCCGGATAGGTTGGCCGCGTAACGAACCCGTGCACGACACGCCTAAGACTCAAAGTCACGGCGTCAGTAGCTCCAGTTGATTGGTCCCGGTCTCGAGTGGGTACGTCCGACCCTTCCAGATAAATCGAGCCGGCAGGCCCTCAGGGACGCTTATCGTCGCAAGCATCTTCTGGCCGGATAACCGATAGCTGACGGAAACGAGCCCGTGAGGCGTTGGCGTCGCGGCGTCGACAGACTTTAGAGTCCCCAGGTGCGGCTCAATCACAGCCGAACTGTACCCGAGCGCACCAGGGCGTATACCTGCCACAATGCCGATTAGGTCTGCCGTCGGGTGAGACGACCAGGCGTGGGTATCGGAACGTGTGTCTCCGCGGCTTTCTGGCCAGGTCGTATAGTTCAATGTCAGAAGATCACGCCAGGTTTCAACCAAGACAAGATACTCGTCATCGAGATCGGCATGGTCGAACGCCTTGACGATATACCACGAAAAATAATAGCTCGCCTCGATAATACCTTCCGGGGCGTCGACTCCATGTCCCTTTGTAACCTTTCTCAGAATGCCTGCCGCCTTGTCCTTCGGGGCGACATCATAAAGCACTGCGAGAGCGTTGGCGTGCTGGCTAAACACGGTCCTGTCCGGAGAGTCAGCATAAAGCCCTTTGTCTGCGTCCCAGCACTGATCGTGAATAGCGTTCTTGATGGCGTCAGCTTTTTGCCGATCGGCCGCCGCCAGTGCAGGGTCTCCCGCCGCCATTTCCACCACAGCCATGTCATTCAGTGCGCCGAGGTAGCTCAACGAAATGATGCACGAGGTCTTCATCGCCGCGTCGAACGACGGGAAACGATCCTCGTGCGTTGGGTTACCGGGTTGCTGGGCTTCACCAGCCCAATCGATGTAATTCCATTTCGGCGTAATGCCGACAAGTCCGTTACTGGCGACATAGGGCGCGTACCAATCCAAGATCTTGCGCGCGCCCGCGAGGTTTCGCTTCAGCACATCCGTGTCGGGATGGTACTGAGCATAGTCGCGCATCATCCCAAGCCACAAAAGACCAAATGGCGGTATGATATTGTCACCGCTCGATGGATAGGCGGACTGGATCATTCCGTCCTTGCCCTGCGAATGACCAAAAGCGTCTATCGCTTGGATTGGAAGACGCGGATCACCGGCCACCGTATAAACGATATAGTTGTCGATACGCGTATCGCCGACATACTGCAGTTGTTCCCAGTAGGAACTATCCATGAAGGTCTCATGGGCGTTTATCTGCAACGTACGCCATCCTATCTCCCAAATCTGGTTGAGCGCCGCATCGTCTGATTTGAAGAAGCCTCGCTCGTCAAAGGGATACCCTGTCTCATGAAGCGACAATCCTTCCAGCGTGAGGGGCTGATCGCCTGTCTCGACATGGAGCTGCATGTAACGCCAGGTCCGCCACCACAAAGGGCGGAATGAGACGCGATGTGCTCCGTCTGGCAGGAAGGTATCCTCAACTCCAAGAACCAGGCGGTCTCCAATGGCATTGCGATCCCCCTTTTTCTTATTCTTATCGTAGAGGGCTTCAGAATAGGTGACGGTGATTTTCGCGCCTTTGCCGCCTGAAACGACGAACTCAGGATAGGCGGACACCATTTTCGCCTGATCAATCAGCAGTGTAGCGGAAGCATGCGCGGCGATTGTCACAGACGATTTCGGGAATGCCGTGCCCGAAGCGAGGTTGGTCCGAACGACCTCACCAGGAGAAACCGGCGTGTAGCGCATGGGGGGCAGCTTGTCGGATTGCAGCGCCCACGGTGCGGCCTCACCCGGCGCCAGGGCCGCTACTGCGTTCACCCACTCGGCATGGGTCTCCTCCAGGGCATTCCAATTCCAGTCAGCCTGAGCAGCATCGACGATCTCAGAGCTTCCAGCGACATAATAGGTGCCTCCCAATACTGTATTCAAATGGGGCCAAGGCGACTCGAACGTGCGGCTCCTGTCGCGCGACACGCGCCAACTTGCTCCAGTCTCAAAAACAGATGCCGCACCATCGCCTCGGAGCCAGAAACCCGTCCGCGCGCTGACCTGGGCTAACGGCGCACGCGGCGGAGTCTCGCCGGTGAAACTATTCCACACCTCGGCTGCCACAACATTCTTGCCCTTGTGGAGGTAAGGCCTGAGATCAAGCTGTTCGTACCGCCAGTGCGCCAGGTCGCCACGCGAGGGACCTTCCGCCACACGCTTCCCGTTGACATACAGAATGAAGCGATTGTCGGCGCTAAGTTCCACCGGATAGCTGGCGGCGAGACTGTCCAGGATCACTTCACGTCGGAAGTGCAGGAACACAGGCTTTTTTTCTTCAAGCCCCGGATAGGTTACCCACAAAGGCTCCGCGTTGGA
Source organism: Asticcacaulis sp. AC402 (assembly GCF_000495835.1). Lineage (GTDB taxonomy): Bacteria > Pseudomonadota > Alphaproteobacteria > Caulobacterales > Caulobacteraceae > Asticcacaulis. Next base: position 53,824 of record NZ_AWGC01000002.1, read on the forward strand.
CGCAACGGCGCTTCCGGCCAACGCTGCAATGACGCCAAGCATAGTAATTAGAGCGCGTTTCGATCCGGTAGAATTGGATCGGCGCTCTAAGTTTTTGTTTTGACCCGCATCTTTGCCCAAAAAGTGCGCCACACTTTTTGGGATGCGCTCTAATTTCAACATCGCTTTTGACTCTTTGTAATGGGCAAGCGCGGAACGTGTGACAAACGGTGGATTTGCGTTCAAACCTTGGGTGAATCTAAAGGTCCGGAGGGGGATGTTCAACCTCTGGATCGCTATGAGACGATGAACATTTGATCGAGGCTCCGGATCGCGATTTGGAAGCCTACCGTTCCAATCTGTTCCAGGTACTGCGCTTCGCCACGGAAGGGATTAAGGAAAAAGAAAGCGCTGGTCCCGAAGGACCAGCGCTCGAGTGCACTTCAGGGAGGAAGTATCATTGAGGCTTTAGTGACGGATGGTTATGCCCGTGGTGATCCGGTAGCCCGGCCAGGTGCTGGACAGGATGCTGGGCGTGCCGTCGGCGAAGTTGGCCGATTCGCCTTGTGAACGCATGACCACTTCGTTGTTGACGTTGCGGACTTCAAAGAAGGCTTCCATGCCCTTCTTGAACTCATGCGTCACCTTGAAGTCGACATAGGTCGTCTTCTCGGTGTAGTTCGGCGCCCCCGGGTTGTACGGCAGGACCGTGGTACGGCCACCGGCCGGGTTCGGGTAGTTGTTGACCGTGTTGGCGCCGCAGGCGGAGATACAGTCGAACACCTGATCGCGGCCCTGGATGGCCAGACGGGCGGTGGTGCGTCCGTCGTCATACCAGATCGAGGCGTTGTAGTAGTAGGAGGGCTCGTTCACCGGCGGCAATTCAGCGCCCGTGACCAGGTCATACCAGCCGTCCGCCGTCAGCGAGGATTCGATCTTGGCATAGTTGCCGTCGAAGCCGAGATACTTGAAGCGCCACGGCAGGAAGGTGAAGGCGATCTTGGTCGAGGCTTCGAGGCCGTTGCGCGACAGCCCCTGGCCATTGACGTAGGTCGGGTAGACGAAGTCGATATCTTCCAGCGATTCCCCGGTCAGTGGATCTACAGCGCCAGTGCCTTCCAAGACCTTGCCTGTGGTGCTCTGCACGATTGGGGCGCCGCGAACGATCTTGTTCTTGAAGTAGGCCAACGAGAACATCGTGTCGCGGTTCGGGTAGTATTCCAGGCTGTAGTTCTGGTTCAGCGACTGGTACGCTTCCAGGCCCGGATTCCCGACGGTGCTACAGTCGTTGGTGGTGCCGGTGTCAACGTCGCGCTGGTCGTAGGTACAGGTTCCGGACGGCAGCAGACGGTTCAAAGGCGGACGGGCGATAACTTCACCCCAGTTATAGCGCGCCACAACCTTGTCATCGAAGCCCCAAAGGTTGAGGTTCAGACTGGGTGTGATGTCGTCGGTGCTGGACTCGATGGCGACTTGCTTGGTGACGCTGGCCGAAACCGTACCGCCGACCGCGTTCGGCGCCGCCGGGTTGAAGGCGGAGGTCTTGCGGATGGCAGTAAAGGTCATGAAGCCGTTACCCTTGGTGTCCGTGTGGACAAAGCGATAACCGCCGTTGCCGTCGAAACGCATGGAGAAAGGAAGGTTAACTTCGAAGTCGGCCATGAGATAGGCCGCCGAATTGCGTTCCCAGGCATAGGAGAACGGCATCGTATAGTCCTTGCCGTCGTTGCCCTTACAGACCTTGAGGCAGTCGAAATTGTACTTAGCCAGCGGATCTCCGCCACTGTAGCCCGGCTTGCTCGAATAGTCGGTTAGCAGGCTGTAGAACTTCTCGACATCGATCTGGGTCCAGCCGTCGAACAGGTCGCCACGGTCTGGATAGCTATTGTAGAACTGGTTCCACGGCTCCCGCAGGACCTCGCCGATAATGCCGGTCAGGTCAGCCTGGCGCAGGGTGAACAGGCCTTCCTGATTGTTGGCCAAATCGTTGAACGGCACATAGCCGTAGTTGCAGGGCTCAGCGCCGGTCGGCGCTGCCGTGCCCGTCAGACCGTAACGTGTGTCGTCGCAGGCGCGGACCTGGCCACGGAAGGTCGAGTCCGGAACGACAATCGGATTGACATAGCCGGGCTGGCCGTAAGGAATGGCGGCACCAGTGGTGGTGTTACGATTTATGGCGGGCGACACTGTATAGGCCCCGCCGGCCCAGGCCTTCTGGTCGAATTCTCGGACGTTAAACCCGGAATAGACCTTGGTGATGAAGGGCACAACACCTTCAAGATCATAGTCGGCATCCAGGCGAAGCGTGGTTTCGTTGGTCTCCTGCTGCCTCGGAGAATACTGGATACCTATGGTTGGGCTGACCCAGGGACGCTGGGCGACGGTATAGGCGTTGACGGCGTTCGGGTTGAGGCCGTTTGAGGTACCGCTGGCGACGACGCCACCGGCCGGAACAGCGTTCTGAGCGACCGTCTGGGGGCTCATGATGGTATACAGCGCCGGATTGGAATCATCATAGGCGGAGGAGGGAGTGATGTTCCAGAACCCTGACGTCGGATCGATTTCAAACGTCGCCGGACCGTAGGAATAGGAGAGGCCCATGCGGCGGTCGTAACGGGTGTATTCGGTATGGCCGCGACCTACGATGAAGTCGATGTTCAGACGCTCGCCATCATAATTGCCCCCCGTCGAGAAGGTCATGGTCTTCCAGTTGTTGGTATTC
>NZ_AWGC01000003.1 GCF_000495835.1 Asticcacaulis sp. AC402
GAGATGGTGAACTTGGTCAGGTGGTGACTGTCATCGACCGTGACACTGGCCGGGTTGATATTGGCGACGATGCCGTTGACGTAACGGCTGGCTTCGTTATTGCCGTTGGCCAGAACCGAGCCCTGGCTGACACCGTTGTAGAGGTAGTAGCCGGAACCCGGAATAGCGGTGCGCTGAATCGGGAAGGCCGTTGTATCCGTATAGGTGCGGCCGGTATAGTTGGGTGTCGCCACGTTAAGCGTATTGATGTTGACCGTACCGCGCGTGTAGGTCAGTTGATGGTTATCGACATCGCGTTCGCTGTAAGCGATCTTGCCAAAGACTGTTAGATTGTCGGTCAGGCGGTAGTCAGCGCGCAGGTCGAGAGCCTTGCGGTGTTCAACGTCTCGCTTAACGAGATAACGTTGCAGGGACGGCGTGTAGTCGTTCCACTGGTTCAGACAGGTCTGCAGTTCCTGGACGCGCTGCGCCGCGGCGGCATTGTTGCCATCGAGCGCTGGGAAATAGGCATAACAGTCGGCCTTGGTCTGAGCTGCCTGAGACGCTTGCGCCACGGTGAGGGGTGTCTTTGCCTGGCCGCTAAAGGCTTGCGATCCTGCGGCGAAGGGCGAACTGTTGGCAAAGGCCGTATTGATCGTGCCGTCACGGAAAAGATTGGGATCCAGCGAGTAGGTTTTTTCGGCCGACCCGTCGAAGTCGATCAGACGGAAGTGGCCAGCATTGGCACTCGTAGCGCCTTCGGTAACGTGGGCGTCGTTCTGAACCGTCGACATCGACAGGTTCATCAACAGACCAAGGCGGCCGCCCATGAACTGGTTGGCGCCAATGAAGTTGAAGGACGGCGTCCAACGCTCGTTGACAGAGCTCTGGGTCTCAGCCGCCTGGAAGGAATAATAGGGCTTCTTGAAATCCAGACCGGTGCGCGTCTTGATGACGATGGAGCCACCCAGGCCACCTTCGGTCATGGCTGCGGTCGAGCCTTTGACGACGTCGACACTCTTGATCATTTCGGCCGGAAATTCGCGGAAATCCTTGCTGCGGCCGCTGCCCCCGGCCCACAGGCCGCCAGTGGTCGAGTTTTCCAGGACGCCCAGGCCATCGATTTCAACATTGGTCACGTCCGAACTGTTGCCGCGAACGGTAACGTCGACGCCTTCGTTGAAATCACCGCGGTTCAACGCCACACCGGCGATGCGCGAAATGGCTTCACCGATGTTGCGGTCGGGGAACTTGCCGACGTCTTCGGCAACGATCGAGTCGGTCGCGGTCTTGGCGCGCTTCTTGCGATCGATTGAGGAGCGCTGCGAGGCGCGGGTACCGACGATGACCACCTCGGTCACGTCGGAAACTGCCGGTTCCGCCGGGGCGTTATCCTGGGCAGCCGCCTGTTGGGTCAGGCCTACCCCCCCGAACAAGGTCACCAAAGCTAGCGCGGTTCCCCTTTGCAGATAACGATTGAAAACACTGGCATTACGCTTAGTCATTTTAACTCTCCTGATGCGGCCGACGTCGCAATTACTTTTTTGTGTTGTCGCGGCGTTCGCCGATGACATCCCTGATTTTTTGGCCCTGATTTCCTGGCCGGATATCTCGATCTGATATCCTGACCCGTTCTATTCAGACCCGATGACCTGCGCTGATGCGCAAGCGTGATTGAAGAGCAGAGGTCACCTTCACGCACCCCCCGAATACTCAGACAGATCCTCATTGATTGATTTTGACAAGTCAAGCAGATACATGCCCATTTTCGCCTAATTTGGCCGCAATTCGATCATATTGCACCGCAAAAGTAGCACAAATAGCACATTGACAGCAACTTTTCCGCCACCCGCTTGCTATCGCGATCAATCATCAAGCGCTTTTACGCATTTATGATCATTTTCAAGCAGCCGCAATGGCCACGGCGTAGACGTGGATCGGCCCATGCATATTGGAGCGGAAGACCAGCCACGCGCCATCCGGGGTGAACTGCAGGTTCGGTTCAGTGCGGTAGTCGTGGGTCTTCATGGTGACCAGTTTTTCGGAACGCAGGACGCCCGGCCGGATCAGGTCGGCGGCATTGGGCGCCGATACACCAAGGTCGTCGATGATTTCCGGCCGGAACAGGTAGATCCACTTGCCGTTTTTCGCCCTGGCTACCATCTCCTCGTCCCCGCCGTCGCCGGCATACAGCTTGCCGTCGCGGGTGATCTGGAAGTGGACCGACCATTCGTCGCGCTCCATATGATACCAGACGCGCTTTTTCGTCTCGAGATCGAACGTAGCCAGCCAGAAATCCTCGCCGCGCGGCGTCTGCAGGTCGTAGACGAGTTGCTTGCCGTCGAAGCTGAAGAATTCGTGGCCGGCAATTTCCATATTCATGGTGCGCTTGTGGACGTTTGCCTTGCCCGAACCGTCGGTGCGGATGGTCCAGACGCGGTCGACGCTGTGCCACGGGCCTTCGTGGCAGTACATCAAGCGGTGTGGATCGGTCGGCGAGAACTGGACGTGGTTGAGCCAGTCGGTCGAGGCGGTCACCACCTTGCGCTCGCCGGTCTTGATATCGAGCGTGAAGATCTCCATCGGGATGTTCTGCGCCAGGCGGTCAGCCATACGGACCTCCTTGGCGGCGGCAAAGCTGAGCGGCTTGCCGTCCGGCCCGACCGCATTGTAGCCGCCATCCGTGCCCGCGATCTTGGGTCCCGGTTGGAGGTCGTAGCTGCGCTGGGCCCAGGTGCCGGCCAGCAGCGAGTCATCGGCATTGACCGTGGTGATACCACCCTTGATGTCCCTGGCTATGGTCTTGACCGTGCCGGTGTTGATATCGATGGCGGCGATCTCCTGACCCGATGGCTTTCCGTCCGCGCCCATGCTGAACTTGCGGGCATAGAGAATGGGGCGGGTGCGCGACACCATCAGGCATCGCCAGCCCCTGGCCGCGGTCAGCAGGGACGGCGTCCAGGTGGCCAGGTCGACCTTCATGATGCCCGACGGCGAATCATAGACCATCCATTTGCCGTCGCCGGTGAAAGCGTTGTCGTGGAAATAGAGCGACCTGGAGTCGTTCTCTGTCGAAATGCGTACGACGCGGTGACCGGTGTTCTTGTCGATCCAGTCTTTCGGCAGGGTGGAAGGATCGGGCTGGACGGCCGGCGGTGCGGCATTCTGGGCCAGAGCAGGGGTGACGGCGGCGGCGGTCAGGGCGGCAGTGCCGAACAGGAATTGACGCTTGTTCATGGAAGTTTCCTTGGTGCTGTCGGTATTACGTCGGCGCCAAGAAATTCCCCCTCCGACTACTCGCTTCCGCTCGCAGCCACCTCCCCCGTGTAACGGGGGAGTATAAAAAAAAGACGGTCTTGGCAGTGGAATAGAGTTGTTAGTTCTGGCTGTCTTTGGTGATGTCGAGTTCGAAGGTGCCGGCTGGCAGGCCGTCCTTCCCGTAAAGATTGACGACCGGCGACCCCGCCCAGGCATGGCGCACCTTTGTGGCGCCCGGCACGGAATCGAGGACAACGCTGTCGCCGTGCAGCCGGGCCAGCGCCCAGCCACAGGTCGCGGCGCACAACTCGAAACCAACAGGCAAAGGACCGGAATAGCTGATCAGCGGACGGTCGAAAGTGACGCGAACAGTGTCGCCCTGCCGCACAGCCGACAGCGGCGACGGCGAACGCGGGCCCGCCGCATCGCCATAGACCAGGCGTTGCGCCTCCAGTCCGAGGCGACGGGCGACCTCCTGCTTTTCCGGCGAATGGATGTCGCGCGGATTGCCAAGATCAATAGCCACCGCCAGGCCGGTATGTGGCACAGCTTGCGCGGTGCGGCGCTGGACGTCGCGAATGGCGGCAAGGCCCGATTCGCCCGGCTGATCGGTCAGGGCGCCGTAGCCGGCCAGTTGCACGATCAGGAACGGCAGGTCGTGGCGGAACTGGCCGCGCCAGTCCTTGATCAGTTGCGGCAGCAAGGCGGCATAGGCGTCCGGTTCGTGCGTGTTCTGCTCGCCCTGGAACCACAACACACCGCTTAGTCCGTAGGGGCCGACCGGAGCGATCATGGCATTGAACAGGGTCGAATAGCCCTTACCGCCCGGCCACGGCACGACCGGCGGTTTGGGCAGGCCCTTTTTGAAGTCACCGGACACCTGGTAGCGCCACGCACCGGCCAGACTGAGCTTCTCGTCGCCAAGCGTCAGCGTCATCTTGTCGGCGGAGGAACGCGGACCACCGCCGCCGACCTCATCGACGACGCGTATCGCGATGACGTTATCGCCGGGCCGGAGCCGTCCCTGCGGCAGGCCATAGCTGCGCTCGGTGCGGTAATCGACGGTGGCGCCGATGCGCTTGCCATTGACCCAGGTGGCGTCACGTTCATCGACCGTGCCGAGGTTGAGCACGGCCGGCTTAGCGGCCTGTTCCGCCGTCAGAGGGACGTGCTTGCGCAGCCAGACAACGCCGTCGAGATCGACCAGGTCGGCCCGGCCCTGCTCTTCCCAGACCCGCGGCAGAGATACCTCGCCCCAGCCTGCATCATCGAGCGACACCGCCTGCCATTGCGCCCTGGTGCCGGTGTCGTTGGTGTCCGCCCAGCTATCCGTCGCGGCAGTGACCTTGGTCGCCGTCGCGGCGGGGTCTTTGGCATAGGCGTGCAAGGTCGCCAGACCTTCCTGGTACGTGCCCAGGGCATGCAGGCCGGAGGCCGCGGTCCAGTCCTGGATCGGCGAGCCGCCCCAGCTGGAATGGATCAGGCCGATGGGGACATTGTGTTTTTTCGCCAGGTCGCGGCCGAAAAAGTAGCAGACGGCGGAGTAGTCGGTCACGGTGGCGGGCGCCGCTGCCTTCCAGGCGACCGGCGACATCGGCAGGTCAAGCGGCTGGGGTGAACTCTTGCGCTCGAAAGCCAGCAGGCGGACGCGATCGTCCGTCGCGTGCATGATTTCGGTATCGGCATTACGCACCTGGCGCACGGCAAACTGCATGTTCGACTGGCCGGAACAGAGATAGACGTCGCCGACCAGGACGTCGTGCACGGTCACCGATTGGGTTGGCGATTTTACCGTCAGTTCGTGAGGGCCACCGGCCGGCGCGGCCGCAAGGTTCAGAGTCCACTCACCCGCATAATCGGCGGTCACCTTGTAATCGTGCCCCAGGAAGGTCAAGGTTACGATGGTCTTTGGCGCCGCCCAGCCCCAGATGGGGACCGGCCGGTCGCGCTGAAGCACAGCATGGTCCTGGAACATCGGGTGCAGAAGGGGCTTGCCGGCCACCTGCGCCTGGGCTGGCATGGCGACGACCACCCATACTGCAGCAAACAATGCAGCCTTCATAAGGTCTCCCTGTTTGCGCCATGGTGAACCTGGTGAAGAGATAAATCAATCACCATTTTTCATTATCGAGCATAAATTGTCATGTCAATATCAGGAATTCCTTCGACAAGGGTCTGAATTCATGGTGTAAATCTTGCAGAAACCAAGGTTCCGGGGGACCAATTGGGGAACGGCGACCATGCCGAACGAACCGCAGACACGCATCCTGATGGGCCGCTGGCGCGACGGCGAACCTGATGCCCGCGACCAGTTGATCGGCCGGCTGTACCCGGAACTGAGCCAGATCGCCGCCGCCCGGCTGCGGCGCGAGCACAATTCGTCGCTATCGACCGGCGATCTGATCAATGACGCCGTGCTGAGGCTGATGCAGGTCGAATGCATCGAAGGTGATAACCGCGCCCACCTGATGGCTTTGGCGTCGCGGCTGATGCGCAACATCCTGGTCGACCATGCCCGGCTGAAAGCTACCGACAAGCGCCACCACCACAAGGTCGAACTGACCACTCAGGTCGAAGGCGGACAAAGGCTTGACCTGAAAGCGCTCGAATCCGCGCTAATCCGTCTGAAGGCCATAGACGAGGCCCTGATGGAGTTGGTGGAGATGCGCTATTTCGGCGGCATGACGGTCGAGGACATAGCCGAGGTCACCGGCCTGTCCGAAGCGACCGTAAAGCGACGGTGGCTGGTGGCGCGCGCCTGGCTGACCGACGCCCTGTTACACCCGGTCGACCAATGACGGATTTAGGCGACGAACGCGAAGCCATATCCCTGTTCGAAGCGCTGCTGGATGTGCCGGAACCCGACCGCATGGCGTGGATCGACGTAAACGCTGCCGGCCGGCCGAAGGTGCGCGAACGGCTGCTGGCCATGCTGCAGGCCGATACGCTTCACAATCTCAGAACCGGCGGCGCTACGGATACCGTCGAGCCCGAGAACGAACCCGAGCGCATGGGTGCCTACCGCATCACCGGGCTGATCGGGCGTGGCGGCATGGGCTCGGTCTATAAGGGCGAACGCGCGACCGGCGACTTCGCCCACACGGTGGCTATCAAAGTCATCAAGCCCGGCCTGCTGTCGGAGTCCCTGGTCGAACGCTTCCGACGCGAACGCCAGACCCTGGCCCAACTCAGCCATCCCAATATCGCACGCCTGTATGACGGCGGCGAAACCGAAGATGGCGCGCCCTATATCGTCATGGAATGGGTCGACGGCCTGCCGCTGATGCGGTGGGTTGAGGAAGAAGACCCGTCGCCGGACCGCCGCCTGGCCCTGTTCGGCGATATGTGCCGCGCCGTCGCCTGCGCCCACCGCAGCCTGGTGGTTCATCGTGACCTGACGCCATCCAATGTCCTGGTCACCCGCGACGGCGTCGCCAAGCTGATCGACTTCGGCATCGCCAAGTTAACTGCCAATAACGTGGGCAGCGACGGCAACGGAGGAACGACCAAGGCGTCGCTGGCCTCGGCCAATCTCAGTCTGACGCCGGGGTTCGCGGCGCCGGAGCGGCTGACCAGTTCGGAAGTGACCACCGCCGCCGACATCTATTCGCTGGGCCGGCTGCTGGACAGGCTGGCTTATGACGCCGATGACGAAATCAAGGCCATCATCGCCCGCGCCACGGCGCAAAGGCCCGGCGACCGCTATGCGACCGCTGAGGCCCTGCTGGCCGATATCGAAGCCTGGCGCAAGGATTACCCCGTCGCCGCGATGGCGGGCGGGCGGGCCTATGTCTTCGGCAAGTTCGTCATGCGCCACCGCTTCGGCGCCGCGGCTGCCGGCGTTGCCGCCATCGCCATCGTGACCGCTTTCGGTCTGACCCTGGCGGCAAATCAACGCGCAGAAACCGCCCGCGCCGAGGCCGAGACTCGCTACGCTGAGACCCGCGCCCTGGCCAATACGCTGTTGTTCGACGTCTATGACGAGGTCAGCGCTGTACCGGGCACCACCAAGGCACGCTTGCTGATCGCCCAGACCGGCGTCGACTATCTTGAAAAGCTGGCCGAGGACCGCAGCGCCCCGGTGGGGGTGCGCATAGAGGCCGGCAAGGGGTTCGTGCGGCTGTCCCAGGTGATGGGCGGTGGCCAGGAAGCAACCCTGGGCCGATACAAGGACGCCACGGCCCTGCTGGCACGCGGCGAGGCGGTACTGAAAGCCGTCCATGACGAGAATCCTGGCAATGCCGAGGCGGCGGCGGCCTATGCCGGGCTGCTGGTCGAGCAGTCGGGCAACAACCTCTATAATGACAGTAATTCGGCGAAAGCGCGCGAGCAGGCGTTGGCAGCGCAAGCCCTCTTGAAAGACCGCGCCACGACCGACGTCAGGCTGGCCGCCACCTATCTGATGGCGATCCAGGCCGAGGGCGATTCCTGGCTGTGGGTGGATGAGTTCGAAAAAGCCCGCGATGCGCTATTGCGGGCGGATTCTTTCTACAAGGGTTTGAAGCCCGAATTCCGCAAGGATCTGGCCGTTCTGGCGGGACGCAGTTCCTCCTTGAGGCTGCTGGGCGAGGCCTGGCACAAGCTCAAGAAGCCAGACGAAGCCAAGGCCGTTCTGGCCGAGAACATAGCCGTGAACCGCGAACGCGTCCGCCGCGATCCACAAAATCCCAAGGTGACGCGCGGGCTTACCCTGGCTTTGCGCTACAATGCCATTGTTCACCGTACCAACGGGCGCGACACTGAAGCCCAGGCAACGATTTCCGAAGCCTTTACGCTGGCGAAGGCTTTGCAAAAGCGTGATCCGGCCGATACCGGCGCCCTGGAACTGATCGCGGCGGTCGGCGATGTCTATGCTCAGGTGCTGACCGACCGAAAACAGTATGACGAAGCGGAAAAGGTCAGTGACGAGGTCATTGCTGCCCAGCGCAAACGCATCGAGATCGCCGACGGCGCGCCGTTTGCGGTTCGGGGTCTGGCGACGACCCTGGCGACGCGCGGGGGTAATTTCTACAATGCCGGCCGTTATGACAAGGCCTGCCAGACGTGGCAGGAAACGCGTTCGACCTGGGAGGGATTGGCGGCGCGCGGGCAGTTGAGTCAAACCGACCGCGACAATGGCTATGCTGAGATCAGGGACTATCTGGCCAGGGCGTGCAATCCGCCGCGTGATGGGCTGGGGGACGAGGTGTGAATCGGCTATGTCGGGACATGAAAGAAGATATTGAACCGGAGTGGCTTGCCTGGCTCAGGACTGCTGCGACAGACAGTGGGGATCGGGCGGCCTTGATCAACCACCGGGTTGAACAGCTTCTTCGCTCGGGCGTGGACAGGCAGGACGTCCTCGACGGTCTCGAAGTTCTGAGAGCGGAACTTCGCGAACTTGATGATGAGCCTTCGGAAGACGTCGTTATGGACGTCATGGATCGCTTTTATGGCTGGTGCCATCCCGATTATCGCCTGTAGAGACAAGTCGACTTTTTACGCTGAAACACGCACAGGCGCAGCATGCAACGTGACATCATCGTCTTCGATCTCGACGGCACCATCGCCGATATCGACCACCGCAAACATCATATTACCGGCGGCAGACGGAACTGGCGACAGTTCTTCGCCGATTGCGTCGACGACAAGCCGCTGGAGGCGGTGATCGTCATCCTGCGCAACCTGTATCCGAAGTTCAGGGTCTGTATTCTGACCGGCCGCAGCGACGAGGTCCGCAAGGAGACCGAAGCCTGGCTGGCGCAGCACCAGGTGCCGTATCATGAGCTGATCATGCGACGGCGCGGCGACAATACGCCCGACAATGTGCTGAAGCTGGCCTGGGTTGAGGACGGGGTGGTGCCGAAAGAGCGGATCCTCTGCGTCTTCGACGACCGCGACAAGGTCGTGAAGATGTGGCGCAAGGCCGGGATTGCGTGCTTCCAGGTGGCCGAAGGGGATTTTTGAAGGTTTTTGAGCTTGGGACGCCCCCTCCGTCTCGACTCGCTGCGCCCTGCGGGCTCGCTCGCTCGCCACCTCCCCCGCGCAGCGGGGGAGGATTAAGGGAAACAGGCTTGTGATGGTGCGCAGGCTTGCCTTGCGGTTAGAACGAAGATAGAACAAACTTCGCATGTCCCGTACACTTGTCCTGCCGCCGACCTATTACCGCGATCATTTCGTCGAAATGACCGGCTTTGTCGCCCGGCTGTACGGCGATGTTCTGGGTGAGGCAGAACGAGCGTTTCTCAAACAGTTCGCCGCGCTGGATGACGATGCTCAATGCCTGTTTGTGCGCATGTGCAATCGCAAGAAGCAGGCCTTTACCGCGGCGGACCTGAGCTATACCGAAATCGGTGGGGTCGAAGGCGGGCTGGAGCGGTTGAAGGCAGCAGGGTTTATCCGTCCCGCCCAAGCCGAGGATTTTCGTCATTGCTTGAATGAACTCAGCAAGACCGACCTGGTCGCCCAGGCGCGTCAGGGTGGTGTCGAAGGCTTCAAGGCATCGTGGGCGAAACCGGAACTGGTAGAGTGGCTGGTCCAGGCGCTGGAGCCCGATGAGCTGGACACCGTGTTCGGGCTGTCGCAACTGGTCGTGCCCTGTCACAAGGAGACGCTGGGCTTTTTGCTTTATCTCTATTTTGGCCGCCTCAACGACAATCTGCTGAGTTTTACCCTGCGCGACTTAGGCGTGGTGTCGGTCAAGGCGCGCGAGGCCTACACCGCCCGGTTCGACTCGATCGACGAGGCCCGGGCCGGCTTTGTTTACAGCCACACCCTGCGCCGGTTGCGCCACGGCGAACACCCGGAGCGGATCGATCTCGATGCCCTGCCGCCGGCGCCAACCGAGTTCAGCCAGGGTCTGCGCAACGACCTGCTGTTTCAGTTGGGCCAGCATCACGAAAAGCGCGGCGATGGCGAACAGGCCCTGGCGCTTTATGGGCTGTCGAGCGCCTTCGACAGCCAGGAGCGCAGCGTGCGCCTGCTGTATGCGCGGGGCGACCATGAGGATGTCCGCGCGCGTCTGGAGGCCATGCTGGAGGCCCCCGACCACGACGAGGCCTGCCTGTTCGCCCAGGACTTCCTGGCACGCAAGTTCGGCAAGCGCCGGACGTCGGTGTTCACCGATATGCTGCGCGCGACGACGCAGATTACCGTCGACGAACTGTATCGCGGTTTCCCCGAAGCCGCCGCCATGCACCATTTCGAGGCCGAAGGTTGGTCGGGCCATCACAGCGAAAACGGTCTGTGGCCGGCCCTGTTTGGCCTGGTCTTCTGGGATGAGCTGTTCGAAGGCCCAGGCGCACTTTCGTGCGGCTTCGATGCCGTGCCCCAGACGCTGAAGGACCGGACGTTTCATGTCAAATTCGCGGACGCCATTGCGCATAAGCTGGTGGGCATAGCGGACGGCTGGGTCGAGGATCTGATCCTTCGCACCTTCCGCCGCCACGAAGGCGCCGGCAATGGCCTGTTCTACTGGGATGCCGGTTTACGCGCCCGCATGCAGTCGTTTGTGCGCGCGGCCCCGCCCCAGGCCCTGCATCGGATTCTCAGCGAAATGACGAAGGACTTCTATGCCCTGCGCGATGGCTTTCCCGACCTGATGCTGACGCGCGCAGACGAGGTTCGTTTTGTCGAGATCAAGGCTGAAGGCGACCAGATCCGTCGCCATCAGCTGGCGAGGTTGAGGCTGTTGCAGGAGGCCGGGTTCGATGCCTCGATCCTGAAGGTCGCCTACCGCACCGATCCGGACACCACCTATGTCGTGGTCGATGTCGAAACCACCGGTGGCCGCGCCGTCAATGACCGCGTGACGGAGATCGCCGCGGTCAAGGTCCGAGGCGGGAAGATCATCGCCGAATGGTCGTCTCTGATCAATCCCGAACGGCGAATTCCGGGCTATATTACCCAACTGACCGGGATCACGAACGAGATGGTCGCCGGGGCGCCGAAGTTCGTCGAGATCGCCGATGATCTGGCGGCGTTTCTGAGCGGCGCGGTGTTTGTCGCCCACAATGTCAATTTCGACCACAGCTTTATTGCGTCGGAGTATCGCCGGCTGGAGCGGCGGTTTCATGCGCCAAAGCTGTGCACATGTGCGGGGATGCGCAAATACTATCCCGGTCACGGCTCTTATGGCTTGGGGCCGCTGTCGAAAGAGTATGGCATCCGGCTGGAGAACCACCACCGGGCGCTGGATGACGCGCGGGCGGCAGCGGAGTTGCTAAACCTGGTCAATGAAAAGCGACTGGCGGCGTGATTGATAATTACCACGCCTTTTGTTGAGCTTGCGATCCAAGAGGACCCCTCCGTCTCGACGCGTTACGGCCTTCGGCCTTCACTTGCTCGCCACCTCCCCATCTTCGATTGGGAGGAAAAGAAATTTGAGTTCACGCGAGGCTTGACTTTAAGTCTAATTTAAATTTATATGCCCTCGAGATAAAGAAATTGAACTTTTATCCGGAGCCCCGTCGTCGTGTCGAAATTGCCCATTCCCTTGCCCGCCCTGTCGATCGTGATCAAGATCGTGGTAATCGTGCTGGCGCTCGCCTTCATTTCCGAAAAGTCGGGTAAGCTGGAAACGCTCGATTTCACCGCCGGTGACACCTGGGCCAATATGAAGGTCGTCTCTCTCTTCTGGTTCACCCTGCTGCCCCAGGGCCTTTATCTCTGTGCCGTCTGGGCGGCGTCCAATGTCTTCGGCCGGATCGGCCGCGGTGACGCCTTCGGGCCGGCCATGGTCAAGGGGCTGCGTGAAACCGGCAGTTGCCTGGTTTACGGCGCCTTGCTGGCAATCCTCATCATTCCGACCCTGTATCCCATGCTGAGCGAACACTCCCGTGGTGTGCGCTACAATCTCGAAATCGAAAGCGTCACGATCGGCCTGGTTGGTGTGGTGCTTTACCTGCTGGCCAGACAGGGCCAGGCCTTGAAGGCCGAGTTGGAACAATTCGTTTAAGGAAATCGCCATGACACAACAGAATTTCCGCAGCTACAGCGTGGCGACCAGCGTCATAATGGGTGGCTTGATAGTCTGCCCCTTGCTCCAGAGACTGCTCGAGATAACCCGCGAACTGCCGCCGGAACCTGGCGTGTTTGAGGGGCCCTTCTGGTGGGCCCTGGTTTCTCCGGCCTATTGGTTGGGGCAGGTTCCAACCCTGTTTTACATCGCCGCCCTGTGGCCCGCCGCCCGCGTTTTTCGGGAACTGGATTCCGGCAAGCCGTTTTCCGCCGCCGCCGCGCGCGCGCTCAACGGCATCGGCACCTGCCTGTGCCTGGGCGGGCTAAGCGCGATCACTTTTGTGCCCTATGGGGTCTCTCTGCTAAGCGGCCAGCCGAAGGCCACGGACATTTCGATTCACATACTGCCCCTTGTCCTGATCGTGGTCGGCCTGGTGATGAGCGCCCTGGGTCGTGTCGGCGCGAAACTGCAGGCCGAACTGGAAGACTTTGTCTAGATGCCCATACGCGTAACCCTCGATGTTATGCTGGCGCGGCGTAAAATCCGCGCCAAGGACCTGGCCGCTCAGGTCGGTATCAGCGAAACCCAGATGTCCCTGCTGCGTACCGGCAAGGTCAAGGGCATGCGCTTCGACACCTTATCGAAACTGTGCCTGTTGCTGGCGTGCCAGCCGGGCGACATCATGGAATACGATTCCGATCAGCGTGACCTGACGAAGGGCGAAGACTGAGCTATAAGCATGGATATGAAAATCCTCGCCGTCCTCGCCCTGCTATCGCTCACCGCCTGCGCCACGCTGCCGGAGGCTGCGCCGCCGACCCTGCGCGTGATGAGCTACAATATCCGTTATGCCAATGACAACGACCGGCCGACTTGGCCGGAACGACGTCAGGCCCTGGCCAAGCAGGTTGCGTTTACCGATCCCGACATCCTGGGCGTGCAGGAAGCCTTGCCGTTGCAGGTCGAGTATCTGGCGGCACAGTGGCCTGACTTTGACCACTATGGTATCGGTCGCGATGACGGTGTGCGTGGCGAGACCACCACCCTGTTCTGGCGCACCAGCCGCTTCGACAAGGTGCAGGCGACGACACAGTGGTGCTCGCGAACGCCGGACACGCCCAGCAAGGACTACGACGCCAATCTGCCCCGCACCATTACACGCGTCATCCTGCGCGAGCGGTTGACCGGCCGACTCCTCGATATCCGCAACACTCATTTCGATCATGTCGGCGCCGTCGCCCGCGAAGAATGCGCGCGACAGATCGAGGCGACACCATCCTATTCCGGGGCCACGATCGTCGTCCTTGGCGATTTCAACACCGGCCCGGACAGCGCCCCCTACCGCCTCTTGAACGACGATGAAGGTCTTAACCTCAAGGACGCGCGTATCGGCGCCGCCGTCGATTTCGGACCGCCGGGGACATTCAATGGGTTCGACATTGCATCGACCCAGGGCGAGGCGATCGATCACATCTTCGTCGCCCGCGGCGTTACCGTGACGCGTTATGGCGTCCTGACCGACTCATTTGCCGGCAAGGTGATCTCCGACCACTTCCCGGTGGTGGCCGACCTGCGCCTGGATTGGAGCGCAATCCGATAAAGTGGGCAGCCCCTTTTCGGAGACATTGCGCGATAAAGCAAAACAAAGAGCGGGATTTTGATTCCATCAAAATCCCGCTCTAGAAACGATCAGGTACACTCGATCTGTGAAAAAGGCCTCCGAAAGATCGGAGGCCTTTGATTTTCAAGCTTCTTCCGCCGCGGCGTCTTCCTTGCGCCTGCGCGTGCGCTTGGGTTTGGCCGGGGCTTCATCCTCGGTGACCTGGGCTTCAACAGCGACTGGCATCGGCGTGGGACGCGACAAGAAGGCCGGAAGATGGCTGGCGTCGACAGGCTGCGGCTTTTCACGGCGCGGACGCGGTTCGCGAACGACCGGTTGTGCCGCCACCGGCGCTTCGAACGCTGGTGTAACAGACGCCGGCGCTGTGAATTCCGTGAGTGACGACGGCACCCGGCCGACCGGGGCGCCAAGCGGCTCGGTCGAAGCGACAAAGGCCGCTGGCTGAGGTTGTGACGGTGCGAAGCTGCCGTTCAGATTGGATTCCTGTTCGGCGAAGCGTTGCGAACGACGGCGCTCATAGCGCTCGCGGCGGGTTTCGC
This sequence comes from Asticcacaulis sp. AC402, assembly GCF_000495835.1. Taxonomy (GTDB): domain Bacteria; phylum Pseudomonadota; class Alphaproteobacteria; order Caulobacterales; family Caulobacteraceae; genus Asticcacaulis. The sequence continues at coordinate 14,336 of NZ_AWGC01000003.1, forward strand.
GGCGGCCGTCAGGACCGATTTCGCCCTCCTCGCGGGGCTCGAAAGCGCGCGGCTCCGCGCGCGGCGTATTCGGGCGGTCTCCGTTGGGGCGGTCGCCATTTTGACGGTCGCCATAGGGGCGCTCGCCGTTGTTGCGGAATTCACGGGGGCGCTCCTGGTCGCGATCACGATCACGATCGCGATTATTGCGATCGCGATTGTTACGGTCGCTGTTGTTGCCATTCCGGTCACGGTCGAAGCGAGGACGATCTTCGGACTGAAGCGGTTCCTCGACCACGGCTTCGGGGGCATCCGGTTCGGGGTTTTCGCCGTCGATATCATCGTCGTAGTCGTCCCAGGCCGAGGCAAACGGGTCTCGCTGGACGAATTCCGACACCGGCCGTTGCGGCTGCATCTGGCGGATCATACGGAAATAGTGTTCGGCATGCTGCAAGTGGTTCTCGGCCAGGACACGGTCACCGGATGAGTTGGCGTCGCGTGCCAGTTGCTGATACTTTTCGTAGATGGTCTGGGCGTTGCCGCGCACCTTGGTGCCTTCGGGACCGTTCGACTCGTAGGCCCGGTTCGGGTTGCTCTGGTTACCCGTCGGCGGCTTGCGGTTACGGTTGCGTTGCCGCTTCATGCCCCTGAAATCTTTCATGTGTACTTACGTCTCTCTCGCCCCGCCTGGTCATATGAGGGGAGGCGGCGCTGTGCTAAAATCTTGCCCGTGAAGCCGCGCGATAACAAAAAGGCTGCGGCTATCAAGCTTGCAATTGTGTCCTGGCTAACATGGCCGGCGCCGGAGCCGTTGTGGCTCTGAGTGCGCGCCTTCGCCGGTATCCCTGACGCGATAATACCAGGACTTAACTTAAGAAAGTGCCAAGGCGCATTCACGGTGGGAGGAAGACGCTTATCTGTTAGCGCCGTTTATAGGCCCTGCCAAGTGTTTTTTTATGACGGCTTTGTAGCGGTGACCACACGCGGCTGGTTCGACAGGTCCAGCCAGGTCGCGACATCGCCAAAACCAGCATCTTTCATAAGACTTTCAACGTCTTGTGACTGGTCGAAACCGATTTCCACCAGGGCATGGCCGCCGGGCTTGAGCAGGCGGAAAATTTCCGGCGCCAGCTCTTCATACGCTGCCAGACCTGTCGGACCACCGTCGAGGGCCAGCATGGGATCGTGATTCTTGACCTCGGGGTCGAGCATGGGAATCACATCCGAGCGGATATAGGGCGGATTGGAGGCGACGATATCGAAGCTGGCGTCGGCAAGGCCGGATCCCCATGAGGTGCGCAGGAAGGCGGCGCGACCGTCGAGCCCGAGATTGGCGGCATTGTCGCGGGCGACCGCCAGGGCCTCTTCGGAGATATCGGTGCCAAGCCCTTTGGCGGCCGGACGTTCGGACAGGACCGACAGAAGGATGGCACCGGAGCCGATGCCCAGATCTGCCAGTGTAAAGGCATCCGCCGGCTGGGTTTTCTTAAGGATCATGTCGACGATGACCTCGGTTTCCGGCCGCGGAATCAGGACGTGGTCGCTCAGGTTCAGCAGCAGCTTCCAGAAGCCTTTGCGGCCGAGAATGCGGGCGACCGGTTCGCGTTTGGCGCGCCGGTCGAGATAGGTGTTCAGCGTGGCTTCCTGCTCGGCGGTCAATTCGCGGTACGGATCGGTGATGATATCCGTCCGGGTGGCGTCGGTCGCGGCTTCGAGCAGCAGCCGGGCGTCGATGGCCGGCGAATCGATATTGGCGGCCTTCAGGCGCTGTTGTGCGCCGGTCCAGGCTTTGACGAGGGTAATGGGCATGGCTAATGTCGAATAAAGGTTTGAAAAAGCAAATGAACGCGAATGTTCCGGTATTCACTCCACCACCAGTGGTTTGAGGACGGATTGAAGCGCCTTTGGCGCTTCTTTTTTGCGTTCATTCGCGGTTCCAATTCGGTGGAATCCGGAAGCACCGGTGGTTGCCGTTAGAAGGCGGCTGTCACCGGATAGCGGGCGACCATCATGTAGTTCACCTCGGTGTCGTCCGACAACCCCCATTGTTGCGTCAGCGGGTTGAATTCCACCCCCACCGCCGGGTCAGGCAGCAAGGGTGTACCGTCCAGGAACTGGCGAATTTCCGACGGCGACAGGAATTTGGTCCAGTCGTGCGTCCCCCTCGGCACCCAGTTCAGGACATATTCCGCCCCGATAATGGCCAGGGCATAGGCCTTCAGGCTGCGGTTCAGGGTGGCGACAAACAGCAGGCCACCCGGTTTCACTAAAGACGCGCAGGTTTTCAGGAAGGCGTCCGGATCGGCAACGTGCTCGATCACCTCCATGGTCAGAACGACATCGAACAGGACCTCCCCGGCCCCCGCCAACTGCTCCACGGTCTGGTTAAGGTAGCGGATATCAAGCCCGCCCTCCCCGGCATGGGACGTCGCCGTGCCGATGTTCTTTTCGGAAGCGTCGAGCCCGGTGACCGTGAATCCCATCCGGTGCATGGGTTCGCTGAGCAGGCCGCCGCCGCAACCGACATCCAGCAGCCGTAAAGTCTTAAACGGCGCCCTCGCCTTTTCGTCCATCCCGAAATGATCCAGGCAGGTGTCGCGGATAAAGCGCACGCGCGTCGGGTTGAAACGGTGCAGTGGGGCGAACTCACCCTTCACATCCCACCACCTGGTGGCCAGGGCCGAGAAGCGGGCCACCTCGCCCTCATCGATCGAAAACCCGCTGGCCGTACCGGAATTGTTTAGCGATTCCGCCATTTTGAACGCCTATTTCTTATCTGTCGCGCGCGGATAAAACCTTGCGATCAAGCGGCTTCGACGTTAGAGAACCCGCGCAAGATGACAGGCGCGACCAAAGGATAGGCGCGCGTCCGCAAGAAAGAAAGTGGCGAAATGACGCGTCTGGTGATGAAGTTCGGTGGGACCTCGATGGCCGACCTGGAACGCATACGCCGGGCAGCGCGCCTGATCGCCGCCGAGTACGATGCCGGCAACAAGGTGGCTGTGGTTGTATCGGCCATGGCCGGCAAGACCAACGAACTGGTCGCCTGGACAGACGGCGCCGGCCGTCCGACCGGCGCAGCCGCCGGCAATGACGACGCCAGCGACGACGAATATGATGTCGTCGTCGCCTCTGGCGAACAGGTCACCGCCGGCCTGCTGGCCATGACACTTCGCAATATGGGCTACCGCGCCCGCTCGATGCAGGGCTGGCAGATTCCGATCAAGACGACGGACGTCCATGGCAAGGCGCGTATCGCCGAAATTCCGCCCGAAAAGCTGGTTGCTGCCATGGATTCGGGCGAGATCGTCGTGGTGCCGGGCTTTCAGGGCGTCACCGACGACGGCCGCCTGACGACGCTGGGCCGCGGCGGCTCGGACACTTCGGCGGTTGCCGTCGCCGTGGCGGCCGGTGCCATCCGTTGCGACATCTATACCGATGTCGACGGTGTCTATACGACTGATCCGCGCATCGAGAACAAGGCCAGGCGCCTGGCAAAGATCAGCTTCGAAGAGATGCTGGAAATGGCGTCCCTGGGCGCCAAGGTGCTGCAGACGCGCTCGGTCGAGCTGGCCATGGCCTACCGCATGCCGGTGCGCGTCCTTTCAAGTTTTGTCGAGCCGGGTGAGGCTACGGATCAGGGCACCATCGTGTGCGATGAGGAAGAAATCGTGGAAAAGCATATCGTTTCCGGCGTGGCCTACAGCCGTGATGAGGCCAAGATCACCCTGCTGGGTGTGCCCAACAAGGTCGGCGTCTCCGCGGCTATATTTGGCCGCCTGGCCGATGCCAATATCAATGTCGACATGATTGTCCAGTCAGACGCCCGCAACGGCGAGGTCGCCAATCAGTTGTTCACCGTCGGTCGCCGGGATGCCAAGCTGGCCCTGGGGTTGATGCAGGCGGCTCAGGGGGAGATCGGCTTTGAGGAACTGCGCGTTGACGAGAACGTGTCGAAAATTTCGATCGTCGGCGTCGGCATGCGCTCGCATACCGGGGTCGCCCAGACCATGTTCCAGTCCCTGTCCGAAAAAGGTATCAACATCCAGGTCATCTCAACCTCGGAAATCAAAATTTCGGTTCTCATCGACGAGGCCTATACGGAATTGGCGGTTCGCGCCCTGCATGCCGCCTATGGATTGGACAAGATTGGTACGCAATAAGTCTAGGGCGCACGTCCGAAAGGCAACAATGCTGGTCGCCTGCGGCTGGGGCAATATCGGCCCCGGAACGACTTAAGCCGACGAGTGGTCCAGAGACAGGAACACGCTATACGGTTGCAGCGTCGACTTTCTCGCGCGCATGAAATGGATCTGGAGAACCAAATGTTTACACGGGTTTTCTGGTCGCGCTTAAAGATTTGCAAACGATTGCCACGCGATACTCTGAACAATGGAAAAGACAGTTCTCATTCTGGAAGACAGCCGTACCCAGGCGAACATAATCATCGCCATGTTGTCGCGCCTGGGTTGGTCGGCGGTCCATTGCGAGAGCATCCGCGACGCCATCGAATCCCTGGGTCAGGTATCGGTTCACGCCATGATGCTGGACGTATTTGTCGGCGCGCACAACACCCTGTTACATGTCGGCCGTTTCCGCACCCTGGCGCCGCACATTCCAATGATGTTGATGACGGCCGGCTCCAGCCGTGAGACCATTGAAGACACCTTAAAAAGCGCAAGAAAGACCGGTGCCGACTATATCGTGAAAAAACCTTTCACGGAGACACTGCTGCGCGATATCTTTGCCTCGGTCACTCCCGACATCGCAACCGGTAAAAAACGCAAGCACGTCCTTGTTATTGATGACAGTTCGACGGTGCGCACCATCGCCCAGCGCGCCTATGACGCAGCTGGCTACCGCGTATCGGCGGCGGGGTCTATGGAAGAGGCTTTTTCAAATGTCGACATTGCCCACGTCGACCTGGTGTTGTGCGACGTCTTCATGCCAGGCATGGGCGGGTTCAAGGGTATGCGCACCATCAAGACGACGTGGCCCAAAGTGCAGCTGATCTCCATGTCCGCCGGGCTGGATGAACAGGTCAGCGACAATGATGCGCTCAATGCTACCCGCCGCATCGGGGCCGACGCCCAGATCCGAAAGCCCTTCGACGCTGTCGATCTGATTGAGCTATCGGCCGCCCTGCTGGACATGGCAGCGTAACGTCAGGGCAGCGTAACGTCAGGGCAGCGTAACGTCAGGGCAGTCTGGCTTCAGGAAGATATTGATTTTTTCAACGGGCGCCAGCGAGCGCTCGTTGCCCGCCGGGCACGTTTGTGCGCGCTCTGCGGCACCTCGGCACCAAATTGTATCCGTCTGTTAAGCCATTGTGATTATACACGGTTCAGTGACTTGCGACGCGGGGTCCACCACGGCTAGACAGCGGTTGAATTCCGCCGCACAGTCAATGGCTGCAACGCGAATATGGGGAAGGCTCACGGCGTGACCAACAGGCCCGTCATCAAGGGACAGTCGAAACTGACCGTGCCCGGCCAGCGCGGTTTGCTGCGCCAGATCCGCGAGACCATGGAGGAGGGGCAGTCGGCCCAGTCGCGCCTCGACATGGTGGTCCGCATCATCGCCAATTCGATGGTCGCCGAGGTCTGTTCGATCTATCTGCGCCGAACCTCGGAAGAACTGGAGCTGTTCGCGACCCAGGGGCTGAAGGCGGAAGCGGTGCACAAGACGCGGATGCGTCTCAGCGAAGGCCTCGTCGGTGAGGTCGCCCGCGCCGGGGCCCCGCTCAGCCTGATGGACGCCTTGTCGCACCCCAGTTTCTCCTACCGGCCGGAAACCGGCGAAGACCCCTACAAGTCCTTTCTCGGCGTGCCCCTGCTGCGCGGCGGCCGCACCATCGGCGTACTGGTCGTCCAGAACATGGCGGCGCGCAAGTACGAGGAAGAGGAGGTCGAGGACCTCCAGATCATAGCCATGGTGCTGGCCGAGATCGTCACGGCCGGCGACCTTGTCGGGATCGAGGAACTCAAGGATATCGAACTGGCGCCGACGCGGCCGGAACGGGTCAAGGGCAGCGTCTTCGCTGACGGCATCTCGCTCGGCATCGTGGTGCTGCATGAGGTGCCGGTAACGCCGGAACACCTGCTCAGCGACGACTCCGCCGCCGAGGAAATCCGCCTTCTGACGGCCATCGACGCCCTGCGCGAACAGATCGATCAGATGTTTGAAGGCCAGCACGGCCTGGCCGGCCCGACCTTCGATGTGCTCGAAACCTACCGCATGTTCGCCCATGACCGCAGTTGGGTGCGCGCCCTGACCGAAGCGGTCAAGTCTGGCCTGACCGCCGAAGCCGCCGTCGAGCGCGTGCGCAACGAGCAACGCGCGCGCCTGAACAATGCCCGCGACTCATACCTGCGCGAGCGGCTGCACGATATGGAGGACCTGGCCAATCGTCTGCTGCGCGTCCTGGCCGGCAAGAACACCGCCAAGCGGCTCATCCCGGACAACTCCATCCTGGTGGCGCGCGACTTAGGCCCGGCCGACCTGCTGGAATACGATCGCAACAAGCTGAAGGGCATTCTGCTGGAGGAAGGGTCGTCGTCGAACCACGCCGCCATTGTCGCCCGCGCCCTGCAGATTCCCTGTGTCGGCCGGCTGCAAACCCTGCGCGACCGGGTGAGTCAGGGCGATGTCGTGATTGTCGACGGGGAAACCGGAGAAGCCTATCTGCGGCCGCGGCCCGACATCATCGAAGCGGCAACGGCGCGGATGGATGTGCGGGCCCAGCGCCGGGCCGAATTCGTCAAGATCAAGAATACGGCCGCGGTCACCAAGGATGGCCAGCGTATCGCCCTGCTGATGAATGCCGGCCTGGAATTCGACATCGAGATCATGAACGAGACGGGAGCCGAGGGCATTGGCCTGTTCCGCACCGAATTCCAGTTCATGGTGTCCGAGGACCTGCCGCGGCTGCGGCGCCAGACCGAACTTTACGAGCGCATCATGGACGGCGCCGGCGACCGGCCGGTGACTTTCCGCACCCTCGACCTGGGTGGCGACAAGATCCTGCCCTACATGGAGATGGAGCGCGAGGAGAACCCGGCTCTGGGCTGGCGCGCCATCCGCATGGGGCTGGATCGGCCGGCGCTGTTGCGTATGCAGATCCGGGCGCTGCTGACGGCGGCGCGCGGGCGCGAGTTGCGGGTTATGTTCCCAATGGTGGCTTCGATCGACGAATTCCGCCAGGCGCGCGAAATGGTCGATATCGAATGCAACTGGGCCCGCCGCCGCGGCCGTCCCCTGCCCTCGTTGCTGCGGGTGGGCGCGATGATCGAGTGTCCGTCGCTGTTGTGGCACCTGGATGCGCTGTTGCCGCTGGTCGATTTCGCGTCTGTCGGGACCAATGACCTGGCGCAGTATCTGTTCGCGGCAGACCGGACCAATCCGCGGATGAGCGACCGCTACGACCCGCTGTCGCCGCCGATGCTGCGGGCTTTGGCCAGCATCCAGCAAGCGGCCGAAGAGTCGGGCACGCCGGTATCGGTGTGCGGCGAAATTGCCGGCCGGCCTCTGGAAGCGTTCGTGCTGGTGGCCCTGGGCTTCAACCGGTTGTCAATGCCGCCGGCGGGCATGGGCCAGGTCAAGCGGATGATTTTGTCGTGTGACCGTGATGCTGCGGGCAAGGCCATCAACAAGATGATGGGTTCGTCCAATGGGTCACTGCGCAATGAAATCCTGAGCCTGGCGCGTAAGCTGAACGTGGATTTGTAAGGGTTTGTTACCACAAACCGACACGAACAGTCACGAACTTCCAGGCGCGCTTGAACGTTGTGGATTGTAGCATCGGACGAAAGTATTTTGAACCGCACCACCGAACCGGCGGTGAGAACACATCCGGGAGTTCGTGTCCCTCAGAGTGGTTGGTGGTCAAACCTTGCGTCACATACCTCGCACACCGGCGGTGAAAAATCTCACACATTGCCGCAGTTTTTTTATCACCCTATGATGCCTGCGATCGTATAGACTAACCGGGTTGTCTCGTCAGGGGTCGTCTTACGTGTCTTTCATTGTTCGTCTGGTAACATCCATTGTTCTCCTGCTGGGTCTGATGACAGCCCAGGCCCAAGCCTCCGAAGGCAAATCCGCCCATATCGAGGCGAAGCTGATCGCCGTCTCTCCCAGCGTGCCCCAGGGCGGAGAGGTCATGCTGGCGCTGGATTACAAGACGGCTCCGGGCTGGCATACCTACTGGATCAATGCCGGCGATACCGGCCTGCCGCCGAAATTCACCTGGAGCCTGCCGGATGGCGTCACCATCGGCGCCCCGCGGTTCCCGGTACCCAAGGCCATCCCGACCTTTGACCTGATGAGCTATGGTTATGAAGACCGAACTGTCCTGCTGCTGCCGCTGCAAAATGCCTCAAAGCTCGGAACCGGAGAGGCACTGCCGCTGAAAGCCCGTGTCGACTTCCTGGTGTGCGAGAAGATTTGTATCCCGGAAAGCCTCGAAGTCTCCCTGCGCCTGACGATCGGCGCAATCTCTCCAGGCGCCGACGCCAAGACCATCGCCAAGGCCGAAAAGGCCCTGCCCAAGCTCGCGCCATTTTTTGGTACCATCGCTGTCTCCAACGGCGTTGCCGAACTGGGCTTCGCCGCCCGCGACCTGCCGTCACCACAGAATGCCTATTTCTTCATTGCCCAGGAAAAAGTCCTGAGTGCTCCGGCGCCCCAGACCGTCGATACCGGCCCCGGGGGCTTCACCATCCGCACAAAGGCTGCCGGCGGCCTGCCTGACGGCGATCTGAACGGCGTTCTCAAGTTCAAAGACGGCACGGCCTATGAGGTCAAGTTGACACGTGCACCCTTGGCGCCCGGCGTCCATGGCCTGGGCAGCACGGTTGGTGCCTCGGCCGATACCTCCCTGGGCGGCATCGTACTGGCGGCGCTGGGCGCGCTACTGGGCGGGATGATCCTGAACCTGATGCCCTGCGTCTTCCCCGTCCTGTCGATGAAGCTGCTAGCCCTGTCGCGCGCCGGCCATGACGAGGCCAAAGCCCGTGGCGAAGCCCTGGCCTATGGTGGCGGGGTGATCTTAAGCTTCCTGGCCCTGGCCGCGGTCATTGTGCTGGCTCGGGCGTTCGGTGCCCAGGTCGGCTGGGGCTTCCAACTGCAATCGCCCTATGTCACAGCTGCGCTGGCGGTTGTCATGCTGTTGGTGGCACTCAACATGTCGGGATTGGTTTCGTTCGGCGCGACCCTGCAACGCTTCGGCGGCGGGGTTCAACTGGACCAGAAGCGCCCGATTTTATCCGCTTTCCTGACCGGCGTACTGGCGGTGGTCGTCGCCGCGCCGTGTACCGCGCCCTTTATGGGGCCGGCCATCGGGGTCGGCCTGACCCAGGGCGGCCTGACGGCCGTCGCTATCTTCCTGGCACTGGGCCTGGGTTTTGCCCTGCCGTTCGTCGCACTGACCTTCCTGATCATCTCTGTACCAGCCGTGGCGCGTATCCTGCCGAAACCCGGAGCCTGGATGACCTGGCTCCAGCGTGGACTTTCGCTCCTGATGTACGGCGCTGCCCTTTGGCTGATCTGGGTGTTCGCCCAGCAGGTCACTGGCCTGGGCCTGACAGTGCTGCTTTTGGCCGTGGTGCTGATCGGGGCCGGGTTGGCGGTGAAACAACTGCCGGCGCCGGTGCGGATCGGCATGGTCGTGACAGCGGTCGTTGCCGCCGCTTTTTCTGCTACCCTTGGCCTGCCGCCCGCCAGCAAGTCCGGCGTGGCGACGGCAACCGACCATGTTGCCTTCGACATGAACCGGCTGACGCAACTGCGCGCCGAGGGCACGCCGGTGCTGGTCGACATGACCGCCGCCTGGTGCGTCACCTGCAAGGTCAATGAGATGCGGGTCCTGTACACGCCCGAGGTCGCCGACGCCTTCAAGGCTACCGGGACAACCTATATGGTCGGGGATTGGACCAATCAGGACGCCGAGATTTCCCGCTACCTGTCGCTGTTCGGCCGGTCGGGCGTGCCGCTCTACGTCTATTACGGGCCGAACAAGGCCGAGCCCAAGGTCCTGCCGCAGATGCTGGACAAGGGCGATATCGTCAAACTGCTGAAAACGGGGAAGTAGTTAGTCGTCCGTGAAGAACCGGTTTTAGGCTGCGTTTAGGTTGGTTTTTTGGTGTGGCGTAGCGACGATTTCGGCGATGATGAGGGCAAACAAAAGCTTGAGCCATTTGATGAGGAGGCTGAAGTTGTAGCCGACGGCGGCGAGGACGGCATTTATGGCGTCGCCGGTGCGACCGGCGAGATAATTGCGGCCCATTCGATGCTCAGCCTTGAGATGGCCGATGACGGGCTCGACCGCGGCTCGGCGGCGCAAGGCTTTCTTGATGGTGTCGGTCACGCCGCGCTTTTGGCCTGAGGTGAAGACTTTCAATCGATGTTTGTCAGTGGCGTTGTGACCTTTGTAGCCTGCGTCGGCAACGATCCGGGTCAGGCTGACGCCGATCTGTCTCTCGATCTCGGGCAGGACCTTTTCCAAAGTATGACCGTCATAGGGTGCGCCTGGCAGGGCTTTGATGTGGGCAACGAACTGACCGCCCTTTGAGCGCTGGATGGGCGTGGCAACACTGACCTTGACGCCGAACTCGTAGGGTTTGTGGGCCTTGCCCTTGCCGATACACTCGACCTCAGGAGCGTGCAGGGAATAAACCTTCTTGCCACGTTGGCGCTGGCGCTGCTCACGCACCCGATTGGCAAGGGAGAGCTGGGTGGCGAAGGCTGCGTTCAAAACTTCGTCTGTTCCAATCTTGCGTCGGATATCGCGGATGACGCGGCCCAGTTGGGTTCGCAGGGTTCGCAGGGCCTTGTTGGCCCTCTTGAACTGTTTGGCATGGGCGTAGCGCTGATGTTTGATCAAGGCCAGCTTGCCGACCCGCTCATAGGTTTGACGCATATTGACGCCCAAGGCCTTGCCCATTCGCACCAGCCGTTCGCGCGCCCGATGCATCAACCGAGCATCCGTAGGAAACATGACGTTCTTGGGCTGGACCGTGGTGTCGACAATCACCTGGCGAAAATCCGTGGGTTTGGCTGCACCTGTCCTTGTCGCCACAGCCAGACTCTCCTGCACCAAGGCGACAAGGGTGTCTTCTCCCATGCGCTGGCGCCAACGCGTGATTGACGAGCGGTCAAACGGCAGACGGTGACGAAAGAATTCTTCGCCGCAAAAGTATTGATAATAAGGGTTTTCAAGCCAACGAGCGCACAAAACCTCGTCCGACAGATCGTGCGTGGCCTTCAGGATCGCCAGCCCAGCCATCAACCGTGTCGGCAGAGGCGGCCGACCTTTCTTATCGGTGTAAACCGCGCCAAGCTTGGTCTCAACAAAGGTCCAGTCGATCTTTTGCGCCAGCTTCACCAGCGGGTGGGTCGGATCGATGATCTGGTCCAGGCGCGATTGAAAGATATCTCTTTGCCCGGTCTGCCGACGCTCTTTTGGACGCACGATTCACTCTCCCACGGCCGCTATAGCGACAAGGGAATCACGCAAAAAGCCGATCGTCAATTGCAAGAAAATCGCTACGAAAA
>NZ_AWGC01000004.1 GCF_000495835.1 Asticcacaulis sp. AC402
CCGCCATTTCTGGCAATGACGAATACTTCAGATGCGAAAATTATTCAGCCACTTCAATGCCCTGCGCGTTGTTCACGGACGACTAGTTACCCTGCGCCGAATTCGATGATGCAGTCCAAACCGGACTCCGCCGTCGCCGGGGTGACAATGACGTCGATATTGTCGCTCAGCAGCAGCGACATATCCTGATAAGCCGTCGCCAGTTCGGCTTCGTTTTTCGCCGCCAGGATGGCGTCCATCTTGATGTTGAGATCCAGTGACACCCCTTTGAGGATGCACTTCAGGTCGCTGTCGGTACCGCGCGCCTTCAAATCCAGGTGCGCCTTCATATCATCCTCGGCCAAGGCACGGATATCACGGACAAAGGCGTCGAAGCCCGGACGGGCACGAGCGTCCAGGGACGGCGCAAAGCCATCCATCTGCGCTTTCAGTTGCGCGGCGCGGGTGACAAGGCCGGCATAGAAGGGCTCACGCGATATCGCGCTGGTCGCGGGCGTTTCCGGCAAGCTGGCGCACGAAACACCTGCGACGGCGCTCATGCCGAGCAGCGCCGCCAGGAATATGGCGTGTTTCATTGTGCGCTCCTTCACCAGTTCAGAATGATTCTGAAGAGACGTATCATTCTGCTTGATGTTTTTGGGACGCCTCATGCCCAAAAGTGGCAATTCACTCTTGGGCATGAGGCTTGGGTTGGAACGCATAGTGCAAATTTCCGGCCAAGAAAGCGTTAACAAGAAAGCGTTAACACGCACCTGCTCTTCCCCCTGCGACAGGCACAGGGGTGAAAGAGGGGGATGCTGGCCGTCACCAGAGCGAAATGGGTTTTGATGGAATCAAAACATCGCTCCAGGTTTCTGTTTTGTCGCGCAATTTTTCCAAAAACGGGAGCGCCCGTGCGATGGCGTCCTTTTTATCGGATTGCGCTCCAGACGGCCACTGTCTGGCAGAAATCCGGTCGTCAGTACTGGACTTGTGTCCGCTCGGATTGTGTCCGGCACTCGATGCCGCCACTGCAGCCGCCGTTGTCGAAAGCCATGAATGCCCAGCCGACAGCACCGATCAGAGCCGTCGCACCTAACGCAGCAATCACAAAACGCGAGACACTTTCCATTGCATGGGAACGCTTGCTCATAGTTTTGCCCTCCTTTAAGGGAGCCTCATGTTTACCACCCTTTCGCCACATTTAACAGTGCGTTACCTGATTTTTTTGACATAGGTGTCAAAATACCGAACTATGATCATTTTCCCCATACAGGCGAACAATTTGCGAATAATCCCGATCATCCCCGGGCGTCGAAAAGCGGCCTTGCCTTGTCCTTTAAGGCTGCATGGGCTAAGGCGCAGACATGACAGATCAAGCTCCCCAATCCCGCCCCGAACCCCGCGCGCCGCGCGGATTCACCGATAAACGTGCCGGCCAGATTGCGCTCGAACGCCGACTGGTCGAGACCGTCACCAAGGTCTACGAAGACTTTGGTTTCGAAGCCCTGCAGACCCCGGCTTTTGAATATGCCGATGCGCTCGGCAAGTTCCTGCCCGATTCCGACCGGCCCAATGTCGGCGTCTTCGCACTTCAGGACGATGACGATCAATGGATGGCACTGCGCTACGACCTGACCGCGCCCCTGGCCCGATTCGCCGCCCAGAACTGGGACAGCCTGCCCAAGCCGTTCCGCCGCTATGCTTTCGGTCCGGTGTACCGCAACGAAAAGCCCGGTCCCGGCCGTCTGCGTGAGTTTATCCAGTGCGATGCCGACACTGTCGGCAGCGACCGGCCGGAAGCCGATGCGGAGATCATTGCGCTGGCCGTGGCAGGCTTCAAGGCGGCCGGCGTACCGGCTCTTCTGCGCGTCAACAATCGCAAACTGCTCAACGGCCTGCTCACCAGTCTGGGCGTCACCCACGCTGGCGAACAAATGGCGGTACTGCGCGCCATTGACAAACTCGATCGCCTGGGGATTGCGGGCGTCGAACTGTTGCTGGGCAAGGGCCGCAAGGACGACAGCGGCGACTTCACCAAGGGCGCCGGACTGAACGAAACTGCGATTCGTCCGGTCCTCGACTTCGTTATGGCCGCCGACGGCGGCGCAGCGCGCGCGCTGGTCTTGCAGCGCCTGGGTAATGTGCTGGCCAATTCGGCGGAAGGACAGGCCGGACTGGAAGACCTGACGCGCATCGATACCGCCCTGACGGCTTTGGGCGTGTCCGACAGTGCCGCGGTGTTCGAACCGTCGATCGTGCGCGGGTTGGAATACTATACCGGCGCCGTGTTCGAAGCCGAGCTGCTGCTGGAGACGCGTGACGAAAAAGGCGAACTGGTTCGCTTCGGCAGCGTCGGCGGCGGCGGCCGCTATGACGACCTGGTGGCGCGCTTCACCGGCGAACGCATTCCGGCGACCGGCTTCTCGTTCGGCGTGTCGCGCCTTGCCGCAGCCCTTCGCCTGGTCGAGGGCGAAAAGGCGACAGCGGCGCGCGGCCCGATCGTCATCATCAACTTTTCCGAAGCCGACATGGGCGCCTATTTCCAGATGGCCGCGGAGGTCCGCAGGGCTGGCTTGGCGGTGGAGGTTTATCTCGGCCGGTCGGGCATGAAGGCCCAGATGAAGTATGCCGACCGGCGCCTGTCGCCAGCGGCCGTAATGATCGGCGAGGACGAACTAAAAAGTGGTACCGTTACCATAAAGGACCTCGATTTAGGTCGCGATTTATCGTTGCAAATTAGTGACAATAAGGCCTGGCGCGAAGGTCGCCCAGGGCAGGTGACCTTGCCCCGGGCAGACGCTATCAACTATCTGAAAAATATCGCAAAAAACGACTGACACCGTTGTCAAATCCGGGGCGTTTTTTGACCGATTTGGTTGAGACTGATACAAGCTTGGCCAGGGTCAGAATAATTTTGACATAATGTGAGAAATCATTGTTGACACGGTAGGGAGAAATCTGGTTATTGCGGTCTCAAGAGAACGGAACTTCTCCCGCAGAGAGAAGTCGGTTCCAGCGTTTCGGGGAGGAAACGCTCGTTTAAAATAAAACAGAAAGCTCGCCGCGTGGTATCCCCCTCGGCGGGCTTTTTTTTGCGTCGAATTGTGGCGGTTTTGACGAGATTGTCAAATCTTAGAGAAAAGTTAAGTTTTTTTGCTAACGCCTCAACGCATTAAGAAAATTTCATGATACAATTGGTCTGATTTGTATCAATGTCGACGCCGGCTGTTATCCAGGCGCCGGGGACATGTGCGCCGTTTTGTGAAAGACCTTCCATGCGCATATTTCGTACCCGCCTGCTGACGTCCGCAATCGTGCTCGGCTTGCCTCTCGTGGCTGCGCCGGCCCTGGCCTATGTTTCGCCCGCGCCTCCGGAAATCTCCCACCGCCTGGTGGCCGATCCGGCGCCCGGCGCGGCCGAACCGGTCACCTCGATCGAAGCCAAGCGTTACGGCACCTGGGGCTTCGCCATCGACGGCATGGACCCGGCCGTCGAGCCCGGCGACAACTTCTTTGAATATGCCAACGGCACCGCCCTCAAGAACATGCAGATTCCAGGCGACCAGCCGGGCTATGGCAGCTTCAACATCCTCTATGACCTGTCAGAAGTGCGCCTGAACGCCCTGATCACCGGCCTGGCGGCGCGCACCGACCTGAGCGGCGAAGACCTGAAGATCGCCGACATGTACCGAAGCGTCATGAACAAGGACCTGAAGAACCAGCGCGACGTGGCGCCCTTCGCGCCCCAACTGCGGCAGATCTCGAACATAAAGACCAAGGCCGAGATGGCGGCCTATATGGGCTGGACCTCAAAGGGTTTCGGCTCGTCATTTTTTGACCTGTCGGTCTATGACGATGCCAAGAAGCCCGGCTATTACGCCGTGCAACTGACCCAGGGCGGTCTGGGTCTGCCCGACCGCGACTACTATCTGTCGGAGACCTATGCCGACAAGAAGGCGGCCTACCAGGCCTATGTCACCGACCTGCTGCGCATGGTGGCCTATCCCAATGCAGCCCAGGCGGCGGCGGACATCGTCGCCCTGGAAACTGAGATCGCCAAGGTTCACTGGACCAAGATCGAAAGCCGCGACGATACCAAGACCTATAACCCGATGGCGCTGAAGGACCTGAACACCTACGCACCGGGCTTTGGCTGGGATGGCTTCTTCAAGGCTGCCGGCGCCGCTGGGGCGCAAAAGGTCATTGTCGGCCAGAACACCGCCTTCCCCAAGATTGCCAGGATTTATGCCGACACCCCGCTGGAAACCCTGAAGGCATGGGAGACCTTTCGCGCCGCCGACCAGGCCGCTGCCTATCTGTCGGACCGCTTCTATTCGCGCCGCTTCGATTTCCGTTCCAAGGCGTTGTACGGTGTCCAGGAACAACGACCGTTGTGGAAGCGCGCCATTTCGATCACGGGCGAACGCATGGGCGAATCGCTGGGCAAGGCCTATGTCGACGACTATTTCCCAGCCGAATCCAAGGCCCAGATGGAGGCCCTGGTCGCCGACCTGCTGGCCGCCATGAAGATCCGTATCGAGAATCTGCCGTGGATGAGTGCCCCCACCAAGGCCAAGGCGCTGGAAAAGCTGGCCACCTTCGGCGTCAAGATCGGTTATCCTGACGCGTGGCGGTCGTATGAGGCGCTGGTAGTCAAGCCAGACGACCTGTACGGAAATATCGAACGCTCGTCAGTGTTCGAATGGGACTATCAAATCGCCCGGATCGACCAGCCAATCGACCCAGGCGTGTGGGAAATGTTCCCCCAGGACGTCAACGCCTATTATTCACCGACCAAGAACGAAATCGTCTTCCCGGCGGCCATCCTGCAGCCGCCCTTCTTCGATGCGAAAGCCGACCCGGCGGTCAATTACGGCGCCATCGGCGGCGTCATCGGCCATGAAATCGTCCACGGCTTTGACGATCAGGGACGCAACTATGACGCCAATGGCGTGTTGACCGACTGGTGGACCGCCGAGGATTCGGCCAAGTTCGACGCTGAGGCCAAGAAGCTGGGCGCCCAGTACGACGCTTTTGAACCGTTGCCGGGTATCCATATCCAGGGCGGTCTGACCATGGGCGAGAACATCGCCGACCTGGGCGGTATCCTGCTGGGCCTCGACGCCTACAGAATCTCACTTAAGGGCCAGCCGTCGCCGGTCCTCGACGGATTTACCGGCGAACAGCGCGTCTTCTTAGGGTTCGCCCAGGTGTGGCAGACCAAGTATCAGCCCGACTTCATCAAGTTCGTGGTGGCTTCCGACCCGCACTCGCCGGACAATTTCCGCGCCATCGGTCCGGTACGCAATGTCGACGCCTGGTACACCCTGTTCAATGTCAAGGAAAGCGACACCTACTACCTCAAGCCCGAGGATCGCGTGAAGATCTGGTAGGGGCTGCTTTGTCAACAGACCGTCCCGCCTAAGGACGGTGGCGCCCGGAGAGCCTGTTGAGGACGTGTGAAACGGTATCTGACCGTGGTCAGCCTGGTCGCCACCTTTGGCGGCCTGGCCGTGACTTTTGTGGTGTTTGCCATATTCTGCTGGCTGGCCAGCCGGAAGGATGGCCTTGAGCTGTTGCTGGACTCAGCCTGGGGCGCCGGCTTGCTGGTGGCCTTCGTGGTGAGCGTCGTCGCCGGAATTGCCGGCGTAGCGGGCCTTTTGATGGCGCAGCAAAAGTCCGGGTAGGGATACCGTTCGCTTTCCGGGTAATCTTGAACCCGCCGCGAAGCGGTTATTTAGCAAACGGAG
Source organism: Asticcacaulis sp. AC402 (assembly GCF_000495835.1). Taxonomy (GTDB): domain Bacteria; phylum Pseudomonadota; class Alphaproteobacteria; order Caulobacterales; family Caulobacteraceae; genus Asticcacaulis. The sequence continues at coordinate 5,733 of NZ_AWGC01000004.1, forward strand.
TCCACAGATTGCACAGATTAGAAATTTTTGTAAGAAATTCGTACAATCGAATCTGTGCAATCTGTGTAATCTGTGGACCGACTTACTTGGAAAACATTCCGCTACACGGCGGGTTCCTGATGGGTGGGGAATCCGTGTCCGTCCGGGTTAAAATTCCGGCTTAAACCGGATCCATATACCGGCGGATGCGACCGGCATCCGACGCGCCATCGGTCGGCTTGTAGTTCAGCAAATTGGCCAGATCGGCCGTCAGCTTGTCGGCATTTTCTTTCAGCTTCGGGTTGGTCTCAATACCGTGAGCCATGGCCTGATAGGACGCAACGCAGGCCAGCACGGACACAACGATCAGAATCAAGCGCTTCATGGTTCCGCCTCCTGCGGAAATGTGTTGAAGGCAGGAGAGGTGAAGGTTACGTGGCCGCCCTCACCTCTCCCTGGGTAATCCCCCCAAAGCTCCCCCCGGGGTGTGAACAAATCGCTTCATCACCGGGGCTTTTGGTGATATGAACGTCGTTCACGATCCTCTTGTAGCATATTTTGAACCGCGTTCAATATAAAAATGAACGTCGTTCATAACATTTCCCAGAAGAGCCGAACCATGGCCCCAAAACCCGTCGCGAAAACCGCCACACCCACGACTGTAACCCCCACCACCCTGTCCAAGCGCCAGGCGCAACTGGAAGCGCTAATGGCCGCTGCCGAAAAGCGCATCTGCGATTCCGGCCTGCAGAGCCTGAAGGCGCGCGACCTGGCGGCCGATATCGGCATTGCCCTGGGCGGTCTCTATAATATCGTCGCCGATATGGACGCCCTGCTGCTGCTGGTGTCGTCGAAGACCCTGAGACGCCTGGGCGAGGCGGCGACCGAGCGCACCGGCCACCTGCCGAATGCGACGCGCGAAGAGGCCATCGAACGCCTGGTGGCGGTCGCGCACACCTATCTTGATTTCGCCCGCAACAACCTGCCGTTATGGCGGATGATCTTCGAACTGCGGCTGGATTCGCCCTTGCCGGAGTGGGCGGCTCAGGACCAGCTACGGCTGTTCCGCCATATTGCCGAACCTTTGAGTGTGATCATGCCAGACCTCGACGGGCGCGCGCTGGTAATCCGGGCGCGGACCCTGTTCGCGGCGGTGCATGGGATTATCTCGATCGGTCTGGAAGAGCGGCTCATTGCCGTGCCGGTACAAAAACTAAGCGACGAAATCGCCTGGCTGACCCGGGCGGCGTGCCGGTGAAACCGACGACGCTGCCGGCCTGGATGATACTGTGGTGCCTTGCCGCGATGCTGATGGCCTTCGCTGTGATGATGGCCGTTTCAGAGGGACACGTGATGTGGCTCGGCATGGGCACCTATATTGCTTTTGCCGTCTGCCAGATGGTCCTGTTGGGCGCGCCGGTGTTGGTGCTGGCTGGCGCCGTCTGGTGGACAATAGGTCTGCTCAGGCAACGCGGACGGCATTAATAAACCGGCCGATGCGGGGTTCCGCAGCGACCGGCGCTGTCAGGTTTCCGGGTGCAGGGTCCGTGACCCTGCTACCAGATGCGGACACGGTCTTCGGGCTTCAGGAAGTACTTGCCGTCAAACACCTTGAACGCGTCGTACCAGGCATCGATGTTGCGCGCGGGCCCCAGAGCGCGGAACTCGTCCGGCGAATGTGAGTCGACGGCCAGCAGTTGGATCATGGTCGCTTCGCGGCGTTTGGAACGCCACACCTGACCGGCCGCCAGAAAGACGCGCTGGTCGCCGGTAAAGCCGTCCAGCACCGGGGCTTCCTTGCCGTCCAGAGAGAGGCGGTAGGCATCCAGCGCGATCATCAGCCCTGCGAGATCCGCGATGTTCTCGCCCATGGTCAGGCCGCCCTGGACCTTATGGCCAGGCACCGGCTCAAACGCGTCGTACTGGGCGCCGAGCTTTGTCGCCTGCACTGTAAACTTGTCGGCGTCTTGCGCGGTCCACCAGTCGGTCAGCACACCGTCGCCGTCATAGTTGCGGCCCTGGTCATCGAAGCCATGGCTGATTTCGTGACCGATAACCGAACCGATGCCGCCGTAATTGACCGCCGCGTCGGCTTCCGGGTCGAAGAAGGGCGGCTGCAGGATGGCGGCCGGAAAGACGATCTCGTTCTGGGTCGGCGAATAGTAGGCGTTGACAGTCTGTGGTGTCATTCCCCATTCCAGCCTGTCAACGGGCTGGTCGACCTTGGACACCTGGAAGGCCCAATTGAAGGCGCTGGTGCGCTCCTGATTGCCGTAGAGGTCGCCGGCCTCGATGGTCAGGCCGGAATAGTCGCGCCACTTGTCGGGATAGCCGATCTTGACGACGAACTTGGAGAGCTTTTCCTGCGCCTTGGCCTTGGTGTCCGGCGACATCCAGGTCAGGTTATCGATGCGGATCTTCATGGCGCTCAGCAGGTCGTCGACCAGGGCCTTCATCTTGGCCTTGGATTCGGCCGGGAAGTACTCGGCGACATAGGTACGCCCCAGGGCTTCACCCAGGGAGCCTTCGACCGCCGAGATGGCGCGCTTCCACCGCGGGCGTTGTTGCTTCTGGCCACCAAGCTCTTTCGAGCGGAAGGTCCAGGCGGTGCGCACGAAGCGTTCTGACAGATAGGGTGCCGCCTCATCGACGACGCGGAAGGTTTCCCACGCTTTGAGCGTTTCCAGCGGCGTGTCGGCGAAGACCTGGGCGATCTTCGGGAAGGCCGTGTTTTCACCGACCACCACCTTCGAAGCCTTGTCGAGCTGGGCGCCCTTGAAAAAGGCCGCCCAGTCGAAGCCCGGCGCATACTTGGCCAGTTCGGCGCGAGAGAATGGATTGTACGTTTTCGTCGAGTCGCGGCGCTCGATGCGTGTCCACGACACTTCGGCGATCTTCGTCTCCATGGCGACGATGTCCTTCGCCGCCTGGGCGGCGTTGGGATAACCCACCAGGCGCAGCATGTCGGCGACGTAGATCTCGTACTTGGCCTTCTTGTCGGCGAAGTTTTCCTTCAGGTAATAGTCGCGATCAGGCAGGCCCAGGCCGGACTGAACCATGTTGACGACATTGACGCGCGGGTTCTTTTCGTCGGCGGCGACATAGGCGCCGAAGAAGGACGAACCGAAGGTGCCTGAGCTCCTGCCCATCCACGCGGCCATCTCGGACCTGGTCTTGATACTCCGCACCGAAGCCAGCAGGGGTGCCAGGGGGGCGGCGTCGCGCGCCTCGATGATCTGAGTATCCATCATGGACCTGTACATGGCCGCGATCTTGGCATCGTCGCCGGTCAGGTCGTTGCGCGCGGCCAGTTTTTCGATGATGGCCTGGGAGCGCGCCTCCGAAAGGTCCAGCAGCTTGTAGGCGACGCCGTAGGAGGTCTTGTCGGCCGGGATTTCCATGCCGTCCAGCGCCTTGCCGTTAACATAGCGGAAGAAGCTGTCGCCCGGCTTGACCGATGTGTCCATGCCCTCGAGATCGACGCCCCAGGTGCCAAAGCGGGCCGCTGTTGTCAGATCGCCGCCATCGGCCTTGTCAGCAGCCAGATAGGCTTCCAGCCCGTGCAGGCTGTGCTGGGTCCGCTCTGTGGCCAGGCCGTTGTCGGCCGCCAGCACGGGGGATGTGACCAGGGCCAGAGCCGTCGTCAGGGTGAGGAGTTTGAGAAGACGCATGGTAAGCCCCTTGTCCGGATGCGGAGTTCCGGTTGGAATTAAGTCTTTCCGCCACACTATCGCCTTTATGCGCGGGGGCAACGTGAAATTTCGTTCATGTAATGCTGAACGTAGGGCATGGTTTTTCAATTTTCGCCACTTTTGGGGTTACATTCTCGCCTGCCTTCCCGCATAGTTTGTAAATCCACGGAAATCTTGAATGGAATGCGCATGATCTCGTCTGCCCCCGGCCTGCCCGCCCCGGACTTTCCCGCCCCAGACTTTCCCACCCCAGACTTGCCCGCCCCTGACTTAAGTGTCGTGGCCATGCACGTGGTGCAGACGCCCGGCCATGGGGCGGGAGATGGCAATGGCGCCTATCTTTTCATCATTGTTTTCCTGCTGGCGTCCGCGGTCATCGTGCCGATCTTCCAGCGCTACAAGATTTCGTCCGTGCTCGGATTCTTGCTGGTCGGGGTGATGCTGGGACCAGACGTCTTCGGGCGCATCTCCAGCCACATGTCGTGGCTCGACGATTTTTCCGTGATGCAGTCCAGCGCGGTACATCAACTGGCCGAACTGGGCGTCGTCTTCCTTCTGTTTTCCATCGGGTTGGAACTGACGTTCGAGCGTCTGAAGTCGATGCGGCGGCTGATCTTCGGCCTGGGCGGTTCCCAGCTGGTGCTGTCGGCGATCGTGCTGACTTGCCTGTTCGCCACTCTCGGCCAAAGCTGGACCGCCGCCGCCATGCTCGGCATGGCCCTGGCGCTGTCGTCAACGGCCGTGGTCATTCCCGTCCTCGCAGACCGCAAGGCACTGCGCACCACGGCAGGACGCTCAGTTTTTGCCGTCCTGCTGGCCCAGGACCTGAGTGTGGCGCCGATCCTTATCACGGTCACCATGCTGGCCGGTGCCGCCAACGGCACATCCCAGGGGCTGAGCGGGCTGCTGGCCCTGATCCCCGCCCTGATCGGCATGGCGATTCTGGTCATCGGCGGCCGCTGGCTGCTAAGGCCACTGTTCAACACCGCCGCGGTGTCGAACAGTCGCGAACTGTTCATGGCAGCCTGTCTTCTGGTCGTCGTGTTGTCGGGTCAGATTTCTGTCATGGCCGGCATGAGCATGGCGCTGGGGGCCTTCGTCGCCGGCGTGCTGCTGGCCGAGACTGAGTATCGCCGCGAGATCGAAGTGATGATCGAGCCGTTCAAGGGTCTGCTGCTGGGCCTGTTCTTCGTGACCGTCGGGGCACGGCTGGAATTCGCCACCTTCCTGGCCAGTCCGGGCCTGGTCCTGGGGCTGGCGGTGGGTTTGATTGCCATCAAGGCGGCCCTGATCTATCCGCTTGCCCGGTCGTTCGGCCTGTCGCCCCGCAGCGCGGTGGAAACCGCTGCCGTACTGGGGCCAGCGGGAGAATTTGCCTTTGTCATAATCGACGAGGCCATCGGCCATAGGGTGATGAGCGCCGGCTTCGGCCAGGCGGTCATCCTGGCGGCCATTCTGTCGATGTTCAGCATTCCGTTCCTTGCGGCGATCGCCAGCCGTATTGGCAAGCAGGTCCAACCGCAGAAGACGACGGAAGCGCCCGAGATATCGCCCGAAGCCGAAGCGGTCGCCAAGGTCATTGTTGTCGGCTTCGGCCGCGTCGGCGCCCTGGTCGCCGACATGCTGGGCCAGCACAGCATTCCGTTCACCGTGGTCGATTTCAATCCGCAGGTCGTTCAACGCGCACGCGCCGCCGGGCTGGAGGCCTGGTACGGCAATGCTTCTGTGGCCGATTTTTTGCTGCGGATGGGGATCGAAAAGGCGCGTGCGGTCGTGGTGACGGCGTCCAATCCGACCTTTACTGACCAGTGCGTCAAATGCATCCGCTCGGTACGCGACGACGTCCACGTCATTGTCCGCGCCCGCGACGCCGAACATGCCCAGCGCCTGTACCAGATGGGTGCGACCGATGCCGTCCCGGAAACCATCGAGGCCTCGCTGCAACTGGCGGAAAACACCCTGATCGACCTGGGCGTGCCGATGGGGCTGGTCCTGGCCTCGGTACACGAACGCCGCGACGTCTTCCGTGAGATGTTTGGCATCCGCGGCACCAGCAGTTCGGAGATATTGCGGGCCGCGCAATCGCGGGTCGCCGGAAAAGATGCGGCGGTGGTGGAGCCAGCACCCTGAAGGTTCAGGCGCAATACTGGGCCAGCAGGTCGTCAATTTCCTGCGACTGCTGCTGAATCTCGGACTGAAGCCCGTTGAGCTCAGTGACTTGTGCCTCGCGGTCGCCGGCGCTCAGCGTGTTGTCATCGACAACGACCTGGCGATACCGGTCGAGCAATCCGACAGTGACCGCCAGTTCCTCGCCGGCTTTTTTCAGGTGTGGACAGGTACCGGGCATATTGCCGGCAGTGACTTCGGCCGAAGCCTGGCCCAGCGCGACATTGCTGGCTTCCAGGTGCGCAATGGTTTGCGCTTCCAGCGAAGCTTTGCTATCGGCGGCCACGGCCGTCGTGGCAAACAGGGCCAGTGAAAAGGTCAGGATCGCTAAATGCCGCATGGTGGCCTCCTTTTTCCTGGGAGGCTAACACCGAACAGGTGTCTGTAAGAGTTACAATCTCTGTAAGCCTGGAGCCCAATCCGACAATATGTGCAGCACTTTGCCGATTGCGCTCTAGTTACCGCTGCCGTCGTGGGCTTCCAGGCGGTTGCGCAGCGAATCGATCTCGTGGAAAAAACGCCGCCGGACCTCGGCTGCGAACGGATTGTCGCGCTCGATACTGAGGAACAGTTCGTCGGAATCCGCGGCAACCAGGCCGATACCCTGCATCAGAAAGTCGTACGACCGCGTCGTGTGCACGGTAGGCAGGGGCTCCAGACCCGACATGACCTTGGCAATCAGGTGGGTCAGGCCCTGGACAGCGGCCAGGGCCTTGTCATGTTGTTCCGGTGTCGCCACCGAAACCTTCAGGTCAAGGGTTTCGCGGAAGAAGCGCAGGATCGGGTCCAGCCGGCGGATCCGCACAGGGCAGACGACGATTTCCAGGTCATGGATGCCCTTTCGCGCCGACTGCGGCCCGAACAGAGGATGGGTGCACAGGATATAGGTGCTTTTGGGCAGGGTGGCTTCCAGCCACATCGCCGGCTTCATCTTGACCGATCCGACGTCGATGACCATGGCGCGCGGATGGACCAGGGGCGCAATCTTTTCGGCAACGGCCTTCATGGCGCGGATCGGGACCGCCAGGACGACGATGCGACAGGCGGCAGCCTCTTCCAGACTGACCATGTGAACATTGTGCCGCCGGGCGAAGGCGCGGGCCTGAGAACTCGGGTCATAGGCGTAGATGTCGAAATAGGGCGACAGGTGCTTGACGATCAGGCGGCCGAACGCACCTAACCCGAACAGTCCCAGCTTCTCGACCCGTTTTGTGAGCACCGCCCCGCCTCATATCGTTTTTGAATGGGCGCCCTTATCATACGGCCAGGGGTGTGGCGAGACAAAACGCGCACGGCTGGCGCGATGTCGGCACGTTTTTTGCGCAATTTTCAGCTCGAGTGTGAAGACGTGCCTCATCGGCGACGTGATCAGGGAATAGAATTGCAAGCCTGCGTCACCCTACTCCGCCGAGCGATCGTCGCCGCGGTAGATACGTTTTTTCTTGTTCTTGTTAGGCTTTCCATCGTGCGGGGCCTCGGCGGCCACCTGGGCCGGCGTTTTGGTCAGTTCCTCGAGTGCTATGCCGCCGTCGCCATTGGCGTCAAGGATCGAAAAGCGCTGTTCGCTGGCGGCAACCCATTCGACGTCGGACACCTTGAAGTCGAGGTTGGAATCAGCGGCACGTACCGGTTGCGGCTCGTCGATCAGGCTGTATTGTGACGCGCCCTGAACCGTCTTGACGTAGCGGTTTTGCGCCGCGCCGCGGTCAATGTCCATGGTCGGATCGGACTTGCGGACGAAGACCTTGGGCTGGCGGATACGCGGGTCGACACGGGTGATTTCCGGCGCCACCTGGGTTTCGTAGCGGGTGTTTTCCGGGCTGTTGATGACCGTATCCTTGTTCTGGTCCAGCAGGATGAAAAAGGCCATGCTGTCGATCAGGAATTCTTCGTGGCTGATCTTACCGTCCTTGTCGCGGTCGGCCTGGGTGAACCAGGCATCCTTGGGATAGGGATCTGAGGACTTGGCGCGGAAAGGTTGACCCGCCGGCGAAAAAAAGACGTTCAGGCCGGCCGGAACCAGCGGCGCCTGCGCCGCAGCAACGCCGGCTGTGGCCAGAAAGATCGGGGCCAGAAAGATCGGGGCCAGAAAGATCGGGGCCAGAAAGATCGGGGCCAAAGCGAGGGTAGCGGCGAAAAGGCGCATTTGCAGCTCACATAGACGGAGACGATGGAAAAGGTCTAGGTAGGCTTTATGGTCAATTTCAGGCGCACCCGCAACCATGCTGTCGCAAAGCCCCGGGTCGTCCGACGACTTGACGGTCTGTTTAAAACTCCTGGCGACGATTTGGGCAGTGTTTCGGGCGCAGGCGTGTGCCCGGCAAACCAGGCTGGCGCGGCAAGGTATTCAGCGATTTAGAGGGGATATCAGATCTTTCCGTCAAAGAACTCGCGCTTCACGGATGCCCAGATGTATTCGAGCACCAGGAAATAGAAGGCGGTTCGGACATAGCGGCTTGTGTCGAATACGGTGTAATATTCAATGACAATGGCAAAAACCAAAACCAGGCTCATGATGCAGCCGGCAATGATCAGGCGCTTCGGCTTCACGAGTTTTTCGACAAGGGTCATCTACGCGAACTCAGCTATTTGACAAAATTGACATAAGGAAAAGCCTAACACGGCATCCTTGCCGGGCCGTTAACACGCCGCTCTTGACTATGGCACCCTATGCCCTGTGGCCGAATCCGCCAGTCCTGCTTATCATTTTTTTGCCCAGCCCCGCCCTTCGTCCCCGGCATCGGGCGCTCGTCCCGAGGTGGTGGCGAACTGCACCGCAGGGTCTAGTCTATGCGGATGCACAGTCTAAACACTCTCGTTCATATCATCTGCGGCGTCCTGGCGCTGATCCTGGGCCTCGTTCCCCTGCTGTCGCCCAAGGGTCGCGGCGTCCATCGCATTTTCGGCTGGCTGTTCGTGGCGGCCGGGACCGGCGTCCTGGGCGCCGCGGTGGCCGGGGTGCTGTTCTGGCCGCAGCCCGGGCCGTTGATCATCGCGACCCTGGCGGCCGGCTATCAGTTTATCGGAGCCTTGCGCGCCCTGCCGCGTTTCAGGGAGACGCCAGGTCCTCTCGACGCCGTTTTCTCCGTCGGCGCTCTGGCGGCCTGCGGATGGCTGGTGGCCAACATGGGCCGCGGTACGGCTGCGTGGCCGCCTGTGGTCGGCTATAGTGCTCTGGGTTTCCTGGCGACGGTAGCGCTCTATGACCTCAGCCGCCACCTGTGGACCAGGGCCTGGCGGGTCCATGTGCGCGAGATCGACCACGGCCTGAAGATGACCGGCGCCTATTTCGCCATGATGTCGGCCGGCGCGGGAAACCTGCTGCGCGACGGCCATCCGTGGAGCCAGATCCTGCCGCAAATAATCGGGATGCTTGTGATGATCCTGTTTTTGGTGCTCCATATTCGCAAAGCACGACAGGGATGATTCATGAAGCTGCGGCACTGGCCGGTCTGGATGGGTGTCGTGTTCTGTCTCACGACCATCGCCTTTGCATCCATGGCGATCATTGCCATCCGGCGCCAGTCGGGTGTCGATCTGCCGTGGAGCCAAGCTGTGCTGTGGCAGGGCCTGATCTACGGTAGCTGGTGGCCCTTTGCCTGGATTGTCGCGCGCATCGTCGCCCGGTTGGATCTGAAGCCGATCCTGATCGCGGCGCTTTATCCCGCCTGGGCGGTCTATGTCTTCGGCCATGCGCTGCTGGCGGCCTGGATCGACTATAGCTTCGGTGCGTCGGGCACGGTATGGCGGGGGTGGTTGCATCGCCTGCCGATCGATGTTCTTATCGCCACGGCGATTACCGCCATGGTGATCGCGGTGGCCGCCTGGCGCCTGGCCCAGGTTGAGGCCGCCCGAGCCGCCGAGCTGAACCGGGCCCTCGACGCCGCGCGCGCTGCAGCACCTCACGGCGAAACGCCGCTTCTGGTCTCGGCCGGAAGCAAACGCGTACCGGTTGCGGTCGTCGAGGTCGAGTGGTTCGGAGCCGCCGCCAACTACGTCGTGGTCAACTGGAATGGCCGTGAGGGCCTTGTGCGCGAGACCCTGACGGCACTGCTTGAACGGCTGGATCCCGTGGTCTTTGCCCGGGCGCACCGTTCGGCTGTGGTCAATCTGGCGCGGGTGGCGTCGGCGCGCGCCCTGGTCGACGGGAGCTGGGTCCTGACCATGGCCAGCGGCGCCGAGATCGTGGTCAGCCGCACCTATCGCGACGACATCCTGAAGCGGCTGGGGCGGCCCTGATCACACCACCTCGATCTGCGGCCGGCCGGCAACCGTCAGCCTCAGCCGTCCGCGATCCAGCCGCTCCAGCCGGATCGGCGCCGCCTTCTCGTCCAGACGCTTTTTCAGCAGGATCAGTCGCGTTTCCAGATTGTCCTTCCATTCCGGCAGTTTCAGCGTCGGATCGCGGCGGATTTCGCGGTTGGAAAAGACGTCCTGGCCGGTGCCCAGATAGGCCGACACGAAACTGTGCAGCAACCGCCCCGGCACACCGCGCACGACATAGGCATCGTCGATAAAGACGCTGTCGTCATAGCCATGGTATTTCACCTGGATCACCGGTCCCTCGCTGGGGACGGCCGGCCCGGCCGGGGTGGCCACCGTCTGCCGCGCCTGGTGGTCGCTCAAGCGCAGCGCCGCCGCCAGTTGCGCCGCAAGGATCGATAGGGCGCTTTCGTCCTCGTGGCGGAAGGCAAAGGCCGTGTCCGATTCGACAAATACAACGCCGGCCAGCTGCCCCTGGCAGATCATCGGCGCCGCCATCTGGCTGAGGGCGTTGTCGAGGCCGGGCAGGGGGATATGGCGCGGATCGGCGCGATGCGCCGCCGCCACCGCTGAGGCGTAACGTTGGGAGCGGCGCAGGTCGCTAATGCGAAGCGACTGTCGCGTCGACGCGGCCAGGCCGATCAGGCCGTCACCAAAGGCCACCTCGGCGCCGACACCCTCGCGGCCGTAGCCACGGTGGGCGATAGCGCTCAATGTTCCGTCATTGTCCGGCGTCAGGATCAGCGCCTGGGCAATGCCGAACACCTGCTCAAGCCCGTCCAGCGCGGCTTCCAGCAGGGCGTCGGCATCGTCAAGCCCGGCCAGGTCCTGACAAACGGAGGCGACACGCGCCAGGTCGGCGCGCGGCGGCAGTCGCGGCGGCGTCGCCGTCAGTGGCAAGAGCGCTTCGATGGGCGTCAGGCCGAGCACGCGGTAGATATCGGCGCTGCGCAGCTTCATCATGGCGTGGCCGTCATTCACCTTCAGCAGGGCCGCCATGCGCTCGAACAGCGGACCCGCGTCCTCGGCGCGGACATAGGCGATGTCTAGTACGTGCTGCCGACCGCTGCGGCCATCGACCACCATCAGTTGGGCCGCGTTGAGACGCCGGATGTTGCGGGATGTCTTCGAGAAAAACTGGTTGGAAAGGGCGACGTGGCCTTCGTCGACATAGTGGACGTGAGAGAGGTACGACACATTGGGCATGCCGTTTTCGTCCAGCGTGGCGATGACCGACGGGACCAGTCCCTCCAGACTGCTGCGGATATCAACCAAACTCATGTTTCGGAATCCGTCACAGCGCTGCCGGCCTTGGGTCCCGGCGTTTGGACGAACACGGCCTGCGGCCGGTAGCGGACGCATACCAGGCCGGCCAACGGAAAGGTCTGCGAAAGCTGTTCACGGCTGACGCCCAGGCCTGTCATCACCATTAGCATGGTGTCGACATAGAGGCTGGCCCTGGCCTCGTCTTGCGGACCCGCCGGCGCGACGGAGATGACCTGTCCCTTGATCTGGTAGGAACGGTAGTCAGCCGGCGCTGTAAAGGTGGCGGCGATCATCCCGCCCGTTTCTACGGCATCGACTGCGGTGGACCATTGCCGGCTGATCAGCAGTTCGACATCGCCGTTGTCGCTGCATCGTGCGCCGGCGGAGCGGGCAATGGCGGTGGCGTCCCCCCGGCGCACGGCGGCGATGATCATCACCTGGCCTTCGACGTGGCGGACGATATCGGATGTCAGCTGCAAGAGATCACCTCGTACCGGCCGCAACCATAGAACGCCGCTCCCGGATTCGGTAGTGGTCGCGCTTAGGAAAATTTTAGGAAGCTTAAGGATCCCCGCCGCCGTAGAGCCGCCGCCTGAAACCAAGGAGACGATCTATGAACGACTTAAGACTGGAAGCGGGTCTGTGCGACCTGAACGGCCGCCACGACCTGTATGGCTTTATCCATAAAGGCCTGCGCAAGGCCCAGGCCGAGATGCTGGTGCGGCTGGGCAATGAAGACATGATCACTGCGTCGGGCCGCCAGACGCTGGCCGACCTGCGCCGTCTGCTGGCCCTGGCCGCGCTGCATATCCAACACGAAGAGACCTTTGTCCACCCGCACATGGAGGACGCCGCGCTGCTGGAACGCCAGCACGACCATCACCGCGATACATTTCAACGCCTGGAAAACCTGATCCGCGGCATCGAAGGCGCGCCGTCAGCCCTGGTGCCTGCCCATGCCCGGCGCCTGTATCTCGCCTTCGGCCACTATGTGGCGCAGGACCTCCTGCATATGTACGAGGAAGAAACCGTGGCCCAGCCGCATCTGTGGGCCGCCATGACCGACGCCCAGATCGGCGCCATCGAAGGCGCCATCATGAGCTCGATCAGCCCGCAGAATATGGCCGCGTTCATGGATCTGATCGTGCCAGCCCTGAGCCCGGCCGAGCGCGCCACCCTGCCGGTTGCGAAGATCTAAAGAGGACAAGACCATGATACTTTGGGGAACCGGAGGCCATGATCGCCTCGATGGAAGCCGCGACAGCGACCAGATTCTCGGCGCTGCCGGCCACGATACACTGAACGGCGGCGGTGCTGATGACACGCTCGACGGTGGCACGGGCAATGATGTCCTGAGCGGCGGCGATGGCCACGATGCCATGGAGGGCGGCGCCGGCCATGACCGGATGGACGGTGGCGGCGGCACCGATGTCCTGATCGGCAGTACCGGCAACGACACTTTGAACGGCGGTGATGGCGAAGACTATCTCTGCGCCGGCTTTGAAGGCGACCGTGTCATGACCAACTGGGGCGCCGATCAACTGGATGGTGGCGATGGGCTGGATACCGCCATTCTGTTCCGCGGCGCGGCAACAGCGTCCATCCGCTTCGACCTGCGCGATACGTCGGTGACGCAGTATCTCGATAACGGCACCGGCGTCGTCCGTGTCGAATCGGTGTCGCTGTTCAGCGGTCGCGGCGCCGATAAGCTGACTGGCGGGGTGCGCAGCGACACCTTCTTTGGTGGCGCCGGTAACGACACGCTCGATGGCTGGCAGGGGGACGACCTGCTGATTGGCGAGGCCGGCAACGACGTGATCCACGGTGGCAACGGCGACGACCGCCTGGCCGGCGGCCTGGGCCATGACAGCCTCACTGGCGGCACGCTGAATGACACCCTCAGCGGCGATACCGGCGAGGATGTGCTGACCGGTAGCGCGGGCGACGACGTGATCGACGGCGGCTCCGGACTCGATACCGCCGTCTACAGCGGCAACAAGGCCGATTACGACATCTTCCGCATCGATGACGGTGTCGTGCTGCGCGACCTTCGCCCGAATGGCGACGGTACCGACACCCTGGTTCTGGTCGACCGGCTGGCCTTTGCCGACGGCACGGTGACCATGGCGCACATGCTGTCGCGTGGCCGCGCCCCCGTGGCTCAGCGCGACGTCGTGACGGTATCCGAAGACGGCGTCGGCAAGGTCAATGTCCTGGCCAATGACCGCGATGATGACGGTGATACCCTGTCCGTGGTCTCGGTCACCTCGGCCAACCCCAACCTGTCCCTGGCCTTCACCAGGACGGGTCAGGTCACGGTGACGCCCGGCGCGGCCTATCAGGCTCTGGGTGCCGGCCAAAGCGTCGTCACCGCCGCCGAGGTTGTGGTCCGCGATCCCTATGGCAATACCAGCCACTCGACCCTGTCGGTCACCGTCACCGGTGCCAATGACGCGCCGACCGCGGTCAATGACGTCTTCACCCTTGCCGAGGACGGTGTGCTGACGGGCATTGATGTCACCCTCAACGATCACGACCCGGATGCCAATGCCCACCTGTTCGTTTTCGGGCTTAACCTTGGTTCCACCCTCGGCACGGTAACGATCCATGACGACGGTACCCTGTCCTACGATCCCGGTCGTGCCTTTCAGTACCTGGCAGCGGGGGAGACAGCGACCGACAGCTTCACCTACGAACTCAGTGACGGTTTCGGTGGCCATTCCACAGCCTCGATAACGGTCAACATCGTCGGGGCTGACGAAACAGTCATCGCGCTGGACCAACCCTTCATGGCAGCCTACGCGGCCGGCTGGGACATGTTCGTTTATGGATAAAGTGAAAATGCTTATGAAACCCGGCCGCCGTGCGGCCCTGGCAGCTGCCGTGATGGTGGCTCTGGCGCCTGTTGCCGTGCAGGCTCAGGACAATAGTGCGGCCATGACCAAGGTCGTGCGCCAGCTGCGTGAAACGGCGACCAAGATGGAAGGTCAGCTCCCACCCGAGGACATTGCTGAGATGCGCCGTTCGGCCGACGAAATGGAGCAGCAGATCAAGGCCGGCGCGTTCAACACCGTGGCGTCTGCTGAAGATCCCAAGGATGTCACCAGCCGTCTGATGCGCGAGCACGGCGGTATTGTCGACTGGCTGGAGAGCGAGACGGCCTGCGCCGGCTACAGCTGGGAAACCTGGAAGACCTACCGCCTGGACACGGGCGACCGTGATGCCGAGCGCGATGTGCTGTGCCAGAAGGCCTATGCCCATTATGAGCGCTATTTCTACCTGGCGCGCGATGGCAAATCGGCACCAGCGCACGTCGAACTGGAAGCTTATGACACCGCGGCCCATGCCGCTGTGGACTTCTACGAGAGGCACTGAACAAGACGTCCCGTGAATCGAGGCGTGGGCAAAGAGGTTTAATACCAACCCTCAAAAAGACTGACACCTCCTGCCGGATAGGGTGGAGTTGGTATTCGCTTTTTTTAGCTCAAGCGCCCCAGGGCTCCTCGCAAAAACTCGGGCGGGCAGGCGCCCTTGCCAATCCACGATGAGTCAAGGTCATCGTGGAAGGCCTCCCTTGAACAGCTGACGACGGTTGGGAGCCGTCGGGCTAGAGCGGGATGAGTTTTGATGGAATCAAAACTCATCCCGCTCTAAGTTTTTGTTTTGTCGCGCAATCTTTCCGAAAACGGGAGCGCCCGTGCGGTGGTGTCCACTTTATCGGATTGCGCTCCAGCGTCCAGGACATGGTTATGGCCCCGTCAGCCCCATACGCTGGGCGCGAATCGCGGCCTCGGCACGGGAGGAAATCCCCAGCTTGGAATAGATCGACTTGATGTGGCTGGCGACGGTACTCTCCATAAGGCCCAGGGATTGCGCGGCGTCGGCATTGCGCAAACCTCGGGAGATAAGACCGAGCACATCAAGTTCGCGGGCGGTGAGAACCGCTTCCGGCTGATGCACAACGGCAGTTGAGCGGAAATGATCGACGATCCGGCGGGCAACCGATGGCGACAGGGCTGGAATGCCCTGCCCCAGCTGTTCCAGTTGCCGGGCAAACAGATCGGCGGGCGAGTCTTTCAGAAGATAGCCATGCGCTCCGGCCGACAGGGCAGCGATAATGGAGGCATCATCGCCCATCACAGTGGCGACAATGACCAGGGCGTCCGGCTGGTTGTCGCGAAAAGCGGTGATGACACTGGTACCGCTGCCATCGGGAAGCCCGAGATCAATGATCGCCAGATCAAAGCCTCCGCCTTTGGCGGCGTGAATTCCGCTGCGCATGTCCGAGGCCTCGCGAACCTCGCATCCCGGAAAGGCCGTAGTGACCGCGCGACGCAGCCATTCCCGGGTCTCGCCTAGATCCTCGACGATCAGGATCTGTTTCAAGGGCAGTATCTGATTCATGACAGTGTCTCCTCCTGATGAAACGGAATTCGGGCGGCCAGGCGGGTGCCGGCTCCCGCGCTGGTTAACGAAAATGACCCGCCCAGGCTCTCGGCACGCGCCTTCATATTGTCGAGACCATGTCCCAGCAGGACGGTATCAGCTGAAAAACCATTGCCGTCGTCTTCGACCAGCAACGACATGCCGGTCTCGTCCAGTCTGATCTCCACGGTCATGGTGCTGGCCCCGGCATGCTTGATCGTGTTGCTGGTGGCTTCACGCACAAGAGACCTCAGAGCATGCACCCTCGCGGGTTTGAGCGGCACGTCGGACAGGGCCTCCACCCTCCACACCAAGGCGACGCCGTGCGGGCTCAGCCGGTCGGCGGTTTCGGCACGCAGGTCGGCCAGGATCAGTCCCGGCGGCAGAGTCGGGCTTTGGGCGTTGTTGATGACATCGCGCAGATCGGCCAGTGTGTCGCGAATCATCGCATCCTTGCGCTCGGCCGCCCCCGAGTGCAGGGCGCGGAGCAGTTGTGCTCCGATATTGTCATGAATGTCCCGCGCGATGCGCGTGCGCTCCTCACTGACGCCCCGGTCATAGGCACCGCGGCTTTCCTCGGCGTGACGCATCAAGGCCACGATCTGCTCCGCCACGGCCAGGTCGCGCGGCGTGAACAGGGCCCGGCCGGCGTGAGGATATCGCAAGATGAGGGCGGGCGCATTGGCCAAGGCCGGCAAATGGAGGGTCAGGCCTTCAGCTTCGATCAGGGGGACCTCGACGGCGACAGGTGCGGCCGCCAGTTCCAGGGGGCGATAAAGATCCTGAAGCAGCTTCTCCCAGCTTTGGGCACGTTGTGTCCCGTTGGGCTTGAGCGCGGTTTCAATCACGCTACGAAAAAGCTCGGCCTCGTCCGACTTGCGGCTCCGCGTTAGCCGTCGCCACGCATATTCGCGCAAAGGCAGATAGAGGAAGGCCATGACAAACAACGACAGCCCCAGGGCAGTCCCCGGCGCCAGCGACAACATACCGATCAGAAAGCCATCGACGGCCAGGATGAAGAAGCCGACGCAAGCGTGAAAGATCAACTGAAACGCCCATCCGCCCAGTTCGAAAAGACGATACCGCACCAGTCCCACGGCCAGGCCGGCGTAGATCAAAAGAAACGAAGCGAAGGCGTAGTTCGGACTTACGAGGGGCGCAAGGCCGAAGGTTAGCGGTATCGAGACCAGCGCAATGAACGCGCCTGCGCCGAGCAGCACCGACGCCCCCAGCCACAGGGCGATGGCGCGCTGACGCGGATCCTTGCGGGCCAGCCATATCTGCCCAAGTCCCAGCAGGATGATTCCCACCATCTCGGTGAAGGTGATGGGTTGCACAGAGCCGAAATGCTGAAACGGCCCAAAGGTACGGATCAGCGTCCACAGACCGAAGACCACCACGGCTGCGACCATGCCGGATCGCCAGTGGGGCATACGGTTCGGGTAGATCAGAAACAGGCATATCATCACGATGCCGAAGCCCGAGGCCGCAAGCGTGTTGGTGATTTGAAACGCCAGGAGCAGCGAGTCCGCCAAGGGGGCGGCCACCAGGGTCCGGACGGAGGCGAAGGTGAACAGAAGTGTCATCAGGCCACTGGCCGCGAACAGGCCGGTAGCAGGATCGAGCGGCTTTAGCGCCCAGATCCAGGTCGAGATCACGTAGGCGCCGAACCCTGTCGCAAGCGATACCCATAGGGCGGGGTGAAGGCTGAGAGGCCGCCAGGCCATGATATTCAAAGTCGGCCCCGTCGCGGGCTGTATCGCCCAGCCGAGGGCAAGCGTCAAGGCGATCAAACCCAGACTGGTCAGGATCCAAAGGCGTGCCGACGGTGTGTTTATCCCAGTGAAGCGCATCAACAATCCTGTTCGTCGCGCGTAAACGCTAACCCAGCCGCCCCTTAAGCGTCCACCCCCGAACCGGGGAGAAAGCCGGCGTCCATGCCGGACAGACGCCGTTGGACAGGTTTCACCATCGCCCTCATCTGTTCAGGGGATGTCACAAAAGACGGCAAGGCGATAACTTTCTCGAGCCCCTTCGCAAATGGGCTTTGTTTCATAACACAGCAGCCGTGAGGATAGTCATGACTCAATCCGTTCTTCATCGACGCAACGTGATCCTCTCAGCTTTTGCCGGTGCGGCCTCGCTGCCACTGGCCCTGTCGGCGAAAGCGGAAGCGACGACACAGGCATCCGTTATGTCCGATTGGATGTCTTGGCAGGGCGGAGTCGATCTGGTCGGATTGACCAATGCCGGACTCAGCCAGCCCAATCTTATCGTCCACCTGGCGCGCGTCGTCCATACACCTGTCGGATCAGCCCCGGCGGGCATGGTGCTTTACCAGCCCGAAGCGACCCAGCCGCCGCTGGTCATGGGCTTTGTATCTTCCGACCCCAAGGTGGGCGCCTATTTCGGTCCCCATATCTTCAAGGGCACGCCTTTCGAGGCGGCGCCGGTGCTGAAAGCCAGAATCGCAATCGACGAAAGCGCCGCCCCCGGGCGCGTCAGTTCGAAAATCTCGGTCGGCAAACACGTCTTCGAGGTCACCCTGGAGGGCCTTTCCGACCTGAGCCTGGTTGACCGTCCGGTTGGTGCCCTGCCCTTTGTCCAGCAGGGGCTGGAGTCTGTGGCAAGCCAGGTGAGCTTGAAAATCGACGGCAAGACCGTCTCCGTCATTGTTCCTCCCCAAGGTATGTCGGGCGGTCCCGCCGCCGTCTGGTCCCCTACCGGCCTGTATGCGCGATAAGTCAGCCTGCGCCGGCCGACCAAGGGTCTGAAGCGGGACGCGTTTTAATGGACGCAATATCCCGCTCTAAGTTTTTGTTTTGTCGCGCAATTTATCCGAAAACGGGGACGCCCGTGCGGATGCTGCACACTTTATCGGATTGCGCTCTAGGCATCAGCGATCGTACGGACCAGATCGAGAATGCGCCGCCGGGTCTTGGCTGACTTCAAGCGCGGAAAGACCTGCGCAAGCTCAAGCCCCTCGCCGGTAACCAGGAAGGCGTGCGTGCTTACTTCCGCGGCGCTCAGCGGGGCATCCTCCGAAGACCGATCATCAAGGCCATCAAAAAAATAGGCGATTGGGGCATCCAGGAACTGAGCGATTTCGAACAGTTTTGACGCGCTGATGCGATTTGCACCGCGCTCATATTTTTGGACCTGTTGAAAGGTCAGATGTATAGCCTCGGCCAGCACGGTCTGGCTCAGGCCAAGCTGCTTGCGCCGCAACCGCACCTTGCTTCCGACATGGAGATCGACGGGGTGACCGCCTTCACCTGGGTTGTCATTACTCATAATTGCTAACCTTCTTCTTGGATCTCACTCATAGGGCAGGCGTACTCAGTCAATATATTCGGCAACGGCGTCACCTTTCAGGCCAAGATCGATTACGTCCAGCAAGGCCTTGGTACTGAAGGGCTTGCTGATCTGGCCGTCGGCGCCCAGGTCGCGTGCGGCGGACAAGGCCTCAGCGTCGCTGATGTAGTTTTGGACACCGGCTGACATCGCGATTATCTTTATGTGCGGCCAGATCTTCTTGATGTGTCGCATGCCCTTAAGGCCGCCCATGCCCGGCATGAACACGTCACATAAGGCCAAGTCGACATGGGCGATGTCCGGATCCCCAATCGCCTCTTCCATGCTGGCGGCAACGGAGACGCTATATCCGGCGGCCTCAAGAGCCGTCCCGGCGAATTTGCGAACCGTGCTGCTGTCGTCCACGATAAGGATGTGATTGCGCGACGTCCTGGCCTCCCCCGCGCAAAATGCAGCCTGAAAAATCTGCCTGACCTGCGCTTGATCGAAGGGCTTGCGGAGGACATAGTCAGCCCTGGCCTGGCGAGCGCTCTCCAGGGTTGTTTCGATATCTTCATTTGCCGACCCCGCCGTCATGACGATGAGAGGGGCATCGGGCGCCATGCGCCGGAATCTCGGCAGCAAGCCGATCGTGTTGTGACGACCGACAAACACGTCAATGAACAGCGCCTGGACGCTGATTGTCTTGAGAACGTCGATCGCTTCGTTGACAGTCAGGCAATGGACGGTGCTCCACCCCTGCGCTTCAATCAGGCCGGTGATAATGTTTGCCTGGGTGCGGCTGTCTTCGAGCATCAATGCCGTATTGAGTGTCATGGCTTTACACCTTCACAAGCCCTTTTCACCACTTGACTTCGGTGCTGCGATTGGCGGCAACGGGAGCCTTGGGCAACAATCGGGCAATGCTCGCCAACAGCTTGTCATTGTCGAAAGGCTTGGTGATGTAATTATCCGCCCCCAGTTCAATGGCGGCCATGACATCCTTGTTGCGGTCACGCGCCGTAACACAGATCACGGGTATATCGCGAAACTCCAGGAATTTGGCGCGCCGCTTCAGAAAAGCCAAACCGTCCATGTCCGGCATAGCCATATCGAGCAGGATCAATTCGGGTATCCAGCGGCTCATGGCGTCGAGCGCGGTTAACCCGCTATCGGCGCACAGGACGTCATAGCCATTTTGGACGAGGATAAACTTAATCAAGGATTGGATGTCCTCGTCGTCTTCAACGACCAGGATCTTGCGGCCTTGCGGTTTCGCAGGGGATATTTTCATGAGATACACCTTGAAGTCGGAGACAACGCCTGGTTCGACAGAGATGCCAGAACAGAATGAAATTTTTGCGGATCGATCGGTTTTGCCAGGACCTGATCAAAGAGACTCGCTGAATAGTTCGCCGGCAATTGGCTCCCGGCAATGGCGGTCAGGGCGACAATCGGCGTCGTCGTGTTCAAGGGGCATGCCGACCGAATTGACCTTGTCGCTTCGACGCCACCAATATTGGGCATCTGAATGTCCATGAAGACAAGGTCGAAACGCGTTTCCCGGCATCTCGCAATGGCCTCGGCGCCATCTACGGCTTCCGTTACCTCAGCGGCAAAGGGCAGGATCAAGGCCTTGATCATCTGGCGGTTTACAGCGTGATCATCCACCAGCAGGACCTTGCGATCCCTGATGTCATAGTCGGTCAAATGGCGTGCCTCGTTGTCGAGGCGTAGCGGTGCAGCCGGGGTCAAGGGTATTTCGAACCAGAAGGTGCTGCCCTTGGTGACGTCTGACTCAACGCCAATATGCCCACCCATCAGGTTGATGAGCTCGCGACAAATGGCGAGGCCCAGGCCACTGCCACCATGTTTGCGGTTGATGCCGGCGTCGAGTTGCTGAAACCTCCTGAACAGCCGACCCATTTGCTCCCTGGTGAGGCCAGGACCGGGATCGGAAATTTCAACGTTCAAGCGCGGGCCCGACTCGTCGTCCACCGCCGTCATAACAATGGAAAGATCGCCGTTTGCCGTGAACTTGCACGCATTGCTGATCAGGTTGTTCAGCACCTGGCTCAGACGGGTGGCATCGACAAACTGCCAATCCGGCAAGGCGTCGTCAAACGAGAAGGTGAGATTGAGGTCGGCTGCGGCGGCCGGCACATAGAACTGGTCAACAATATCCTGGGTCAGTTCGCGGACATTAGCTGCCTGTGGATTGAGCTTGACCTCTCCCGCTTCAAGACGAGACACATCCAGAACGTCATTCACCAGGCCGAGAAGCGTTCGACCCGCCTTGCCGATGCGCTTGATGAAGGACGCGGTTTCCTCGGACAAGTTATCCTTGCTGCTCAAAAGGCTGGCATATCCGAGAATGGTGGTCAGCGGTGTCCTGATCTCATGGCTCATCGTCGCCAGGAACTGGGCTTTGATCTCCAGTGCGGCCTCGGCCTGCTCGCGCGCTTCGATCAGTTTGGCATTGCTGTCGCAGAGCGCCAGCTCTTTCATTTTCAGGTTGGTAATGTCGGTCGCAAGGACAAAGAAACCTCGAACTTCGCCGTTGTCGGAGAAGTCGGGCAGGTATTGCGTCAGGGTAAAGCCGACAGCGCCGTTTGATTTCGTGATCGCGCGCTCAAACGTCTGCTTTTTGCCGGACAGAGCGCCACGAATGTAGGGCCAGTTCAGGGCAAACAATTCCTCACCCAGCAGAGTCTTGACGTGAACACCTTGCAGGTCTTCCGGCTTCCATTTGAACCATTCCAAATAGGCATTGTTGGCAAAACGGCAGGTCAGGTTGTGATCCCAGTAACCCAGCAAGCCCGGGATGTTCTCTGCAAGGAGCCGGTACCAGGCTTCGCTTTGACGGGACTGCTCGATGGCCGCGCGGTATTCAGTCACATCCTGAAACACACCCGTCAGGGATTCGACGCTTCCATCCGGCCCGCGCAGACTTACGGCCTTGGCGACGACATTGCGCAGGGCACCATCAGGCCGGCGAATGCGGGCCTCCAGCGCATAGCCTTCGCCCGTTTTCGCGGCACGGTCGACGAGCTCGGCCAGGACGCGCGCATCATCTTCGTGGTAGAGCGCCAGAACCTCGGCGTAATCAGGCGCTGCATCGGCAACGGGCAATCCGTGTATGCGGAAAACCTGGTCGGACCACCCGACGCACCCGGTTTTGAGATCGAAAGACCATTGGCCAACGTTGGCGATGTCTTCCACGAGCTCCAGCGTCCTGTGCGCCTGCTCCCTCGACCTTATCAGGGCCAGATTTTCCAGGGCGTTCTTGCGCATGCTCAGAACCGACGACACGGCGGCAGCCAGCTTTGCGAGTTGGCGCGCCTGCTCTGGCCCAAAGTCAGGCCGCGGCTCACGATCGATGACGCAGAGCGTACCGATCAGAACCTCGCCAAAGCGAACCGGTGCGCCGGCGTAAAATCGAATGTGTGGCGCCCCCGTCACCAGGCCGTTGTCCGAAAAACGGGGATCCGTGGCAGCGTCGCTTACGATCATCACCGCATCGTTGCGAATGGCGATGTCGCAAAACGCCAGGTCACGCGGTGTGCTGTCAACATCCAGGCCTATGCAGGACTTGAACCATTGTCGTTCCCTGTCGATGAGCGAGATCAAGGCAATGGGAACGTGAAACAGTTCCCTGGCGAGGTCGGTCAGTTGATCAAAGGCCGGCTCAGGGGGCGTATCCAGAATTTCCAGGCTGAAAAGCGCGGCTAGTCTTTGGGATTCAAGATCGGAAGTGGTCACGGCAAACTGTACCTAACTTTACTCAACTGACAGTGTAGTATGGAACGCTTAATTGTCCAGAAATCAATTGTCACGCGAATGTCGCAATCCGGCGCGCCTGCCCGAAGAAGTCCATCAGATGAACCCGTCGCTGGTGCGACGATACGGACCCGCATACTGGCTATCTGACCTGCGCCTGCGGTCAGGTCCGAAGTAACCGACACATTTGATATATGGGCGAGCACGCATGACGACGTTCACAACGCGATCCAGCAGAGCCTTGGCATTGAGCGGCTTTACCAGGAACTCGTTGACGCCGGCATCACGGGCGGCGACGATTCTTGACCGCTCACTATGGCCGGAGACCATGATAATCGGCAGGTAAGGGTTCATGCTGTCAGCCGCCCTGCGCTGCATCAGCGTGAACTCGATACCGTCGACCGGTGTCATGTTGTAATCAACGATGGCCATGTCGATGGGATACTGCCGCATCAGGTCCAGCGCCTCGGCGCCATCGCGCGCTTGACGAAGCCGGGAAACACCGACGCTCTTTAGCACAGCGCCCAATATGGTGCACATGTGGCGATTGTCGTCGACAATCAACATATGCAGCGGCGCGAGATTTACCGTCTGGGTAACCTGAATTGGCATGCTCAAGCCGCCTTACGCCGAACGAATGCCGGAAAGAAAGCTGAGCGCGGTCTCTTTCAGGCCGATCGATTGCGCGGCAAGGCTGCGGGCCTCCTCAAGCGCCGTTTTCGCCCGTGTCCCGGTAAGGTTTGCCGTTTTGTTGACTTCCATGACCGAGTCACTGATCTCGGAGGTTGACGTCGCCACCTCAGCGGTTGAGCGTGAAATCTCTCCGACCGCCGCTGTCTGCTGCGCTACCGACTCGGAAATCGCCGTCGAAATATCGCGCAGGGCCCAAACTGCCGCGGCGATCGACGTGATGGACTGCGCCGCGTGGGCGGTCGCCAGTTGGACGCCCTTGACCTGCAGGCTGATCTCCTCGGTTGCCTTGGCGGTTTGCTGCGCCAGGGCCTTGACTTCGGAGGCAACGATCGAGAACCCACGTCCGGCTTCGCCGGCCCGTGCCGCCTCGATGGTGGCGTTCAGCGCCAGCAGGTTGGTTTGCGAGGTGATCTGGCTGATCATCTGGATGGCACTGCCAATACGTTCGGCCGCCGCGTTCATGTCCTGGACAACCTGGGTCGTCTCGTTAGCCTGCGCCGCGGCATTGTCGGCCGCTACCACTGCAAGCTCAGCCTGATCAGCGATGGCATGGGAGGACGCCGCCATCTCTTCGGTGGCACCGGCAACCGACTGGATGTTGACGCTGGTTGTTTCCATGGAATGAGCGACAAGCTGGCTGCGCTCGGAGGTCGACGAGGCGTCCACGGTCAAGTCCTGGGCCGATTGCCCTAGCGATTGGGCCGACTGTCCGACCGAGTCGACAATGCCCATGATGGAGCGTTCAAATTCATCGGCGAGGCAAAGCAGGATTTGATGTCTGGAAATTACGCTCTCCTCTTCCAGCTTGTGTTGCAACAGCCGCATCTCTTCGGCCTGGTGCAGATTAGCCTTGAATGCCGCCAGGGTCGCGACGATGACGCCTGTCTCATTGCGATCTTTCCCGTAAGGCAGGTTGCCAACCTCTTCGCCCTTGACCAGCTTTTGCATGATGTCGGTCAGCACGGTGAGGCGACGGCTCAGCCCGTGACCGATCAGGTAGGTTAAACCCAAGGCAACAGCGAGGATGGCAAAACACACGCCCAACTCCGCCGCGGTTTCCGTCCAGTGCAATCGGATGCGCGCATGAAGCAGGGATTGCAAATTCGCATTACCCGGGTGGAACAAGGCGTCCGCCGTGTCGAGAAACGCCGAATAGGCTGCAGGGTTCGGTGACGCCGCAAAGGTTTCACCTGCGGCCAGATACGACGCAAGGGCTGCCTCCAGGTCGGCGGGAAGGGCCTTGGCCGCCGAAAACTGGCCGGCCTTCAGATAGTCGTTTTTGACGGCCTCGAGTCGATTGGAGAAGGTTGTCCGGCTTAGGATCAGCTGGGCGTCGTCCGCGACCAGACCGCTTTTTGCGCTCAGGTCGTGGGCCGCGGTGATCGTCGCCGGCAATTGCACGACGGTTGCGCTCATCAGATAAAAGCTGTCGAGGTCGGGGTCCAGAATGAGACCCGAGTGATCGGTAACACTGTCAAGCATCGCCTTGGCGCGAGTCACCCGTTGCGAAGGTTGCGCATCGGCGAGACCGGGGACCTCTGTCTTGTCTAAAACGGAAGTCTTCGCCGTCGCCTGCGCATTGAGATCTTGCGACGAGGCTGCCGAAAGCGGTGTACCGGCGGCACCTGACAGGACGGCCGGCCAAAGCGCCCGAATATCGTTCGACCCGGATATCTCGCGAGTTGTATAGTCAACGACGGTCTTGTGGGTTGTAAAGAGAAAGAAGCAGGCAATGATGACCGGCGCAACCATAATGACACTCAGTAGGCGCATGCGCCAGAATATGCTCACGCGTGCATTTACAACGTCCAGCAGGTCAACAATATTGGCCATTCTCGCTCCGGAAGATAGTGGATCCTCAAGACGACGCTACAGGCTTTAGTTTAAGTCCCGTCTAAAAAACTGCGACGTCTGTGTCGCAATTCATATTTGCATTGCTTTGGCCTAGCATTGCCGGGTAAATCGTGAGTCCCCTCAGGTCATGAACATCGGACCCGCTAATTTGCATGCAACACAGCCTCGCCAAACGAAAGATCCTGGTGGTCGATGACACCCTTGACATGCTTGAGCTGATTTCTGTCGTTCTTGAGGGGCATGGCTTTGAGGTCATTACAGCCTGTGGCGGTGCCGAGATGGATGTGGAGATGCAACGCCACAAGTTTGATCTCATCATTCTTGATACCATGATGCCGGTCGAGGACGGTTTTTCTATCTGCAAACGCCTTAGCCAGCGCGCCGCTCCCCCGATCATCATGCTGAGCGCAAAGAGTATGGACGTAGATCGAATCAAGGGACTGAACCTGGGTGCCGAGGACTATATCGCCAAGCCCTTTCATCCCGACGAACTTGTGGCGCGCATAGGGGTGGCTTTGCGTCGGTCGCAGCCATCGGGCGTATCGGCCAAACCGGGGCTGGACCGGTTCTATGGTTGGACACTCGATCCGGTAACACGCAAGATCACCAGTCCTGACACCTTGTCGTATACTCTGTCAGCTGCGGAATTTGCCGTGATCCGGGTGATCCTGGATCATCCGGATCGCCCGCTCAAACGCGAGTTCATGCTGGCCAAGATGGCGGAGTTGCATGAAGATTCCAATCCCCGGGCCCTCGATACGATCGTGTCGCGCCTGCGAAGAAAGCTGGGGGAAATTCATCCGACCGCCGGGCCGGATGACGAACTGATCCG
Organism: Asticcacaulis sp. AC402; assembly: GCF_000495835.1. GTDB lineage: Bacteria > Pseudomonadota > Alphaproteobacteria > Caulobacterales > Caulobacteraceae > Asticcacaulis. The sequence goes on from NZ_AWGC01000004.1 coordinate 31,977, forward strand.
GACAGTGTACGGCGTGGGGTACATGTTGCGACCGCCACTTGCCAAGGGCGCAATCTGAGACCGCTGTGTCACATCAACAAGCCTGGAGCGGGGTTTTGATGGACTCAAAAGCCCGCTCTAACTTTTTGTTTTGTCGCGCAATTTTTCCGAAAAGTGGCGTCCACTTTATCGGATTGCGCTCTAGATTTTTGTCTTGTCGCGCAGTTTATCCGAAAACGGGAGCGCCCGTGCGGGTGCGTCACACTTTATTGGATTGCGCTATTGCGCGCAGGTCTCAGACGCACTGCCAAATGTCGCGACGGGTTACATCGGTGTGACACAGTCACCAAGGTCATCACGGGCCGTTGTTTTTGCTTGGGTCACAACAGTTTCCCGGAGACAACAGGAACATCAAAGGTACCCCAAGACGTTTCGCCCAGGCGTTTTCTGAATGGTTTTCTCCCGGGAAGATTTCGGATTTGAACTGACCAGCAGCTGTCCAGCCCTTTGAACGCAAGACCGCCTCGAGTCCTTGATTGTAAGGCCTGTAATAGGAGTCCAGCGCCTCGGTTCCTTGATCGATGTAGAAGCGATTACTGCCAGGTGACGCCCCCGAAGCGTCCAGGTACGATGAGAAGGCTTCGATGATTTTGACGGCGTAACGGTTGGCGTCATCCGCACTATGGCGTGGATCCATAAGCGGTAAATGAATTGAGAGAGACGCGGAAGCGCCAAATACTTCCGGATATTCGGTCTGGGCGTAAAACGAAATCAGGCCTCCCATGCTTGACCCCATGACAAACGTGTTGTCACGGTCGGGCTTGGTATGAAAATTCTTATCGATAAATGGCTTTAATTCGGTGACCATGAACTGCAGATAGTCGTCTGACACCGGCGGTCCGCCCCAGCTGTTCTGGATCGTTGTCTTCATATCTTCCGGCAGGCGTTCGTAGACCTTTTGCGGTAAATAGTCCCTGCCCCTCTGTTTTGAGCTCGCTATGCCGACAACAATGACCGGCGGAACCTTGCCTTCTCGGATGAGGCGCATCAGCGTCACATCGACACCCCAATCCGCATGACTCAAAGAGCGGCTGGGCTCGTAGAGGTTTTCACCGTCTTGCATATACAGCACGGGCAAGGGTGACCCTTGGGGATCGTAGCCATCCGGGAGCCAGACGGTAACCTCTCGCGCCGTAATCGAGCGAGAGGCAAAGTCGGGGTAATGCAGCAGGGTCCCCCCCGCGCTTGAAGCCGAAGCCGCTCCTGGAAAAACGGAAAAAAGCGCAATCAAAACAACCGCGATACAGGCTCTCGAAACCTTAAAAAACATCAGCCTCTCCATCTTGAAGCAAGGTTAAATCACCGACTGGCTTTTGCCAAACATGTCATCACGGGCCAGGCCGGAAGGCGGAATGACGCCCGTGACAATTGACAGCGTTCTGGAATTCAACAAATCCAGATGCGATATGGCTTTGTGAACGCGGTCTCCGCTGTTGACAGAGGCACCGACCGCGTAGGAGTCCTTTTGCCGAGGCGGTCGGCTGACAATATCGAACTGCGCGGCGCCAGGCACGCGGATGGACGCCTGTGAAGTTTGCGGTGCGCCAATGACATAGGTGCCGGCGGCAGGTTCAAGCGGGTAAAGGCCCAGAGTTGCCAGCACATACCAGGCACTCATCTGGCCGCAATCGTCATTTCCGATAATGCCGGAGGGCGTGCTGTTATAGAAGCTGGTGCAGATTTGGCGCGTGATCTGCTGTCCGCGCCACGGACGATCCGTCAGGGCATACAACCATGCCGCATGATGACCAGGCTCGTTACCATGGGCATATTGGCCAATAATCGCCTCTTGACCCAGAAATTTTTCGTTCGCTTGCGACGACGTCAGGCTGAAGAAGGTATCCAGCATCTCGCCCATGCCGCGAGGACCATCATAGAGTTCGATAAGCCCGTGAGGATCGTGCATGGCCGGCGTCAGGCTGTACTGCCAGGCATTCGCCTCGGTATAATCACCAGGATTATTCAAAGGGGACGTTGCCTTGAGGGGGTCGAAAGGGGTGCGCCACTGCCCCTGAGAGTCCTTGCCGCGCATGAGCCGTGATTGCGGATCAAAAAGCTGCTTGTACGCTTTGGATCTTGCCGAAAACCGCGCGGCGATCTCATGTTGATCAAGCGACCTGGCGACCCGCGCCACAGCATCGTCGCCAATACAGGCTTCCAGGGTTCGTGACACAGCCTCGTTATCGACCTTGTCATAGGGGTAGTAGCCATACCGGTCGTAGAGCGACCAATCTGAGTGGATGTGATCCCGCGTAGAGGTTTCGACCATGGCAGCCAGAGCTTGCGCCGGATCGAAACCTGTAAATCCCTTAGCCATTGCATCGGCGATGATCGGTAAGGCCGGATTGCCGATCATGCAGTTGGTTTCCTGCCCCCACACCGTCCAGATAGGCAAATACCCCATCTCGGCATGGTGCGCCAACATACTGGCTATGAACGGCTCAATCCGCTCGGGGACGAGAAGTGTGAAAAGGGGATGTGCAGCGCGGAAAATATCCCAGAGTGAAAATGTTGAAAAATAGCCGCCTTTGGGCGCAATGCCGATTTTTCCCGTCGGGCCGCGGTAACGCCCATCTACATCCGAAATGACGCTCGGATGCAGGCAGGCGTGGTAAAGTGCCGTATAGAATATCGACGTCTTATCTTTGTCGGAATCGATCGTAATACGCTGCAAAATGTCTTCCCAGGCAAGATTGCAAAGCCCGCGCGCCGCGTCAAAGCTCACGGGCTCGTCCGCCGCCAAATTGCGCTTCGCGCCGTCTACATCGACCGTGGACACAGCTGCGCGGGCCTCAAGAACCGAGCCTGCGCCCAAGTCAAAACTCAGAGCCAGACGCGGCGCTGCATCATTGGGCCGCGGCACAAGATACCGGATATCGGAAATCGGATGATTGAAGCGGACGATAAACGCGACATCGCGCTCAGCCCAGTTGCGCGATTTGACCTGCCCGAAGAGGCTATCGGAGCTCGATTCAAATGTGCAGCTGAGAACAGGCTGGCCGGAGACAAACTGCAATCTGTGTTGCAGATCGACGAGAACTTCAATCCGCCCAGCCCTGGCAAAGGTATAGCGGTGGTAGGCAACGCGCGTCGTCGCTGTCAATTCTACCCGGACCCCGTTGTCGACCAGTTGAACCGCGTAGTAGCCGGGCGCGGCGGTTTCGGTCGTTTTGTCATAGCGGCTCGCAAAGACTTCGCCGTCGAGTCGGCAAGTCGGCTGCAGCAGTATGTCGCCCATCTCCGGCAAGCCGGCGCCGCTGATATGGGTTTGCGAAAAGCCCAGTATATTGGGTGCCGAATACTGATAGCCGCTGGTGTAATCCCAGCCAGAATCAGCATTGTCAGGCCCGGGCTGCACCATGCCAAACGGCATCGAAGGCCCCGGGAAGCAATGACCTGTTCCCTCTGTGCCGATAAACGGATTGACATAATCGGTCAGTCTGTCCCGGCGATCACGCCCGGGGATTTGGGCGGACACAGCGCCGGCAAGGGTTGCCAAAGCGGCGGTTGAAGTGGCGCAAAAGGCACGGCGGGATAGGGTCATGTCAAAGGCCTCTTGATGGGTACAGGCGAACCACCACCACGCCAAACGGGGGCAAGTTCAATGTGCTGTTTGAAGTTTGAACCTTGGCGCCCGTTAAAAGGTCTTTTCCATACAAGTCCACTATACGGACATTGTAGTTTATTATATGGACTTACCAGAAGAATTGGGGTTGAGCAAGACATGGACGATCTGACGGACCGCGGCGGCCAAACGGACACGATCGACAAGGAAAATTCCGTATATAAGGCTCTGAAAATCCTGAGCACGTTGGGAGAGTTGAGTTTTCAGGCGAACGGTGAGGCCCGGCTCTCCGAACTCGTCGGACGCACGGGTTACGCCCGCCCCACCGTTCACAGACTTTTGACCACCATGAAACAGTGCGGTTTTGTCTCACAAACCGCATCGGGGCCGTATCGGTTCGGGCCGGAATTCATGCTGGTGGCGCAGCAGGCCTTTGGCAAAGCCGACATTCGAAGGATGGCCCTGCCCTCAATGGCGAACCTGAGCCATCAATCTGGCTATACGGTGCACCTCGGTGTTCGCGATGGTTCTGAAGTCGTGTATATCGACAAGCGCGAACCGCCCCAGGGGCTGCACATAAGTTCGGCAATAGGCCAGCGTCGACCCTTGCAATTTACGGCCCTGGGAAAAGCCATACTCGCCTGGGCGCCCATCGAGACCAGTCGCGAGTGTCTGGCCAAACCGTGGCAACAAAGAACAAAAAACTCCCTGCCCTCGGCTGAGGCCGTAATCGCCCAGTTTTCGGACATTCGTCAGCGCGGCTATGCCATCGACAATGAAGAAAGCGATCTCGGCTTTCGCTGCGTGGCGGCGCCCCTTTTGACCCACGGCCATGTGCCGGTCGCAGCGATAAGTCTGACCACCCTCAGTGCCCAGGTCTCAGACACAGAACTCGAAGGGATGGGGCAAAAGATTGCCCGAACGGCCCGCGAAATTTCCAACTCCCTTGGAGGCGGTTCGCAATAGCGACCAAGACCGAACGCCTGCGCCTGCCGGGAGGAAGCCGGGTAGTTCAGTTTAGCATAAACGGGTTTCGTCCGGCGGGCATCTTTGCCCGGCATCATAACCTGTCAGCACAGTTCTTGCGGTTTATCCTTGCCAACAATCTTTTCAAAGATCCGGCCGCCGAGCAGGGCGTGAATGAATCAAAGAATTCAAGTCCAGAACGACATCATTTTCCGTAATTGCTCACGCCCCCCCCCCCCGGGTTCCAGCCTGACCGGTTTGGGATTGTTGCGTTCGAGCCGTCCGGCAGGCATCGGTAAGCGGCAGCCGGCCCCGGTAGCGCGGAAGCCGTTGAACAGCCTTTTTACGAACGGGCCTGGGCAAATCCGATGATCCAGTTGACAAAAGAGTTTTGTCTCTCAGACGTGGCTCAAAACATAAACTACCAGGCAGCGGCGCTGTTCGAGGCAAAAACACTTACGTTGTTGTCAATCATCCCCTAGCATTGCTATATGATCCTTATTGTCGCTATTTGGCTCCGCGGATCGCGACAAGTTGGTGAAAGCCACCGGGGGAAGGGTCCCGAACATGCTCCGCAAACCGCTGCTGACTCTTCAGGAGACCGCCGACCTTTTGAAGCTGAGCGAAGCCACCCTGAGGGGCCTCATCAAAGCGGGTGACGTGCGCGCCATTCGGATCGGGCGCGAGTGGCGGATCGCTGTGCGTGATCTCGAAGACTTCCTTGACGCCCACGCCAATCGCGCACCTGCAGCGCCCTTATCGGAGTCCGGCCATGAGTGATAAATCCAGCGGTCCTGTTCCGAATTTAGAAGGGGAATCACACCGGCTCGACAAGTCCCGGCTGCCAAGCCGCCATACGACGGTTGGCCCCGAACGCGCGCCGCACCGGTCATTCCTCTATGCCATGGGTCTCTCCGGCCAGGAGATCGCCCAACCCTTCGTCGGTGTGGTAACGACCTGGAACGAGGCCGCCCCCTGCAATATCACGCTGTCGAGACAGGCTCAGGCCGCAAAGCGTGGCGTAACAGCGGCCGGCGGCACGCCGAGGGAATTCACAACCATCACCGTTACCGACGGCATCGCCATGGGCCATGCCGGGATGAAGGCGTCTCTGGTCAGCCGGGAGGTCATCGCCGACTCTGTGGAACTTTCGGTTCGCGGCCACTGCTACGACGCGCTTGTTGGTCTCGCAGGCTGCGACAAGACTCTTCCGGGTCTTATGATGGCAATGCTGCGCCTCAATGTGCCTTCCGTCTTTCTTTATGGTGGTTCTATCCTTCCAGGCCGGTATCGCGGGAAGGATGTCACTGTACTTGATGTCTTCGAGGCCGTTGGCGCCCACGCAGCCGGGACGATCTCTGACGCGGATCTGGCCGAGTTGGAGACAGTTGCGTGTCCATCAGCAGGATCATGCGGCGGACAGTATACCGCCAACAGCATGGCCTATGTCTCCGAGGCGATCGGTCTGGCCCTTCCTGGCTCGGCTGGAACACCGGCGCCCTACGAATCTCGCGACCGATACGCCGAGGCCGCAGGCCGCACGGTCATGGAACTCTTGAGGAGCGGCATCCGGCCGCGAGATATCGTAACCCGAAAATCTCTTGAAAACGCCGCTGCCGTCGTCGCTGCGACAGGAGGCTCAACGAACGCTGCATTGCACCTACCCGCCATGGCGCATGAAGCAGGAATAGACTTCGATCTTTTCGACGTAGCGGAGGTCTTCAAGCGAACACCTTTGATCGCTGATCTAAAGCCCGGCGGGCGTTACCTCGCAAAAGACGTGTACGATATTGGCGGCGTCCCCGTTGTGCTGAAGGCCCTGCTTGATGGAGGTTTCCTGCACGGCGACTGCCTCACCGTAACCGGCCGGACCCTGGCAGAAAACCTCTCAGAGGTTCGCATCCCCGATGATCAGACCGTGGTCTTTGCGACCACCCGCGCCATTTCACCTACGGGTGGGTTGACTGGACTGAGCGGCAACCTCGCGCCCGACGGCGCAATTGTGAAGATCGCTGGGCTTCACAGGTTGACGTTCAGCGGACCTGCCCGTGTTTTTGACAGAGAGGAAGACGCCTTTGCGGCAGTCATGGCGCGCCGTTACGCAGCTGGCGACGTTATTGTCATTCGGTATGAAGGCCCGCGCGGGGGACCTGGGATGCGCGAAATGCTCGCCACAACTTCCGCCATCTATGGTCAGGGCATGGGTGAACAGGTGGCGATGATCACTGATGGCCGGTTCTCGGGAGCAACCAGGGGCCTGTGCATTGGCCATGTCGGACCGGAGGCCGCGACCGGCGGCCCCATCGCCCTCATACAAGACGGCGACATAATTGATATCGACGCCGAAGCCGGTAGTCTGTCGATACGCCTTGACGAGACCACACTTGCCGCAAGGCGTGCAAAATGGTCGCCGCGCAGACATGGCTTTCAGTCCGGCACAATCTGGAAATACGCCCAGACAGTTGGCTCTGCCCGGCATGGTGCTGTGACCCATCCGGGTGCTGCGGCTGAGGACCACGTTTATGCCGACATCTAACGGGGAGTTGTTACCCGAAAGCGGCGCGCGCACGTTGATGAACCTGACGCTGCGACGGCCCGATGATTGGCATGTCCACTTTCGCGACGGGCCGATGCTCGCCACCATCGTCAACTACACGGCACGGCAGTTCGCGCGCGCCATTGTAATGCCGAACCTCAATCCGCCGATCACGACCATTGCAGCGGCGAAGGCTTACCGAGATCGAATCCGCGCTGCACTTGAGCCAGGACGGGCGTTCGAACCGCTTATGACCTGCTATCTGACCGACACACTTGATTCAGGCGAAATCAAACGCGGCTTTGCCGAAGGTGTATTTACTGCCTGCAAACTCTACCCCGCGCACGCGACGACAAATGCCGGACACGGCGTCACCGACATCCGAAAGATCCATGGTGTGCTTGACGTTATGCAGCGGATAGGTATGCCGTTGCTTATCCATGGCGAGGTCACAGATCGTCATGTTGACGTCTTTGATCGCGAGGCGGTCTTTATCGAGCGTATCCTCGCCAGGCTGATCCTGGATTTTCCTGCGCTCAAGGTCGTCTTCGAACACATTACCACGGCCAACGCGGTGGAATTCGTTGCCGAAAGCGGGCCAAATGTCGCGGCGACCATTACACCCCACCATCTTTCGATCAATCGCAACGCCATGTTTGATGGGGGAATCCGCCCGCACTTCTATTGTTTGCCGATCGCCAAACGCGAGAGTCACAGGCTCGCCTTGCGCAAGGCCGCGACCTCAGGGTCACCGAAGTTCTTTTTGGGAACCGACTCCGCCCCCCATCCGGTAGGCGCCAAGGAATCGTCCTGTGGATGCGCGGGCATCTTCAACGCGCCTTTCGCTCTGGAGACCTATGCGACCGTGTTTGAAGAAGAAGGCGCGCTGAGCCAACTCGAAGCCTTCGCTTCGGAGAATGGCGCGCGTTTCTATGGGCTTCCGCTAAACGAGAGCCGCATTGAGTTGGAGAGACGCCAACATAGTGTCCCCAACCGGATAAACCTTGAAACGTCCCAGGTCGTTCCATTCCACGCTGGGGAAACTCTCTCTTGGGCTGTAAAACAAGAAATTTTCAGCACCGAGTAGAGAGGATGTGCTTTAATCGAATCAAAACCCCGCTCCACCGCTGTGTCATCACGCGAAACTCACTCAATCTGCTGAGGCCGACAACCTCCCGAAACTGGCGCTGCGCTCTCTCAATGTGTCGGTGGAAGCAAGTCCTTCAAAAGACGATTTGGGAAACGACGTTTCTGAACAATCGCATAGAATCGTTCCGTAACATCCGGGATGCGACAGTATTCTACAAGTCTCCCTGACATCAGTTCGTCGCGCACGACGATGGGCGGTACCAGCGTGACGCCTTCGCGTTCACGGGCCAGCAGCCTGAGCATGGCCATGTCATCAACCTCGGCCACAATGATCGGTCTGATGCCGGCCAGTTCCAGAACCCGATCGAACGCCACACGAAAGTCGCTATCCAGACTTGGCAGTAGCAACGGCTCGGTGCGCAGGTCGTCAGGGAAGCGGAAGGTATGTCCGTCTGTCCGGGGACGCCCGACCAGACTGACCGGCTGTTCATTGAGCAGATGATTGCGCAACTGTGTGCGTGCGTCCTGCGGGGCTGAAATGTTCGCGAGGACGACATCCAGTGCGTGGGCTTCCAGTTGCGCCAACAAGTCGCGGATATTGCCCGACCGAACGATAAGCTCAACGTCAGAACGACCCACCAGAGGCCGTAGAAACTCCAACTGGAAGTTTCGCGACAGCGTCGTGAGCGCTCCGACCCTTAAAACCTGGCGATCGGCCAGGCCGCGTCCCTGCAACGTGCTCATCAGTTCGTCGCCAGACTTGAAGATGGTGTCGGCATAGTCGAGGGCGATCTGGCCGGCCTCTGTCAAAACGAGTTTCTTGCCTAGCCGCTCAAACAGGGCATGGCCCATTTGATGCTCGAGCTTCTGGATCTGGACTGATAGCGCGGACTGCGACAGGTTCATGTGTTCGGCCGCCCGCGTGAGGCTTCTTTCATGCGCGACGGCCCAAAAATAGCGGAGATGGTTGTAGTTGAGCTTTGCCATATCGTTCGATAATAGCGAACAATGTATCCATTTCAATGAATTTTTATTGCCAAAAAGGCTCCCGTAAAAGGCCTTCAACGAAACTGCACATTGAAAGGGCCACTCAATGTCAATCTATGTCTTAACTCTGCTGGCGCCCGTTCCGCTGCTCGTTGCAGGGGCGGTCTGCTTCTTGAACACCGGCCCCAGGCCCTTCTTCGTCCCCAAAACGGCGGAGCTTGCTGCACTCGCGGCGTTTTTTGGCGCTTTAGCGTCTTTTGCCTTACTGCTGATCTTCGGGCCTGGTGTAAGCCCCGTGATTGGGATTCAAGGCGCGGGCTTTTCGTCCCGGCTCGATGTCATCAGCGCCGTAATGCTGCTTCTGGTCACCTTTATCGGATGGATCGTCGTGCGTTACGCCGGGACTTATCTTGATGGAGAAGCCCGTCAAGGGCCGTTCACGGGCTGGCTCTGCTTTACACTCGCCAGCGTCCTTTTATTGGTTACGGCGGGCAATCTGGTCCAGCTTGTCTTGAGCTGGATCGCCACAAGCCTTTTTCTACATCGACTTCTTTTGTTCTATCCCAAACGCGTGGCAGGCCAGCGTGCTGCCCGCAAAAAATTCATCACCGCGCGACTCAGCGATGTAGCCGTTGTCTGTTCCGCGATATTGCTGGCGACGGCCTATGGCACCACCGATATTGGTTCGATCCTTCACTCAGCCCGATCAGGAAGCGGCGGACATCTTGCCATCGCTGCAGCCGGCCTGCTGGCATTCGCAGCGATACTCAAGTCGGCGCAATTTCCAACCCACACATGGTTGACCGAGGTCATGGAGACGCCCACCCCGGTTTCGGCACTGCTTCATGCCGGAGTGATCAATGCGGGCGGGTTCCTCCTTATCCGCTTCGCCGATGTCATGCTTTTGGCTCCGGGGGTTCTCGCCGCCCTTGTCATGATTGGTGGCTTCACGGCACTGTTTGGCAGCCTCGTCATGCTCACCCAACCGGCGGTCAAGACGTCGCTGGCCTGGTCAACTGTGGCCCAGATGGGTTTCATGATTTTGCAGTGTGGCCTGGCACTATTCCCACTGGCATTGTTGCATATCGTCGCCCATTCCCTTTACAAGGCGCACTCATTCTTGGCGTCCGGCGGCGCAGTTGAACGGGTCGCGAGTGCGCGCAGGCCGGGGCCGGTCGCCATCCCCAATGCAAGCGCTGTTGGCAGAGCTTTTCTCTCAGCGATGCTCATCTATGTCGTCGTGGGTTTGGTATTCGATCTCACGCATAAATCACCGCAGGCCATCGCGCTCGGGGCTATCCTGATCTTTGGCGTGGCCTATATACTGGCCCAGGGCTTCGCAGATGCGGCGCCAAAGGCGCTCACTCGGCGCACCGCCATCTACGCCCTGGCGACATCGGTTGGCTATTTCGCGCTTCAAACGGCGACGACAGTCCTCACAGCGGATACGCTACCGTCCACCCCATCGCCCGGTCCGCTGGAGTGGGGGCTTATAATTCTTGCCGTCGTATCCTTTGGCCTCGTGGCCATAGTCCAAGCCATGTTCCCCCTGTGGGCCTACCACCCGGCCGCGGCTGGACTTCGTGTCCATTTGTCAAACGGCTTCTATGTCAACGCTGTCTTCGATCGGATCGTCGGCGGTTGGACTATCCGCAAACCTTTCTAATCCGTTTGGAGCTTCGATCATGACCCCTTCATATCTGGCTGCGAACGGCGATCCTGGGCTTTTAGGAGCCATAGTGGATCGTTCGGCTCGCGCTATTCCACCTTTGTGGCCTCTGGCCTCGAGTGTCGCTGTCAATCCTTTTCTGGGGCAGACGGCTGAAGGCCTTGCCCAGACTGCCGCGCGCCTCGCTCGCGTCGCTGGCATCTCGATAACTATGCCGCGTTCCTGGTATCACGAGAAGATTTCGGCCGGAGCCATTTCCGACCAAGATTTGCTCGAGGCACTGGCGGCGACGCCTGCAGTCCCCGGACATGTAGATCTGGCCAGCGTAAAAGCAGCGGCGGCTCGAAATGTGTCGAAGTCACGCGCGTTGGCCACCGTTGCGGACCTTGCCGCTGATGCCTCAGGCATTGACTGGCCGGGCTTGATCGCAGAGCGATTTAGTGCGTGGGCGGCCGGTTATTTCGACGAAGGTCAGGCGCTGTGGGCCGCGCCGCGCGGCAAAGGCGGATACGCCGCCTGGCGCGCCATAGCCACGCATGACTTGACTCCTGAAATTGCGGGTCTTCCAGGTTTTGCCTTGCATGTGGCAAACACACCCGAGCGTTCAATTGATGCCATCGCCCATGTTGCAAAGAAGCTCAGTCTCAGTGACGCAGCTATGGAGACCTATTTCCATCAGATGCTGATGACGCTCGGCGGTTGGTCGCAGTTTGCACGCTACAAGCTTTGGCAAGCGGAACTTGGTGGCGGCTCCGATCAGACACTTACGGATTTCATCGCTATCCGCCTGGTCTGGGAAGAGGCCTTGTATCTTCACTATCAAGCACAGATCAATGAAGCGTGGTCAGCCGTGCGAACAGAGCACTCAGCGCCCGTTAGTGCGACGCCAGAGCTCGTCATCGATACCATTCTTCAGGCCGCTGCGGAACGATCGGCTCAGCGCGCACTGGCATCTACACTCGCGATGCCTGCACGAGAGACAATCGACAAAAGGCCCATTCTACAGGCTGCGTTCTGCATTGATGTGCGCTCAGAAGTCTTTCGCCGCGCGTTGGAGAGCCTGAACCCGCAGATCCAGACCTTAGGTTTTGCCGGCTTCTTTGGATTGACGACCTCCCATCGTCGATTTGCTTCCGACGTCGAGGAACTGCGCTTACCCGTATTGCTCAATCCAGCCTTCAGGTCTTGTTCTGGCGGCGTGAACGTCGCAGACGCGGACCTGTCACACCGCTTTAAAGCCCGAGCAAAGCGTGCCTGGGGCCGATTCAAGCTGGCAGCCGTATCCTCCTTTGCGTTTGTAGAGGCGACAGGCCCGATCTACATTGCCAAGCTCGTGAGTGACGCCCTGGGACTGCACAGGACGCCGGCGCCCAATGATCCCGCGCCCCTTTTCGATCCCGCGCTCGGTCTTGATACCCGAATCAAGTCCGCTGAGACGGTCTTGCGCGCCATGTCATTGACGCAGGGATTCGCCAGGCTCGTCCTGCTTGCCGGGCATGGCGCCAATGTCGTCAACAATCCCCATGCCAGCGGACTTCATTGCGGCGCATGTGGCGGCTACTCTGGAGAGGTAAATTCACGCCTGCTTGTTTCGCTGCTGAACGATCCGGGCGTCAGGTCAGGCCTTGCTTCAAGCGGCATTGTCATTCCGACAGATACGCTTTTTTTGGCCGCGCTTCATGACACGACTACGGATGGAGTGACCCTGTATGAGGATCATGCCTGCGACACCCATCGAGATGATGTGAATCAGGCCAAAACCTGGCTTGCCACTGCGGGAAAGCTTTCCCGGGGCGAGCGCGCTCTTCGATTGCCCCGGGCGTTGAATGAAGGCGCAGTCCCCAAACGGAGTACCGACTGGTCCGAGACAAGGCCCGAGTGGGCACTGGCGGGTTGCAAGGCGTTTATTGCGGCACCTCGGACTCGCACCGCAGGCAAAAGCCTGGAGGGACGGGCATTTCTGCATGACTACGACTGGAAACAGGACAAGGGGTTTGGCGTTCTTGAACTCATCCTGACCGCGCCTGTAGTGGTCGCGAGCTGGATCAGCCTGCAGTATTACGGTTCAACAGTCGCCCCGGAGGTTTTCGGAGCTGGTAACAAACTGCTGCACAATGTTACGGGCGGTATCGGCGTCGTCGAAGGCAATGGCGGCTTGTTGCGGGCCGGATTGCCCTGGCAATCGGTTCATGATGGCGAAAATTATGTTCACGAACCCTTGAGATTGTCAGTTTGCCTAGAGGCGCCGTGCGAAGCTATGACAGATGTCCTGCGCCGCCACGACAATGTTCGCGCGCTCTTCGACAACGGCTGGCTCCACCTTTTTGGCCTCGATGAGCAGGGCTGTATGGCCTGGCGCTATGTCGGTAATCTCCAATGGGACAAGATCGAGACCATGGATGCGACCGGTCGCCGGCTCACTGGAACGGCGCCACTTCACGACGAAACAGCGCAAGGGGACAGGATGGTTCCAAATCGGGAGCTCGCACAATGAGCCGTGGCTTAACCCATCTGGCGAAACTGGAAGCCCAGACCATCCACGTTATCCGCGAATCCGTAGCTGAAGCCCGCAATCCCGTTATGTTATTTTCGGCAGGAAAAGACTCAACGGTCATGGCGCAGCTGGCTAACGACGAATCAAACAGCCGATGTTGAACGATGTGGCAGCTGTAACCCCTGAGCCGCCCCCTCGTTCGGGAAGCGCTTTGATGGAATCAAAACCCCGCTCTAAGTTTTTGTTTTTTCGCGCAATTTTTCCGAAAACCGGAACGCCCGTGCGGTGGCCCCCACTTTATCGGTTTGCGCTGTAGCTATTGGCGATCCCAGACGGCCTGCCAACAAAAAAGAGCGGGCCTTGCGACCCGCTCTTTCCATGTTCAGACAGGTGTCTGAGGGCTGGATCAGAAATCCATGCCACCCATACCGCCCATGCCGCCGCCGCCCATTTGTTGGGGCGCGCCGGACTCTTTCTTGGGGGCTTCCGCCACAGCCGCTTCGGTCGTGATCAGGATGCCCGCGACCGAAGCCGCGTCCTGGAGGGCCGTGCGCACGACCTTGGCCGGGTCGATAACGCCGTCGGCAACCAGGTCAACGTACTTTTCGGTCTGGGCGTTGAAGCCGAAGTTGGCGTCAGCATTGGCCAGGACCTTGTTCACGACGACCGAGCCTTCGACGCCCGAGTTTTCGGCGATCTGGCGCAGCGGTGCCTGGATGGCCTTGCGAACAATCGCGATGCCGGCGTTCTGGTCGGCATTGGTGCCCTTCAGATTGATGAGGGCCTTGGAAGCCTTCAGCAGAGCCGTGCCGCCGCCCGGAACGATGCCTTCTTCGACGGCCGCGCGGGTCGCGTTGAGGGCGTCGTCGACGCGGTCCTTCTTTTCCTTGACTTCGATTTCGGTCGAGCCGCCAACGCGGATGACGGCAACGCCGCCGGCCAGCTTGGCCAGACGTTCCTGCAGCTTTTCCTTGTCGTAGTCCGACGTGGTCTCTTCGATCTGCTTCTTGATCTGGCCAATGCGGGCTTCGATCTCGGACTTTTCACCGGTGCCATCGACGATGGTCGTGTTTTCCTTGGTGATCGTGACCTTCTTGGCGCGGCCCAGCATGTCGAGGGATACGGTTTCGAGCTTGATGCCCAGGTCTTCGCTGATGACCTGGCCGGCGGTCAGCACGGCAATGTCTTCCAGCATGGCCTTGCGGCGGTCACCAAAGCCCGGCGCCTTGACGGCGGCGACGCGCAGACCGCCACGCAGGCGGTTGACGACCAGCGTAGCCAGGGCTTCGCCTTCGACGTCTTCAGCGATGATCAGCAGCGGACGGCCCGACTGAACCACGGCTTCGAGGATCGGCAGCATGGGCTGCAGCGACGAAATCTTCTTGTCGAACACCAGGATGTACGGGTCTTCGAGGACCGCTTCCATCTTGTCCGGGTTGGTGATGAAGTAGGGCGACAGGTAGCCGCGGTCGAACTGCATGCCTTCGACGACGTCCAGCTCGGTTTCGGCGGTCTTGGCTTCTTCGACGGTGATGACACCTTCGTTGCCGACCTTTTCCATCGCCTTGGCGATCATTTCACCGACTTCGGTGTCGCCATTGGCCGAGATGGTGCCGACCTGGGCGATCTCTTCGTTGCTGGTGACCTTCTTGGACGACAGCTTGATCTGCTCGACAACGACGGTGACCGCCTTGTCGATGCCGCGCTTCAGGTCCATCGGGTTCATTCCGGCGGCAACGGCCTTGAGGCCTTCCTGAACGATGGCCTGGGCCAGAACGGTCGCCGTCGTGGTGCCGTCACCGGCCTTGTCATTGGTCTTGGACGCGACTTCGCGGATCATCTGCGCGCCCATGTTTTCGTAGCGGTCTTCGAGCTCGATTTCCTTGGCGACGGAGACGCCGTCCTTTGTCGAGCGCGGCGCGCCGAACGACTTTTCGAGCACGACGTGACGGCCCTTGGGGCCCAGGGTGACCTTCACCGCGTTGGCGAGGATGTTGACGCCGCGCAGCATCTTGTCACGCGCGTCGGAGCCGAAATAAACGAGTTTAGCAGCCATTGTGGATGTTCCTTTTGGTTGCGATAGAGTGGATTAGCGTGCGAGAACGCCGAAGATGTCGGATTCTTTCAGGATCAGCAGGTCGTCACCATCGATCTTGACTTCCGTGCCGCCCCACTTGCCGAACAGGACGCGGTCACCGGCCTTGACGTCGAGGGCGACTTGTTCACCCTTTTCATTGCGGGCGCCCGGGCCAACGGCGACGATTTCGCCTTCCTGGGGCTTTTCCTTGGCGGTGTCGGGGATGATGATGCCGCCCTTGGTCTTGGCTTCTTCTTCGACGCGCTTGACCAGAACACGGTCGCCTAACGGGCGAAAGCTCATGGATGTCTCTCCAGATTGTTTTTGGCAATATGTCTGTTAGCACTCGACATCTGCGAGTGCTAACGACAGCTGGCAGATAGGCGCGAGGGCACAGGGTGTCAAGGGCGGGCCTTGCAGATTTTTTCCCTCTCAAGAGCATAAAATGGGTGGATTCTGTCGCCTCTGCGGCAATGCGCGCATCAAAAATTTATAAGACATGCGCTATAGTGGGGGTCTAATCCGCTAAGGGAGATCTTCATGTTGTCCGAAAAAGCCCAGGCCGCCGCCGCCAAGATCACGTCGTTGAACGAAGTTGACCTAAAGTCGCTGTCCGAGTCGATCCGTCATGAGGTCGAACATGCGACCCATGTTCTGGGCGAACGCGCCAAGGAAGCTGAGATCAAGGTTCGTCAGTTCGCCGACACGGCGGGTGAGGACTTTAGCCGCATGGGCCGCGACGCCCGCCGCACGGTCGAAGAGCATCCGGTACCGACCGCACTGATCGCGCTGGGCGTCGGCTTTGCCGTCGGACTGCTGATCGCGGGCACCAGCCGCCGCTAATTCAGCTTCCGGGTGAGCGGCGCCGCTCCGACCTGCCCCGGCGGCAGAGGCTTGGCGGCACCGCCATCCGTTTGCGGCGAAAACACCGGCAGCGCCGCGACGTGGACGCCATCCTCGACCAGCGATTTGACCTCCTGGGGCGTGGCCTCGCCATAGATCGGCCTGTCAGGCGCCAGGCCCTCGTGGATATCGCGCGCCTCGGTGGCGAATGCGTTACCGACATAGTCGTGGGTGGTCTCGACATGCTGGCGCAACTTGAACATCGCTTCGGCCACGGCCTTCTGGGCTTCGGCCAGACCGGCATCGGCGGCTTTGGAAGTGCGCACCTGCGGCGCCATGATGGCCTTGGTGACGTTCCGGGTGCCGCAAAGCGGGCATTGCACCAGCCCCTGGCGTACCTGTTCGTCATAACCGTCCGACGAGGCAAACCACGCCTCGAACCCGTGATCGACTTCACATTTCAACGCATACCTGATCATACTGACCCTATAGCACGATCATGGTGGAGTTGGGGAAGAGCCTGACGCGCCCGTGTCACCTCCGCCAGATCCAGGGTCGCCGTCAGCACGGCCGGCCGGTCGTGATCCAGCCGGGCAATGACCTCGCCCCACGGATTGACCACCAGCGAATGGCCCCAGGTATGGCGGCCGTCTTCGTGGGCACCGCCCTGGGCCGGAGCCAGGATAAAGGCGCCGGTCTCAATCGCCCGTGCCCGCAGCATGACCTCCCAATGGGCGCGACCGGTCGGCACCGTAAAGGCCGCCGGCACAGCGATCATGTCGACCCCGGCCTTGGCCAGGGCGCGGTAGAGGTAAGCAAAGCGGACATCATAGCAGATGCTTAAGCCCAGCCGGCCCCAAGGCGTGTTCGTCACCACCGCCTGGTTGCCCGGGCACATGGTGGCGCTTTCGCGGTAGGACTTGCCGTCCGGCGTATCGGCGTCGAACAGGTGGATCTTGTCGTAGCGCGCCTGAACTTCGCCGTCTGGCCCGATCAGCAGGGTGCGATTGGCGGCGCGATGATCCCGCCCCGAGGCGACGATCACCGAGCCGATCAGTACGGACACCGACAGTTCCTTCGCCAAGGCGCGGACGCCGAGGACGAAGACATCCTCGTCTTCGCTCGCCACCTTGCCGGTTTTGAACTCGCGGCGCTGCTCGACCAGGTTGGCGCATTCCGGCAGCAGGATCAACTTCGCCCCGGTGGCAGCGGCTTCGCGGACCAGCGGCGCGGCATGGTCCAGCGCCGCCGGCGCATCGGCGGGCGTGGTCAGTTGGACCATAGCAATATCGAGGGTCACCTACGCCGCCAGCAGCGGATCTAGACCGCCGCGCGAGTCCAACGCCACCAGGTCGTCGCAGCCGCCGACATGCAGGCCATCGATGAAGATCTGGGGATATGTGAAGCGGCCGGAGCGGCTGTTCATCTCGGCGCGCAGGTCAGGATCGCCGGATGCGACGATCTCCATGAACTCAGCGCCCTTGTCTTCGAGCAGCGCCTTGGCGCGCTCGCAATAGGGGCAGTAGGGCTTGGTATAGATTTCGATCTTGGCCATGCAAAACTCACAAACACAAAGACATACCTGACAGTGTCACGGGTACCGTCAAGACAATATAGGAAATTCGTTGCCGAACTTAAAGCCTACGCTCATTCGGCGAACTACGCCCTCTCCTGTACCGCTCGCGCCAGCACGGCGATATCGACCTGTGCCGCACCGGCCTTGAGTAACTCGCGCGTACAGGCTTTCAGAGTTGCGCCGGTCGTAAACACATCGTCGATCAGTACCACCCGCTTTCCGGCTATGACGTTTGCGCCGGTCGGAGAAACCGCGAACGCTTTGCGGACATTGTCCCATCGCATCTGCGCCGAGGCATGGCCCTGGGCCTTGGTCATTTCGACCCGCTTGAGACCGTCAGGAAGATAGGTCTTTCCGAACCGTCGCGCCAGGGGCCGGGCAAGTTCGGCCGCCTGATTGTAGCGCCGCTCCAGCAGCCTTAATGGATGCAGCGGCACCGGCACCACCAAATCTGTTTCACTCAGTACATCCGTCGCCGCCCGCTCCAGCCAGCGTGTCAACATCGGCGCCGCATCCAGCCGGTCGCCGTGCTTGAAACCCAGGATCACACCTTTCGAGGCTTCCGAATAGAGACAGGCCGCCCGGGTGCGAACAAACGGAAACGGATCGTCCTCGCAAACCGTGCACCGCCCGCCGGCGCCCAGATGCAGGCCGCCTTCGAACGGCCGGGCGCACATGTCACAGCCGTCGCGGTCGAGAAAGCGGATGCGCGACCAACGGCCGGCCTCCATACCGACCCCGCCTGTGCCGCTGTCTTCAGTTGCTTCACCTTGACCATGCGGCGGAAAGACCATGTCTATCATCTGTCCGGCGGCGCCGCGCAGATAGGCCCAACTCAAATGATCTTCGCCAAAGGCCTTAACCTCGGACGCGATCTGACCTACATAGCTGGACAGCTTCCGCAACCCCGCCCCCTTAAATCCTGTTGATCCATGTCAGATTCCCCGCCCCATCTGTTCGATCGCCGGTTGCTGGTCGCACGTAGAAATCGCGCCGCCCGCGGTTTCGCGCAAGCCCATTTTTTGCGTCAACGCGCGATCGAAGACACTTTGATGACCTTGTCGGCGATCAACCGGCAATTCGACCTGGCCCTGGAGCTCGGTGCCGGGGATGGCGGTTTCGGGCGCGCCCTGGCGGACATGCCGGTCGCCGCCAAGGTCGGACTGCTGATCGAAAGCGACCTGTCGCCGCGGTTGTCAGCCCAGCAATCCGGCCCCGCGCGTGTGATCCTGGACGAAGAACAGCTGCCCTTCGGCGACGACAGGCTGAACCTGGTCGTCTCGACCCTGGCCCTGCATACCGTCAACGACCTGCCGGGTGTTCTGGTCCAGATTCGCCGCGCGCTCAAACCCGACGGTCTGTTTATAGGAACGCTTTTCGGTGGCGAGACGCTGAAAGAACTGCGCGGCTGTTTGATGGAGGCCGAGATCGAGATTCGCGGCGGCTACGGCCCGCGCATCGCCCCCTTTGCCGAGGGCGCTGACCTGATTGACCTGTTGAAACGGACGGCTTTCCAGATGCCGGTCGTCGATTCCGACCGCGTAACCGTATCGTATGAACATCCGCTGCGGCTGATGGCCGACCTGCGCGCCATGGCCGAGAGCAACATCCTGTACGACCGGCCGCGCAAGGGCCTGAACAGGGCGTTGCTGCAAAAGACGACCGAGCTCTATTTTGAGCGTTTCGCCGACGATGAGGGCCGCATCAATGCGACCTTCGAGATAATCACCCTGTCGGGATGGAAGGCGCACGAGTCGCAGCAAAAGCCGCTGCGGCCGGGCTCGGCGAAAACCCGCCTGGCCGATGCTTTAGGGGTCAAGGAAGGCAAGCTTTAGCTGAGCCCTTCGCAGCCGCCGTTTTCGTTGAACCTGCCGTCAGCCCAAAAGTTGGTGTCGCCGGTGCGTGGCCGACCCAGGTGATGGGCGACGGCACACCCTGTGCCCATGACGATGTTGAGCAAGCTTTGCAGCGTGCCATTTTGCGCCCAGACCATGAAGGCAATGGCCGTGACAGCCAGGAAAATCAGGCGGGACAGGCCGCCTTTCTTGCGCACCCGGACCGCCTGATCACCGCGATGGCGGCCATGTTTGCGAAGGGCGCGATAGTCGTCGATATCCGGGCTATGGCCGGACCGGTATTCTGGACCGTGAAGCATAGGGCAATCTCCCTGAACACGGTTATATTGCCAGAGCCGAACTAACAGAACGTGACGACATGGGGTTAATGTTAACCAACCTTAATTGACGCTTAATCCTCAAGCGGTGGCAACCTTATCAAGCGTGCCTTGGCCAGGTCCTTGGGTCGGCCGAAGGATTCGAAAATATCGGCTTGTTCGGCAAGCGACGGGATATAGACAATACCCGTCGCCGTTGGAACCGCGACGCGCGTCTTAACCGTCAGGGGCTGCCAGCCGCCGGTATTAAGGTGCAGGTCGCCCATCATTTCGATCGCAAGGCCTCCGGCGACGGCGACCCTTACGAAGGGCGTCGATCGGAACAGGTCGCTGCCCGAACCCGCGATAACGCCACCACCCAGATTGTGAACAAAAGCTTCGATGGTGTCGCGTGAACCCAACACATCGACATCCTCAGGTTCGAGGTCGATTCCCGACAGTCTGGCTGCTACGCTGCCGATCAGCCACCAGTCGTCCACGTCAGGCGCCGCAGCGACGATCCTGCCCAGCGAAACGTCCAGCGGCGTCATATGAAGTCGCATAGCCATGCCACCAGCGGCACATCGGCCGGGGGCATGGGATAGTCACGCATCTGAACCGGACGAACCCATTTCAGCGCCTTGTGTTCGCGACTTTCCGGTTCGCCTTCCCAGCGCCGGATCAGGAACAACGGCATCAGCAAGTGGAAGTCATCATAGGTGTGAGAGGCAAAGACGAACGGCGCCAGGCAGGCCTGTTTGACAGTGATACCCAGTTCCTCGTCCAGTTCGCGGATCAGGGCAGCTTCCGGAGTCTCGCCGGGTTCGACCTTGCCGCCGGGAAACTCCCACTGTCCGGCCAGTTGCTTACCCTCAGGACGCTGGGCGATCAACACCCGGCCTTCCGAATCGACCAGGGCGGCGGCAACGACAAGAACGGTTTTCATGGCATCTGATCCCGGAATGATATCCCGGCCTTAGCATGGGGTTGCCGCCTGGCGGAAGGGCTTGCAAGCCATCGGCGCCATCTTCATAGTATAGCGGTCATGCCAGCACCTATCCATCTTTCCGACCTTGGCGCGCGCATCGCCATCATTGGTCCTTCCAGTTCGGGCAAGTCGACCCTGGCCACAGCGCTGGGTGCGCATCTGGGCTGCAAGGTCGTCCATCTCGACCTGCTGGCCCACTATCCGGACACGCAATGGCGTCCCCGGCCCAAGCCGGAACTGGTGGCGTTGCATGACGCCGAATTGGCGGACCCGGCCTGGGTCATCGAAGGCAATTATGGCGTCGCCATGCCGCAAAGATTTGCTCGCGCCACCGGCGTTATCTGGCTGGATTTCGATCGCTGGGGCTGTCTCTGGCGCTACGTCCGACGCTGCTTTCAGCCGGCCTCACAGCGCAGGGGCACGCTGCCGGGGGCCATCGAACGGCTTAACTGGCGCATGGTTCAATATATTCTTGTCGAGGCTCCTGCAAAACAGGCGCGCTACGAGCAAATGATTGCGCAGTCGGGCCGACCTTTGCTTCGCTTGGAATCTCTTGAGGCGCTCAAGGTGTTTTATCGGAGCGCCGGGATTTAAAGCGCAATCCGATAAAGTGGCCACCACTTTTCGGAGAAATTGCGCGACAAAACAAAAACTTAGAGCGGATTTTTGATTCCATCAAAACTCATCTCGCTCTAGCGTCCTTGGTTTGAGCATCTACAGAACGCCTTGAATATCCGTCTGGCTGAAGTCGTTGCCGATGAACAGGAGCGGACAGTTGTGCGCCTTGGCGACGGCGTAGGAAAAACAGTCCATGATGTTCAATCCCGCGGGGTGTCGCCCCTTGCCCCACACAACGTAGGCCTGCACGGCGTGGCGCGCCATGATTTCATCGACGGGAACAATTTCAACATCCAGCGCGTCAAGGAGCGTTTGAAGTTCCGACCTGACGTTATAACGTCCCGCCACCAACATGACTTCGGTCAGGATCGCAGCCGACAAAATGCAGTGGTCCGCAACTTGCAGCGCATCATCGCATGTGTCACCCATGGCTTCATTGAGTACAACAGCAAGCAAGGCCGAACTGTCGACGGCGATCATTTCGGCAGACCGAACTCATCATACAGGTCATCGGCCGCATGAGCAGCATCCGGCGCGGGAATGGCGTTCCTTCTGGCGGACTCGCGCAACTCCCGGATAATCCGGCTCTTCTCTTCCGGACTCAGCTTTGGCTTTACGGGTACCAGCCGCACCGCCGCATGACCATGACGCGTCAGGACAACTTCGTCCCCAGCCTCGGCGCGGCGAACAAGATCCGTCAATTGCGCCTTGGCGTCAGATACAGATATGTACATGAGCGTCACTCCTTAGATCAAAATATAGACCATTATCTGGTCCAAATCAATCAGGAGCGATAATCCCCGTTGATGGTGATATACCCATGCGTCAGATCACACGTATAAACGTGCGCTGTCGCACGGCCGACGCCGACATCGACGCTGATCTCCAGCTCGGCGTTCTTCATATAGGCACTCATCGCGGCCTCGGAATAGTTCAGTGCCACGGCGCCGTGTTCGGCCGCAACCAGGTCTCCGAACCGAATGCCTAAGCGATCACGGTCGACCGGCTCCTCGGTCTTGCCGACCGCCATAACGATGCGGCCCCAGTTGGCGTCTTCACCGGCGATGGCGGTCTTGACCAGCGGGCTTTCGGCGATCGACTTGGCGATCTTGCGCGCCGAGGCCGGGTTGGCCGCACCGGTGACATTGACCTTAACGAACTTGGTGGCGCCCTCGCCATCGCGGATCAACTGGGTGGCCAGCGAATGCATGACGGCTTCCAGCTTGGCCTTGAAGTCGGCCAGCCGCTTGTCGCCGGCACGCGCGATACGCGGCGCGCCGGCCGCACCGGTGGCAAACAGCAGGCAGGTGTCGTTGGTCGACGTGTCGCCGTCGACCGTCACGGAATTGAAGGTGGTTCGCGTAAACAGGGCCAGCAGGCTTTGCAACACGCCGGGCGCCAGGGTGGCATCGGTGGCGATAAAGGCCAGCATGGTCGCCATGTCGGGCGCGATCATGCCCGAGCCCTTGGCAATGCCATTGATGCGCACCTTGACGCCGTCGATCTCGGCCACGGCGCTGGCGCCCTTGGGGAAGGTGTCGGTGGTCATGATGGTCTGGGCAGCCTCATGCCAGGCATCGGCGCGCAGGTTTTTTTCCAGATCATAGAGCCGTGCCGCGATCCTGGCGTCGTCCAGCACCATGCCGATGACCCCGGTCGAGGCCAGCATGATGTCGCGCTGGCGGCAGTCGATCCGCCGCGCCAGGGCCGAGGCCGTCCGTCGCGCGGCATCGGCCCCCAGCTTGCCGGTAAAGGCGTTGGCGCAGCCGGCATTGCACACCAGGGCGCGCACGTCTTCGCCGTCATTGGCGTCGAGTTGCTTCTTGCACCAGTCGACCGGCGCCGAGCCGATGGTATGGCGGGTGAAGACGCCGGCACAGGTCGTGCCCTCGGCGAACTTCATCAGCAGCACATCCTTGCGATCGTGTTTGTAGAAGCCGGCGCGGTCGGTGGCGATCTGGACGCCGCCCACCGGCGGCATCTCCGGCAGGGGCACAGCGAGGGGCGAAACAGCCAGACCGGGTTTGCCTGGAGCTGCGGCCGGCTTGGCGGGCTCGGAGCCGTGAACCAGGTTAGACGTCAGTTCAGCGCCTTTTTGTACGGCGCGCGAAATGGCGGTGGTAAATGGGTCGAGCGCACGCTCCAGACCCTGCGCCGCCAGGCTGGCCATCGGGTGGGATGGAGAAGTTGACACTGGCGGCTTAGTCATGACGCGGCTCCTGGAAAACTTTGGCTGGCCTTATCAGACAGTGTCTTCTTCGCCAACGCTTTTCGGCAGCTTACCTCGCCGGGAAAAACGCGCTAGGCTACGCTACTGCTATGGGGCTGAAAAATGAAAGCAATTCTCCTGTTCGCGACCTTGGGCCTGATCGCCGCCGCACCGTGCGCCCATGCCGACGACAAGGCCAAGGACAACAGCAACCCACCGCCCGCCAAGACCGCCAAGGCTGGAAAATTGCGTCAGGCACCCGCCCAGACCCGCGACGCCAGCCCCGTTGCGACTGAAGGCGCGCCGCAAAGCCGCGGCGCGCCGGAGCGGCCCGGCGGGCGTCAAGGTACACCTGGTCCCGGCAGCCGCCAGGGCGAGGCTGGCAGTGTCCAGGTCGACAGCATCGACATTCAGGTGGGGAGCGGTAGCCCGGCTCAGGGTAGCGGCCAGGGTGGCATTATCATCAACGACTTTCAGGTCACGACGGGTGGCAATGGCGGCGTCAAGGAAACCGGCCGCACCGGCGGTGTCCACGTCGACGAGTTCGAGGTTGTCGCCGATGTGCCCGAAGACCGCAGTTCGGTGCAGGTCGATGAGGTCAAGGTTGTGGTTGAGCCCGTCAAGGGCGGCACCACCCCGTCATCGGGCGAGGACGACAGCGGCGGTGACGATATCAACGATGACAAGGGCGGCAGTTCCTACGGCGGTGACCAGGAAGAAGGTGGCCGCCGCCCGGTCAGGCTGCCGACCGACGGCCGTCCGGTTTTGAGCGGCAAGATCTTGAACACTGCCCCGGTTTCGCAGGGCGGCAACGCTGATCCCTCCAATCCGGCTGCGACTCCGGACGAAGATGGCAATGAAGGCAACGCGGGCAAGACCAAGAGCGACGCCGGTAGCGGCGCCAAACACAAAACCGGCAAGGGTCAGGTCAAAACGAGCAATCCAGCCCGGCGTCGTAGCGGGGCGAACTAGAGCGCAATCCGATACAGCGAACGCCACCGCACGGGCGCCTCGTTTTGGGATAAATTGCGCGACAAAACAAGACGCCTGAAGCGAGGTTTTGATGCCATCAAAACCTCGCTTCAGGCGCCATTCGGTTCAAAAACAGCTTGTCATACGCTGTATTGCCTTGCGGCAAAACCGGTGGAGGAAAGCTTGCTGAGGGCCTACCCGCCCCTGGCCATCCCGATCAGCTTCGACGAGCCCGGCTTGGCCTCCCCCATAGGCACCGACAGGGCCACCGGCTTGCCCTTGCCGGACGTGGCAGGTGCTGCCGACGCACTGGCCGCTTCACTGGCGGCGACCGAGTCATCGGCCGCGTGCGCGGGCGCATTCGCCGGTTCCTGGCCCGCCTGGTCGCTCAGTGCCGACTTCTCTATCAGCATCTCGACCTTGGCACCCTTGCGCAGGCTGTCCAACAAACCGGCGACCTGGTTGTAGATCAGGTAGCGCATAATGATCGGCCGCTCTTCTTCCAGGGTCGGTAACTGTTCCGGCCGGCGGTCCTCGATACGAAGAATGGCCCAGCCGCCGTCGGTCTGGACCGGTCCAACCGTATCGCCGACCTTGGCGGTCGACAGGACGCTCTTGTAGGCCTGGGGCATAATGTCGGTGGTGAAATAGCCCATGTCACCGCCGGAAAACCGTGTCGCCTGGTCAATGGAACGTTCCATGGCCATGGCCTCGAACAGCGACCCGCCCTGGACAGCCTTCATCACGTTATCTGCCTCGTCCTTGCTTTTCAGGAGGATGACGCGCGTACGGATTTCCTCGGACTGTTTCGACAGCTTAACCTGCTCGTCGTAATGTTCCTTGATCGTCTTTTCGTCGATGTCGCGGTCTATGGTGTTTTTGACCAGCATGTCGCCGAGGATACGGTCTTCCGCCGCCTGTAGCCGGCGCTGGGCAGCGACTGACTTGTCCAGCTCCTTGGCGCGGGCCGCCTTGGCCAGCAGACGCTGATCGATGACTTCTTCGAGTGTGCGCGCAAACATGTCCGAGGTTGGATCCAGCGGCTCGCCCGGGCCTATGGCGCCCTGGGCTACCGCTTCGGCACGGACATCGGAGGCCCAGACGGTTTCGCCGTCGATTTTCGCCACCGCAATATCGCCCGGCTCGGGCGGGCGCTGGGTGACGGTTGGCTTGTCGCATGCGGCCAGAGTGAGGGTTGCGGCAGCGAGCAAGGTCAAGGCAAGGCGAAAGCCGTGGCGTCCGATCATAAACTGTCCCCTAGAGCGCAATCCGATAAAGTGTGCAGCACTTTTCGGCCAAATTGCGCGCCAATAACGAAAACCTGGAGCGGGATGACGATTCTAGCCAAAGCCATCCCCCCAAAACCCCAAAAACATCCTTCCCCAAAACTTCAACAGTTTCGGTGGCCGCGTTGACATACACCATTCCGCCGCTTAAGTCAGTGCCCGTGCTTGAAAAGCGCTTTTTCCGGCTTATTTGACCCTGAACACGTTTCATTCCGGTGAATTTTCGGGTGAACATCAGGTCACATACAAGAAACTTCGCGCCGCTCGACTCAACCCTCTACATCCCACAGGCTAATTTGGCGCGCACGTGCCGGGAAAGCCTGAGATATCAAGTATCAAGGTCTACCATGCTGGCCATCGCCAAAATGCTTTTCGGCTCTTCCAACGATCGCAAGGTTCGCGGCTATATGACGCGCGTTCAAAAGATCAACGCCCTCGAGCCCAGGATGAAGGCGATGAGCGACGAACAACTGGCCCACCAGACAGTATTGTTCCGCGAACGCCTGGCACAAAAAGGTCAGGGGGGGGGCGCCTCACTCGACAGCCTGATGGACGAAGCCTTTGCCACCGTCCGCGAAGCGGCCTGGCGTTCCATAGGTCAGCGTCACTACGACGTCCAGCTGGTCGGTGGCATGATCCTGCATAAGGGCGGCATCGCCGAAATGCGCACTGGTGAAGGCAAGACCCTGGTCGCTACGGCGCCGGTCTACCTCAACGCCCTGACCGGCAAGGGCGTCCACCTGATCACGGTGAACGACTACCTGGCCAAGCGTGACGCCGAATGGATGGGTCGCGTTTACCGCTTCCTGGGTCTTTCCACCGGAGTCATCGTCCAGGGCTTATCCCAGGCCCAGCGCAAGCAGGCCTACGGTTCCGACGTCACATATGGCACCAATAATGAGTTCGGCTTCGACTACCTGCGCGACAACCTGGCCTATAGCCGCGGTGAGATGGTTCAGCGCGGCCACAACTTCGTCATCGTCGACGAGGTCGACTCCATCCTGATCGACGAAGCCCGCACGCCCCTGATTATCTCCGGCCCGACGGAAGACCGGTCGGAGCTTTACAAGATTCTCAATACGACCATTCTGGAGATGATCCAGGATCCCGACACCTACGAACTGGACGAAAAGCAACGCCAGGTACTTCTGTCGGAAGTCGGATCCGAGCGGCTCGAAGAAA
Organism: Asticcacaulis sp. AC402; assembly: GCF_000495835.1. Lineage (GTDB taxonomy): Bacteria > Pseudomonadota > Alphaproteobacteria > Caulobacterales > Caulobacteraceae > Asticcacaulis. Next base: position 59,225 of record NZ_AWGC01000004.1, read on the forward strand.
TGCTCGAAGCGGGCGGCCACCTTGCTGAAGACTCAGCCGGCCTTTACGACCCGATCAATATTTCGCTGGTCCACCACGCCAACCAGGCCCTGCGCGCCAACACCCTTTACACGATCAACAAGGACTATATCGTCAAGGACGGCGAAATCATCCTGATCGATGAGTTCACGGGCCGCATGATGACCGGGCGCCGTCTTTCAGAAGGCCTTCACCAGGCGATCGAAGCCAAGGAGCGGGTCGAGATTCAGCCGGAAAACCAGACCCTGGCGTCCGTCACAATCCAGAACTATTTCCGCATGTACGAAAAGCTTTCGGGCATGACCGGCACGGCGGCGACCGAAGCTCAGGAATTTGGCGACATCTACAAGATGGATGTTCTGGAAATCCCGACCAACCGCCCGATCAAACGTATCGACGACGACGACGAGGTCTACCGCAGCGAAGCGGAAAAGTTCAACGCCATCGCCGCCCAGGTCGCCTATTGTTACGTCAAGGGCCAGCCCATTCTGGTCGGCACCGCCTCGATCGAGAAGTCGGAAGGGCTGTCGAAGTTCCTCAACGACTACAGCTACCGCGTTGAGCAATCGCGGACGCTGAAACCGCAGTTCGCGAAGGCTGAAAAGAAGGAACTCCTGAAGGCCGGTGAAGACGCCTATGACATCGTGTGGAAGTCCGGCAAGGGTATACCGCACAACGTGCTGAATGCCCGCTTCCATGAACAGGAAGCCGAGATTGTCGCTGACGCCGGCGTTCCAGGTTCGGTTACCATCGCTACCAACATGGCGGGCCGTGGTACCGACATCCAGCTGGGCGGCAATGTTGACATGCGCGTCCAGAAATGGCTGTCCGAGCAGGACGCGGCCGGCGCCGAGGTCCATCAGGAGCAGCTGCTGGCCAAGCGCCGCGAGATCGAAACCCAGGTCGCGGACTTGAAAGAAAGAGCGCTGGCCGCAGGCGGCCTGTTCGTGCTGGGCACCGAACGTCACGAAAGCCGCCGCATCGACAACCAGCTTCGCGGTCGGACCGGCCGTCAGGGGGACCCTGGTCAGTCCAAGTTCTTCCTGTCTTGCGAAGACGACCTGATGCGCATCTTCGCCGGCGACCGCCTCAACGCCATGATGAAGACTTTGGGCGTCGAAGAAGGCGAAGCCATTACGCACAAGCTTCTGAATGGCGCCATCGCCACGGCCCAAAAGCGCGTGGAAGCCCGCAACTACGAAATCCGCAAAAACCTGCTGAAGTACGACGATGTCGTCAACGATCAGCGCAAGGCAGTGTTTGAGCAGCGCCAGGAGTTTATGGACTCCGACGACCTCAGCGAACTGATCAACGAGTTTCGCCAGGACACCCTCCACGACCTCGTGGAAGTCCACTTGCCGCCCAAGGCCTATGCCGAGCAATGGGACATTGCCGGCCTGAAGGAGCGCGTCATTGCTCTGACCGGCCTTGACCTGCCGCTGGAGGTATGGGCGGCAGAGGAAGGCATAGCCAACGAAGAGATCGAGGAACGGCTTCAGTCGTTTGCGGCGCGCAAGATGGAAGAGCGCCTGCAGATGCTGGGCTCTGACCAGATGAAATCGCTGGAAAAGCAGTTCCTGCTGCAGATGATCGACATGCACTGGCGAGAGCACCTGATGCACCTCGACCATCTGCGCGCCGTCATCGGCCTGCGCGGCTACGGCCAGCGCGACCCGCTGAACGAATACAAGACCGAAGCCTTCACCATGTTCGAAGCTCTTCTGGTCAATCTGCGCCAGTCGGTCACTCGCTGGCTGATGACGATGGAGATCCGCTTCCAGCCGCCCGAGCCTGAGCCGGAACCCGCCTTTTCTCAGCAGCTCGAACATGCCCGCCGCCAGTTCCAGGAAGTCCATCTTGACCCGCTGACCGGCCGCAACGAACGGGCTGCGAAGCTGAGTGACGACCTGACGCCCGACCAGCGCGAAGCCCTGCCCGTCTCGGCCCTGCCGGCCGGCTGGGAGCGTACCTCGCGCAATGGCGAATGCCCGTGCGCCTCCGGCAAGAAGTTCAAGCACTGTCATGGCGCTCTGATTTAGAACGCAATCCGCTAAAGTGTGACGTGCTTTTTCGGATTGCGCTCTAAAGTCCAACCGCTCCAGCGTAGGGAATCGGTGCCTGAAAAGGGAATCTGCGTTATCCGGCCACAGTCGTGGCGGGAATGCGTTGGATTAGCCGATTCAAGCCTTGCCACCTCGCATCCCCCGGTTTATCGTCTGTTTACTTTTGGCTTTCTGGGGATGTTCGTCATGAAGACGATCCACGTCGCTGCCGCCGCCCTTGTCTTTGCACTGAGTACTACGACCGTCCTGGCACAGGAAATCGTGGACGCGGCACCGTCCAATCGCTACGCCGTCGCAGCGGGCGATGTCGCCAGTCCTGCTCTGGCCCAGCTGAACGACGCCGCCGACTCGGCCAATGCCGCCAGGAAGGTGGATCTGTACAAGCAACTGATGGAGATGAACGGCCAGGCCCGCAACATCCGCAACGTCATCGGCAATACCAAGGCAGCGACCCGCCTGATCGTTGTCGAACGGACCGGCAGGCCGGCCCTGTCGGCCGAAGACAACGCTCGCTACGACGTCATTGCCACCTCCGTTTTGGGCCAAACCGAAGCCGCATTGATCAACGACATTGCCGTCACACAGTCGGCCGGATTCAGTGCCGACGAGATCCAGCAGCTGATCGTCGCCAATTCCTCAGTGGCAGCCGCCAAGTACAACGCCGGCAAGTTCAGCCAGAGCGAAGCCAATACCCAGCAAATCCAGTCCTATATGGTCGAGGCCGTCATCAAGATCATCAAGACCTTTCAGGAATCGATGGCCAGTTGATCTGCTTTTTTTGAGTGTTCCCCGGGGGAGTGCGTTTTGCCTGTTTCGTTTCGTTTTATTGCTGCTTCTCTCGCCCTGGCTCTGACGGCCGGGTCCGCCCAGGCACAAGCAACCCAAACAACAACCCTGACGGCCGATCAGTCCAGGCAACTCGGCGCCTACATAAGACAGATGGGTGGGAAAACGCCCAAAACGGATACCAACGCCGATACGGCCCACGCGATTGCCATTCCTGCCACGCCCGGCATGGCTGCCGGCGCTGACGTCGCGACCGCTGTCATGCCCGATACCCGCACCCTCGACAATCTTCTGGCACTGAGCGCCCCTGAGTCCGAACCGGCGGGCCTTGCCTTCGGCGTGGCCAGCGGATTCGGCATACAGCCCGCAGTGCCAGAGGTGGCCATCTGGGACCAACAGGCCGGCAGAGCCATCGTTGCCGCGTTTGAAAACCCTGGCAAGATCACCGCCGATCAGGCTGCCACCTTCGCCGCTGCGCCCGGGCTGAACCCGGCCTTCGAAGAAAGAATGGGACTGGCCCGCACCCTGTTCCGCGTTGACGGTACCGAGGACCTGATCCGCCACTTCGTGTCGACCGAGCACATGAAGCTGATCATCCAGGAAGTGGCACGCCATATCGACTTCAACAAGCTGACCGAGACTGACCGTTACCGCCTCGCGACCATCGCAGCCGTGGCGCAGACCGAACTCGAGGACAAGGTTCTCGACCTCAATGCCCGCACCCAGGCCGGCATTCTGACCGCTCCGGAACTGATGCAACTCATCGCGGCTTTCGACATCGATCCGCAGCGCAAGCTGACCCATTTGCGCCTGAACGACGATGGCAAAATCGATCGTGCCGCTGAGCTGGACCTGCGTCTGGCCCAGTACCAGATCGTCAAACAGTTTGAAACCGGCCAGTAGCGCCGCGACTGGGAAGGAATCGGCCCATGCGCGTTGCGAAGGCCTTTGCGCTTACCGTGGCCCTTTCGGGCGTGGTTCCTTTTTTCCTCGCCCATGTCACCCTAGGTATCCCGACGGCGGCAGCCCACACGGCTCAACCTGTCGCGGCCACTGATCTGGCCAAGGGCCGGCAGATCATCACCAATCTGAAGATGTTCGACTTGCTGATGTTCGGTGGCCGCAAGGGACTGATAGGTACGCCTGAGATCGCCGCCCTGCCGAAGACCGATCAGGCGGGCCTGATAGCGTTGTTCAATGCAGAGATGGAGCTGCGGCGGGCTGGTGTCATCGACGCCTTGGTCGCAGCTAATTTCGAGCGCTTAAGCGCCACCCAACTGGATCAGCTGGTCCAGTTGTCGAACATCAAATACACCCAGGACCTGGTCCTGGCCGGTGGCGACCCCAGTTTGGCCACGCCCAACGCCGCCGGCATGACCGCAGCGGAACGCGACCTGTTCTACGGACTTATTGGTCAGATATGGGTCAGCAAATTCTTCACCACGTTCGACTATTCGAGCGCCGCACCTTTCTTTACAAGCGCCGGCGAATCCGCCTTGGCGAGTTACCATGCCGAGTGACAATGCTTCAACAGGAGGGTCCATACATGACCGTTAAGAAATCCCTCAAGGTTCTGCTTGCCGCCTCTGCCTTGATGGTTGCGCCTCTGGCAGCTGTCATCGTTGCGGCGCCCGCAAGCGCCCAAACAAGCGATCTGGCCAAGCTTCAGATCACCACCCAGGTGATAGGAAATCTCAAGATCGTCGATGTTATGGCGCGCGCCGGCGCCCAGACCCTCCTGGCCGATGAAACCGTAAAGACCTTAACACAGCCGGAGCAGGACCGGCTGGTCAGCTTCTATACGGACGGACTGTACGCACAGGAGTCCGTACTCAATGAGAAGCTGGCGACCAGTTGCACCGAGGCGTTCACCATGGAAGAATTGAAGGTGCTTCTGCGTCTGTCACAGATCAACTACATCCAGCAACTCGTCGCCCAGGGCGGCGACCCCTCCCTGACCGCCGATCCAGCGACCATGACAGCGGCGGATAGGACCTTTTACGATCAGTATGCCGATAGTGACATCGTGATGCGGCTTGCCAGCAAGATCAATTTCGATGTCATCAAACCCGAGTTGGAAGCCATCACCCTGAAGGCGTTTACCGATTTTCTGGCCTGGCGGGCGCACCTGCCGGCCTGACCTTGCCTTGTTGAGCAATTGAGCGCTAAAAAGGGTGGCCGCACGCCCGAGTAACCCGCATGTTTACCGTCAGCCGCCCCGCCACCCCTGTCGAACGCGCTCTCGACGAGGCCATAGCCAATCTCCGCCGCGGTAACCCCGAAGCGGCACGGACAGCCGCCCGCCGGGCTGCCGAACTGGACCCGGCAAGGCTTGATGCCTTGTGGCTGTGGGATTGCTCTGCCAGCGAGCTGTGGGCCTTTGCCGAAGCCGAACGCGTCTTCGCCGAGGGCGCCAGGCGCACGCTTCCGGCCACACCACGTCAGGTGAGCTTTCTGGCCCAGCATGCCCGCGCCCTGGCCTCTCTGGGCCGCAATGCCAAAGCCATCGCTGTCGCGGACCGGGCCCTGGCGGCAGGTGCTTCCGATGGCGGCAACCTCAATATCCTGGGCGCTGTGTTCCAGCAGGCCGGGCAGATACCGCGCGCGCTGGAAGTGCGAAAACGCGCGGTCAATGACGAACCGGGCCTCGGCGCCTGGCGTCGCTACGGCGAGAAGCTCGATCCCCTGAAACGACGCCTGATCGTCATCGGCGCCATTGACGCAGACGCAAAAGCCCTATCATCCACCAAAAGAGAACCGCATGAAACCCTTTCTTTCCCTGCTTGCTGCCGGGCTGCTGGCTGCCACGTCCTGCCCCGCCGCCACCTTGTACACCGGCGACCGCATCGACGGCGCCCGGGTGATCGAACGCCTGGACGTTGCCGACTTGCCGGTGGGCCGGACCAAACTGTGGTTCCGCGCGCTCGATAATCCGACCGGCCAAGCCTGGTACGTCCCGGTGGTGGTGGTCAAGGGCGAGAAGCCTGGCCCGGACTTCTTGCTGACTGCCGGCATCCATGGCGACGAGCTTAACGGCATCGCCGTCATCCAGCGCCTCACCCAGGAGATTGACCCCAGGACCCTGAGCGGTGCCGTGGTGGCCATACCGGGCCTGAACACGCCAGGCCTGCTGCATTCGACGCGCACCTATACGTCCAGCCATGGTGGCGCCGGCGGCAATCTCAACCGGCTGATCCCGTCCGACCCGGAAGCGGTCGCCGGTGATACCGATGCCGCTACGCGCTTTGCTGCCCGGCTGTGGTCGCAGTTGTTCATGGGCAATGCGGATTTCGCCATCGACCTGCATACCCAGTCGCGCGGCGGCACCTATGCCGTCTATGTCTTCGCCCAGACCAAGGCAGCGCGGCACCTCGGCGATCTGCTGCGGCCTGACGTCATTAACATGGACCCCGGCATCGAAGGCGCGGTCGAGAATATGCTGAACGGTGTGGAGATTCCGGCAGTCACCTATGAGCTGGGCACCGCCGAATCGTGGGATGAGGCCTATATCGGGCGCGCCATGGCCGGGATCCGCAATGTCATGATCGATGCCGGTATGCTAACCGGCCAGGTCGCGACCGCCGGCCCGGCGCCCTTTGTCGGCAACGAGACCCGGGACGTCAGCTCGCCGCACGGCGGTTGGGCCCATTCCAAGGTCAGGCTGAACCAGGACGTCAAGGCCGGTGAGGTCATGGCGGTCATCACCAATGCTTTCGGCGACGTCACAGCGACTCTGAAGGCACCTTTCGACGCCCGGGTGATCGTCGTCCCGGTCGACCCGCGCACCGACCCGGGCGAGACGGTGATCCGGCTGCTGCGCTGGAACGACACCCTGCCCTGCAAGCTGGACGGCTGCCCGACCAGTGTCGATATGGTCAAGGATAACTGAGGGCCGCGCAGCGGAACCTTCGAAAAGATGGTCCACAGATTACACAGATTACACAGATCAAGAGGGATTAAGAAAGCATCGGCAACGCTTACTTTAATCCCTCTTGATCTGTGTAATCTGTGGACCCACTTCGCACAGAATCCGCTGCGCGGAAGGATCAGGCTTTCGCTCCGGACATGCGGGGCGGGCCATCAAAAACCACGCCTTCCTGATCCGGCCACCGAGCACCTCGTAGATGCCGACCGCATCGACCTCGCCCTTGCCGTACGGAAAGTTGCGCGTCACCCGTTGGGTATCGACCACCCGGTTGCCCATGACGGTCCGGCTGATCAGCACCGCCTTCAGATCCGGCTCCAGCAAACGCACGACGTGAAGGGCGCGGATATCGCCATAACCCTTGGCCAGAAGCGTGTGCGGATGCTGGTAAATCCCGGCGTCGAGCTCCCAGTACGATATGAACATCTCAATACCACGGACATCGTAGGCGGCCAGCTAACCGGCGACGATTTGCTCCGCACTCAACCCTTCTTCAAGTGTAATCCGCTTCTCCATGCCGCACCGAATCGCCGCTTCGCCCCAATCTGTCAAGCGGACTGACCTGTCAAGCGGCCCCGTTCGGCGTAGCCGCCGGATACGACATCCCACAGGCCACGCAGAGCGCGGAAGAAACCGCCGATCGCCGTGAAGGTGAGGATCAGGGTCACGACCGTTTCCAGCGGTACAGGGACAGGGTGCGCCACAAAGGCCAGGACCCGCTCAATGAGTTGGGCAACGCTGTTGAAACCGACGATGGGCGCAATCGAGGAAGCTGTCCCGATCCATGCGGCTATGAAGATCGCTGACACGCCAATAACGATATCGACCAGTCCCCGCAGCCGAACCCCGCCCGGATGGGTGAGCATCACCACGCCATAGGCGATCAGGGCGGCAAAATAGGCGAGGAACGGCCAGTAGAGCTCTGCCTTGAAACCCGGCCAGTCGACCTGGGTCAGCGCCCCCGGATAAAGGCTCAGGGCCGCGAAATCGATCGAAATCGACGCGAGTCCGAAGCGCAGAAGTCCGACCCACCACAGGATCAGTACCACTCCAACGACGATGATGGCGATCCCGCGCCCCGTCGTCGACTGTCCGATGGCCCGGAAGTCATCACTGAAATCGAAGCCGGCCGTGGCCGTAGCGTGTTTTGACGTCTTCATCTGTTCCATCCATTCCTGGACATCGGTCCAGTCCCAAAAAGCGAAATCGAGAAAGCGGAGATCCTGGACGCGCCAGGTGTTGAGATAGTCGAGATTGATGCCCTTGCGCTCGGCCAGCCAGGCGGCGACCGTGGCAAACCCGATCAGGGTCATGGCACCGGTGACGCCCGAACCGATCGCCGCTCCGAAGGCATCGGCGATATCGCCGCCGCTCAAGGCCTTGACGACAAAGACGATCACCGAGACGCAGACCTGGATGATGACGGCGAATCGCACGGCAAAGGCCCAGTAGGGGTAAAGCGCCGGGCCGACGCCGTATTGCGGCCCATCGCGATAGCGCGCCGCCACCACGATCGGGTGACCGAAATCGCGCAGCAACTGCTCGGTTTCGCCATCGTTCATCGGGCGGCCCAGTTCGGCCTCTTTCGCTTCGATACGTGTCAGGATTTCATCGCGCAGTTCGGCGACGATGTCTTCACGTTTAGAGCGCGGCAAAAGGCGCGATACGGCGCGCAGATAGTCTTCCAGCATGGTCATCGCCCCTGCTCCCCGGTGATTTTCTCTAATGACATATTGATGGTCCGCCATTCCTGGATCAGCCTCTGCAGCATGGCTTCACCGGCGGGCGACAGGACGTAGAACCGCTTCTTGCGTTTCTCCTCCTCGCGCCATTCGCTGTTCAGCAGCCCCTTGCTCTCCAGCCGTCGCAGCAGGGGATAGAGGGTGCTCTCCTCCATCTCGAGCCCGTCATCGGCCAGGGCCTGGCGCAAGGTATAGCCATAGCGCTCGACGCGCAGACGCGCCAGCACGGCCAGTCCCAGGGAACCGCGGCGAAGTTCCGCGCGCAGGCTTTCATACAGGTCGCCATCCTCGTCCATAGACTGTGCCTCATACACTGTATAATACATACTGTGTGATATACAGTGTATGAAATACAGGATGCAGAGTCAAGCGTTTGGTTTTGTGGGTTTCAAGGATTGGGGAGCACCTCGCCTTATCCTCAAACATTCCGCCAACCGGCAAGGCCGGCGTAGGATAAGATATCACCGCGGCGCGGTCTGCTCTGCAATCAGGATGTTCGACGCAGTTTCAAGCCGGTCCTTGACCTGGGCCATGAACTCGGCGCGTTTCAGACCCGCCGGCAGTGGAGGCAGGAATTCGAACACCACCGTGCCCGGCTTGCGATCGATGCCGTGGCCGGGCCAGAATTGACCGGAATTGGTTGCCATCAGGTGACACGGCACCTCCAGGTCGCGGTAAAGTGCCGCGACACCGGGCTTATAGATCGGGTCTTTACCAAGCTCAGACCGTGTCCCTTCGGGAAAGATCAGAATCTGGCGGCCTTCCGTCAGCCGCTCACGGCAGGCTGAGACCATACTCTTGAGAGCCTTGGCGGCTTCGTCGCGGCGCACTGGCACCATCTTGGTGCGCGCCGCAAACCAGCCCAGGAACGGCATGTACAACAGTTCCTGTTTGAGAACAAAAGCCGGCAATTTCAGCACGGTGAACGGCGCGATGGTGTCGAGCATGCTCAGGTGCTTACCAGCCAGAAGAGCAGGGCCATCGGGCATGTGTTCCAGGCCGCGGAACTCGACCCTGATCCCGACGATCCAGCGCGCTCCGAACAGGACGGTGTGTCCCCACCAGCGGACCGGCAGCATGGCATAACGCAGTGGCAGGAGCATGAAAGGCGAGCAGACGATGCCGTAGAAGGCCATCGAGCCGTAGAGCCACAGTATGAAAAGCAGGGAGCGCAGTCGAGTCATGCTTAAGGCGTACCCGCGACCGAACGAATTGGCAAGGATACCATAAGGTCAGGTCTGCTTAAGGTCACATTAGGACCTTAGCCCACACTCATGGCTGAAGCATCCGTTTCCGAACCCGGTGGCGGAATTTCCTTCTTGCCCTCGTCGCCCATCGACCGCGAAACGCTTAACACCGCATCGCGGCCAAGGATCGCCAGGTACTTGCAGTATTCCAGCACGATGAGGCGTGCGCCTTTCGGCGATTTCCACCAGTCGCGGGCATTGAGGTCGGCGGTCGGAACCGGATAGGCGACAAAGTGGGCGTCGGGCATGTCGGCCTTAAGCTCCAGAAGCGACCGCGGCATGTGATAGTCCGAGGTCACAACGATCAAGGTATCGAAGTCGTGACCGCGCGCCCATTCGGCGATTTCGCGGGCGTTCTGGACGGTGTTTTCTGCCTGATAGCCCAGGTCGACGCAACATTCATACAACCGCTTGGAGCCTTCGGTAACGTCCATCAGTTCGGGGCGCTTGACGTCACGATTGACGCCGGAAATGAACAGGCGCTCTCCCTTGCGCCGTTCCAGCAGTCGCATGCCTTCCTTGAGCCGCATGTCTGAAGCGCCCGTCAGGACAACAATGGCGTCAGCAGGCTCCTCGGGCTCGATCGCCGGAGTAGAGTCGATGACGCGGTCGGCAAAGACCAGAAGGCCCGCGCCCCACAGCAACACCACAACCAGGAATGCGATAAGACTACGCACCTACCCCTTACCTCCCAGCAACCGCAAGGTGACAATCCTCGCCGTGACGGCGGCAATAACGGCCACCACGAACGGACATGGAAGTAATACTAACAGGTCTAACCATGAAAAGGGAAGAGCCACTGCGAAGCTTTGTGAGGAACCTGTGGCTTTTATGACCGCCATCACGCCGGCAGCGATGGCCGCGCCCAGTAAACCGGACTCGAACGCCATGCGGGCAAAGCGGTACTGAAAACGTTGCGCGATAAACAGATCGCTGGCGCCGCACAGCGACAAAACCTCGACGATATTGGCCCGCGCTGTCAGCCCCGCCCGGGTGGCGAAGCCGACCACCGCCGCGGTCGCGGTAAAAATGATGAAGAAAATACCAAACGAAATCAAACGTATAGTCAAAGCGCTTTGCTCGACATCCTTCATCCACACCGAATGGTCGTCGATTGAGGCGTCGATATCGTGGGCAATCAGGGCTTCGGTCAGCGCCTTGGGCGTCGCCGGCGTCTTGGGATCGAGTCGCACGGTGACCAGGTTGGGAATCGGCAGGTCATCGAGGATGGCCTCGCCCAGCCACGGCTTGATCAGTTCCTTGGCTTTTTCCGGCTCAATGGCCGTCACCTGCCCGACTCCCTTGACCCCGGCCAGGACCTCGGCGGCCTTGGCTGCGGCGACTGAACCACTTTCGAGACCGGTCGGCCGCACCTGGACCGTCATCTCGGCCCGGATCTCGCGCGCCCAGCCGCGTGCCGCACGGTCCGACGCCATAACGATCAGCGCCGCCAGGCAGGCCAGAACGCATAGCACGCCAATGACATAATGCAGGGCGATCTCGCGCTGATCCTGGTCGGGCAGGAGGTGGCGCGCTTTCATCGACGCCAGGCGGGAAACGACGGTCATGACGGTACCGTGGCGTTGAGGTCGCGGCGGAAGATATGACCATCCTTCAGTTCCAGCACCGGCATACCCGAGGCGCGGACCAGGCTTTCGTCATGGGTGGCGATGAGCACGGTGGCGCCCAGCCGGTTCAGTTCGACAAACAGCCGCATGATGCGCAGACCCATGGCGTAGTCGATGTTACCGGTCGGCTCATCGGCCAGGATCAGGGTCGGTCGCGTGACGACGGCACGGGCAATGGCCAGGCGCTGTTTTTCTCCGCCCGACAGGACATGTGGCATGGCCTGGAGCTGGTTCTTCAGTCCGACCCAGCTGAGCAATTCGGAGACATCGTCGCGGTACTGACGGAAGGGTTGGCCGTGGACGAACAAAGGCAGGGCGGCATTATCGAAAACGTTAAGATGTTCGAGGAGACGAAATTCCTGGAAAACGATGCCCAGTTTCGAACGCAGGCGTGCGATCTGCGCGCGGTCGGAGCTGTTGACGGTCTCACCGAAAAGGGAGATCCGGCCGGCTGACGGTGGTTGCGCCAGGTAGATCATTTTCAACAGGGAGGTTTTGCCGGCGCCCGACGGCCCGGTCAAAAAGTGGAACGACCCGGCCGGAAGCTGAAACGACAAGGATTTGAGGATGTAGTTGGCGTCGGACAGGTGGGCTTCGCGGCTGCCGCCATAGCCCAGGCTGACATTGTCGAAGGCCACGACGGCGTCGTCACCGGGCAAAAAGCCCGGGACCGCGTTGGTCACCACGTTTTTCTGGCGATTTTTTTCGATAGACTGAGCCATGGTGCCACGAAGCGGTCAGGCTTGACCGGTTGTTAAGACTTTTTAGCGACATATGGTTAAGAAACTTCGTCATTTGTCGGGCGAAGACTAGTCTTATACCAAAAAGTGCCCCGCCTTCCTGTGCCCCGTATACCTGTGCCCCGTCTACCTGTGCATCATTTACGTCCTGTGCAGGATTTGGAGCGGGGCGTTCCAGATCCGTTCCGGTTATGATTCTCACCTGTCCCAACTGCGCGACGCGCTATACATTGCAGGACTCGCAACTGCCCTCCGGCGGGCGGACGGTGCGATGCGCAGCGTGCAAGTCGACCTGGCATGCCGAGCGCCAGGAAGACCCGATTGAGCTGCCGCTGCCATCGCCATCGGCACCGTCCCGTGCCGAAGACCTGCAGGACGTCAAGCCGCGCAAACTGCCCGGCCAGTATCGCGCCATGGTCGAGGACAAGAAGCGGCTGAAGGAACTGACCGCCCAGGGCATCGTCTGGGGCGTGATGGGGGCGACCGTTATCGCCTTTCTGGTCATCGGCTTCTTTTTCCGCGTTGACATCGTCCGCGCCTTCCCGCGCGTCGCCGGCGCCTATGCCATGGTCAACATCCCGGTCAATGCCTCCAATCTGAGCATAGATGAGTACACTGCCGACGCTGCCTTCAAGGACGGCCGCTTCGTGGTGACAGTCAATGCCAAGATCACCAACCTGGTCGATCGGCCGACGCGGGTGCCGCCGGTCAAGATCAAGCTGTATGACGCTACGGGTGAGCCGTTCGACACCGTTCTTATTCCCTCAGGCGGCCTGATGGTCGAACCAGAAGCGACCCGCACCCTGACTTTCGACGTCAAGGATCCGAAGAACCTGACGGCGGGCGGGTCCATACAACTCGGCTTCGATCTTGAGGCCATGAACAAGCCAAACCTGGCCCTGCGCAACGAAAGCCCGAAACAACACGATGGCGGCGATCACGGTACGACACCTGCGTCCAGGGATAAAAATCATGGCGATGCCGGGCCAAATGACGCCGGTCATGGTAAGCCTGCAAACGATTCGACTGGACACGGCCCGGAAGAGTCCTTAACCGGGGGCATCGCGCCGGACCACGGCGCGGCAGATCATGCTATGGCCGGTGACGGTCATACTCCCACGGCACCGGCTCTCCGGTCCGAACTGCCGGCCAATGCTCATGACGACCACACCCCAGAAAAGTCCGGCCACTGACGTGGCTCTCGTGCCGACCGTCCTTATTGACGAGGCAGAGGTCCAGCAGCGCGTCCAGGTCCTGGCCGACCTCCTGGTCAGCTATATTCGTCCGGACTGTGTCGGCATCTGTTTGCTGACCGGGGGTATCTGGTTCGCCGCCGACCTGACGCGGGCCCTGAACCGTTCCGGCCGCGACATCGCCTTCGACGCCCTTTGGCTGTCGTCGTATGGTGACGACCATCACAGCGGCGCCATGCTGATCCGCGCACCATTGCAGCGTCCGGTCGAGGGCCGGCAAGTGCTGATCATGGACGATGTGCTCGATACCGGTGCGTCACTGAAGATTGCCGTCGAGATCGTCCGGGAGGCCGGCGCTGCCGAGGTCCTGACAGCAGTGTTTGCGCGAAAGCCCGATCCGTTGAAGGACGGCAACCGGCGCGAGATAGATGCGGACTTCACCGCCTGGGAAGCCCCGGCGCGTTATCTGGTCGGCTATGGCCTGGACGACGGCGGCAAGTACCGTGGCCTGCCCTACGTCGGGGCGATGGATTAGGGCCTCACGATAATCTGGAAACAGGCGAAGGCAGCCCATGGTGAGCCGGCCACCCAGATTGTATAATAAACCATGCTGACCCAAAAACCGAAGGGCTGAGATGTTCGATGCTTGGACGGGAACATCGTCCAAGGGGCTATAACCCTACCTCTCCTAATGCCGCCAACAAGCTGAAAGATGGCGAACGACGTGGTTACGATGATAAAGGCCGCCAAGAAGTAGCCTAATACCAATCCATGATGACCTTGACTCATCGTGGATTGGCAAGGGCGACTGCCCGCCCGAGCTTACGCGAGGAGCCATGCGGCGCTTGAGCTGAAAAAATGCGAATACCAAGCGTCATTCTTTATGAGGCTTGGTATAAGCCGTTTTCCTCGAAATCCACTATTTCCGCGCCAGATGCATATCCGCCGAAGCTTCCAGTTGGGCGAAGGGCATAAAGCCGTGCTGTACCCGGCTCCAAGGTACCGGTCCAAGGACCAGGAAACCCAGGACCGCCGCCACCAGGGCCACAAAGCGAAGGGCAAACGGATCGGACTGGGCGATGCCGGCCTTGGCCTTGCCGACCCTCAAAGGCGGCTGGTCGACCTGATGGCGCATGGCCAGGATGCGCTCGGGCTTCAGCCCGTTGTCTACCGCCACACGCGTGTTCAACTCGGTAAAGGTCGGCATGCGGAAGTTGAAAACCGCCCGGAACGAGGCGAAGATCGCCACCAGCAAACCCAGCGACAGCATCGCAGCATGAAGCCAGCTCGGCAGGTAGAGGAACAGTCCCCACTGGGCCGCAACCGCAATCAGCGCCACCAGCAGGACATAGGGAAAGAGGGCCGGAAGCAGACGCTCCCAGATCATCACCAACCGCGTCCAGAACAGGGCGCGGTTCAAAGGTGACAAGGCTGACGGCTTGCTTACCGACATAACTCCCCCAGGGACACTCATCTTCATCAATCTATGCCAAGGCTACCCGCGGCCGCAAACCCTTAGGTTCCAACCACTGGGGCAAGGGTTCGCGCGCAATCATCTCATCATAGCTGGGGCGAGGACGCACGACGGCGAAGCGACCGTCACGCACCAACACCTCAGGGGCGAGCGGACGCGAATTATATTCGCTCCCCATGACAGCGCCATAGGCCCCTGCCGTCATGAAGGCGACCAGTTCACCCGCCCGCAGCCGGGGCAATTGCCGGTCGCGGGTAAACGTATCGCCGGTTTCGCACACCGGACCGACCACGTCATAGATCTCGGCATCGTCATTGGCCGGTTGCACCACCGGCCGGATGTCATGATAGGCGTCGTACAGAGCCGGGCGCAACAGATCGTTCATCGCTGCGTCCAGGACCAGAAACTTTTGGCCGCTGTCGCTGCGCTCATGGACATGGACGACTCGCGACACCAAAACCCCGGCATTAGCCGCGATCAGTCGGCCGGGCTCGAAGGTATAGCGAACCCCCAGATTGCCGACCGTCAGGGCCGCCATTTCGGCGAAATCGGCCGGGTTCGGCGGTGTCGGCTGGTTGAAATAGGGCACGCCCAAGCCACCACCCAGATCCAGCCGCTCGACGCTTAGGCCTTCGGCACGGAGAGCCTCGACCCAGCCCCTCATGCGCGAAAAAGCCGCCTGCATCGGCGTCAGGTCGGTGATTTGCGAACCGATATGACAGGCAATGCCGACCGGCGCCAGGTTGCGGTGCGCGGACGCCTCGGCATAGAGTTTCAGCGCCTCTTCAGCAGAAATGCCGAACTTATCCTTGGCGCCGCCGGTGGTGATCTTGGCATGGCCGCCGGCGCCGACACCTGGATTGATCCGGATGACGAAGGGGGCGATCATGTTCAGCGATGCCGCCACCCGGGCCAGGCGGTCGAGTTCGGGCCTTGATTCGACGTTCAGCTGATAGATGCCGGCCTTTAGCGCAAAGGCCATTTCGCCGTCGGTCTTGCCAACGCCAGAAAAGACGATGCGCTCGGCCGGAATGCCGGCGGCCATCGCCTTGCGGATCTCGCCCTCACTGACCGTATCGGCACCACAGCCGGCAAGCGCCAGGGTGCGCACGACGGCAAGGTTGGAATTGGCCTTCATGGCATAGGCCACCAGCGGCGCCTCTTCCTTGGGGGAGCGCAAGGCCGGCATGGTGCTCAACGCGCCGGCGAAGACAGTATAGTGCCGTTCGAGCGTCGCCGATGAGTAGACATAGACCGGGGTCCCGACCTCGCGGGCGATCTCCGTAAGGGAAACGCCTTCGCAATGCAGTTCACCGTCCTGGTAGTCGAAATGGTTCACACGAAACCCGATCGGTAAGTCTATTTGGGAGTGTTATTGTTGAAGATGGTGGCGTTGCCGAAGCCTTCGAGCGGCGCGTCCTGCACCTTCTTGTTGCCGCGGTAGGGGTCGTCCATCCTGTTGTCGTCGTCGGCTTGCGGCAGGGCGCGTTCAGTCTCGTTCGGCGCGGCGCTGTCGTCCAGCGTGGCGGTCGAGCCCCCGCCGGCGTTCTTCGACGCCGACCACGATGCCTTGGCGTCATCACCATACACGGGCGGCGCCTGTTCGAGCGTACCCAGCTTGCCGCAGGCCGACAGCAGCAGCGCTCCGCCCAGCAGGGCCATGCCCGTCAGGGCGGCCGAGGTAATTAGGCGGGTCTTGTTGACGGTCATCATAGGCGGCGATCCTTCCAACTCTGGATTTGTTTACGAACCTGATCCGGCGCCGTGCCGCCATAGGACTGGCGGGACGCGGCGGAAGCTTCAGGCGTTAAGACCTTATACACATCCTCCGTGATCCTGGCTTCCAGATTTTGCAGATCAGCGAGGTCTAGTTGCGCCAAATCCACACCCTTGTCGTCAGCCAGGCGAACGGCGGCACCGGTAATGTGGTGGGCATCGCGGAACGGGATGTCCAGGGCTCGAACCAGCCAGTCGGCCAGGTCCGTCGCCGTCGAGAAGCCGGCGCCGGCAGCTGCGCGCATCCTGGCCGTGTCAGCGTCAAGATCCAGTACCATTCCGGTCATGGCGCGAAGGCCCAGATCGAGGGCATCGAAGGCCTCAAACACGGGCGGCTTGTCCTCCTGCATATCTTTGGAATAGGCGAGCGGCAGTCCCTTCATCACCGTGGTCAGGGCGATCAGCGAACCTGTGATCCGGCCGGTCTTGGCGCGCACCAGCTCGGCGGCGTCAGGATTGCGTTTCTGTGGCATGATCGACGAACCGGTCGAGAAGGCGTCCGACAGTTTGACAAAGCCAAACATCGGCGTCGTCCAGATGACGATTTCCTCGGCCAGGCGCGACAGGTGGCCGGCGCAGATGGCGGCATGACCAAGGGCTTCAAGGGCGAAGTCGCGCGCCGATACCCCGTCCAGCGAATTGGCCATCGGCCGGTCGAAACCCAGCTCGGTGCTGGTAGCAAAGCGATCAATCGGGAACGGCGATCCGGCCAGGGCGGCGCAGCCCAGCGGGTTCTCGTTCATCCGCGTGCGCGCATCGGTAAAGCGCGAGTGGTCGCGGCTGAACATTTCGACATAGGCCATCAGGTGGTGGCCAAACGTCACCGGCTGGGCCGGCTGCAGGTGGGTAAAGCCTGGCATCAGGGCGTCGGCATATTGCTCGGCGCGTTGCAGCAGTGCCCCTTGCAGGGCCAACAGTTGATCCAGCGTCACGTCAATCTGATCGCGTACCCACAGGCGAAAATCAGTCGCCACCTGATCGTTGCGCGAACGCGCCGTATGCAGCCGCCCGGCAACCGGCCCGATCAGCTCGCGCAGGCGCGCCTCGATATTCATATGAATATCTTCGAATTCGTGGCGGAAAGGAAACACGCCCGCGTGAATCTCATCCTTTATCTTCGCCAGTCCGTCGTCGATCGTTTTGGCATCGCCAAAACTTATGATACCTTGTTTTGCCAACATGGCGGCGTGGGCGCGCGAGCCGCGCAAGTCCTGCTGCCAAAGGCGTTTGTCGACATCGATGGAAACATTGATGGCTTGCATAATTTCATCGGGTCGGGCACTAAATCGTCCGCCCCACATCTTTTGCCCCTGTTGGGGTTTGGGGGACGCGTCGTCGGTATGATCGCTCATGGATAACCCTTTGGACAGTGACGAACTGAAGACGGCGCAACCCGCGCCGCGGCCCGATCAGACTGCGCAGCCTATAGCCGAGGACGGTGGCGAACCCAAGTGGCGCGACACTGGGAAAGCACAGAAAAAGCGCCGGCCAAGCGGCCTGGTGATTGCCGTCGTGATCGCTGCTATTGTCGCTATCGGCGTTCTGGGTTTTGCCGCCTGGAAGCTGGCGCCGCAACTGTTCGGCGGTGCACCGCTGACCGGTGCTGAATCCGCGGTCAAGGCGGAAGCCGAAGGGCCTTTGGCGCCCTATGTCAAGGGTTCGATCGCGAGCATGGTCACCTTTGCGTCGCCCCAGAAGATTGACAACCTCGCTTTTCTCGACCGCAACCGCAAGACCCTGCACCTGGCCGATTTCAAGGGCCAGGTGGTGGTGCTGAACCTGTGGGCGACTTGGTGCGCACCGTGCCGCTATGAGATGCCAACCCTGGCTAACCTGCAAAAACACTATGCCGGCAAGGGTGTTGCGGTGGTGGCCCTGAGTGGCGACACGGATGACAAGTTTGCCGACGTCAAGTCCTTCATCGACGTCCAGCAGCCACTGGAGGTCTATGTCGATCCAGATCTGGTTGCCAAGACCTCGAAACTGAATGTCGCCGGCCTGCCCTCGACCCTGATCCTCAACAAGAACGGGGACATGGTTGCCCGTCTCGATGGCGAAGCTTCGTGGGATACGCCTGAGGTCATTGCCCTGCTGGACAAGCTCAACGCCGAGTAATCGCCGTTTACAACAGAGCGGGCGGGAGGCAAGGTCCGCCTCCCTTTTCGTTTTCTCTGGCGATTCTTTATGCTCTTCATTCAATCTGCCCTCGACAAGGAAGAACTCGCCGAGGTCGCGATCCGGCTGAAGGCCCTGCCGGCCGGTGCCGTCCGCCGCGGCAAGGCTGGCGAGCCGCAACACAACGATTCCAAAGCGCGTGCGGTCATGGGCTGGGTCAAGTCACTCGTCACCCGCCACCCGCTGGTCCAGGCCTATGCCCAGCCGGCGCGGTTTTCGACCTTTATCCTGACCAGACACATGGAGGGTGAACGCTTCGGCCTGCATCCGATCGATCCGCTGATGAAGGACGAGAACGGCAATCCGATGCGGACGGACCTGACCTTTACGCTCTTCCTGACACCGAAGCTGGACTATGATGGCGGAGCGCTGACGCTGGAAGCCAATGACGGCACGCGTGATATCCGTCTGGAGGCCGGAGATATGGTGATCCACAAGACCAGCCAGCTTCACCAGGTGGCGCCGGTCATACGCGGCGAGCGGTTGGCCTGTGTCGGCTGGATTCACAGCCTGACCAAGCGCGAGGACGAACGTGATATCCTTTTCGACCTGCAACGCATGCTGCTCGTGGCGACCGACCGCGACCAGGTGCTGATGCTGCGCAAGACGATCGGCAATCTGGTGCGGATGTGGGGCGAGGTCTAGAGCGCAATCCGATAAAGTGTGCAGCACTTTTCGGAAAAATTGCGCGACAAAACAAAAACTTAGAGAGGGGTTTTGATTCTACCTAAAGCATCGAACTCCAGTCCTCGTCACTTCAGGATTGGCATCCAGCGCTGATAGGTCAGACAGCGCCACACCCACTCGAACGGCCCGTATCGGAAGACCTGCAGCCACAGTATACTGAAGAGCAGTTGCCCGATCCAGATCGCCGCCACGATCGGCACCAGGCCTGAATGATTGATCGTTCCGAACAGCGGCAATTCGTAGCCAAGGATCACCGTCCCCGCGGGAGCGCGGCCGCCATAGAATAAAGCCGTCATGATCAGCGACTGCGTCAGGTAGTTGGTAAAGGCCATCCGCCCGACGCAGGCCAGGGGATACAACAGCCAGCCGCCGCGGGACCGCGCCACCAGGACCAGGACCGACGCATAGCCCAGCGAAATCACCAGCGGCAGCAAGGTCTGCACCGCCTCTTCCAGGAGCCATAACTCCGACGCCCTGTCACCGTCGGCAACGAAGGGAAAAAGCAGGCCCGCGGTCAGGACCACACTCGCAGCCCCGGCCGCGATCGCCAAAACGTACCAGACAGCCCGGCTTTCGCCCTTCAGAAAGCCGGCCTTGAACAGGCCAAGCCCGAGCATCATCAGACCCAGGGTATGGGGGCCATAGAAGATCACCACCGGAAGAACATCCTTGAGCCACTGCCAGGCATTCCCCGTCAATGAACTCCAGAAGCCGGAGCGCATCTGGTCGACAAGACCGGGGTCGCGCGGCGGCATCTCCATCGCCGACGGCATGATCTGCGCCAGGATGTTAAGGCCCAGTATGGCGCCGCTGGTGACAAGGTAGACGATGACACCCATCAGGATCAGCCAGCGCGCCGGCCGGTTGCGCCATTGCATGAAGACCAGTCCGGTCACAGCGTAGAGCAAAAGAATGTCACCGTGCCAGATGAGAGCACCATGGATCAGGCCGAAGACGAGCAGCCAGATCAGCCTTCGCTGCAGTGGGTTTTCACGACTTTCCCCGACCAGAAAAACGCTGACACCGAACAGCAGCGAAAACAGGGTTATGAATTTTTCGCGGGCAAAGCTTTCGATCGCCCAGTGGGCCAGAGCATCCGCTTCGCTCATCGGCACCGGTGACAGCGTCGGATCGACATAGACGTCGAAGGGTTGGGCGAAGGCGATGGCGTTGACGATCAGAATGCCCAGAATCGACAGGCCTCGAATGTGATCGAGCGTCGCGAACCGTTCCCCTTCGCGCCCACCCGTCATATCAGATGATCTTGCGGCTAAGGGCCAGCCCCTGCAGCGCAATGGCCGTAGGTATCGACAGGGCCAACTCGCCCAGACCTTTCAAGCCGCGATAGATGGTAAAGGCAGAGATCAACTCCTGGGTCAGCGTCGCGCCCTTGATCATGTAGTTGAGCAGAGCGGCGATGTTTCCAGCCAGGGTTATGAACAGGGCACCGCACAGCACAATTACCAGAGCATGCAAGCGCGAAGGCGGCAAGGTTATCTTCCACAGGACCAGCGACGCCACGACCCAGAAAGCTGCCAGCACCATCTGACGCTGGACCTCTCCCAGGACTTCCGCCAGGGTGCCGCCAGGCGTTTTTGTGTCGGTTACGAGCCATGCTGCGACCAGCCACAGAAGCCCATGCAGACAAAGGGCCGCCACGGCGGACAGGATCATCCACGTCCGTTCAGGTGTGCGAAACTGCAGGGCACCTGATGTCATTTAGCGCGTCGGGACCGGCTTTTCGCCGCGATAGTCGTAGAAGCCGCGGCCGACCTTGCGGCCCAGCCAGCCAGCTTCGACATATTTGACCAGCAATGGACATGGGCGGTACTTGGAATCTGACAGGCCGTCATACAGGACGTTCATCACCGCCAGAACTGTATCCAGCCCGATAAAGTCGGCCAGTTCGAGCGGCCCCATGGGATGATTGGCACCCAACTTCAGGCCGGTATCGATGGCATCGACGGTACCCACACCTTCATACAGGGTATAGATCGCCTCGTTGATCATCGGGATCAGGATGCGGTTGACGATAAAGGCCGGGAAGTCCTCTGCGACGGCCGTCGTCTTTCCCAGCGAGCGGGCAAAGTCGATAGCGATTTCATAGGTCGAACTCTCGGTGGCGATACCGCGGATGATCTCGACCAGCTTCATGACCGGGACCGGATTCATGAAGTGCAGGCCAATGAACTTGCCCGGCCGGTCGGTCGCCGCCGCCAGACGGGTGATCGAGATTGACGAGGTGTTCGACGCGAGAAAAGCCTCGGGCTTCAGGTGCTCACACACCGACTTGAAGATGGCATTCTTGACCTGCTCGTTTTCTGTCGCCGCCTCAATGACCAGATCGCAGTCCTTCAGGTCCTGAACCGAGGCCGCCGGCATCAGGCGAGACTGGGCACCTTGCGCATCCTCAGCCGTGATCGTTTCCTTTTCGACCAACCGGTTCAGTCCGCGTTCGATCCGGGCGAGGCTGGCCTTCACTGCATCCGCAGATTGATCATAGAGGAAAACGTCGTAGCCCGACTGGGCACACACCTGAGCGATACCGGCCCCCATCTGGCCTGCGCCGATAATACCGACTGTCTTGATGATCATGCCCGGGTCCTTATAGATACTGTATCTTCCATATAGCGCTGCTGGCCGGCGTAAAACAACGCGGCCCGCCATATTTTTTGCGATGTGAACGCGTTTGGGGCCGGATCAGCCCAGCGCCGTCATCAGGTCTGGCAAAACGGTCTTGTAATCACCGACCAGGCCGTAGTCGGCGACACTGAAGATCGGCGCCTCCGGGTCCTTGTTGATGGCAACGATGACCTTGGAATCCTTCATCCCGGCCAGGTGCTGGATAGCGCCCGAAATGCCGATGGCGATGTAGAGATCCGGCGCCACCACCTTGCCGGTCTGGCCGACCTGATAGTCGTTCGGGGCATAGCCGGCATCGACGGCGGCACGGGACGCACCAACGGCGGCGCCAAGACGTGCAGCCAGAGGATCGAGAACGGCTTGGAACTCCTCGGCCGAACCGAGCGCACGGCCGCCGGAGACGATGATTTTGGCGGCACCCAGTTCCGGGCGATCCGACACAACCTTCTCTTCCGAGATGTAGCGCACCTTGGACGAAGCCGCAGGCGCCGCTGTGCTTTCGATGGCCGCGTTGCCGCCGTCACCGGCTGCTTTGAAGGCCGTCGTGCGCACAGTCATGACTTTTTTGGCTTCTGCGGTCTGGACGGTTTCCAGGGCGTTGCCAGCATAGATCGGGCGGACGAAGGTGTTGGCGTCGACCACTTCGATAACGTCCGACAGCAATGAGACGTCAAGCAGAGCCGCAACGCGCGGCGCGAAGTTCTTGCCGGCCGACGAGGCCGGCACGGCGACAACGTCATAACCGGCAGCCAGGCCGGTGACCAAGGCGGAGACGGCCTCGGCCAGTTCTTGTTTCAGTTCGGCAGATTCCGCCGTGAGGACCTTGCGCACACCGGCAATTTTCGCGGCCTGGGCGGCGACGGCGGCAAGACCTTCACCATAGACAAGGACGTCGATGTCGCCACCGAGCCTTTGGGCTGCGGTGACGGTCTTGTTGGTGGTGTCGCGGAGGTGGGCGCCGTCGTGATCGGCAATGACGAGGACGGACATGTTACAGCACTCCCGCAGTCTTGAGGTTGGCAACCAGATCGGCGGCGTCGGCGACCTTGATCCCGGCCTGGCGCTTGGCCGGTTCAGTGACCTTGACCACCTTCAGGCGCGGCGTGATGTCGACGCCGTAATCGGCGATCGACTTGACGTCGAGCGGCTTCTTCTTAGCCTTCATGATGTTCGGCAGCGAGGCGTAACGCGGCTCGTTCAGGCGCAGGTCGGTGGTGATGACCGCCGGGAGCTTGACGCCGATCGTCTGCAGTCCGCCGTCGACTTCGCGGGTCACCTGGGCTTCACCGTCGGCGATGACCACCTTCGAGGCGAAGGTTGCCTGCGGCCAGTCAAGCAGGGTGGCCAACATCTGGCCGGTGGCATTGTTGTCGCCGTCGATGGCCTGCTTGCCCATGATGACGATGTCGGGTTTTTCCTGTTCGATGACGGCCTTGAGCAGCTTGGCGACGGCCAGGGGCTCGACGTCCTGATCGGTCTGGATCAGGATGCCGCGGTCGGCCCCAATGGTCAGGGCGGTGATAAGGGTGTCTCGCGCCTGGGCCGGCCCGATGGAGACGGCGACCACCTCGGTGGCGATGCCCTTTTCCTTGAGACGGGTGGCCTCTTCGACCGCGATTTCATCGAAGGGGTTCATCGACATCTTGACGTTCGCCAGGTCGACACCCGACTGGTCCGCCTTGACGCGCACCTTGACGTTGTAGTCCAGAACCCGCTTTACGGGCACCAAAAGCTTCATGGCCTTGTCACCTCTCGCCGGGCGCAGACCCTGTTTTTGTCTGCGCCATCTTTTGACGCGATCTCTACGACGTGCGCCGCCAAAGTCAATCAGTCACGCTACGGCAAGTGGCGAATTTAGAGTAAAAAAGGCTGTTTTTTCATTGCCCTCGCGGAAGGTTTGGCGCATAAATCGCCAGAATTTCTTCCCTTCCCTATAGTTTTCGCCCCGACAGCTCCTGCACGCCATGAAAAGTAAAATCCCTCACCTGAAATTCTACTTTGTCGGGCTTTTCGCTGCCGCCAGCCTGGCCGTAACGGGTTGGCAGTTGCTGTACGAGTTTCCGCGTAAAAAATGTGAGGATGCCGGAAACTGGTGGTCTTACAAATACCGCGAATGCGCCGTCCCGCTGAGCATTGTCAATATTACCGGCCGACCTGTCGCGTCCGAAGCCTCCGCGAGCCAGTAATCAGGGCGCCTTCAAGGCACACTTCATCACCCTTGGTGTTACTTGCGGTTTGGTCAGGACGCCGCGGGCGATGCTGCAGTCGACAATGTCATGGTAAAAATTGGCCTGGGTAACACCGATGGCGTTGGTCTTGTACTGAACCTGGCCATCGGCCGTGTCGGCCAGAAGCGTAACATCCAGCCCCTCCCCCGTCACCTTGATGCTCCTGGTGCTACGGTCAACGACAAAGGTCTGGCTGCCCATCGGCAGTTCGTGTCGATCATTAGCCTTGGCGGCCGACGCACTTGTTGGCAAACCGTAGTAGATGGTGGTGACGCGCAGTTTGTCGTTGGCCTCGGTCAACGCCGCCATCCCCTTGTCATCGATTTCGATGGTGATTTCATGTACCGGCAGCGGCGCACCGGACCAGGGCGTACCCGTTTGCCTGGCGGCATCCCCGTCGTCGCAGCCCGTCAGCACCACGAGCGCGATGGCAGCGACAAGGCTGATGACGGTTTTCAAGCTGTTGGCCTCTTTATTGACCCGGAACCCATAGCACATCGGCCCGCCCTTTGTCATTGGCATGCCGCGCCAGTACGAACAGCAAGTCCGACAAACGGTTTAGATACTTCAGAGCCTCCGGATTAACGGGTTCGGTACGGTTCAGGGTCACCGCATCGCGCTCCGCCCGCCGCACCACAGTACGCGCCAGGTGCAGGTGGGCGCTCAGGGCATTGCCAGCGGGCAGAATGAATGAGGTCAGCGGGTTCAGTTCATCATTGTGCCGGTCGAGCGCCGCCTCCAGAGCCGTCACCTGGGGGCTACGGATGCGAACTGGCGTCCAGGCAATGTCATCGCTGGGCGTCGCCAGGTCGGCGCCGAGATCGAACAGGTCGTTCTGCACCACGCAGAGCAGGTCGTCGAAGTCGCCGTGGCTTTGCAACCGGACCAGGCCCAGAGCGGCATTGGCTTCGTCGACGCTGCCGATGGCGGCCAGGCGCGAATCGTCCTTGGACCGGCGCGATCCGTCGGCCAGTCCGGTCTTACCGTCGTCGCCCGTCCGGGTATAGATCTTGTTCAGCTTGACCATTCAGACATCCTCTGGCGGCAAACGGCTGTCTTCCCGCTCTAAATTTTTGCTTTGCAAGCAATTTTTCCGAAAACGGGGACGCCAGTGCGGTGGCTTCCACTTTATCGGATTGCGCTCTAGCGGCCCTGCTGGACGAACCAGACGGTGATGATTAACAGGACAATGGCGATCGCCTGGAACAGTACGCGCAAGCGCATCAATTTGTTGGACCATTTGCGGCCGAAATCACCGCCTTTGAACAGACTGTAAAGGCCGAAACCCAGCACGACCACTACCGCGAACATCGCCAGAAGCGACAAAATAAGGAGAAACAGGCTCATGAGCGCTTCATCGCGCTTTTGACGGCAAATGTCGAGGGGCTTGCATGCAATCGATATTACCCCATATGAGAACATTTCCCTTATGATACAAGGTCGTTCGTCGTTTTTTTCGATCGATAAAAATAACCGCCTTTCCCGTTGAAACCGCGGAGTCGCCATACTATTAGGAAGGGCCGGACCACGGAAAATTTTCCGTAGCGTCAACTTTAGTGTGTGTAACCCGTCCAATGTACGAAGTCAGTAGCTTGCCCCAAACCTCCCGCGCTCCCTCCCCGCCCTCCTCCCTCGACTCCCAGGACACGCCGTTGCCCGTTGTCAGCCGCGCGCGTTCCAAGGAACGCAATCGCCAGAAGATTCTCGATTCCGCTATGGCGCTGTTTCGTGAACGTGGTTTCGAAGCCGCCACCCTGCGCGATATGGCCAAGGCCGCCGGCTTGTCAACCGGCGCCCTGTTCGCCAATTTCGCCGATAAGAACGAGATTTTCCTGATCGTCGTCGAGCAGGAAAACGCCCGTGTCATCACCGTCATGCGCGAAGCCTATGACGAAAACCTGGACCTTACCGCCCGGCTCCATCAGCAGTTGATGCGCGGCTACGAATATGCTCAGGTTAATGCCCGTCTGATCCTATCGGCCTTCGTGATGAAATGGAGCGCCGGCCAGACGGCTCAGACAGGGTTGAACGAAATCGCCCGCATGAGCGATATGGTGCGCTACGCCCTTCTGGATACGTTGAAAGCGGCGGTCGAGCGCAAGGAACTGCCAGCCCATGCAGCCATCGAGGCCGCGGCGGAAATCCTGGAAGACCTGTGTTTCGCCAATATGCGGCGCGCCTTCCAGCATAGCCGCGAACCGGCCACTTTCGACGTCAAGCAATTGTCGGACAGTGTCACCTTGCAGGTCAAGCTGGTGATTGCGGGCCTGCGGAACGCTTAAAGACTAACAGCGCCAGAGTCTTACCTTATACCAAGCCTCATAAAGAATGACGCTTGGTATTCGTTTTTTTCAGCTCAAGCGCCGGACCAGGCGCCCCCCATGGCTCCTCGCAAAAGCTCGGGCGCCCGAAGTACGTTCTCTGGCGCGCTTGCCAACCCACGATGAGTCAAGATTTTCGCGGGTTGACATTATACTCCCCCGCATAGTGGGGGCGTATAAGCTTTTATTGATTTTTCAAGATATTGGGACTTTCTATGACGTCCATTTGAGAGTCGTTGGCTTCACTGGGTTCACGAACGCCCGGCCTTCGCCGCGCGCCGACATCCATTCCTTCTTGAGCTGCTGATACCACTTGGCCTGGGTATCGGCGTCGTCGATCCACAACAGGCTGGGGTCGTACTTCAGCCCCTCGTTCTGCAGATTAACCATGTCACCGTCCTGCTGCAGGAAGGCCTTGGCCCCCAGCCGGAATAACGGCGAGATGAAGCGGAACAGGCCGTGGTCGCTCCAGAAAATCTGGGTAATACGGGTGGTCGTGTCATCGATCGGCGTCAGGCAGGTCAGGCCCAGCACCTGCTTTGCACCGACCTCGATATGTTCGTATCGGATACCCGGAAGGCGGAAGGTGATCTCGGTGGCCGGCGCGCCGCCCAGAATCTTGTAGGCGCGGGAATTTTTCGACGGCGCATGCCGGACCATGGCGAAACCATGCTCACGCGGCTCGAATGCCTTGATCTTGGATAGTTGCGACTTGGCCGAGCGCCACCACCATTGCTGATGGACATAGGGGCCATGAGCCGGATCCATCAGACCGACCACGGCGTGATCAATATGCGACTCGAAATCCATGGTCTCGACGATGATTGGCGTACCACCGACCACGCCCGGAAGCTCTGGCGGTTCATGGTCGGGCTCGGTCGGACGGCGGGCGTCAGCGGTAATAAAGATCCAGACAATGCCCTGCTGTTCACGGATGGCGTAGCTTCGTACCCGGACGCGATCGACATCCATCTCCTGGTCCGGCGTCAGGGACGGGACCTTGGTGCAGGTGCCTTCGGTATTGAAGGTCCAGCCATGATAGGGGCATTGCACAACACAGGACGCGCCATCGCGCACCATCTGGCCAGCCGACAGAGGCGCTGCACGGTGGGGACAAATGTCACGGATGCCGTAGACCTTGCCATCGAGATCGCGGCCCAGCAGAACCGGTTCGCCGAGAAAAACATAGCGTTGCAGCTTGCCGGGCTTGAGATCGCCGGACAGGGCGGCGAACCACCAGCAGTCTTTCAGGAACCCCTGGCCGAAAGCAATGCGTTCCGTTTTTTCGGCGCGCGAGGCGGATGTGGTGGTTTGATCAGGCATGGAATCTCAGGGGGTCGTGCGGCAATCGCAATAACATAGCGTCTAATCGCCGCCAGTGCGACCCCTTGCCTCGCCTATCGCTCTGAAACGCGCGCAAACCGGCCCAGCGCCTCCAGAAAAGCCTCGTTTTCGGCATCCTTGCCGACCGTGACGCGCAGGCACTGTGGCAAGCCGTAATTGACAACATGACGCACGATCAGCCCCTGTTCCATCAGGAATTCATTGGCACGCGCGGCTTCGGCGGCGTCGCGGAACCGGATCAATACGAAGTTGCCCGCCGAATTGCCGACCTCCAGGCCGAAGCTGCGGATCGCCTGGATCAGGCGCGGGCGCCACAACGTCACCTGGGCCCTGGACGCATCGATATGGGCCCTATCCGACAGGGCGGCGACCGCCGCAGCCTGGGCAGGCAGGTTGATGTTGAACGGCATGCGGATGCGGTCCATGGCGTCGATCAACGGCTTCGGGCAGTAGCCGAAACCGACGCGCAATCCAGCCAGGCCGTGGATCTTCGAAAAGGTCCGTGTAACCACGATATTGTCGTGGCCGCGCGCCATCTCCAGTGCCGATTCCCAGGTCGGCTCGTCGACGAATTCGGCATAGGCCTCGTCGATCACCAGAATGATGTCCGACGCCAGGCGCGACCGCAGGTCGGAGATTTCCTCCGGCGTATTCCACGTCCCGGTCGGATTGGCCGGGTTGGAGATATAGACCAGCTTTGTGCGGGCATCGACCAGTTCCAAGAGGTTATCGATATCGACGCGCAGGTCGGGTTCGGGCGCCAGGCGGACCTGCGCCTGGCAGGCCAGGGCACTGATGCGGTAGGCCAGAAAGCCGTGCTCGCCCGTGACGATGTTATCACCGGCTTCGAGATAGGTCTGGTTCAGCAGGCCAAAGACCTCGTCCGAACCGTTGCCGAAGATCAGCCGCTCGGGTTCCAGGTCGTGATAGGCGGCAACCGCTGCGCGCAGCGGGTTGGCGTGACCGTCGGGATAGCGGAACAGTTTGGACTGAGCTTCGGAAAAGGCTGCCGCGGCCATAGCCGAACAGCCGAGGGCGTTTTCGTTCGACGACAGTTTGATCGGTTCGGCGACGCCGTCGATCTTCGACTTGCCGCCAACATAGGGGGCGATATCGAGAATACCGGCTTTGGGCGCGGGGGCGTCGTAGGTCACAGGCTTGTCCATCACATCCATCTTTTCGTTACGACAGCGACTTATTGCGCCCGGCACAGATTTTCAACTCCCGGCGCCGTTAAATCCGCGGGGCGGCCCCGATGATACCGGTCAGGCTGCCCAGGGCGCCTTTCAGCCGGATATCGTCCTCCTGGACAAAACCCAACAGCGAGAACAGCTTAAGCCCCTGCGCCGAACAGACCCAGTCAGCCGCAAAGCCGCGTTCGGCCAGGTCGTCGATGATGAGATTTTCGCGCTCGGCCGAGTCGCTGACCCAGAAGGTGATGTCGTCGCCGGTCGGCTCCGGCGTGATCGCCGCGACAGCAACAGCATGTGGGCGCGTCCGAGATATCTCAGGCAAGGCGGCAATGATCCGTACCGATTTTTCCGCCAGCAGCCGCGCCCACCACGCACCACCGCGCGGGTCCAGGCTGAGTACCGAGATGTGGCATATGTCGCGCGCCGCGGCGATCGCCGCCGTCGCATCGTCGACATAGCCAAACGACGGCGCAAAACCGAAGCGCTCACGCGCCCACACCAGGACTTCGCGGCTGTGTTCCCTGGCGCTGAGGTTCAGGTGCAGGCCGCCGCGCGCCTGGCCCTGGATGCGCAGGTTTTCGGAAATCAACTCACGCCAGATGCGCACCACCACCGAGTCCGAAGCCGCCTCACGCGGCATGGCCAGCAGCTTGCGGATCAGGATGGCTTCGCGGTCGGGTCGCAGCAGGGAGACGGTATCGTTGCCGGCACCCTCGCGCGCTTTCGCTTCGCCGATGGCGCGGCCCAGGGCAGCGCGCGCATCGACCAGGCGCAAAAGTTCTGCATCCAGAGCGTCGATCTGCGCTCTTAAATCTGTCAGGGTCGTCACGGTCGCACTCGTCTTTTCAGTAGGCGCTGAAAAGGCAAGACCTTACGTCCTCACGCCGGCGTGAACAAGCCGGCTTTACGCCCATACCGCCGCCATGGTCAGTCTATCGCGCAGATTTCAAAAAAATTGCACGCAATCGTAACCAGTTACGGCAAGTTCAGGCCAGATCTAAGCCAAATCTAAGCCAAGTCTAAGGTAGAACCGGTGCATCTGAAACCTTCAGCGGCCCGATATAGGCGCCGCCGTCATGGAAATCGAGCGCGAACTTCTGGGTCCCCTGTGTGGCCAGGGTCAGGTTGAGCAGCGGCTTGGCGATGGTCATATTCTCCGGCGAGATCAGCCGCAGCGCTCCCAGGACGTCAATCGGATTGAAGGTCCCCTTCATTTCGATATTGGCCTTGCCCGTCAGATGGCCGTCAGGGTCCGCGGTGAGGCGGTCGCTGGTCAGCATAAGCTCGAGATCGCCGGCCGTCACCTGCGACGTGACACCGGTCGCCGTTCCGCCAGCCGCCGCCCATGCGCGCACCCCGCCGTTGAAGGCGGCATAGTGATTCAACCTGCCTTCGAGATGCAGGTTCATTGGTTTTTCGGGTGAAAAGTCGCCGATCAGGCTTTTTGGCTGGCCATGGGCGCCGCTCACTGTGACCAGAAAGTCGGCCGAGTCTGCCACGTCGAGCGTCGGACGAAGATAGGCATCGAACTTATCGGCTGTGGTAAAGGCGAAGGGCCGCGTCGGGTCGGACGGAGTCAATTTAACGTCGATGCCGACGATGGCGACATTGTAAATGGGCTTGAGCAGTCCTGAAACGCTGGCGCGCAGAGACCGACCGGTAACCTCGACCTTGCCATAATCGACGCCATCCAGACGGCCGCGATAGAGGGTCAGGCCCTGCGGCGCTACCATCACCCATTTGTCAAGCGCATAGGCATTGGCCTGGGCCTTAAGTTCCCTGGCACTGAAACCCTTGCCACTGGGCGCGATGACGGTGATGTTGTCAAAGGCGACATACATCTGGAAAGGATATCCGGTGACCTGACGGCGGTCGACCGTCGCCTGATAGCCCTGGGCGACCAATTGCGCCTGGTGGGCGGTAATGCGCTTGTCGACATCGTTGGCGACATAGAACCAGTAGCCAGTCCATCCCAGGGCCAGCAGGACAACGATAACGATCGGCGCGAACAAACCGATGCGGCTGCGTCTTTTGGCGGGCCGGTTCAAGCTGATGTCGTCGTGTGCCATGGCGATCTCCTGTTAACCTTTGTCATGCCAGACGCGGAGGCGCTTGGGAACCGGTGACGGCGCAAAAAAGCGATGCGGAATTACCGGACAGACATTACCTTCTATAAGGCCAGTGCTCCGGATGAGCGGCCAGAAACTCCAGAAAGCGTTGCGCCGCCGCCTTTACGCCGGGCCCGATGACACCATCGTCCATCCCCCGCTTCAGGTAGTCCGCAAACTCAGACGTCCTTATTCGGTCAAGGTCATATTGGACCAGTTCGCCAACAAGAATACGCTGGCAAAGCGTTTCGAACTTCAGGAAGAAGCTCTCTGTGTCTTCTCCAAGAAACAGGCCGTCCAACTGCACGAACGTCCACACGTTATCGAGATCATCTTCATTTAGCGGCGAATAGTGCTCGATCATCAACGCGACTACCGGGTTCACATCCGATGGCATGATTTCCAGTTTGGGCGCGTCCAACGGTCCGAGTTTAAGGTACGGAATCATGTGTCGCCTTTACCGAACGGCTGGCAAACCCGCCTTGCCATACCAGACTTATACCAAGCCTCATAAAGAATGGCGCTTGGTATTCGTTTTTTTCAGCTCAAGCGCCGGACTAGGCGCCCCCCATGGCTCCTCGCAAAAGCTCGGGCGCCCAAAGAACGTTCTCTGGCGCGCTTGCCAACCCACGATGAGTCAAGATTTTCGCGGGTTGGTATTAAAGCAAAATTCCCGAAGAAAGTCGCCCCACCACCACATCTCACGCGCTGGTGGCCTTCGGTCTGGCTCGCTCGTGCGGTCCTTCGCTTGCAGGAGCCGTACTCCGGCGACGCTCACCCCACGCGAAGAGCGCGGGGAGGTATAGGGAAAGCTATTCCGCTTCCGCCGATGCAGGTACACCGGGTTCGCCGTGCAGGAATTTCCCCACCGACTCGAGCGCTTCGGCGAGCGTACAGCGCTGCACCACCACCCCTTCCGGCAAGCTCGAAAACAACCGCGTTGGCGCCGCCGAATCCAGCATCACAAACACGCCCCGGTCATCCGCCTTGCGGATCAAACGCCCGAAGGCTTGCGCCAGCTTGGCCCGGGTCAAAGCATCGTCGTACAGCTTATTGCCGAAATGCTTGCGCCGGGCACGGTGCAGGCAATCCGGTCGCGGCCACGGAATCCGGTCGAAGGCAATCAGCCGCAGCGCCTGGCCAGGGACATCGACGCCATCGCGCACCGCATCCGTGCCCAGCAAACACGAATGGTGCTCGCTGCGGAAGACGCTGATCAGGTCCGACACGTCCAGAGGATCAACATGCTGGGCATACAGCGAAATCCCCGCCTCGCTGAGCGGCCGGTTGATCTGCTCATACACAAGTTTCAGCCGGCGAATGGCCGTGAACAGGCCCAGACCGCCGCCCTTCGACGCCTTGAACAAAGCCTCCATCGCCGCACCGACAGCGCGTGGATCTTCGCGACTCAGGTCGGTAATGACGAACAGTCTCGCCTGGCGGGCATAGTCGAAAGGCGAGGCGATCCGTGCCGTCTTTGCGCCCATCACGAGGTGATTGGCGCCGGTGCGCTGTTTGGCCAGGGCAAAGCGGTCGGTATCGCTGTCGCCCATGCCCTGGCCTACGCCGTCACTAAGGGTCGCCGAAGCGACCAGCACGCCATGGGCCGGCTTGAGGACGAACTCCGCCAGCGGCAGACTAGGGTCGACATAGTGGCGGTTCAAGGTGACATCGACCACCTTGCCGCGCAGGACCTCTGTCGAGAACCAGTCGATGGTGTGTGCCGTACCGTCGTCGTCGACGATATCGCCAGCCTCGAGCGCCAGGTGCTGCAGCAGAGAACGCCACGCCGGCAACACCAGCCGCGCCCGCCGTTCGAGCCCACGCAGGGCGCCTTCGATACGTATCCGATCGGCCTGTTCCAATTCGGCGCCCTCTCCCAGCCTATCCTCCAGGGCCCGCACAAGCGCCAGCAGCGGGGCCTCGATCCCGGCCAGGGCGCGCGCCGCCAGCTTGGCCGCCACCGCAACGCCTTCGATACAGGGATGGGCCTCGCATTCGCCACTCTGATCGGCATCGGGCGAGAATCGCGACCGCAACCGCGCCTCGCCCTGGCGGATGTCGATTTGACTATAGACCTGGACCAGCAGAGCCTCGATCGGGCCGATCGGATCCAACCCGCCGCCCGACTGGGTGCGAACACCGAGGCGTTGGGAGAAACCGTCGGCTGGCAGGACATGGGCCGCGCGGATCAGTTCCTTCATTGCCGTCTGGGCTGTCTCCTGACCGGCGATCAGGTCGCCCAACCGCGCCTCCAGGCCACGTCCGCGCCGCGATCGCCCCTCATTGCCGCGGATCCACCGCCGCAGCTCATAGGCTTCCAACCCCGACAGCCGCGTGGCAAAGGCGCTGTCGGCAGCCTCAAAAACGTGGTGGCCTTCGTCGAAGACCAGGCGCGCCAGGGCCGGCGCGTCGGCGTCGGCCGGCACATCCTCGCCGTTCATTTCCGCCTTAAGTTGCGCCCGAGCCGTGTCGCGCATGTCATAGGCCGCCTGGGCCATGACCAGGGCGTGGTTGGCGATGACCAGAGACGCCGACTTGGCCTTGCGCACCGACTTTTCAATGAAGCAGACGCGGTAGTGCGGGCAGGCGGCATAGGTGCATTCGCCACG
The DNA here is from genome assembly GCF_000495835.1 of Asticcacaulis sp. AC402. Taxonomy (GTDB): domain Bacteria; phylum Pseudomonadota; class Alphaproteobacteria; order Caulobacterales; family Caulobacteraceae; genus Asticcacaulis. Next base: position 93,128 of record NZ_AWGC01000004.1, read on the forward strand.
GCGGTCGACCAGGCTGTGCGGTGTCAGGGTCTGGAACACCTGGGCCGGTGTGCCGGGCGGCAGCAGCGACGGCAACCAGGTCGGAAAATCGCCACTCAGGATATCGCCATCGCGCGAATACATCGCCCAGCGCGCCATCAGCACCGCCATGATCAGCTCCGGGGCGCTATGCAGGCCAGCCAGCCGCTCCTGGAAATTCAGCAGGCAGAGATAGTTTTCGCGCCCCTTGCGCACGACCACCTTATCGGCGCGTTCGGCGGCGCTGTCGAACAAGGCCCGCGTATCATGATGGATCTGTTTCTGCAGTGCCTTGGTATAGGTCGAAATCCACACCTGGCCCTGGGCCTTTTCCGCCCAGGCATGGGCTGGCGCCAGGTAGCCGAGGGTCTTGCCGACGCCGGTTCCGGCCTCCAGCAGCCACATATTGGGCTGATCCTTCATCCATTTTGGCGCGAAGATTTCCCGCGCCTTAAGCGCGAAGTCGAGCTGCTCCGGTCTTCGTTCATCGAGGCCGGCGCGCTGCAGGCCACGGCCGAGATGCTGGGCAACCTCCTCTTCCGACATGGCGACGGCGCGCGCCTGGCCTTCCGGCGGCTGGTCCTCCCATTCCTCCAGCAGAGACCAGATGTCGAGCGCCGGCGGCGCCACATAGTCGGCCGGCATGGAGGTATGGTCCAGTACCGCCTGGACCAGCGGCGCCCATACCCAGCCCTGGCGGTCCATCAACTTGACCCCCGACTGGGCGGCCAGGCGGAAGCCGAGCGGCGACGCCCGCAACTCTTCGCACAGATCGAGAATGACCTGGACCAGGATGCGCGCCTGATCTTCAGGTGTTTCGGGTTCGATGTGACCACAGGCCAGGGCCAGGCCCGCCGCCGACGGGGCGCAGAACTGGGCCGGGCGGATAAAGGCGTATAGCTCCAACACGTCGAAATGGCGGGCTTCGCGTGACTGGCGGTTGCCGAACAGGCGGGTGCGCACCAGCGGCGCATTGGCGATGATCAGAGCTTCGCGGCCCCACAGTTCGCGCAGCTCCGGCAGGGCAATCACCCGGCCGCCTTCCGGGCCAACGACGAAGGCGCGCGCCGGCGTCAGCCCCAGGGCATGGGACGGAGTCAGGTCACGCCATGGCGGCGCGGCAACGGGATCGGATGGCAGGTCACTCACTGTGTTAACCTACGCCATGGCGTCTGCCACGACAACGGCTTTCCGATGAGGCTAGCTCTGGGGGCTAGCTCTGGGGGCCAGCGCTGGCCGGGAGAGGCGGAGCGTCGTCGGTAATCGGCGTGAAGCTGGCTATCGCCGTCTCTGCGCGTTGCAACTGGGATTCGCTCAGTTGCGCCCGCAAGCGGTCAGCAGCGGTGCGCGCCTCCGCCGCATTGCGCGGATTGCTGTCATCCCGCGCTGCCAGGGCATACCACTTGTAGGACTCGGTGGGATTCAGGGCAACACCGACGCCATTTTCATGCAAAATGCCGAGATTGAACTGGCTGTCCGGCTGGCCGCGCAACGCTGCCTGGCGGAACCACATGGCCGCCGTGCTGCGGTCCTGGGCCCCGCCCTCACCGTTATAATACTGCAGACCCAGAGAATACATGGCCTCGCTGATTCCGCCTTCGGCGGCACGGCGCATCCACTTGCGCTTCTCAGCCTTGTCCGGTTTGACGAAGCCAGCATATTCCTTCTCGCCGCCATAGATCTGGCCCAGGCGATATTGCGCCGGGGCGTAGCCCTGGCCGGCGACCTCTTTCAAAACCTCAACAGCACCGGGTTTGCGGGCTTCGACTTGCTGAATGGCCAGATCGTAGCGTGTCGCCAGGTTCCGCTGGTTCTGGGTATCCTCAGCTTCGGTCTCAGGTGTCAGGACGGCCGCGACAATGGGCGTATCCTCGACATTCTTGTCCTGCGGGCTATCCTGGTCGACCTGCTCCCACACCAAGGCCGTTCCGCCGATGCCACCGGCGACCAGCAGTACGGCGCCGATCGCGACTGATGACGCCTTGAAGGCCTTCATCAGCGTGCTCTCGCCACCCGTCTTGGGCTTTGGGGCACGCGATTGCGCTGCGCTGATCCGCGAGGCGCCGGCACGCAGACCGCCCAACGGCTTATCGTCGGCTTCAATGCTGGCGCGAACGGCAGCCCGGGCCGCCGCCAGGGCGTCGCGAGTCGACACCGATACAGCGGCATCGTCGTCGTCATGGTCGAATGCCGAGGCCTGAACCTGAGGCGTCTGAACCTGATGCGCCTGAACCTTAGACGTCTGGGCGGCATAGGACTGCCCACGTGGCGCCGTCTTGCGAGCGGTATCGATGTCGGCAAAGGGATCGTGGTCGTCCCCTTCGGTCAAAGGATCGCCGCTCGGGCGGACTTCGACCGGATGCGCATCCAGCGCCTGCGCGCGCAGGGCGGCCTGCGGCGGCTGGTTGCGCTGGCGCAGGGGCGAATTCATGAGTTCGGCGCTGAAGTCCTCTTCATCACCGTCTTCGAACGGATCGAACTCCGGCGTAAAGTCCGTCACCGAGCTGAGCAGCCGGCCGGTGAGGTCCACCTTGTCTTCGCTGATCGCTGCCCGGACGGACCCAAGCCCCGAGGTCCGAGCCGAATCCAGCTTTTCGTCCTCGAAACCGCCGGAAAACTGGGCGAACGGCCTGGTTTCGATGTCGACCGCCGGGGCGGCCACCGGGCTCACTGCGGGAGCAGGCGCGGCGAAAGGACTGGTAGAGAAAGGACTGGCCGGGAAAGGACTGGGTAGGTCTTCACGCGCCGGAGTCGGCGCTGGCTTGGCGACGGCCTCATTGAGCAGGGTTTGCTTCTGGACATGGGCCAGCTTCTGGTCGATGCGGCCGCGCGCCTCTTCCAGCAGCTTGGCCGTGCGTTCTTCACTCTGGCGGATACGCTCGGCCAGGTCGTTGCGCGACAGGTCGCGCTGCTGCTCGAACTCCTGGCCGATGCCCGTCAGCACCTGGGTGGTCCGGCGCTCGGTGTCCTGGAGCTTGGCAGTCAGCCGTTCGGAAATACGGGCAATCTCTCCACCCAGGCGTTCCAAAGCCTGGGCGTGACTGGATTCGGTGCGGGAGGCGCGAGTCTCGACGGTTTCAGCAACGCGCGTCACCTCGGCACCAAGACGGGTCAGGCCCGAGGAATTGGCTTCCTCGACGCTCTTGACGCGGCGGTCAAAAGTTCCGGCCATGCGGACGATTTCCTGGCCCATACGCTCCAGCGCAGCGGCCTGGCGGCGTTCGACCTGTTCCAAACGGGCTTCGAACCGGCCGACGGCCGCCTCGATGCCGTCCTTGCCCGCCGTGTTGAGGACGCCCAGCAGTTCCTGACGGTTTTCCTCGACGCGGCGCGACAGTTCGGAGGCCAGTTGGGTCAGCGAGCGGGCGGCTTCCGGATCGGAAACATCGCCGCGTTCTTCGGCACGCGACAGCCGGCCTTCGAGATTGCGGAAAGCGTTCTCCAGCGTCTTGATGGCACCGGAGGTCTGGGCCTCAGCGGCTTCCAGCCGTTCGGCCATACGCGAGACAACCTTGTCGATCGCGCCCTGGGCGGCGCGTTCGGGGTCGCGGGTCTCCATCTGGGCCAGGCGGTGCGACAGGGTGACCATGTCGGTGCGGATGTCCTTGACCGTCTCGCGGGTCCGAACGTCGCCTTCATAGAGCTGGTTCGCGAGCTTGCCCAGCGCACCCTCAACGGCCTTGACCGTCTCAATGGTCTGGTTGCTTTTCAGCCCGGCCTCGATCCTGGCCATCCGTTCGCGCTCTTCGCGGACATGGCCAGAGAGACCCTCCAACCGCTCGGCCTGGGCGCCGATCAGGCGCTCGGCCTGGCCGAGACGTTCAGCGAACAGGTCATGGTCCTGCTCCGTGCGGCGGCGGTCTTCTTCCAGGCGCAGACGGTCTTCCTCGATCCGGCGGCGATCTTCCTCGCTGCGGCGACGATCTTCTTCACTACGACGCGCCAACTGTTCGAATGAGGACAGCACCTCCTGCGACTGCTCATCCAGGCGGCCGTGCAGTTCTTCACGCGTCTGACTGGTGACCGCTTCAAGGGCCGCTTCAGAGCGTTCGAGTCGGCCCAGCAAGGACTCGACCGCGTTCGACACGCTGCGCACAGCACTGGCCGAACGGGTTTCGGACGATTCGATGCGCGAACCCAGACCTTCCAGAGCGCGGGCGACGCGGCCGAGATCGTCGGATGCGGCAGCGTAGTTCTGATCTTCGTAAGGGTCGGCGCGCGGACGATCGGTAAAGATCGAGTTGCGGCGCAGGTCGCGTGACGACAGAGGTGGGGCGCTTTGGGGTGGCGCGCTTTGGAGTGGGGCGGCTTTAGGTTGGGCAGATTGGTATCGGGGCGCCGCCGAATAGGACCCGGGACGCGCCTCTGGTCGCGATTCGGGCCGCAACTCGGGGCGTTTCATCCGAGGCGCTTCGTCGGCATAAACGGCTTCGCGATAGACATGAGCCGGGCGGCGGCTGCGCGGCGCAAACCGCGCCTCTTCCTCGTAATCGTCGTCGGCCTCTTCCTCGTCATAGGCGGCTTCGGGAATCCGGCGCTGGAGGGGGCGGGCCGCTGGAGCGGGACGTTCGTGACGCTCACGTTCCTGACTGATCAGGGCACCGACATCCTCGCCCTGGAGGATCATCTGGTTGAGCCACTCCCCAAGCGTCATGCCGGATCGGCGCGCCAAGTCCTTGGCGACTTCTCGCGCCTTGGCGTCGATGCCTTTAACACTCCAAGGTGCGTTCGCGCTCATGCGACTCCCCAATTTCGTCCAGTACGCGAGCGTAGACCGCATAATCTGGGGTGTAAACCCATTGATAACCACAACATATGGCGTCCGGTCAGGTTTCTGTGGACACAATGTCCTGGCCGCCTGCCGTCCGCCCCTTGCCTGAAGCGCTGTTTCCAGTCATGAGACGCCATGGACATGGACCCAGCCCTTAACGTGATTCTCCTGATTGCGGGAGTATTGTTCACTGTTCTTGCGGGCTGGCTTGGCGCCCGGCCGCCCGACCTGCGCCGGCCCGGCCCGCGCATGGTGCCGTGGCGCTTCGTGATGCTGCTTTCGGCTGCCTTTACCGCGGTGATGTTCTCGATTCTGATGCACCACTACGGCCTGGGCCAACCGCCCCGGCAGTATTAATTTATACCTTCCCACACGTGGGGAGGTATAAGGTTATTGAGCGCCAAAGCACCAGGCGAGGATAGCTTTTTGCGCATGTATCCGGTTTTCGGCCTCATCCCAGATCAGCGATTGCGGGCCATCGATGACGTCGTCACTGACCTCTTCGCCCCGGTGGGCTGGCAGGCAGTGAAGGAACACGGCATCGGGCTTGGCCAGCTTCATCAGGGCGGTATCGACCTGATAGGCGTGAAACGCCATCAAGCGCTCGTCGTGATCGAGATCACCCATCGAAACCCAGGTATCGGCCAGCACCACATCGGCGCCGTCAACAGCGGCACGGGGGTCGGACGCGACCGTGACCCGGGCGCCGTGCTGGGCGGCAAACGCCATGGCGTCCATCGACGGCTTATAGCCTTCGGGACAGGCAATGCGCAGCTCGAAGTCAAAGCGCGCCGCTGCATGGATAAGACTGTTGCAGACATTGTTACCGTCGCTGACCCAGGCCAGGACCTTGCCAGCAATGGGACCTCGATGTTCTTCGATGGTCTGGATATCGGCGAGAATCTGGCACGGGTGCGACAGGTTGGTCAGGCCGTTGATCACCGGGATCGCCGACACCGCCGCCAGGCGCAGGACGTCGTCATGGCGGTTGGCGCGGATCATGATGGCATCGACCATGCGCGAGAGCACCTTCGACGTATCCTCAATCGGCTCGCCGCGGCCCAGTTGCATGTCCGACGCAGTCGAAATGATGGCGCTGCCGCCCAGCTGGCGGATGGCAGCATCAAACGAGAAACGCGTCCGCGTTGAGTTCTTCTCGAAAATCATGGCCAGAACGCGATCCCTGGCCGGGGCGTCGGCGTCGACGCGGCCCTGGGTCCAACCCTTGCGGGCGGCCTTGCGGCGGTGGGCGTCGTCGACGATGGCGCGCAGGGCGGCAGCGTCGAGGTCGCAAATATCGAGAAAATGGCGGGTCATGAGACGTCTCCCCTACTCCCGTCACCTGGACAGGAGGCGGAGGGGCAACGACCCCTCCGTCAGATTTCAGGCCTGTTCGTTTTGCTTGGCGGCGGCGCGCGCGCCCTCGAACGTCTTTTCCAACAAACCGATAGCCTCCCGGCACTCGTCCTCGGTGACATTCAGCGGCGGCAGCAAGCGCACGCAGTTGTCCGAGCCGCCGGCGATAAGGAGGCCGTTGTCGCGGGCCCGGGTCATGATCTCGCGGTTATTCGGCTTGAGCTTGATGCCGATCAGCAGGCCGCGGCCGCGGATCTCGTCGATCATGTCGGGCCAGGTCTGTTTCAGGCCTTCCAGCTGCTGCCTGAGATAGCCGGACTGCTTACGGACATTGTCGAGCAGGTCAGGACTGGAAACTTCGCCAAAGGCAGCAAGACCGACGGCCATGGCCAGCGGATTGCCGCCAAAGGTCGAGCCGTGGGCGCCGACGGTCATGCCGGAGGCCGCGTCCTCGGTGGCAAGGCAGGCACCGATGGGAAACCCGCCGCCCAGCGCCTTGGCGATGCACATCACGTCGGGAATGACGCCGGAATACTCATGGGCCCACAGCTTGCCTGAACGGCCCATGCCGCACTGGATCTCGTCGAAGATCAGCAGCAGGCCGTTGGCGTCACACAGGTCCCGCAGCAGTATCAGTTCTGCGTCGGTAAGGGCGCGCGCCCCGCCTTCGCCCTGGACCGGCTCGACGAGGATGGCGGCCGCGGTCGGGGCTTCTGCGGCAGCGCGGATGGCGTCGTGGTCGTCCAGCGGCAGATGGACGAAGCCCGGCAGGCGCGGACCGAAGCCCTTCAGGTAGGTTTCGTTGCCGGCAGCAGTGACGGCGGCATAGGTGCGGCCGTGGAAGGCGCCTTCGAAGCCGATGATGTCGATGCGCTCTTCGTTGCCGCGCGCGGCATGGTACTTACGCACCAGCTTGAGCGCGCACTCGACGGCTTCGGTGCCGGAATTGGTGAAGAACACACGGTCGGCAAACGAGGCAGCGCAGAGCTTGCCGGCCAGTTCGACCTGCTCCGGGATGGTGAAGATGTTCGACACGTGCCACAGCTTTTGCGTCTGTTTGCGCACGGCCTCGACCAGGACCGGGGCCGCGTGGCCCAGCCCGTTGGTGGCGATACCCTGGACGAAATCGAGCCATGAGCGGCCGTGTCGGTCATACAGTCGGACGCCCTCGCCGCGCTCCACCTCGATGGGGGCACGGGCATAGACACCAAACAAATGATCGTTGGACGCGGTCATGGACTCCTCCAAAAGATAAAATCCCCTCCGCGGGTCGCGAAGAGGATATGGTTCCAGGCACGAACTTGCCCGGCTGATTATCACATGGAAATCAGGCGTGCGTTTTGTAGACATATGCCAGAAATGTCAATATTATTCCGGGTGTCGGAACGGGACGGGGTAAACCAATGGACGCGCCATCGACACCGGTTATCGAAGTTGTTCCAGGCGTGGGATTTCGGGTCATGACCAATGGGGTCAGCGCGACCGGCGCCACGCTGACCGATGCCATGCAGGCCTTGTCTGCGGCGATTGCGGGGCGCTACGAGACTGAAAAGGGTGATGAGACGGCGGCGACACGCGACGCCACACGTCAGACCGACCTGGTCAACAATGACCGCTTCATCCAGGGCAATGTCCTGCAGAACCAGATCTTGCTGGGTGTGGCGCTGGGGCTTTGATGCCGACCAAACGTCCACCCGAAAGGACATTACTTCCGGTGCTTACGGAAGACCATCCGCTGATGCCCATCGTCCAGGGCCTTTGTCCCGGATCCTTATTTCAGTGGATCGCGGACACGCCCGGCCAATGTGAATCCTATTTGGGCTTTCTCGTCGATGACAGGTATGTCCTTTACTTCGAACTGCCGTATCGCGGGCCCAGAATTCCGCAGGAGGTCGAAATCTTCACTTGGCGAGCCTTTCGTGGCGAGATAGGCCAAGGTTATAAAGGCAGACACCAACTCGACCCGGCGATCGCTGCCGCACGGGATTGGCTGCGCTCACGGCACCTCCCGACAGGGAGCCAAGGCTTCAAGGCGTCCGCGAGGTTTGCGCTCCGCTACCGACAGGATGAAATACCGTTCGCACCGACGACCGCAGTTGCCAGTCCGGGTGAGTACCGGCTGCTTACTCACAGACGCCTGTTTGGCTTTCATGTGGTCAAATGTGCACTGTCCGAGCACTCGAAAAAGGTTTTCAACCCGCGCCACAAAGCGAATTCTGGATCGCCGGCACGCCACATCAAAACCGGCTACCGCACGTCCATCCGCGTCACGTCATAGCCACGCTGACGTAGTTGGGCGACGATACCTTCCGGACCGACCATATGAGAGGCACCCAGCGTCACAAACGACGTCCCCGGCTCATTCATCATGCCCTCGATCCTTGGCAGCCAAGCCTTGTGGCGGTCGCTCAGCAGCCAGCGATAGATATCCGGATCGGACTTGGCCAGCGCCATAACATGCTGCGTCATCGCCTTCTGGTCGCCGCGACGCCAGGCCTCCAGCGAGACATTGACTCCGTCGTCCGAAAAGCCCGTGCCAGCCTTGCCGCGCGGCGAACGGTCGGCCTCGAAGCCACCCACGGACTTGTCCAGTAGCCTGGCGCGACGAAACAGCGAGACATCGGCGCCCGCGGTCAGCCGGCTGTCATTCACCGGCGGCAGCCGATCGAGATTGCGCGTCTCGAACCAGACCTGGTCGGCGCTGTCGAAGGCAACGAATAAGCGCTGGTCGGCCCAGACTGTGCCCGGTGGCAGCAGATGCACGCTGCCGAACAGATAGACCGTGGCATCGCCCTTTTTGGCCACCCACAGCAGCGGCGCGCCCATAGGCCCGGCCCGCGCTTCGGCCACATCCGGATCCTGGCCGGCCGTGACGTTCAGCACCACACCCGGCGCCTCACGTGACCGGTTCAACCACAGACCCCCAGCCACCGTGGTAACAACGACGCAAGCCGCCGCCGCCGACAAAAGGCTTACGTCGAGCGCCCAGCTCAACTGGCCGGTCTTTTCCACCGGCGCCTGGCATTCCCGAAAGTTGATGAGCTTGGTCATCACGACCCCTTGCTTGACAGGACGAATGTCCATGTCCTGCAAGTCGCAGGCCGCGTTTTTACCCCTTGTTAAGGATCATTTTGAAACAGGGTTAGCCAAAGATTAAGGCTGGTCTGCTCCCAAAGTACTACTCTGCTACGTCACTCAGGAACCCGTTTTGATGGGCTTTGCCGAGATGCCAGCCTGGTCAAGCAGGGCAATCACGCTATCATCGCCAATCAGGTGGGCGGTACCAACGGCAATGAACACGGTCCCCTCGCCGTCCAGAATAGCTTTGATCCTGGGCACCCAGCTGCGGTTGCGCTGGACGATCATTCGCTCATACCCGTCCCGGTCTTCGTCGGCGATTCTGGTGACCAGGGGCTTTTCCATTGCCTCGATATCACCGGCCAGCCAGGCGCTGATCAGGGGATCGATAATCTCCGGCGTTTTGTCGATCTCTGACAGGGTCATCCGCAGCGTCTTGAGGTCTTCGTCGGGTGTATCGGGCGCCAGGATATCCATCTGTTCCTCGATGGTTTCCAGCCCGTGAATGGTCTTTGCGGCCGCGCGCGCCTCCCTCAGCAGGGTCAGGTCGATGCCGTGCTCCGGATTCAGGCCCATTGCCTTGAACTGGCACTGCACCAGAAAAAGGCCGACCGCCCATTTACGCATGATCGACAGCTGCTGGGTACTGGCGCCGCAGGCCTGCAGGCGCCGGCCCAGATCAGAGGCTTCATCGGCCGTCAGCCTTTCGGTCAGCTTGCCGGCCGGATCGAACATGTATTTCATGGCGACCGCCTGAAGCTTGGCGGTATCGTCCATGTCGGCGATTTCCAGCCACAGATCCGTGCTCTGGTCGAAGCGTTCCTGAATCGCTGGTGTCATCCAGGTCACACCTTCGCGCATGGCGTGGATGGTGCCGAAGACATAGAGGGTCGAGTCTTCGTCACGGATAACCCACATCGGCGGCCTGGGCGACGCCAGAGCTGCCTGCCCCGCGGGGATCTTCGGCGCCTCGGCCCAGACCGGAGCGGCAAACCCGACAAATATGGCCGCAAAGGCCGCCAGTATCGTTGTCTTCACCATAACTCCCCCCAAAACTCATTCCGGCGTGAAGATATCTTCTATCCGCATGTCGAACAGACGGGCAAGCTGAAACGCCAGAGGCAGGGACGGATCATACTTGCCGGTTTCAATGGCGTTGACGGTCTGGCGCGAAACGCCCAGCTGGCCGGCAAGGTCGGCCTGGGACCAGTTGCGTTCGGCGCGCAGAACCTTGAGACGGTTGTTCATCTTTTTCCCTGTTCGGCGAGAACAAGACCGGTCTGGGCGGCGAAGCGTTTCCGGGTCACCGCGAATTCATCGGTCGACGCCGTCTTCAGCCGCCAAGTAGCCAGGGAAATTGTTTCATTGTGAAAACCCCTTTGACATGCAGCTTCCAGGGAAACCTATCACATCCCCAAAAATTGTCAAGTAACCTTGTCATAATGACGTGTATGCTTGTCATGTAATCCATAAGTTAATGCCGGTTAAATACGTTTCAAAACCTTATATTTACTAGGTTTGCGGTAGTTTCCGGCATGGGGCTTGCAGGTGCCGTCGGGACCGTAAGTTTTTGTTCCGAAGGCGATCATGCTCACCTGTACACTTTACGAGGCCAACGACCTGCCGCAGCGCGAAATCGCCTATTGGCGTGACCTGGCCGCCGCAACGCCCGACTTCGCCTCCCCCCTGCTGTCGCCTGACTTCGTCCGCACCGTCGCCCAGGTTCGCGACGACGTCCATGTCTGCGTTTATCGCCGCAATGGCCATACCATCGGCTTTCTGCCGCACCACCGCCGCCCGGGCCGCTTCGCGCGCCCCGTCGGTGCGCCCTTTTCCGACTACAGCGCGGTGATCACGGCGCATGAGCCCGGCTTCACGATCGAACAGGCGCTGCAACTGGCCGGCATTGACCGCATGCACGTCTCCGGCATCGTTGATCCCTACGGTGTTTTCGGCCAGGAGGTAATGCGAAGCGCCACGCCCGATGACGCCTATGCCCTGGACCTGCGCGGCGACGCCCCCGGCAATAATGTCGTCAAGAAGCTGGCCAAGAACATCAGCCGCCTGCGCCGTCAGTTGACCGAAGCGGTCGGTGAGCCGCACTTTATCATTGGCGACGACAACCCGCACCACTTCGAGGCCATGCTGGAACTGAAGCGCACCCAGGTCCGCCACAACGGCATGCACGATTTCCTGGCCGCACCCTGGGTCCAGCGCCTGATGCGCAACCTGTTCGAAGCCCCCAAGGACGGCCTGCACGGCTGCCTGGTTACCCTTGTGGCCGGCGATGTACCGCTGATGTATCAGTTCGGACCGCGCATTGGCGAAAACGCCCACCCGTGGGTATCGAGCTTCGATCCGGCGTTTGGCGCCTATTCGCCCGGCCAGATATTCCTTAACGACTGCCGCATGCCTTTGAAAGACGCCGGCATCAATTGGTACGACCTGTCGACCGGCCAGCAGCACTACAAGCCCGCCTTCTGCAACCACCACAGCGTCGTCCACAACGCCATGGTGTTCAGCTCATCGCCGGCCGGCCGCTTCAAACAAGGTTTCCTGAAGGCTGGCCGCCGCCTCCAGCGCGCCATTCGTCCGGTCGATCACCTCCTGAACCGGATCGACCGCCGCATGGACGTGATCGCCAGTCTGGAACTGGACACGGTCGCCCGCCTGCGCGGCTTCACCCACGCCGTCGTCACGTCCCCCAAACGCAAGGGTTCCTCCGATGCCTGATACGCGCCCGCCTGTTGCCTTGAAATCCGTCAGCGTCATCATTCCGACCTTCCGCCGCCCGGAAGGCCTGGACCGCGCCATGGCGTCCATCACGGCCCAGACCGGCCTTTCCGGAACCGCGCTTGACCTCATCGTCTGTGACAACAGCCCCGAAGGTTCGGCTCGCCCCCAGGTCGAGGCCTTCGCCCTGACCGCGACCTTCCCGGTGCTGTTCGTCCATGAACCGAAAACCGGCGTCGCCAATGCCCGTAACTCGGCGGTGGCCACCACCCAGGCCGACTTCATCGCCTTTCTGGACGACGACGAAGAAGCGCCGGCCGACTGGCTATGGCGCATGCTGGCTAACCAGACTCACTTCAAGGCCGATGTCGTCTTCGGCCCCGTCACTGCACGCATCCCTGACGATGTGGCGCAATACCGGCCCTATTTCGAAGCCTTCTTTTCACGCTTCGGGCCAGAAGAGTCGGGCGTGCTTCCCCACTATTACGGTTGCGGCAATTCGCTGATCCGCCGCGCCGTCCTGCCGAAAGACGAACTGCCCTTCGCCACCAGCCAGAACGAGATGGGCGGCGAGGACGACATCCTGTTCACGGCGCTCAAAGCCCAGGGCAAGGTCATGAGTTGGGCCGCCGATGCTCCCGTATGGGAAGATGTCCCCCCCAAACGCGCCACCCTGGACTACACGCTGAAACGCGGCTTCGCCTATGGTCAGGGGCCATCCCATTCGACCGGTGTCAACGGCAAGTACCTGAAATGCGCGGCATGGATGATGCAGGGCCTGATCCAGGCGGCGGTGTTTGGTGTCATGGCGGGCGCGGCCTTCGCCACGAAATCCCCCAAGGCCGCCTACCTGATCGACAAGGCGGCGCGGGGCTTAGGGAAAACCCTGTGGTTCCCGCCCTTCAAGATGAAATTCTACGGCCAGGCACTGCTGAAGCCGGCTAAACGCAAAGGATAAGACGCATGACCCTCCTGCACTGGAATGACGACAAGACCCGCAAATTCGGCAAGGAAAACCTGCTGTTCAACCACGACCTCGCCAACAGCGAGCTATTCACGGAAGAAGCGCTCATCGCGTTGATCGACCGCTACCCGCGCGAAAGCCTGGAAGTCTTCACCATGGGCTATGACCCGACAGTCTTCGGCGAATGGTATCTGGGGCGCAGCGACAATATGGACGGCCGCGCCCTGATGGAAGGCGTCAAGGCCGGGCGCTTTTGGCTGAACCTGCGCCGCGTCAACCACGCCGACACCGCCGTTAAGCTCCTGTGCGATCGCATCTTCGCCGAGGTCAAGGACCAGACCGGCCAGACCAACCTGAAAACCGACTTAGGCCTGCTGATCTCGTCGCCCAACGCCCACGTCGTCTACCACCTCGACATCCCGATGGTCATGCTGTGGCAGATCCGCGGCGTGAAGAAGGTCTATCTCTATCCGGTCGATGCCGGCTTCTTCACTGACGCCCAGATCGAAGGCATCGCGTTGCGCGAGTCCGATGAGAACCTGCCCTACGCCACCGAGTTCGATGCCAAGGCGATGATCCATGACTTAAAGCCTGGCGAGATGCTGACCTGGGCCCAGAATGCGCCGCATCGCATCGTCAATGGCGACATGGTCAATGTGTCGCTATCGATCGAGTTCATGACGCCCAAGTCGCTGTGGCACGCCAATGTGCTGTACGCCAACGGGCTTCTGCGGCGCTGGTTCGGCCTGAACCCGTCGGTGGCGAAATCACCCAAAATACTGGAGCCGTTCAAGATCGTGCTGGCGCGTATCGCCAAGGCCTTTGGCGGCTTCAAGGGCAACAAGACGCCTTTGGTCGAGCGTTTCTCGCTGGACCCGGCCCGCCCGGGCGAGATCGTCTACGACGACGGCGTGAAGCCGTTTGTCGCGCCGGAGACCAAAAAGGCGGCGTGATTTTGACAAGCCGTCAAGGAACGGGCAGGATCGGGCATCCCGAGGGGGGAGCCATGTCCGATCCATCCAACTATCCGCGTAGCTATGAGTACCGAGCCGGCACCAAGGTTGCCTGGCTCATTGGCGGCATCCTCTTCCTCCTCGCCCTCTGTGCAGGCGTTTATTTTGCCGGGCGGCTGAATGAGGCTTCGATCTTGCCTACGGTCTTTACCGCAGTCGTTGCTGCGCCTTTCGCCGGATTGGCTCTGGCTTGCCTGGTGTCAGCCTTTAACGGCCGTCTGGTTCTATTTGCTGACCGGTTAGAATTTCGCAGCTATTTCAAAACCCGCCATCTGGGCTTCGAAGATATCGAACGCACTCAGAACGCTCAGAATTTGTTTGGCGTCTTTGTCATCGTTCTGGTTACACGCGCTGGCAAAAGGTTTACCATCAGTGACTTCGGCCGCATGGATGACATATTTAAAGACTTTATCGACCGCTTTCCGAATAAGGAAGAGGTCGCCGAGTTAGAAGCGGAGTCGGCTCATTATGATGCCGTCGTAACTAACCAAGCTTTCGGTGGGACGGCCGAAGAGCGTGCGGCAAACTTCAATCGCAATGCCATCAGGGTCAATCGCATCGGCTGGCTCTGTCTAGGGATCGGCTTTTGGGCAATCTTCTACCCGCGTCCATACCTGCTGTGCGTTGCTCTGACCATGTCTATTCCGCCGGCAGCGATAGCGGTCGCTGTTCTGGCGCCTGGGCGCTGGACAGTCCATGAAAATTTTCCGGGAAGACTTAACCTAGGCGCGTTGGCGCTGATACCAATTCTAGCTCTCGTTATAAGGGCTTTATCCGGGGTTCAGCAGGTCGACTGGACAGCCCCGCTGGCCACGGTCGCCATACTGACCTTGGCCATCTTTCTGCTAATTTTGAAGGTCGAAGGCGGGCTTAAACCCACGAAGGTCTGGGCGCCCCTGCTTATGACCTGCCTTTACGCCTGGGCCGCTACGCTGCTGTTGAACCAGATGCTCGATGCGGCCGATCCAAGCGTGGTGCCTCTGGAAGTCGTCGGAAAACGCGTCTTGGATGGCGACCATTACCTGAACCTGTCACCTTGGGCAGGACGCACGCGGGAGGACGACTACGAGGTCGTCCGCCAAATTGTATGACAGGGTCAATGTCAAAGATACGGCCTGTGTAAAGGTCTATCCAGGCCGTTTCGGTTGGGAATACTACGATGTGATTGTCTGTCCGGCGCCGGCGCGCTGATGGGCCCAATACGGTCATTGTTCCATAAGAACAAGCTTGCTAAGAGGGGCGCGCTTCCCATATGCGAGCCAGAATGTCCGACACCGCGCCCGTTTCCGATATCCCATCCTTCGACATTAATGGCCAGACCGCTGTCCTGGCCACCGGTGCGCGCGTCCTGCGCACCGAAGGCGAGGCGCTGCTGCTGTTCGCGGGGTCTCTGGATGAGAACTTCGTCCGCGCTGTCGAACTGATCCACGCCTGCACCGGCCGGGTCATCCTGTCCGGCATGGGCAAGTCCGGCCATATCGCGCGCAAGATCGCGGCCACCCTGGCCTCCACCGGCACACCGTCCTTCTTCGTTCATCCCGCCGAAGCGTCGCATGGCGATCTCGGCATGATCACCCCGGACGATATCTGCATCGTGCTCAGCAATTCCGGCGAAACCTCGGAGCTGAGCGACATTCTGGGCCACACCCGCCGCTTCGGCATCCCGCTGATCGGTGTGGCGTCGCGGCCGGGCTCGACCCTGCTGACCACGGCCGATGTCCCGCTTCTGCTGCCCAATGCGCCGGAAGCCTGCGCTATCGGCATGGCGCCGACCACCTCGACCACCATGACCCTGGCCCTGGGAGATGCCCTGGCCGTAGCCGTGATGGAAAAGAAGGGCTTTCAGCCGACCGATTTCAAGGTCTTCCACCCCGGCGGCAAGCTGGGGGCGCAACTGCTGACCGTGTCAGCCCTGATGCACAAGGGCGACGACCTGCCGCTGATCGGCGAAGGCGCCCCGATGAGCGAGGCCCTGCTGGTCATGACCGCCAAGAGCTTCGGTGTCGTCGGCGTCTGCAATGGCGGCGTCCTGACCGGGATCATCACCGACGGCGATTTGCGCCGGCATATGGACGGGCTGATGACCAAGCGGGCGGCCGATGTCATGCACCGCCGGCCGCGCACCATTGCTGCCGGTCATCTGGCGGTCGAAGCCCTGGGCGTGATGAACGATCGCAAGATCACCTGCCTGTTCGTCGTCGATGAGACGAAAACGCCGGTCGGCCTGATCCATATCCATGACTGTCTGCGCGCGGGTGTAGCATGAAAACTGTCGTCATCATTCCGGCGCGCTACGCCTCCAGCCGTTATCCCGGCAAACCCCTGGTCATGCTGAAGGGCAAGGACGGCGTTGCCAAGTCGCTGATCCAGCGCTCGTGGGAAGCCGCCAAAGCCGTGAAGGGCGTCGACGCTGTCTTTGTCGCCACCGACGACGACCGCATCAGGGACGCCGCCGAAGCCTTCGGCGCCGAGGTAATCATGACCTCGGAACTGTGCGCCAATGGCACCGAGCGTGTGGCAGATGCCCTGCCGGGCTTGCCGCACGCCTACGACCTCTATGTCAATCTGCAGGGCGATGCGCCGCTGACCCCGGCCTGGTTCGTCGAGGACCTGATCGCCGAGATGAAGAAGCACCCTGAGGTCCAGATGGCGACGCCCGTGCTGCGTTGCGACGCCGTGACCCATGCCAACTTCGTCGAGGACCGCCTGCATGGCCGCGTCGGTGGCACGACGGCGGTGTTCGATTCCACCATGAACGCACTGTACTTCTCGAAAGAAGTCATTCCCTATACGGGCAAAACCTTTGCTGAGGGCGATCTGATCCCGGTCTTCCACCATGTCGGCGTCTATGCCTACCGCGCCGAGGCGCTGGAGGCCTATGTTGGCTGGAGCACCGGGCCGCTGGAAAAGTATGAGGGGCTGGAGCAACTGCGGTTCCTGGAGAACGGCGTGCTCATCCGCTGCGTCGAGGTCGATGGCCGCGGCCGCGTATTCTGGGAGCTGAACAATCCGGTCGATGTGGCCCGGATTGAAAGTGTAATTTGAGGGAATAGGCAGCACCTTGGTTCCCTCTCCCCACTCGAGGGGAGAGGGTTAGGGTGAGGGGTTGTCAGCCCCAAACGCCACCGGTTCGGAGTGACAAAGATGATCAATGCGCAACATGTGAAAACAAAGGTGATCGAGGTCGGCGGCATCAAGATCGGCGGGGACGAACCGTTCGCCCTGATCGCCGGCCCGTGCCAGATCGAAAGCCGCGACCACGCGCTGATGATGGCCGAAAAGATCGCCGAGGCCTGTCAGCCGACGGGCACGAAATTCATCTATAAATCCAGCTACGACAAAGCCAACCGCTCCTCGATCGGTACGGCGCGCGGTATCGGCATGGACGAGGGCCTGCAGATCCTGGCCGATGTCCGGGCGCAATTCGGCTGTCCGGTACTGACCGACGTCCACGATGCCCATCAGTGCGCCCCGGTCGGCGAGGTGGTCGATGTCATCCAGATCCCGGCGTTTTTGTGCCGCCAAACGGACCTGCTGCTGGCGGCCGGCGAAACCGGCAAGGCGATCAATGTCAAGAAGGGTCAGTTCCTGGCGCCGTGGGACATGGCCAATGTCGCCAGGAAGATCGCTTCGACCGGCAATGAACGGGTGATGCTGTGCGATCGCGGCACGTCGTTCGGGTACAATACCCTGGTGACCGATTTCCGCGGCTTGCCGATCATGGCCCAGACCGGCTATCCGATCGTGTTTGATGCCACCCATTCGGTGCAGCAGCCGGGCGGCCAGGGCACGACCTCGGGCGGTCAGCGTGAGTTCGCGCCGGTTCTGGCGCGGGCAGCCTGCGCGATCGGGGTGTCGGCGGTGTTTATCGAGACCCACCAGGATCCGGACCATGCGCCGTCGGATGGTCCGAACATGATCCGCATCGAGGAGATGCGGGAGCTGATTGGGGTCCTTCGCGCGTTTGATGACCTCGCCAAGGGCAAGTGATGGGGTGTGGGACCTGCGACCCCATGTCTTGAATATCTTTGGCCACGAACGCCGACAGCGCCTCGCCATACTTCTGACGCCGCCGCTACTTCGCGATCAGCGACGCGGCAATATTGATGGTCAGGGCCAAAACCGTGGCGTTGAACAGAAAGGCCGCCACGCAATGCACCGTGCCGATGCGGCGCATTTCCCGCGTGGCGAAGGCGACATCCGCCGTCTGACCCGACGTCCCGATGACGAAGGCGAAATAGAGGAAGTCGCTGTAATGCGGCTGCTCCTTGCCGGGAAAGATCAGGCCCGCGACAGGCTTCGGCCGCGCCAGCCCGCTGTAGTAGCCGTGGGCGTAATGAAAGGCGAAGGCCAGATGGATAAAGGTCCAAGAACTCAACAGAGTCACGCCCGACAGCGCGATATGCCACGCCTTTACCGCCGGTGGCAAACCTGCCGACGTGGCCAACTCACCGGCGATGGCGGCAAAACTCAAGCCCGCCGCCACGAGCGACAGGATCAGGATCACACCCTCGCCATCATCATAGAGATGGGCACGGCTTTCCAGGGTGGCATAGCTGGCGCGGAGCATGTGGACCAGGGCGATGGCGATATACAGGCAGGTAAAACTGTTCCACGCGACCAGAGCCGCAGTCAGATCGTTGACGGGCGTAAAGACGTGACACGCGGCCAGCACCGTCAAGGCAGCGGCCAGCGACAGCAAAAGCTGCGGCTTTTGGCGCAGATAGCGGATGACGTGGAGGTCCAGAAAGTCTTTGGAAGACATGCTTTGTTGTAACCCTTGCCGTGCGATTTAGAGCGCAATCCGATAAAGTGGACGCCACCGCACGGGCGCTCCCGTTTTCGGAAAAATTGCGCGACAAACCAAAACCTTAGAGCGGGGTTTTGATTCCATCAAAACTCATCCCGCTCTAGGCGCCGGCCACCGCGGATTGTCAACGCATCAAACCGCGCGCGGCTGCCACGGGATGCCAAACCTGTTGGCGCCCAGACTGCCCGGGACCATGCCGATCAGGGCCAAAAACAGGATCGGCATCAAGAAGAGAACATACCCGGCATTGTGCGCCAAGGCACGTCCGATGCGCCCGTTCTCCGGCGAGCCGCCACTGAAATTACCGCCGCCACCCATTGTAATCAGGGCGTACCAAAACAGCGTCAAGATGTAGCCAGTGATAACAACATACGGCGCGATCATCCAGAAACCTGACCGATTCCAGTCATGCAACCGCTTTACGGCCAGACACAGGCCCGGATAGTTCAGGAGGGGAAAAATAAGCAGGCCCACGACCGGAAGCGCTAGACTGAAGACCTGGACCACGATGACGCCAACCATGGCAGCGGCGTAGATACGCATGCCGATACGCCCATGCGGTGACAGAAACAGCTTGACCCAGCCCATGGCAACCCCCGGCTGCCGCCAGAGTGGCACCAAACCCTTGATGTCCGGTGAATCATGCCACTTTCGGCGCCCGCGCCTTCATCAGGTGATAGGTAATGGCGTCGAACAGGGCGTGATAGGAGGCATCGATCACGTTGTGGCTGACCCCCAGCGTGTTCCACTTGTGGCCATTATCGTCGCGGCTTTCGATCATCACGCGCGTCAGGGCGGCGGTGGCTTCTGACGGCGTCAGGATGCGCACCTTGTAGTCATTCAGATGCATGGCCGCCAGTTCCGGATAGTGCGGCAACAAGGCCTTGCGCAGGGCCGCATCCAAAGCATTAACAGGGCCATTGCCCTCCGCGACCGTCATGACGGATTCGCCACGGATCTTCAGCTTTACCGTTGCTTCGGCAACGGTAAAGCGCTGGCCACGGGAGTCGATGCGGCACTCATCCAGCGCGCGGTAACTCTGCAGTTCGTACCAGGACGGCAAGGCGCCCAGGCGCTGCAACGCCATCAGTTCGAAACTGGCGCTGGCATCCTCATAGGCATAGCCCAGGGCCTCACGTTCCTTCACGGCCTTGACCAGGTCGCCGATCCGGTCGTCGTCGGCCTTGACCACAATCCCCATTTGTTCGAGACGCGTGAGGATGTTGGCGCGCCCGGCCTTGTCCGATACCAGGATCAGCCGGCTGGCCCCGACAAGGGCCGGGTCGATATGTTCGTAGGAGCGCGAATCCTTGGTCATGGCGCTGACATGCAGCCCGCCCTTGTGGGCAAAGGCGCTGGCGCCGACGTAGGCGGCATGGCGGTTGGGCGCCCGGTTCAGCCGATCATCGACCAGACGCGACAACTGGCCGATACGCGTCAGTTGCTCATCGCTCAGGCCGGTATCGAAACCCATCTTCAGCATCAGGGTCGGGATCAGGGCGATCAGGTTGGCATTACCGCAGCGCTCACCGATGCCGTTGATCGTGCCCTGAATCTGGCGGACGCCGGCCTCGACCGCAGCGATCGAATTGGCCACCGCCTGTTCGGTATCGTTGTGACAATGGATGCCCAGGCGCGCCTGAGGCAGACGTTCCTTCACCGCACCGACGATGGTGCGGACCTGCGACGGCAGCGAACCGCCATTGGTGTCGCACAGCACCAGCCATTCGGCGCCGGCGCCATGGGCGGCCGCCAGAACCTCAAGTGCATAGGCCGGATTGGCCTTGTAGCCGTCGAAGAAATGTTCGGCGTCAAACACGGCTTCGCGGCCGCTGGCGACGACATGAGCAATAGACTCCGCGATCATGCGCAGGTTTTCGGCCTTCGAGACCTTGAGCGCGGTTTCGACCTGCCAGTCCCAACTCTTGCCGACCAGGCAAATGGTCGGGGTATTGACGGCCAGCAGATCCTGGAGTCCGGGATCGTTGGAGGCCGAGCGGCCGGCGCGGCGGGTCATACCAAAGGCCGATATGCGGGAGCGTTTCGTTGCCGGCAGTGCGGCGAAAAAGGCGTCGTCAGTCGGATTGGCGCCGGGCCATCCGCCTTCGATATAGTCGATGCCAAAGGCATCGAGTGCCTCGGCAATGGCCTGTTTGTCGGCCACCGAAAAATCGATGCCCTGCGCCTGCGCTCCGTCGCGCAGGGTCGAGTCATAAAGATAGATCCGATCACCCATGGCCCCATCTATAAGGGAAGCCGAAACAGATCAACGAATTTAAACGGTTGCGATGGAAACAGAAAGATCGCCGCGTTCAGGCAGGTTCATAGACGAGGTGAACCGTCGCATCGTCGACCTGCGCCGTCGACATCAGCCGCAGGGGTGGCCTGCCCTCATGGAAAAACGGTTTGCCTTGTCCGAGCACGAAGGGGCGCAGCAGCATGTGGTATTCATCGATCAGGCCCAGCCGGGTCATCAGGCCAGCCAGTTGCGGACCCGAAACGCTAAGCGTGCCTTGGGTGCGGGCTTTAAGGTCGCGCACCCGCGCCGCGATATCGCCGGTGACAAGCGTCGCGTTCGGACCCACGGCCGATAGTGTGCCAGAGACCACCCATTTGGGGAGGTTTCGCCAGGCGACGGCAAATTCCTGTAGCGGCGCGGTCCATTCCGGATGGTCGTCGTCCCAGTAGCGCATGACCTCATACATGCGGCGGCCATAGAAGACGCCGCTATGGCTGCGGACCGTTTCAATCCAGTAGCGGAAAAGGTCCGGACTGGGCGGACCCATGACCAGATTGCCGGCCAGGTCGTCGACATAACCGTCGAGAGAGATGTTCATCGCGAGGATAAGTTTGGCCATGACAGGTCCTC
Source organism: Asticcacaulis sp. AC402 (assembly GCF_000495835.1). Taxonomy (GTDB): domain Bacteria; phylum Pseudomonadota; class Alphaproteobacteria; order Caulobacterales; family Caulobacteraceae; genus Asticcacaulis. Next base: position 114,740 of record NZ_AWGC01000004.1, read on the forward strand.
ATGAGGACGGCGCCGTACCTGGAGCGGGTGAAGGGAATCGAACCCTCGTTGTCAGCTTGGGAAGCTGCTGCTCTACCATTGAGCTACACCCGCATGCCTGAGCACAGCCGTCAGATGCCACAGGCCGGCTTCAATCGTCAAGCACGATCCAGACCGGCGCATGGTCGCTGGTCTTTTCCCAGCTTCGGACATGGCGATCTACCTGGGCTTTGTGCAACCCCGTCCCAGAGTGTCTGGCCATGCCAGATGGTGCCATAGCCTGCGGCCTCCTGAGCTTTCGCCGGAAAATTCCCGTCCGGCGCCTCCCGTTCCTGCCGCCAGACGACATCGGGTTGGGCCCCGCCGGCAGCCAGCGCTACGATCTTCGATTTCCGCTTGCTCGCCATGGCACCGGCCACCCCGCTGCCCATCGCCCTGGGGAGGAGAAGTAGCTGAACATTCAGATTTTTGTTCTTGCGGTCATATCTGTGCGGCCTGAGCGCGGGGATATTCATGGTCGCACTTTGCGAGTCCCAGCAGGGGATTGCACCACGGGCCAGTTATCCACACATGTGGATTGTCCGAACACTACATATAGATATATGTGGACAGTCGCAATTTCCCTTCACACCATATATTGCGGTTTTTAACTCTTCGTTTACTATCTATAGGTGGCTGGGGAGCAGGTCCATACGGACATGTCTACATATTGTGGTGTGATGCCTTGCGATCCGCAAGTGATTTCGCCGCTGTGATGGCCCGGAAGTGGCTATGGGAGAGTGAAACATGAGTTGGACTGACGAACGCGTCGAAACCCTGAAGAAGCTCTGGCAAGAAGGCCATTCGGCCAGCCAGATCGCCAAGCAGCTGGGTGGCGTCACCCGTAATGCCGTGATCGGCAAGGTGCATCGTCTTGGTTTGTCGGGGCGCGCCGCGCCGTCGCAGCCGACCCGCCCGCTGTACAAACCGTCGCGGCCAGCCCGTCCGGCGATCTCGCATGCGGCCAGCCCGACCCATGCCGCGCCGCAGCCGCGCCGCACCGAACCGGTGATTTCGCGCCCGGTCATATCGACTCCGGTCGTGCCCTATGTCGAAGCGCCCGGCACGGCAACCGTGCTCACGCTCGGCGCCAAGATGTGCAAGTGGCCTATCGGCGACCCGTCCTCGGACAGCTTCTCGTTCTGCGGCCGCCGAGCCGATGACGGCACCCCGTACTGCGTCGAGCACGCCCGGGTCGCCTATCAGCCGTCGCAAAAGACCAAGAAGCGCGACACAGGCGCGGATCTGTCGCGCAACCTGCGCCGCTATCTGTAAGAGACTCGGTCTCGCAGCTTTTCGCCAAAGCTGATATGATGCCCCGCCGTTCCTGACGGCGGGGTCTCTTTTTGGGGGGAAAGCATGTCACCGGCGGTCTATGCCGCGCTCGAACGTCTTTACGACGAATTCGCCGCGCCCCGGCCACGGTACATCGACGCCTGCCCGTGCTGCAAGGACCCGGAGCATTACCGTAAAATCCTGTCTAAGCCTTTGCGGGACATTATGGCTGGCGATATCGACGCCTATGTCGGCTCGGCCTTCTACACCGCCGGTGAGGTGGCCGACTGGCGCTACTACCTGCCACGGCTGCTTGAACTGTCGGTCGATTATGGCCAGGAAGACCGTTATTTCGGCCCCGAGACAACCCTGGGCAAACTGCCACTGGCGGGCTGGGGCAAATGGCACAAGAGCGAACGCGCCGCCATAATCGCGTTCGTCGAAGCCTGGTATGATCTGGTCATCGAAGAAGTGCCAGCCGATGGCATGAAAATCGACGATCTGTTGTGCGGAATCGCCCGCGCCGACATCCCACTCAAACCCTATCTCGACAAACTGGCCGGAAAACTCGAAGCTTTGGTTGCCTATTGCGAACACCAAAGCGTCTATCTCGACAAGAAGGATCGCCTTTGCAATGCCTTCTGGAATAACGCGCACGAGGGTGAGGCCCAGGTCATCGCCTTTCTGCGCGCCGAACCAGTGGCGGGGCTTCTTTAGTTCAGCACACGCCGGATATCGGGCAAATCCAGCGAGAAATCCGGAATCTTCACCCGCAGCGCCACGCCGTCGTCGCGTTCGAACATGTAATAGCCGCCCATCGAGCCCGATGGCGTCGGCAGCGGACAGCCGGACGAATAGGTATAGGCCTGCCCGGGCCGCAGAATCGGCACCTCACCGACGACACCCGGACCTTCGACCACCTGGACCCGGCCCAGCCCGTCCATAATGTCCCAGTGGCGCGTCTTTAGCTGCACCACCTCATCCGATCCATTGATCAGCGTGATGTGATAGGCCCACAGATAGCGGTCATCGTGACCGCTTTCCTCCTGGGGGACATAATCGACCTCGACGCTGACGGTGATACCGTGACTGGTGTGCTGATAGGGCATGCTTATCTTCTTGCTGAGACCGGCGACCTCTCTTAAAGATTGATCCTCCTAAAGAAAAGAGACAAGCCTTACATGAGTTCTCATTCCGCCGTCGCCAACCTTCCCCTTCCGCAAGGCATTCTGCCGATGCAGCATCTGGCGGCCCTGGTCGAGGCGGGTGTGGTGGCGAGCGACACGCCGCTCGAGTCCGACCAGATCCAGCCGGCGAGCATAGACCTGCGGCTGGGTGCGCGGGCGTGGCGGGTGCGGGCCTCGTATCTGCCGCGTGGCCGAACGGTAGCGGATCGGCTGAAGGACGTGGTGATGCACGAGATGGACCTGAGCAAGGGCGCCGTCTTCGAGTCCGGGTGCGTCTATATCGCGGAATTGCAGGAACGTCTCAACCTGCCGCGCGGCATCACCGCGCGCGCCAACCCGAAATCCTCGACCGGCCGGGTTGATGTTTTCGTGCGCCTGCTGTCGGACCGCGGCGACCTGTTCGATGACGTCGTCGAAGGTTATTGCGGTCCGATCTATGTTGAGATCGCTCCCCAGACCTTTTCCGTCCTGGCGCGGACCGGGACGCGGCTGAACCAGTTGCGCCTGAAACGCGGCCACTCGCCCAAGCTCTACACCTTCGACTGCGGCGTCGACCTGACCGGCGAGCTGGTCGGCTTTCGGGCGCGGCGCCATGCCGGCATTATCGACCTGGACCATATCGAAGGCCATGATCCGCGCAAATACTGGGAACCCCTTTATCAGAGCGCCGGCCAGCTTCTGCTCGATCCGGGTGAGTTCTATATCCTGGCCTCCAAAGGCAATGTCGAGATTCCGGTTCTGGAAGCCGCCGAGATGCTGCCGATCGACCCCAGCGTCGGCGAGTTCCGCGTCCACTATGCCGGCTTCTTCGATCCGGGCTTCGGCACCAAAGAGGCTGATGCCCTGGGCTCCAAGGGCGTGCTGGAAGTGCGCTGTCACGAGACGCCCTTCCTGCTGGAAGACGGTCAGACCGTGGCGCGGCTGGTCTATGAACCGCTGACGGAACGGCCGATCAAGCTGTACGGTGAGACGGGTTCGACCTACCAGCGCCAGGGGTTGAAACTGTCCAAGCACTTCAAGCCGTGGTAAAAGTCATACCTCCCCGCGCTCTTCGCGTCGGGTGAGCGTAGCCGGAGTACTGCTCCGGCAAGAGAAGGACCGCACGAGGACGAAGCGCAGCGAAGGACGAGGTGTGGTGGTGGGGCGACTTCCTTTCGGAAACACTGTAATCGGCTACTCCGACAGCAAGTCGCCCCACCACCATTTCGCTGCGCTTCACTGCGTTTCGCTTCACTCATGGTCCCCCTCCCCACCTATGGCGGGGAGGTATAGGTGAATACCCACCCCCTCGCCCCCTTCCTGCAACCCGCCCGACGGTGGATCCGATCGACCCTGCGCCGGCTACCGGAACCCCTGGCCGAGTTCGTCCTGTTCGGGCTGAAGATGGCGTGGTCGTGCCTGTTCGGCGCCGCCATGCTATTCCTGATCATAATTACCGCGCTGGTCTGGCCCGATAATGCCCCCGTCCATCGCTATGATTTTCTGCTGATCTGCGCCGTCCTGATCCAGGCCGCGCTGGTCTGGACGCGGCTCGAAACCCTGGACGAGGTCAAGGTCATCTTCCTCTACCATGTCACTGGCACGGTCATGGAGATCTTCAAGACACATATGGGCTCGTGGTCCTATCCCGAAGACGCCATCTTACGCATCGCCGGTGTGCCACTGTTCACCGGCTTCATGTACGGCAGCGTCGGCAGCTTCATCGCCCGCGCCATCCGCGTCTTCGACATGCGGTTTTCGAACTACCCCAAGGCCTGGATGACCTGGCTGCTGGCGGTGGCCATCTACATCAACTTCTTCAGTCACCACTATGTCTACGACATCCGCTACCTGCTCTTTGCGGTGGCGGCCGTGATGTTCCTGCGCTGCTTCGTCTTTTTCCGCATCGATCAGCGCGTCCATGCCATGCCATTTCTGCTGGCCGGCACGCTGACCGCATTTTTTCTGTGGCTGGCCGAAAACATCGGCACTTTCACCCGCACCTGGCAGTACTATGGCGCCGGCGACGCCTGGAAGCCGGTCAGCCTGCACAAGATGGGGTCATGGGGCCTGCTGCTGATCATCAGCTTCGTGACGGTTTCTCTTGTCTTCCGGCCGAAAGCGCCGGACCGAGAAGCGTAAAGCGCGAGGGGTTAAGAGGCGGACGTCTTTATGTCGCCGCTGGATGTGACTCACAAATTCGGACCTCATACCACCGAAATCCTAGTCCCCCGGGATGTGAAATGATGCAGACCCGATCGTCGATCTGCACATTGTCGTACAGGTCGATATTGACTTTCTGCCAATCGCTCTCAGGCTTCAGGGACCAGGCTGAGAGCATAAAGTAAGGGGTAGCATAGCGGCCACTGGTCTTTTTTGCCGACACTACGACCGATTCCACACGCCCGCGCTTATCCAGAAGCGCGTTGCCATGAACCAGCACAGCGTAAACATAGGGCACGCTACCCAGAATGATAAAACCAACAGCGCGCACCTGCAACGGCCTTTTTGACCAGCTCCACAAGGTCAGAGCCAAAGCGACAAAACACGCTGCTAGCAATGGCATTAGCCAGTCGATAAGGTTGTAGGCTGCAGTTGCTGCACCCAAGGCGCAGCCAGGGAGTGTCGCCAGATAATAAAGCGTTGTTCGACGCATCGGATCATCTGGATCGAGCGTCAACTCGCGCCGTGAAGCCAGAACGAGACCGCATGCAACCACAGGCGCCAGCGCACACGCGGCAACGCTCCAGACCGCCGCCCGCGTCACCAGGCACGTCCCGGCCAGCAAAAGTCCAGCGAAGTTTAACCAGACCAATCTGTCCCAATCGAAACGCTTCCCCATGCCCGCCATCTAACGCTTCTCGACCAGCTTGGACAAGGCCTCCAGATAGCCGGCGAAGGCCTGGCGGCCGGCCGGCGTGATATGCGCCCGCGTCAGGGGTTTACGCCCCTGGAAGCTCTTGACGATCTCGATATAGCCGGCCTCTTCGAGCTTGCGCAGGTGGACCGACAGGTTACCCTGCGTCGCGTCCAGAAGCGCCTTAAGCTCGTTGAAGTCGGCGGCCTCGGCATCCATCAGATAGGCCATAATGCCCAGCCTGAGGCGGCCGTGGATCGCGTCGTCCAGCCGGTTGACGTCGAAACCCGACACGCTATCCGCCCTTTCCGGCACGCGACATGACATAGCCGGGCGCCGCCATCAGCACGAACAACGCGAAACCGAATACAAACAGATAGTTGCCGAGATCACGGATCAAAAAGCCCATGGTGACGGCGGTCAGGAACCAGCCCGCCGAAACCGCGCTCAGCCACAACTTGCGCCGGACGACGAAGGCGACGTACCAGCACGCGCCCTGAAAGGCCGACACCACGGCGGGGTACAGCATCCAGATCAGCTGGTTCTTCTCGCTGGCCGAGACATAGCCAAGCGCGACGCACATCGACAGGTTCGCCAGGCCGGCGCTGGCGAAGGCGCCGTTGATGGCGCGCGTGGCGGCACCGTGCATGCTGTCCTTTCGGTCGCGCCACATCATCCAGAACATGGCGCCCAGGAAGAGGGCGGTCGGCGCGAATCCGACAAACATGAAGGCCACTTCCGGCCACGTCAGCCTAAACGCGATCGGCACCCAAAAGCCGAAACACTGGAGGCCGTAGAGCACCCCCGCAATGAAAAAGAGCTGACCCGCCCCCCTTTGAGCCTTGGGGCCTTCGGTGACCAACGCCTTCAGGAAGGCCAGATCCTTGTGCGCGCCGTCGGCCGAAGGTTCACCGACCTCGTCGGCCTTGCCCGACCGCGCCATGATCAGGCCGGGCACCACCATCAGCACCAGCAGGGCGACACTCAGCAGCAGGAGATAACCGCCCATGTTGCGGATCAGGAAGCCCAGCGCCATGGCCGTCGCCCACCAGCCGAACGCCACACCCAGCAGCCACAACTTGCGCCGCACCATGAAGGCAACATACCAGCACGCCCCCAGGGCAGCGCAGGACACCGGCGGATACAGCAGCCAGATCAGGAAGTTCTGCTGCGTCGCCGAGACGTAGCCGAAGACCACGCACAGGGCCAGATTGGCCAGGCCGGCGCTGGCGAAGGCCGAGTTCAGCGCCCGCGTGGCGACGCCCTGGCTAGCCTCGTTGCGATCCCGCCAGAACACCCAGCCGATGAACCCCACCAGGATCGCGATCGGCGTAACGGCGACCATCACGTTCAACCAGCCCGGCCATTGCCAGCCAAACACGATCTGCAGCCAGTACAGGAAACACTGCGCGCTGTAAGCGGCGCCGGCGACGGCAAACACCTGGCCCGCCGTGACCTGCGCTTTCGGAGCCTGGGACACGAGGGTCTTGAGAAAGGCCAGATCTCCATGTGCCTCGTCCCTGTGGGCGTCTTCCTTTTGCAGGTCCGGGGCTTCCATGCGCTTTTCCTGTGACGAAGCCCCCGGATGGCAAACCACCCGGGGGCCGTTGAGTGGGGGCTTCCAGACCACTTACGCTTCCTGGAGGACGGGGTCAGCGCCTTTTTGGACCTTGCTGCGGCGGCCGTTAAGAATCGTGCCGATGAAAGTGTACCGCACGAAGAGTGCATAGCTCAACAGGCCGACAAACAGCGTACCGAAGATCACGATGCCGGCCTTGAATTCGACGCTCAAAGCGATGTCCTTGATCAGGTACTGGAACAGCATGACCAACGGGATGTGGACAATATAGACCCAGTAGGACGAGTCGGCGGCGTAGCGGATCATTGGCACTTCCTTTGTCTTGAGCAGGACCCGCGCCAGGCCGATCAGGAAGAAGGTCCATGCCCAGGTCGTCAACGGATAGACCAGGCAGTAGATCGGATGGTCCGCACCGTTGACGGTGGCAAATGTCGGGGCCGGGCCGACCAGGGTCAGGCAGAGCCAGGTGCCGCCGACGGCGGCAAGGCCGTAGAGCCAGCACCGGCTGGCGAGGTGGTCCAGCAGGTCAGCCCGGCGGTGCAGCCACCAGCCAAAGGTGAAGGCCGTGGTGAAGCCGGCCACCGCCATCGCGTTCGGGATTATGCCGGTATCGGGCGTCCGGATGCCCATCCACATCATCCATTCGCTGTTGAAGTAAAAGGTCGCAGCCAAAGGCAGGGCCAGGACCAGCGTGATCAGGTCGCTCTTGGTCAGCAGTCCAACGACCTTGTCCAGCGCACGGCCCAGCGGGGCACCGATGCGGGTGACATCGGTGATGACCTTGATGACGGCCATGCCGACATAGAACAGCAGCAAAACGTACAGGAACCACAGGTGGGTAAACGGGAAGGTGTCGGCCGTCAGGGCGGGCGGCGGTGGCGGCGGGGCGGCCGCAGCGGCGGAACCTGCCGCCGGCATATTGGCAACGATCACGAGGGTGATGATGGCAGCGAGAACCACCGGCCAGAAGGCGACCAGCGGTAGGCCGACGCGCTTCAGGCGGTTTCCAAGGAAGGCGGTCAAGGTTCCGCGCTTTTCAAGCAGCAGGCGGGCGAAGAAACCAGCCAGGACGAAGAAGGTCGTCATGCGGAAAATGTGGATGACGTAAAAGGCGATATTGGCCCCGGTCGAGGTTTCGACATCGGCGATGACCCAAAACCGCGGCTCCATGAACGACATGACGCCATGCAAGACGATGCCCAGGAACAGGGCCAGGGCGCGGACGGCGTCAAGGTCGTTCCAACGCTCCCCGCTGGTTTGAACTGAAGTGGTCATGATGGGTCTCCCTACCCGTTAAAACGCGCTGTAAGCGTCGGACCCGCGTCCGATGGCGTCGATGTATATGCCAACTAGTTTGTTTTGTAAACTGGTTTGATGAAATTGCAGTTGCGCACCTTCCGCGGTCGCGGTTAAGTGGCGTGCGAGGGAGCGGAAAATGCAGAAACTGCAAGGCTCTAAAAAGCGGCCAAGGCTTGATGATTGCCTTGCTGATCCTCGCCGGACTGGATGTGATGATCGGGTCGATTGGCGCCACCGCGATGGCCGTGGCACCGCCGTCGTCGGCGCGTTCAGTGACCGCTTTTCGGGACAGTGGATGGAGACAATCGTACTGGGTGGCCTCCTCGCCCGCGCCCTGGAAATTGCGGTGATTGCCCTGACCCAGGTTCACCAGCCGAGAGCAGAGGTTGTCGCCGCCACCGTCTTCTGAAAGAACCGCTATGAACCGCTACTGGCTTATCCTGCGCCGCTTCCTGATCAGCATGGTGGTCGTCGTCGCCACCGCCTATGCCGGCGTTGTCGGCTACCTCTATTTCGCCCAGCGCAGTATCCTCTATTCCATCCAGCCCGAATCCAACCAGCCGATTCAAGGCCTGAAGATCCAGGACCTGCGGCTCAAAACCCCCGACGGCGAGACGCTTCAGGCCTGGTACGAGCCGCCGCAACCGGGGCAACCGGTCATTCTCTTCTTCCACGGCCAGGGCAGCACCCTGACCATGGGCAAGTGGCGCTATGTCCGGATGCACAAACAAGGGGTTGGCTACCTGGCCCTGGCCTATCGCGGCTATTCGCATTCGACCGGCAAGCCCACCGAGACCGGCCTGTTCACCGACGGCCTGACCGCCTATGACTGGCTGCGCCAACAGGGGTTCAGGGACGAAGACATCGTCATCCATGGCCATTCGCTGGGATCAGGCGTTGCGACCTATGTCGCTTCGAAACGCCCGGCGCGTGCCCTGGTGCTGGAAGCGCCCTTCACCGCCGTTTCCGATGTCGCCCAGGAACGCTATCCCTTTGCGCCGGTATCGTTGCTGATGAAGGATCAGTTTCGCAGCCGGACCTATATCAAGGACGTCCATATGCCGTTGCTAATTGCGCATGGCGACCGCGACAGCGTCGTACCCTTCCACCAGGGTCAGAAGCTGTTCACCCTCGCCAACGATCCCAAGACTTTCGTCCACATGCCGGGCTCGGAACACAACACCCTGGCTCGCGACGGGCTCTACCCACATATCTGGACGTTCCTGAACCTCCCATTGGCTGATTACGATCCGGCCATGGAGAGCGCGCCGTAAAAAAGAGGCGGCAAGGCCCGAAGCCTTGCCGCCTGATTTTTTGCGTCTTCCGACTGGTATTATGAGGCGGCCCTGAACGCTGCGGCGACCTCGCCAGCCTTGGCGTCCTTGAGCACGCCGCAGCTACGGACCCTCTCGAGGGTACGGTCGAAGGACAGGGTACCACGGCCGGCCGCAACGACTTTCGACCGCAGGGCGGCATCCAGTTCGTCAGCCCGCGCGGCAGAGCAGTAGCCACCAGCCAGGGTCTGCAGGCGCGAGGCCGAGAAGATGCCGATGCCCTTGGAGAGCGCGTCATAATTGGCCTTGTACCAGTCGAAGGTGACGTCGCGGGCCTTGGGCTGCCCCATCAGGCCGGACAGCAGACGCAGGCGTTCGGTGGCACGCAGGCGGGTATCGCTGAGCAGCACGCCGAACAGCCAGTTGGCCGTCTCGGTCGTGGCGCCGTGGGTTACCGCCACCGTCGCCGACTGACGGAACAGTTCGTCCGTCGAGGTAACGGTCATCTCGTACAGTGCCTTGGCGGCAGGCAGGCCGCCATCTTCGACATGGACGGCCAGGGCCAGGGCCAGAACCGACTGGTCGACAGCTGTCTTGTCGCCCCCCAGATAGGCCACGGCAGCGGCCGTCAGTTTGCTGCGGATACCGGCATCATCGGCGTCATCGGCCATCAGGTTGACCAGGTTGGTGCGCAGGCTCTGGGCATCGGGGGTATCCGACGCGTGGGCGCCCGCCTTCGGATCGAAGCCCAGGGCCGCCAGGCGCGGGCCGTAGATTCCGGCCATGACGCGACGGTAGTCGACTTCGGCTTCGTCGCCGATAATGCCGGCCGTGCGCAGTCCGGCCAGTCGCTGGCCGCCGTCAACGGCGACGCGCGAGTCGGGATTGCCGGCCATGACACGGGCTGAGTCGATCAGCTTGGCCGGGGCCAGCTTGCCGGCGGCGAACTGAGCCCACAGGCTGTCGCTGGCGGCCAGGCCTTCGCCGCCCTTGATAGTGGCGCCAGTGGCAATCAGCTTGTCCCAGTCTTCCGGCGTCAGGGCGAAGCGATAATAACCCGTGCCGCCAGCATTGGGCATGATCTCACCCGGGATATTGTCGACGCCGAGATTGCCTTCCGGCAGATCCAGCATGAAACAGCTCTCGTTCGTGCCGCGACGGACGCATAACGGAATGGTCCAGGTTTGCGGCGCCTGATCGGAGCCCAGGCGCGTGTAGCGCGACTGCGTGGCAACCAGATAGCCGCCGACATGGCTGAACTCGACCACGGGAACGCCCTGCTGGTAGATGAAGCTCTTCATCGCTTCCAGAACCTTGGGATTCTGCGCCGAATCGGCCAGGTTGCCGAAGAACTGGTCGGTCGTGGCACTGCCGTGGGGATGGCGCGACATGTGCAGTCGCACGCCTTCGCGGAACTGCTGGTCACCCAGATAGGCGGCGACCATGGCGACGACCTGGCCACCCTTGCCATAGGTTATGCTGTCGAAGGCCTGGTCGATATCAGCGCTGTTGATGATGGGCTGGCGGATCGGCCGGCCGACCTTCAGGGAGTCGGTGTTCATGGCGGCGAAGGCTTCGTCGATAGCACCTGCGCCGATATTCAGTTCCGGACGCCATTCGTTGCCGATGCGATAACCCATCCAGTTGGCGAAGCTCTCGTTCAGCCAAATGTCGTCCCACCAGGCCGGTGTGACATAGTCCCCGAACCACTGGTGCGACAGCTCGTGCGCCACAATCATGCCGAAGTCACGCTTTTGGTTGGTGTCCGCGCCGGCATCCAGCAGAAGGATGTTGTCGCCGTAAATGTCGAGGCCGGCGTTTTCCATGGCGCCCGGCATGATCGGGGAAGCGACCTGATCCAGCTTGGGATAGGGGAAGCCCTGGTTGAAATAGGCCTCCAGGTGGGCAACGATCGGACCGGTTTCCTGCAAGGCATATTGCAGCTTGTCCTTATTGGGCTGGGTAGCCATGATGCGAATATTGAGCGGCTGGCTGCGCTGGGGCGTCGGCGCGACAACACCTTCGGCGACCGCAAACGGACCGACGGCAAAAGCGATCAGATAGGTCGGCAGAGGCGAGGTCTGGTAGAAGTCGCTGCGCACCAGCTTGCCTTCAGTCAGCGTGTTGTTGCGCGGAAAGTTGCTGGCCACGACCATTTTTTCATCGGCGATGATCGATATCTTGAACGGTGTCTTGTAGCCCGGCTCATCAAACGACGGAAAGGCGGAGCGGGCATCGATCGACTGGAACTGCGACCAGACGTACCACTCGCCGTCGACCTGAACGCGGTAAAGCCCGGCGGCCGTGTCGCCGAAAGCAGCGTCATAATCGAACACCAGGGTCGCTTTTCCGGCGGCGACGGGCTTGGCGAAGTCGAGCCGGACCACGCCCAGCGGATCCACCTGGGTGTATTTCGCTTTGATGGTCTTGTCGTTCTGCAGCACCGTGGCGCTGGAGACCTTAAGGTCGCGGCCATGAATGAACAGGGATGAGGTCTGTTCCTTGACCACGACATCGATTTCGACATGGCCGGTGAAGCGCGGCTTGGAAGGGATGATGGTCAGGGCCAGCCGGTAAGCCGTCGGTTTGGCGGTGTCGGGCAGCTTGCCCTGCGGATAGGCGGCGGCAGGCGCCGCGGGCTTGGAGCTGGTCTGGGCGGCCGCAGTCGTCGCCACTACGGGCGAGGTCAACAGACAAAAAGCGAGGAAAAGAGCGCGCATGGGCCTACCGGTACATGTGAAACAATCTTCCAGCGATAGCACAGGCTCCGCGCGCTTCACATTAAGTTTTTGTAAGGCGACTTCCGGGGCGGATTTTCCTGCCGTCGGTTTTGTCGTGCAACAGGTTAGAGCGGGATGAGTTTTCGTTTTGTCGCGCAATTTATCCGAAAACGGGAGCGCCCGTGCGGTGGCGTCACACTTTATCGGATTGCGCTCTCATACCAAGCCTCATAAGGAATGACTCTTGGTATTCGCATTTTTCCAGCTCAAGCGCCGGACTAGGCGCCCCCCATGGCTCCTCGCAAAAGCTCGGGCGGCCAGTCGGCCTTGCCAACCCTCGGTGTGTCAAGAATTACGCGGGTTGGTATAAGCAAGCTTTAAGGAAATTACAGCAGGATTGGTTTTCACTGACACTGCACCCGCGGGAGCCCCTATGAAGCCCTTGATCCGCCTGATGGGCCTGATGGCAGCTTTCATGCCCGTCGTCAGCGCGGCGCACGCCGAATCTGTCTTCGACTATACCAGCGGCAAGCTGCTGCTGACCGGCGGCGTCAATACGGTCGAAGGCACGGCCGGCGGCGGATTGACGCCTTGGGCGGTCATCGGTTCCTACGGCGAACAGGGCCAGTTCGGTGCCAATGTCTATGCCACCGATATCAACACCACCGACTACGATATCCGGTCCTATGGTGGCCTGGTCGGGCTCGACGACCGGCTGGAAATCTCGTGGTCGCACCAGGATTTCGACACCGAAGCCGTCGGCGCGGCCCTGGGCCTGGGCTACGGCTATACCATCGGCCAGGACGTTCTGGGCGTTAAGGTCAAGGTCCTGGGCGACGCCGTTCTGGAACAGGACACCTGGCTGCCCCAGGTGGCGGTCGGAATCCAGTTCAAGAAGAACCAGAATGGCGCCCTGGTCAAGGCCTTGGGTGCTCGCGACGACGAAGGCACCGACTATTACGTGTCAGCCACCAAGCTGTTCCTGGCCAAGGGTCTGCTGGTCAACGGCACGATCCGCGCCACCAAGGCCAACCAGTTCGGCATTCTCGGTTTCGGCGGCATTGATGACGACTATCATTACCAGTTTGAAGGCTCGGCCGCGTATCTGCTGACCCGCAAACTCGCCATCGGCGCCGAGGTCCGCACCAAGCCCGACAACCTGGCTGTGGCGAAGGAAGACGCAGCGTTCGACGTCTTTGTTGCCTATGCGCCGGTCAAGCACATCTCGGTCACCCTGGCCTATGCCGACCTCGGCAACATCGTCACCCGCCGCCAGACCGGCCTTTACGCCTCGCTGCAAGTCGGATTCTAAACTATGAAAACCGTTCTGATCGCCCTCGCCCTGGCCGTTGTCGCAACCCCCGCCCTGGCGGCTGAACCCGTCAAGGACAGCGCCGCCGTAGCGCCCGTCATCGCGGCCGACGACAGCTTGTATCGCGAATTCGGCGGCCATGACGGCCTGGTCAGGCTGGTCGACGATTTTATGCTCATCCTGCTGGACGATCCGCGCACGCGCGACTTCTTCGTTGCCGCCAAGCAGGACCATATCAAGACAATGCTGGTGGAGCAGTTCTGCGTCGTTCTGAACGGTGGCTGCACCTACACAGGTAAAGGGATGAAAGAATCCCACGCTCAGCTGGGTATTGACCGCGCCAGCTTTAACGCCCTGGTCGAGGATCTGCAAAAGGCGATGGACAAGAACGACATCCCCTTCCACGCCCAGAACAAGCTCCTGGCCGCCCTGGCGCCCCAGCACCGCGATATCGTGACGAATTAAGGATCCGCCCCTCCAAAAAGTCGCGACCAATCAATAAATGACCCCGCTATCTCTCTCTGGTGCGCCGCCGCGTCAAGGCTACCCTCTTGTGATCCATCGGATTACCTTCAAGAATAAATAGAGTAAAAAAAGACCAAGCATCATTCCATGCACGACTAATAAATGCCACCACTGATATCCCCAGCCCACGGCAAAGATCTTATCAACAATAATTAGAATTGAAATGAGACCGAGAAAGACAAAAAAGAGAGCGAAATGTACTTTCGACCGCCGCTCTATTGCATTTTTCTTATGTGTTTTAACTGATTTTCCATCCATCTGCCAGATTCCGGTTAGGGGAAGGGTTGGTGCAGGCGAAGGCGCGAAGACTCGAAATTCATGTGGTTGTTGACCACCCTCTGCAATCCGTCCTTGAAGACGGCGGTCCCGAAGTTCATCAAGAGGCCGAGCGGTTGGTTAGTCAGCCGCAGATAAGTCAGTAGTTGCTTGCCATGCACGGGTGCCAGGCGTTCAACGGATTTCAGTTCGATAATTAGTTTGCCTTCGATCATAAGGTCAGCGCGGAAGCCTTCGCGGAACAAGGTGCCGGCATAGGTAAAATCGATAGGTTTTTGTCGTTCGGCGAGCAGATTGTGACGCGTCAGAGCGTCGGCCATCACGGCTTCGTAAACGGATTCCAGCAGTCCGGGTCCCAGGTCGCGATGAATATGGAAGGCGCAGTCTACGGCTATGCGGGCAATCTCTTCTACGTCCGCCATGTTGCCCTCCGCACGTCCAATCAAGGACAGTAAGTCTGATCATCTGGCGTTGCAACTGGCGAAAAAGGGTGTGCTCACGCGAAGACGCGAAGAACGCGAAACGACGTCATTCTTTTCGGACCTGCCAACGGCGTCGCCGCACTATCCATCTTAACATCTGCGCGCAGCGCGTAACCCGCCCTCCTGAGCTACCACCGGCCACGCCGAAGAGGATGACGTCGTTTCGCGTTTTTCGCGTCTTCGCGTGAGACATAATACCCATGCACGGTGTTGGAGACAGTGGGTGTCTTTTCCCGCGGCAACTGAAGAAAGCTCTGGGTCACGCGAAGACGCGAAGACCGCGAAACGACGTCATTCCTTCCGGACCGGCCAACGGCGTCGCCGCACTATCCATCTTAACATCTGCGCGCAGCGCGTAACCCGCCCTCCTGAGCTACCACCGGCCACGCCGAAGAGGGTGACGTAGCTTCGCGTTCTTCGCGTGAGACATAATACCCATGCCCGGTGTTGGAGACAGTGGGTATCATTCCCCGTGGCAACTGAAGAAAAGCTACGAGTCACGCGAAGACGCGAAGAACACCAAACGACGTCATTCTTTTCGGACCTGCCAACGGCATCGCCGCACTATCCATCTTTACAGCTGCGCGCAGCGCGTAACCCGCCCTCCTGAGCTACCGCCGGCCACGCCGAAGAGGATGACGTCGTTTCGCGTTCTTCGCGTCTTCGCGTGAGACATAATACCCATGCATGGTGTTGGAGACAGTGGGTGTCATTTCCCGCGGCAACTGAAGAAAGCTCTGGGTCACGCGAAGACGCGAAGAACGCGAAACGACGTCATTCCTTCCGGACCGGCCAACGGCATCGATGCACTAACCATCTTTAACGCTTCGCCCGGCGCGTTGCCCGCCCTTCGGAGCTGCTACCGGCCACGCCGAAGAGGGTGACGTAGCTTCGCGTTCTTCGCGTGAGACATAATACCCATGCCCGGTGTTGGAGACAGTGGGTATCATTCCCCGTGGCAACTGAAGAAGAGCTACGAGTCACGCGAAGACGCGAAGAACACCAAACGACGTCATTCCTTTCGGACCGGCCAACGGCATCGCCGCACTAACCATCTTGAACGCTTCGCCCAGCGCGTTGCCCGCCCTTCGGAGCTGCTACAGGCCACGCCGAAGAGGATAACGTCGTTTCGCGTTCTTCGCGTCTTCGCGTGAGACACAAACCGGCGAAGATAAGGGTCCGCACTCGCTAGAGCGGAATGGCGTTAGGTAGAATCGCCAACTCGCTCTAACTTTTTGTTTTGTCGCGCAATTTTTCCGAAAAGTGCTGCACGCTTTATCGGATTGCGCTCTAAAACCTCACAACCGCCCCAGCCCAACCACCAGCAATAGCAGAAACAGCAAGAGCGCCAGAGCCTGCCACAGCTTTTCCGGATGGCGCTGGGCCCAGGTCTGGGTTCGTGCTGGCGCCTGGGCAGTGCTCAGCGCCCCGTTCTCCAACTGATAGGCCAGTTCGAACCCGTCCTGGAACCGTTCGTCGCGGTCGGGGGTAATCGCCGTGCAGATCAGGTTCTCCAGCCAGGCGGGCACGTCCTGGCGTTTGGCGGTCAAGGGCTCGGCCTTGCCGAGGCGCGGCCGCACGAACGGTTCGATTTCGCCATAGGGATAGCTGCCGCCGCTGAACATCCGGTACAGGGTCACGCCCAGGGCGAAGATATCCGTCTGCTCGTCGCCCGAATTACCGTCGAACATTTCCGGCGCGCGGTAGCTGGCCGTGCCCGGTACGTGGTCCGTCACACGTGCCGTATCCAGGTGCGGCAACCGCGCCACGCCGAGATCGATCACCTTCAAACCGCCATCGTTGGTGAGGATGATGTTTTCGGGCTTGATATCGCGATGGATGATTCCGGCCCGGTGCAGGGCGGCGATGGCCTTGGTCAGTTTCAGGGCGATGTCGAGCCCTTCGGCCAGCGCCACCGGCCCATGCAGCAATCGCTTTTCGAGGGTCTCACCCTCATAAAACGGCTGGGCGATATACAGACGGGTCTGGCGCTGCGGCGCCAGGGTCAGGACCCCGCCGACAAAGACGTGATGAACGCGCGACGCCACCCAGGCCTCGCGCGCAAAGGCCGCCCGCGCCGTCGCCTCGCTGCCGATCGTGTCCTGACGCGGAAATTTCAGCAGGGCGGTGCAGTGTTCGATCGTGTCACGCGCCCGAAACACCCGGCTGTAGTCGCTGTCCGCCAGGATGGCTTCCAGCTTGAAACCATCGACCGTATCACCGACCCGGGGCGGGTCCTGGATCGGCAGGCTCGCGAAGACGGCATCGAGGTCCTCCAGGGTGGTGGGTGGCAGGTCGACAATATCGATCACCAGGGCGGTGGCATTGTCCGTCCCGCCGGCGGCCAGGGCGTCGGCGACCAGCCGGCGTGCTGTCTCGTCAGGTGCTGCCCGGGCATTGAGGGTCTCGGTCATCTGGGCCAGTTTCAACGGCCCGTGGACGCCGTCGCTGCTCAGCAGGATGCGGTCGTGGATGGCGACGTCATGGACGCGATAGTCGATCCGGACCGACTCCTCCATGCCGATGGCGCGGGTGATGTAATGGCTGTCCTCGGCGCCTTCGGGTTTGTGATCCCTGGTCAGCAGGCTCAACTGGCCGTCACGCAGTCGGTAGAGCCGGGTATCGCCGACATGGAAGCTGTGCATGCGATGGCCCTTGACTACGATGCCGGTGACGACCGCCGACATGCCCTTCAGCTTTTCGTCCTTCTGGCCCTGGATATGGAGCCAGTGGTTGATGCTTTCGAGTGCGCGGGCCGCCGTCTTGCGCGGTGGCAAGGCATCGCTCTGGCTGAGATAGTCGTCGATAAAGGACCGGACCGTCAGTTCCGCGGCAACGCGCCCACCCTTCGCTCCGCCCACCCCGTCGGCAACGGCAGCGACCAGACCGTGGTGACGCGGCAGGTCTTCAAGACAGGCAGCAGCAAAGTCCTGGTTTTCGTCGCGGCTGCCGATCTCGCTGGCAAATCCGGAAGCGACGCGAAGCCGGGGGGCAGCCATCACAGGCGATCCAGCGGCAGGATGTCGACCAGATCGCCGGGCGACTTCGCCTCCGACCCTGAAGGCAGATGAATCAGGGCGTCGGTACGGGAAAAGACAGTGATCAGCGACGAATCCTGATCGGCGAAGGGCGTCACCTGCATGCGGCCGTCTGACGACAGGCTGCATGTACCGCGCAGGAAGGCTTCGCGAGGGCCATTGGCGCCAATCGCCGCGGTCGTCGTGGCATGGGCGTAATCCTGGCGCGGCGGCATGCCGAGACTGGTCTCCAGCCAGGCTTTCAGCAGGACCTGGGCCATGACAAAGGCTGAGGCCGGATTGCCCGGCAGGCTGAGCACGCGGCGGCCATCCTTGAGGTTGCCGAACGCCGTTGGCTTGCCCGGACGGACCTTGATGCCGTCGAAGCTGAGCTCAAGGCCCAGCTTGGCCAGGGCGGGCTTGACGAGATCATGGTCGCCGACACTGGCGCCGCCAATCGTGACGATCAACTCAGCATCGGCCGTCTTCAGCGCGCGCAGGAGCGATTTTTTGGTGTCTTTGCCGACGCCGAGACTGACCGGCTTGCCGCCCCATTGCTTGATAAGGGCCATGACAGCGTGGGAGGCGGATTCGAAAATCTGGTCGCCCGACGGGATTTCACCCGGCGCCACCAGTTCGTCACCGGTCGACAGCACCGCGATCACCGGCCGTCGGGCGACGGTCACACGATCCAGCCCGGCTGCCGCCACCAGGGACAACCGCCATGGATCCAGCCGTTCCCCCGACTTCAGCAGAACGTCACCGCAGTTGAAGTCCTGACCCGTCGGGCGGACATGGCGCCGGGTCAGTTTCAGACCGTCACTGAGAATGGTCACTGTGCCCTCACCGGCCAACGTGTTTTCCTGCACCACCACCGCATCGCAACCGGCCGGAACCGCCGCGCCGGTAAAGATACGCACAGCCTGGCCCCGGCTCACCCTCCCCGTAAAGGCGCGACCGGCCTGGCTTTCGCCGACCAGCTTCAAGGTCGCCGGGTTGACCCGCCGCGCCAGGTCCTGGCTGCGAACGGCATAACCGTCCATGGCCGAGGCCTTGAACGGCGGCTGGTCGCGCGTGGCGGTCACATCCTGGGCCAGAACGCGGCCCAGGGCCTTGGTCAGGGCGACCGTCTCCGTCACCACAGACAGGGCACCGGCGCGCACCCGGTACTGGGCGTGGGCGACCGTGACAAGATTGGGTCTCAGGGGCCCATCTTCCTGCAAAATGGCATCGGGGACCATGGTCAGCGCTCGTCGAGGCGCGACATCAACTCGACCATGTTGCAGGGACCATGGCGGGAATCGAGCTGCCAGCGGATGACCTTGTCCCAGCCGTCCTTGACCGCGCCGTTCGAGCCCGGCAGGCAGAAGACGAAGACGCCATCGACGATGCCGGCGGTCGCCCGCGATTGCAGGGTCGACAGGCCGACCGTCTGGTAGCTGAGCATATGGAAGATGGTCGAAAAGCCGTCGATGCGTTTGGACATCAGCGGCTCAATGGCTTCGGGCGTGACGTCGCGGCCAGTGATGCCGGTGCCGCCGGTCGAGATGATGGCGTCGACCTCGCCGGAGCTTGTCCAGTTTTTTACGACCGTGCGGATCTTGTCGATATCGTCGCGAACGATCTCGCGTGCGGCGACCCGATGGCCGGCGGCTTCGATGCGCCTGGCCAGAATATCGCCGGAGGTGTCGCTTTCCTCGTCGCGGGTATCGGACACGGTCAGGACGGCGATGCTGACCTGTTTGAACGGCCGCTCGGCGTTGATCCGCCCGCCGCCCAGCCACTTCAGATCTTCTTGTGCTATCTCGGACATGTTATCCCCCGGTCACGGACATGGTGCGCGCCGGCCGGTGGCTTCGTTCAACCGGCGGCAAGGCGTTGGAATTGATGAAAAAATCATGGGCGCGCGGCTTCTGCGCCAGGGCCTGCTGCAGGGCCTGCGCCAATCCGGCATCGCTCGGGTCGTCACGCAACGGTTCGCGCAGGTCGACACGGTCATCCTGGCCCAGGCACATGTAAAGCTGACCGGTGCAGGTGATGCGTACCCGATTGCAGGTGTCGCAGAAATTATGTGACAGCGGCGTGATCAAGCCCAGGCGGCCACCTGTTTCGGCGATGCGATAGTAACGCGACGGCCCGGCCGTCGTTTCCGCCGTACTATCGACCGTCCAGAAGCTGCGTAAGGTTTCGAGCACCTCGCCCAGCGATACGAACTGGGCCTCACGGCCTTCGATCTCGCCCAGCGGCATGGTCTCAATCAGCGACACATCCATGCCGCGCTCATGGGCAAAGGCGATGATGTCAGGGATATCCGCGAGATTGTCCTGGGCGAGGGCGACGACGTTCAGCTTGACCTTGATACCGTGGGCTTGCGCCGCTTCGATGCCGTTCAGGACTTTCGCCAGGTCGCCGCCGCGGGTGATACGACGGAACACCTCAGGCCTCAGGCTGTCACACGAGACATTGATCCGCCTGATCCCCGCCGCCGCCAGAGTCGATGCGGCGCCGGCCAGCAGGGTGCCGTTGGTGGTCAGGGTCAATTCCTTGAGCCGGCCGGCATGAACCTCCTCGCCCAGTCGCGCGATAAAGTCGAGCACGCCCTTGCGTACCAGGGGTTCGCCGCCGGTAATGCGCAGCTTGTCGACACCGCTCCTGATCAGGAAACGGCTCAGCCGTTCCGTCTCTTCCCAGGTCAGCAAATCCTTCCGCGGGAGGAAGGTCTGAGTCTCGCTCATGCAATAGGTGCAGCGCAGGTCGCAGCGGTCGGTCACCGACAGCCGGACATAGCTGATGCGACGGCCAAAACCGTCGATAAGAGGCGCAGGCGAGGTCATCGGCGAAACCTAGTCGCGTGACGCGATTATCTCAAGACAAAACCCTGATTTGGTTCTAGTTTGCGGCAAATAATCCGCCACAGGGACAACACCATGAACCGCCGCCACGCCCTTGCCGGCCTGACCGCAATCGCCGCTGGCCCGGCAGTGACACCGGTGTCGGCCAGGTCGGCAGTGTCGCGTGTCGCAACCACCGCCGGACCGGTGACGGGGCAAATCAAGGACGGGGTCGGCGTCTATCTCGGCCTGCGCTACGGCGTCGCCAAACGCTTCCAGCCACCGGTCAAACCCGAGCCCTGGGCCAAACCCTTTGCTGCGGTTGCCTACGGTCCTGCCTCGCCCCAGGGCAGTATGCCTGACCCCTACGGCCAAAGCGAAGACTGTCTGTTCCTCAACATCTGGACTCCGGAAGCCGGTACAAAAAAAACGCGGCCGGTTATGGTCTACATCCACGGCGGCGCCTATGCCAACGGTTCGGGCGGCAGCCCGCTCTATGACGGCACCAACCTGACCCTTCGGGGCGATGTCGTCGTGGTCACCGTCAATCACCGCCTCAACGCCTTCGGTTACCTCTATCTGGCACGGATGGAACGCCAGCTCGGACTGGGCGAAACCCTGAAATACTCGGGTAACTGCGGCCAGCTCGATCTGCATCTGGCGCTGGAATGGGTGCGCGACAATATCCGTAACTTTGGCGGCGATCCCAACCGGGTCTTGGTCTTCGGCCAGTCGGGTGGCGGCGCCAAGATCGCCACCATGATGGCGACGCCCTCGGCCAGGGGCCTGTTCCATCGCGCCGCCACCATGAGCGGCCAGCAGGTCACCGCATCGGGCCCCGGCAATGCCACCCTTCGCGCTGCCGCGTTCCTGGACTTCCTGGGATTGAAGCCCGACGACGACGGCCTGGCCAAGGTCCAGACCCTGCCGGTGGCCGACCTTGTCGCTGCGCTGAAAGCCAAGGACCCGGTCATTGGCTCGGGCGGCGTATACATGGGGCCGGTGCTGGACGAGACGGTGCTGTTTCGCCATCCCTTCTGGCCCGACGCGCCGGCGCAGTCGCACGACATTCCGATGATGATCGGCAATACCCGCGACGAGACGCGGGCCTTCCTTGGGGGCGATCCGCACAATTTCGAACTGACCTGGGACGAGCTGGCGGCCAAGCTGCCGCCCCAGTACCGCGTCGATATTGACCCCTATCTCGTCATCGACACCTATCGCCGGCTCTATCCCCATATGTCGCCATCGGACGTTTTCTTTGCTGCCACAACGGCCGGGCGGTCGTGGCGCGGGGCGGTCGAGGAACTGGAGGCACGCGCGAAGGCAGGCGCCGTCACCTATGCCTACCAGGCCGACTGGAAATCGCCCAAGGACGGCGGCAAGCACGGCGCGCCGCACACCATCGACATTCCGCTGGTCTTTCGCACCACGGCTGTTCCCGACAGCATTTCCACGGATAGTCCGGATGCGCGCCGGATGGCCGACCTGTTCAGCGATGCGTTCATCGCCTTTGCCAGGACGGGCTCACCTCAGACCCCCGCCCTGCCGCAATGGCGGCCCTATACGATGGAGGGGCGCGAAACCTTGCTGATGGATCTGAAGCCCAGCCTGGCCCTGGACCCGCGCGGCGAAGAACGCAAGCTGTTCGCCAAGGTACCGTTCGTGCAGCAAGGCACGTGAGATAGGTTTCCCTAACGTAATTTTTATGTAAACAGGGTGAAAACCTGCGACTTCATTACGCGGATTTGGGTATCCAGAGCGCAATCCGATAAAGTGTGCAGCACTTTTCGGATAAATTGCGCGACAAAACAAAAACTTATACCAAGCCTCATAAAGAATGACGCTTGGTATTCGCTTTTTTTCAGCTCAAGCGCCGCATGGCTCCTCGCAAAAGCTCGGGCGCGCGGTCGCGCTTGCCAACCCACGATGAGTCAAGATTTTCGCGGGTTGGTATTAGAGCGAGATGGCGATTCAAACTAAAGCCATCCCGCTCTAAGTCGCGCCGCGAAAGCGCGCATCGGCCGCGCTGGGCGATGTCAACAAGGCCGTGACCGACGTCTACGGCAAGACGCTGTCCGACTACGTCCCAGTGTCGAAACAGACCTTGTCGGTCAAGACCCTGCAGGACTTCGTCGCCTTCCAGACCGCCCTGATAGAGAAAACCGAGGACAATTTCACCACGGTGGCGCACCTCTAAAGCCTTTACATCAACGCCTTCGCAACGTCGGTCCAGCCGATCGCAGACCAGGTTCGCCAGGCACCGGAAAAACTTCAACGGGCGGCGTAGGTCCTCATCGGTATAAAGCCCCCGGCGTTGGGTTTATCCTGGCGCCGGGCGTTTCTTATTTGTTCTCCACCGCTTGCCGGGGAGGATAAGCTGCTAAAGCTCGACCAAAAACGTTTTCGAGCAATATTCGCACGTGATATGCACCATGCCATCGGCTTCAAGCATTTCACTTTGCTCTTCGGGGGTAAAGGATTGAACCAAACCCTCGACCCTTTCCTGCGAGCAGCGGCACTGCTTATGGACCAGCTTGAGCGCACTCAGCCGCACCCCGTCCTCATGGAAGAGCCGGTACAGCAGCCGGTCGGCCGTCAGGTCGAAATCAGTCAGTTCCTCCTCGCCCAGGGTCTCGAACAGGGCGCGGATATGCTGGAACGATTCACGGGTTTCGCCGCGCGTTTCGTCGCCGGCAATCGCCTGGATCATGGCGCCGGCAGCGCGCCAGCTGCGCCCGCCCAGGCCTTGCGTTTCCGTGACGGCCAGCTTGATCTGGGTCGGCACCTGCTCTGACTGGGCGAAATAGTGTTCGGCGCACAGGGACAGGCTCTCGCCCTCAATCGGGGTGATGCCCTGATAGCGCTCGGCGTGGTCTTCCGGGTCGAGCGTCATGATGAAGGTGCCCTTGCCCAGCATGCGCTCGGCGCCCAGGCTCTGGAACTTGCCCTGGTTTTCCAGGATCAAGGCGTTCAACTCCTCCGGATCGTAGCGGCAAAACCCGCGCAGGCCGCCCTTGGTGTCGTAATCGGCAACGACATAGCGCACCGCGCCAGACCCTTGCGCCTGAAGGATCAGCCGCCCCTCGAACTTCAGCGAGGCGCCGACCAGGGTGGCCAGCACGCAGGCCTCGCCCAGCAGGTTGGCGATGACCTCCGGATAATCGTGACTCTTGAGGATCTGGTCGATGGTTGTGCCCAGCCGGACCAGACGCCCGTGAACCGGGTGCGTTTCGATGACGAAACGGGCGGAATAGTCAGAGGTCGGTTCGGAAGTGTCGGGCATGAATGCAGAAGGTTTTGGTTGCACGGAATACGACTTTGTCAGGGTCGCCGTCGCTTTTAAAGACAATATGCCACCGTCGCCATAAGAAATAACGAATACGCCGATAATAGCGTTGTCTGGAGGACATATTTATCTTATCTGCGGCGCAATTGTTGCTGGCAGGGCTGCGGCTAAGCTGTGTGCCCCTGCCCACCCCATGGGCGCGTACGTCATGAATGCAAGCTTCTCCCCGCCGAACCTCGCCACCCTGATCCTCGACTTCGATTCGACCTTCACCTGCGTCGAAGCCCTGGATATCCTGGCCGAACAGCTGGCCCTGGCTGATCCGTCACGCACGGACCTCGCGCTTATCAAGCCGCTGACCGACCAGGCCATGGCGGGGGAGATCAGCTTTTCGGAAGCCCTGCAACGCCGTATCCAGATTCTGAAACCAACGCGCGACGATATCGCGGCCCTCGCACAGGCCCTGAAGGCCAAGGTCTCGGCCTCGGTCTTGCGCAACCGGGCGGTGTTCCTTGAACATCCCGGCAAGTTCCGCATCATCTCGGGCGGTTTCCACGACTTTATCGATCCGGTGGTCGCCGACTACGGTATCCACTCGCAATATGTCCTGGCCAACCGGCTGATCTGGGGCGTCGACGGTGTCGCCATCGGCGTCGACCTGACCAATCCGCTGTCCCAGGACGGCGGCAAGATCGTCGCGGTCAACATGCTCGGCCTGGCCGGCGATATCGTCATGATCGGCGATGGCTGGACGGACTACGAAGTCTATAAGGGCGGCGCCGCCGAGCGCTTCTATGCCTTTGTCGAAAACGTCGCCCGACCCAAGGTAGTGGCCGCCACGCAAGGCTGCGAGTGGACCCAAATCGCAGCCTCGTTCGACGAAGTGCTGCATGCCGAAGGCTACCAGGGACGCTATTCCTTTCCGCGCTCGAAGATGAAGGTGCTGCTGCTGGAAAACGTCCACCCGGAAGCCGTGCGCCTGTTCCGCGAGGAAGGCTATGATGTGTCGACCGTCAAGGGCGCTCTTGACGAGGACGCTCTGATTCAGGCGATCCAGGGCGTTCACATCCTGGGTCTGCGCTCCAAGACCAATGTGACAGCGAAGGTGCTGGAACATGCCGACAAGCTGATGGCCGTCGGCGCGTTTTGCATTGGCACCAACCAGATCGACCTGAAGGCCTGCTCGCAGAAGGGGGTCGCTGTCTTCAATGCGCCTTATTCCAACACGCGGTCGGTGGTGGAGATGGTGCTGGGATTGTTGGTCGTCCTGACGCGCAACATCCCCGACAAGTCGGTCGGCATGCACCAGGGCCGGTGGGACAAGTCGGCGACCGGTTCGCACGAAGTCCGCGGCAAGACGCTGGGCATTATCGGCTATGGCGCCATCGGCTCGCAGCTCAGCATCCTGGCCGAGGCCTTCGGCATGCGAGTCATCTATTTCGACCTGGCCGAAAAGCTGTCGCTGGGCAATGCCAAACGCTACCGCTCGTTCGACGCCGTGCTGGCCGAGGCCGATGTCATTTCGCTGCATGTCGACGGCCGGCGCGAGAACGAAAACCTGATCGGCGCGGCGCAGTTCGCCCGCATGAAGGACGGCGTGATCTTCGTCAACCTGTCGCGCGGCCACATCGTCGATATCGATGCCCTGGCCGCCGCGATGACGTCCGGAAAAGTCTATGGCGCTGCCGTCGACGTCTTCCCGGAAGAGCCGCGTACCAATGATGATCCGTTCACGTCACCGCTGATGGGGCTCAAGAATCTGGTCCTGACACCGCATATCGGTGGCTCGACCGAGGAAGCCCAGGAGGCCATCGCCGAGTTCGCCTCGGAAAGGCTGCTGAACTTCCTGAACCGGGGTGACACCACCTTCTCGGTCAACATGCCGAACGTTCAACTGTCAGAGGTCGAGGGCCGCCATCGCTTCCTGCACCTGCACCAGAATGTGCCGGGTGTTCTGGCCGCGATCAACGCCACCATGGCCAGGTACAATCTCAATGTTCTGGCCCAGCATCTGAAGACGACCGAGACCCTTGGCTATGTTATTGTCGATGTCGACAAGGGTTATCCTAAAGAAGCGCTGGAAGACCTGAAACAGGTACATGGAACACTGAAGTTCCGCTCGCTGACGTAACGTCAAATACCAAGCCTCATAAAGAATGACGCTTGGTATTCGTTTTTTTCAGCTCAAGCGCCGCATGGCTCCTCGCAAAAGCTCGGGCGCGCAGTCGCGCTTGCCAACCCACGATGAGTCAAGGTCATCGAAGGTTGGTATGATACCAAGCCTCATAAAGAATGACGCTTGGTATTCGTTTTTTTCAGCTCAAACGCCGGACCAGGCGCCTCCCATGGCGCCTCGCAAAAGCTCGGGCGCCCCAGAAACGTACGCTGGCGCGCTTGCCAACCCACGATGAGTCAAGATTTTCGCGGGTTGGTATAAAAACACTAGTCAAAATAGACAACGTCGTCGTCGGCCTGGTCGGGAGGATCTTTCTGGTCGGTCAGTCGCTTCCAGGCGTCGTAAACCTCCTGCGGCACCTTGGCGGGCCGGGCCTCGCCCGGTTTCAGGCTGGCGACGAAGGAAAACTTCAAGCCCATGCGGTTCGGCATGGCCCAGGCCGCCGTACCACAGCGCACAGTGTTCTGATCCAGGTCGATCAGCCACATCTGCGCCGGCAGGTCGCCGATAGCCGCCAGCGAGACGCGCGCACCGGACGCCGACTGGTCCATGATGCGGCACGGCACGATCTGGCGCGTCGACAGGAACAGCAAGGCGCCGCGGTCATCGCAGGCAAAGCGTGGCTCGGCACGCCGGTCGGCGTACTGATCGGGCATAATGATCTCGGCCTTTTGCGACCGATTGGGGCGTTCAGTCATGACGAGGCCCTCGGTGAAGCGTTTTGAAGTTCAGACGAATGGCGGCCGGAATTCAGACGCGGTACGCACAACACTCGTGCACCGGTTACGCGAAGACGGCTCAAGGCCCAAATTCATACGCCGCCATGGTTTATAAAGCGTTTGCAAAAGCGAAGACAACGAGGATTTTTGAAACGGGTATTTTCGCAGTTTCTCAAGTCTGTCCTTGACATTGGAGTCTTTTCCCGTCATTTGGCACGCTTCGCAACTGCGAAGTCTACTTGCAGCGCCGATTTTGGCGCCCGCTGGCCGCGTGAGGTATGGTCGTTTACGACTACATATCGCCAGCTTTCCAAGGCCGTTCCACGACGCGCCTGCCCCACATTCGAAGTCCGTACACGCACTTGCTTCGTCCCCTCCCGTCCTGAGCCTCAGGACCGGGCATGGACGGTTGTTGCATGCCCGCTTTGTTTGAAAGCACGTTACGTGACCAAATTTTCTGATCTGGGCCTGTCGCCCACCCTCCTCATGACCCTCGAACGCGAAGGCTACGAAAAGCCAACCCCCGTTCAGGCCCAGGCCATTCCTCACCTGCTTAAGGGCCACGACCTGCTGGGTATCGCCCAGACCGGCACTGGCAAGACGGCGGCCTTTGCCCTGCCGATCCTGCAGCACATCCTGTCCAATCGCAAGATGCCGATGCCGAAGACGACGCGCGTCCTGGTCCTGTCGCCGACGCGTGAACTGGCCTCGCAGATCGCCGAGAGCTTCAAGACCTATTCCAAGGGCCTGGGCCTGCAAGTCGCGACCATCTACGGCGGCGTCAAGTACGGCCCGCAGTACAAGGCACTTCTGGGCGGTCTCGATATCCTGGTTGCTACCCCGGGCCGTTTGATCGACCATATCGAGCAGAAGACGATCGACCTTAGCCAGGTCGAATGCTTCGTCCTCGACGAAGCCGATCAGATGCTGGACCTGGGTTTCGTCAAGCCTATTCGCCAGGTCGCCTCGCGCCTGCCGAAGAAGCGCCAGAACCTGTTCTTCTCAGCCACCATGCCGAAGGAAATCGGCGTCCTGGCGTCGGAACTTCTGACCGATCCCAAGCGCGTCGAAGTCACACCGGAAGCCACCACGGCTGAACGTGTGTCGCAGCAGGTGCTGTTCATCGAAGCCCAGCGCAAGCGTGCGCTGCTGTCGGAAATGTACGCCGACGCCGTGCTGGAACGCACCCTGGTCTTCACCCGCACCAAGCGTTCGGCCGACCGCGTTGCCGCCTATCTCCAGGCCGGCGGCGTCGAAGCGGCCGCCATTCACGGCGACAAGAACCAGTCGCAGCGTGAACGCGCCCTGCAGGCCTTCCGCGCCGGCAAGGTCCGTGCCCTGGTGGCCACTGATATCGCTGCCCGCGGCATCGACGTCGATAACGTTTCGCACGTTATCAACTACGAGCTGCCGAACGTCGCCGAAGCCTATGTTCACCGCATCGGCCGCACCGCGCGCGCCGGAAAGTCGGGCGTGTCGATCACGCTCTGTGCCGACGATGAGCGCAAGCTTTTGAAGGACATCGAGCGCGTCACGCGTCAGCGCATCCCGTCGTTCGATCGCCGCAAGGACCAGGCGCTGAAACTGCTGGACGAAGCCATCCTGGCTTCAGGCCAGACCGAAAAGCCATCGACCCCGGATCGCCTGCCCGAACACCGCAAGAAGGGCGACCCGAAGCCTGGCCAGAAGTCGCGCCGCGACGACGGCCCGCGTCACGTCGATCCGAACGCCGAGTTCGTTCACAAGCGCAGCCGCAACCGTTCCGGGTCCGGCGGCCCCGGTGGTCGTGGCGATCGCCCGCTCGCCGACACCAAGCCGTTCACCCGGGCCGAACCGCGCGTCGAACGTTACGACCCGATGACCGCCGAACGCGGCCACATCGCCGTGACCTCAAATGGCGCCGCCAAGCCGGCTCAGGTCAAGAAGCCTTTCAAGAAGGATTGGTCCAAGGACGCGCCGCGTGGTGATCGCCGTGAACATGCGCCCAGAGATCATGCGCCCAGAGAACATGCGACCAGAGAACATGCGACCAGAGAACATGCTTCGCGCGAACATGCGTCGCGTGAACATGCTCCGCGCGCCGAAAGCCGTGGTCCCAAGCCCGGCAATCGCGGTCCCAAGACCGGAAGCTACAAGACCGGAGGCTTCAAGGGTAACACCAACCCGGCCCACTACTCCGAAGCCCCCAAGCCGCGCAGCGAGGGCGCCCAGTTCAAGCGCCGTAAAAGCAGCTAAGCTGTAGGGTTAAACAACAAAAGGAGCCTCCGGCGGCTAGGATCCGAAAGGTCCTGGTCCCGGGGGCTTTTTTGCGCGTGGAATTTCACAGTTGTGTGAAGCGTGCTTTATCCGTTACAAGGTCTTTTCGGGTCTGGAGTTACGGGAACCCTTATGAAACTCAAGGCGAGCGGGAGCATTCTCAAACGCGCCGGCGTCGTGGTCGCTACCCTGTGCGCCACAGTCGCCTTCTGCCTCGTTATCCCCCTCACCGCTTGTCAGCCAAAGACCGCAGGCGAGTCCGGCCCCGAAGCCATCGTCAAGACCACCGTCGATGACCATTCCTATGCCCGGCCCCAGGTAGCGCGCGTCAATCATGTCGATATCGACCTGACCGCTGACTTCACGAAAAAACTGTTCAAGGGTACCGCGACCCTGACTCTGACCACCGAGGCCAACGCCAAACAGGTCATTCTCGACGTCAAGGCACTGACCATCGAAAAGGTCACCGATGCTTCCGGCGCGCCGCTGAAATACACGGTTGGCAAGGACGATGCGATGATGGGCTCAGCCCTGACCATCGAACTGCCCCAGGGCGCCCAAAAGATCATTGTCCATTACCAGACGACCGCCAGGAGTGCAGCACTGCAATGGCTGGACCCGTCCCAGACCGCCGGGAAGTCCAAGCCGTTCCTGTTCAGCCAGGGCCAGGAAATCCGTACCCGGACCTGGATTCCGACCCAGGACTCGCCGGCCATCCGCCAGACCTATTCGGCCCGCATCGTCGTACCGGCCGACCTCACCGTCGTTATGGCGGCCAAGGCCCTGACGCCCGAGGGCGAAGCCGTTCCCGGCCGCCCGGCCCAGCGCGCCTACCGCTTTGAGATGGACCAGCCGATCGCTCCCTACCTGATCGCCGTCGCCATCGGCGATATCGGCTTCAAGTCCTTAGGCCCGCGCACCGGCGTCTATGCCGAGACGTCCATGCTGGACAAGTCGGCCTATGAGCTGGAAGAGATGGAGGCCCTGATGACGGCCGCCGAAAAGCTGTACGGTCCCTATCGCTGGGGCCGCTATGACGTGCTGGTCCTGCCGCCCAGCTTCCCGTATGGCGGTATGGAAAACCCCATGGTCACCTTCGCCACCCCGACCATCCTGGCCGGCGATCGCTCGTTGGTTTCGCTGATTGCTCACGAACTGGCCCATTCCTGGTCGGGCAATCTGGTGACCAATGCCACCTGGTCAGACTTCTGGCTCAATGAGGGTTTCACCGTCTATTTCGAGAACCGCATCATGGAGCAGGTCTATGGCAAGGACCGCGCCGACATGCTCAAGGTGCTGGGCTATCAGGACCTTCAGGCCACGCTGAAGGCGACGAAACCGGATTTCACGCGTCTTCATCCCAACCTGAAGGGCATCGATCCGGCGGACTATTTCTCGGATATCCCCTATGAAAAAGGTGCCGCCTTCCTGCGCATGCTCGAGGGTCATTTCGGCCGCAAGAAGCTGGACGCCTATCTGAAAAGCTACTTCGAGCGCTATGCCTTCGAGAGCATGACCACCGACGCCTTCGTGGTCGACCTGCGCACCCATCTCCTCAAAAACGACGCCGACCTGGAAAAGCAGCTCAAGATCCAGCAATGGCTGTATGAACCGGGCCTGCCGGACAATGTCGTGGTGCCGAAATCGTCCCTCCTGGATAAGGTCACGGCCGACGCCGAGGGTTTTGCGACCAGCGGCGATGCCGCGGCTTTGAACGTGGCCGACTACGGCACCTTGCAGTGGGTCAATTTTCTGCGCAAGCTGCCAACGACACTCACTCTGGAGCAGATGGCGGCGCTGGATGCGCGTTTCGACTTCAGCCAGTCGAAGAACTCTGAAATCCTGTTCGAATGGCTGCAACTATCGATCAAGCACCGCTACGAACCGGCCTTGCCAATGGTTGAGGCGTTCCTTCTCAGCCAGGGCCGTAACAAGTTTTGCAAGCCGCTGTACCAAAGCCTGATGGAACAACCGGGCTGGGGCGTCGAGATGGCCAAGCGTGTCTACGTCAAGGCCCGACCGGGCTATCACGAGATGACGCGGACTAATGTCGACAAGGTTGTCGGAACGTCCTGATCGGCCGGTGGCGCGGCGCCTATGGTAAGGTTTAAACCACGAACCTCACCAACAGACACGAACAATATACGCGGCAGGCTATTCGCAACGACATCACCTGCTTAAGCGGTTTGAACGCTATAGGTTTGTGTCTGTTCGTGTGGTTCGTGGTCAAAAGGCCTTACATTAGATCCGCTGCGCGACCGCTTCAGGCATCACCACGGACGGCCGCTTCGATCTTGGCGACATCGATCTTGCCCATCTCCATCATCGCTTCGAAGGCGCGTTTGGCGATGTCACCGCCCTGGGCCATGGCTTCGGTGAGGACGCGCGGCGTGATCTGCCACGACAGGCCCCATTTGTCCTTGCACCAGCCGCAGGCACTTTCCTGACCTCCGTTGCCGACGATGGCGTTCCAGTAACGGTCGGTCTCTTCCTGATTTTCGGTCGAGATCGCGAAGGAGAAGGCTTCGGTCTGGCGGAAAACATCGCCACCATTGAGGCCCAGGCAGGGTATGCCGACAACGGTGAACTCCACGGTCAGGACATCACCCTTTTTGCCGCCGGGAAAGTCGGACGGAGCCGTGTTGACCGCGCCGACGGACGTGTCTGGAAAAACCTCGGCATAGAAGCGTGCGGCTTCTTCGGCCTCGCGGTTGTACCACAGGCAGATGGTGTTCTTGTTCATGGTCGGCTCCGGTCCAGGCGTCTCTGAGGCGACCACCAATAGCACCGGCTATCCTGGCGACAAAGGCGCCGGCGAACAGGGAGATGGCCAAAGCCGTCGACAAGCCGACGCCGACACAAGGTCAGACTCGCATTTTTTCGGTAAGCTCAGCGTTTCACGTCGAAACTGCCGCCGCTGACGAAGCCTTGGAGATCTGCCGCCGTAGCCAGGCTGGCATCGCCTGGCTGGGCATGCTTGAGACAGGCGCAGGCAATACCGTAGTCCAGGGCCTCACGGTCAGACACGGCGTTCAGGATGCCGTGGAAGACACCTGCTGCAAAGGCGTCACCGCCGCCGATACGGTCGACGATGCGTTCGATGTCGTAGGTCTCGGTCTCCAGTACCTTGCCCGGCGTGAACATCAGACCGGCCAGGCGGTTGTGGTCGACACTGACCTGGGTGCGCCGCGTACCGACCAGGCGTTTCAGATTCGGGAACAGGCCAAAGGCGTGCTCGGCGGCGTCGCGTTCGCGGCCGTTAAAGTCCTTGTCCGTGATCAGCTCGATATCACGGATGCCGCCGAACACGAGGTCGGCCTCGGCGATCAGTTCGCGGATCAGTCTAGGGGCGTCACCGCCCCAGGCCTCCCACAGCTTGGGCCGGAAGTTACAGTCGTAGGAGACCTGGATGCCCAGTTCACGAGCGGTCTGCATGGCTTTCAGTGCGGCGGCGACGCAGTTGGCACCCAACGCGGCCGTGACACCCGAGACGTGCAGCCAGCCGGCGTTCTTGAGCAGGCGGCGCCAGTTCAGGCGGTTGAATTTGGCGGTAGCAAAGGCAGACCCCGCGCGGTCGTAGAGAATGTCGGACGGACGATGAATAGCGCCGGGCGTCAGGAAATAGAGCCCCATGCGGCCGGCGCCGGTTGTGACGTCGGCAACCTCGACGCCCCAACGGCGCAGTTCCTGTTTGGCGCCCACCCCTAGCGCATTGTCGGGCACGACACTGACCATGCGGGTAACGTGGCCCAACCGCGCCAAACCGATGGCGACATTAGCCTCGGCGCCGCCGACGAAAGGCTGGAGGTTGGGGAGGGCTTCGAGCAGCTGGCCCCCTGTCGCCGTCAGCCGGATCAGCAATTCGCCAAAGCAGACAAAGGGTTGGGTATTGGCCATATGAGTTCTCCTGCACCGGCTATAGCCAGCCGGATCGCATCGAAAAAGCAAAAAATTCCGAGCCGGAAAAAAAAGACGCCGGAGAAAAACTCCGGCGTCCAGTACTCGGGAGGAAACAGGTACGCTTACTAATCGGACTATCAGTACTTATAACGAACGCCGAATATGAATTGCCGGCCCGACTGAGTGTACTCCAGCATGGCGTTGCCGGTGTTGCCGGTGGCGGCCTGGGCGTAGCTGACGTAGCGGTCGTCAGCTTCGTCGGTCAGGTTGATGGCTTCGAAACTGAGCGTCAGATTGTCGGTCAGAACATAGCTGGCCGAAGCATCGATATTCAGAGTTTCATTCTTGCCGAAGAAGTCCGCGCCCGAACCCGGCAGCAGCGAAACCAGGTATCCATCGCGGTAAGCGGCAGACACGCGTCCCGACAGCTTGCTGTCTTCGTAGTAGAGCGTGGCATTCCAAGACGTCGGCGACAGGCCCAGCAGGTTTTCCGTCCGTGTCGCGGCTGTTGTTGGCGAGGTGTAGTATTCGATCTTCGACTCGACCGAGGTGTAGTTGACGATACCACCCGTGTTGCCCAGGAAGCCTGGCAGGAAGGTGAACGGCTTTTGAAGGCTGATTTCATAACCCTTCAGCGTACCGCCTGGCGTCGAAATCGGATTGGTGACGGTGTAAAGCGTATCGCCCGTCTGGCCAGTCGCGTCGGCGATGAGATCCATATCCAGGCCCAGGTTCTTATAGGCCGTGGTGTATTGGCGGTTCTGGATGTAGGAGTCGATATCTTTCTGGAAGAAACCGATCGAGAACAGTGTGTCCTTGTCGGCGTACCATTCGACATTCAGGTCGTAGTTGGTGGACCGGATGGGATCCAGCATCGGGTTGCCGCCGGTATAGGTCAGGCCGAAGGTAGAGAGCGTGCCGCCCGGAGTCAGGTTGGCCAGCAGTGGGCGCGCCATCACCTTGGCCGCGGCGAACCGCACCAAGACGTCATTGATGGGCTCGACCGTGACGTTGAGCGAGGGCAGGGTGTCGTCGTATTCTCGCACCGACGTGGCATAGGTCGTGGCCGATAGGTAGCCACTCGTGGTCTGCTCGGTCTTGACGTGACGCAGGCCGACGTCGCCGCGGACCGGCAGGCTACCGATCTCGGTCTTGAAGTCGAGTTGGACATAGGCGCCCGTATCGGTTTCGGCCGCCTCGCGGTTGAGGCCGCGCGCCCCGCCAACCGACGAAGTGCCGGTGGTATAGAAGCCGCAATTGCACTCATAGTTCAGCTTGTCGCGGATGGCGTTGATGTCGGGAACCAGCCAGGTTTCACCGAAGCCGGTGACCGATTGGGTGTAGCCGGCCAGATTGGCGTTAAGTGTCGCCAGATCGGCGGCGTCGATGGCTTCGCTGGCGCGACGGGCCTGCATGGTCACCAGTTCGAAATCCTTCACAGAGGCTCCGAAGCGCAGGGTGAAGACGTCGTTGATGTCGTAGGTGAAGTCTGCCGACAGCGTGTTGAACGAATTTGTGGTCCTGTTCGGCCGGATACGGATGAGAGAGGCGTCACCGCGCGCGCCCCCGGTCGGGCCGCCGTTGCCGAAAGTCCAGTAGCAGGCCTGCGACACGGTGCAGCCATTATGGGTGCCGTAGTTGAACACCGGCGCGGTCTGGTCGGTAAAGTCATAGCTGTAACCATCAACATCGTAGGCTTCGATCGACAAGGTCGTCTGACGCGGGTTGTCCTGGATCGACTCGGACGAACCGATGCGGAACGAGCCGCGGAAACGGTCCGTGAAGTTCTGGTCCCAGGTCAGGCTGAGCTGCGAGAAAGTGGAGGACTGGTCGTCGAAGCGGTGTTCCGAGCGGACATCGACATCGTTGAACGCAGCCTTAGTGATCACGCCCTGGTCGGAGATCGTGTAGTTGTAGATATCCGTGGCCGGGTTGCCGATTCCGGCGCCGCCGCGGCTAAACGAAATCACTTCGAGGTATTGCTCGGTCCGGTCGGCGCGGAACTTCGAGTAAAGGCCCTCGATCGAGATCAGAGTGTTGGGGTTTGGACGCATCTGAAAGGCGCCGGTGATGCCCAGTCGCTTCTGGTCGTAGCTGAGGCGACCGTAGCGCGGAATACGTGGGTGCAGAGCGTTCGAGACCTTCAGCGCCTCACCCGTCAGGGTGCCGGATGCTGGGATGCCGGTGAAGGTGGCGCCGCCGTCGGTCGAGTAGTTCTGGAAGCGACCACCATTGCTTTGGTTGAAGGCGTTTTCCCAACGGACGGTGGAGGGTCCTTCTTCGAACAAGGTTCGTTCCGAGTAGGCCACCGACAGTAGGGCGCCCAGCTTTCCGTCAGCCCAGCGATTGGACACCAGGAAGGTATAGCGCGGGCTCGTGTCCTCGGACCGGTCATTGTAGGCAACCTGGGCGCCACCCGCCAGGGTGAAGCCCTTATAGTCGAAGGGACGCGAGGTCTGCAGATCGACCGTGGCGCCCAGCGAACCTTCATCGACGTTGGCGCTTTGCGACTTGCGTACTGTCAGAGATTTGAACAGTTCCGAAGCGAAAACGTTGAAGTCGAAACCGCGGTCCAGATTGGCGCCCGTGGAATCCTTGCCGCCCGCAGTGGCCAGGGCTTCCAGGCCGTTGATACGAACGCGGGTGAATTGCGAACCCAGGCCGCGCACTGTGATGGTACGCCCTTCGCCGCCGTCACGGTCGATGGCGATACCCGGTATACGCTGCAGGCTTTCAGCCAAGTTGTTATCTGGGAAGTCGGCGATGTCTTCAGCGGTGATAACGTCGACAATGCTCGACTCGCGCTTCTTCGCATTTATCGAGCTCTGCAGCGACCCGCGGAAGCCGGTGACGACGACGACGACGGTGTCATCCTCGGCAGCAGCGGCGGGCGCTGCGTCCTGGGCCAGGGCCGGCAGGGCAAGGGTCCCGGCGGCGAGCGCCACGGCGGTCATGGAGACCCCAAAGCGCAGGAATTTCTTGGACGCAAAGGTTGCGTTGGTTGGCTTGGTCATAAGGTTTTACTCCCCGTTTGTGCCACCGCTTAAGCGCGGCTGATCATTTGGCGACATTGATGACACCGGTGTCACACCTTTCCATAATGTGAACTGCCGGACGTTGTTCGAACTAAGACATAGATTTTTTACAGAGACAACCCGCCGCCTTAGCTAAAATGACACCGGTGGCACAACCTTCTCAGGATTACATAGCACCTGCGCTATTTTTGCCATAGCTACGACATGCACAACATTTATCTGTAAAAATTTCGGCTCCTGCTTCGAACTTGCCTTAACCATAAATGTAAACGTTTAAGCTTGTCTTACTGGCAAAGAAACTGGCCCCGCAGGTCTGCGGGGCCAGCTTACGACTCTGCTGAGAACGCGATCAGCTCAGTTCGGCGATGTCCGGATTGACAGTGACGGTGCGCAGTTTGAGGACAACCGTCTCGTGAGGGCCACTGAAGGTGACGACGGAACTCTGGCCGGCGCCGATGTCATGGATGCCGGTGGTGGCGCCTGACGAAATCAGTTGGCCGCGGGTCAGTGGCAGGCCACGGGCAGCCAGGTGACCGGCCAGCCAGGCAATGGCCTTCAACGGGCCGCCCGGCATGGTGAAAAGGCCACCTTCGCCGACGACGGTGCCGTCCATCTCAGTGCGGGCCGAAAAGCTTTTCACGTGCTCGGCATCGAGTTGCGAGACGGTCGAGTCGGAGTCGAATTCGGCCAGGCGCGCCCCCAGGATCAGGCCGAAATTGTTGCCGAAGTCCGAGGCGGTGACGACAGGCCCCAGGGTGTTGATCGTAGGCAGGGGTGATCCCGCCATTTCGATGCCCGCAAAAACACCGTCGATCAGGCGTATGGCGTCCTCTTCGCTGTATGCGGTCTTTTGCGGGTCAGCATCGTGGTCAATGCGGAAGATATATTCGGCTTCGACGGCGGCGAACCCGCCTTCATAAACGGCAACCGTGACCTCTTCGCCCTGATAGTCCTTGAAGGCGGGGGCAAAGATCGGGCCCGCCAGGCGTTCGGTGCCGTGCAGCGGCTGGAATTCGGGCTTCAGGCGGCCGATCTTCCAGCCAACGATGGGCCGGCCCCACAGCTTGATGGCGCGATCCTGGATGGCGTAGGATTGTTCCATGTGCTGGGGCACGACGCCGGGATAGTCAGGCAGGGCCGTGCCGGTACGGCGGGCCGTGACAAATTTTTGGGCAATTTCGTCGAAGTTCATGGTCGGTCTCCATATCCGGAAACTGCCGCGGAGCGGCATGATAGAAAAGCGGGTCCACAGATTTCACTGATTACACAGATGAGAGTCTTAATCTGTGTAATCTGTGAAATCTGTGGATTCCCTTGGGGAATATGCCACTACGCGGTGAGTTCCGAATTTACGGAGTTGGAGAGTAAGTTCGGCTTACCGCGCCAGCCAGCCGCCGTCGACCGGGATGACCGCGCCGTTGACATAGTCCGAAGCCGAGGCCGCCAGGAAGATGGCCGTGCCGGCCAGATCCGACGGCAAACCCCAGCGCCCGGCCGGAATGCGGTCCAGGATGGCCTTTTCGCGGACTTCGTCGGCGCGGATCTGAGCGGTGTTGTCGGTCGCCATATAACCCGGCGCAATGGCGTTGATGTTGAGGCCCTTGGCGCCCCATTCGTTGGCCAGCAGACGGGTGATGCCGGCAATGCCCGACTTTGACGCCGTATAGCTGGGGACGCGGATGCCGCCCTGGAAGCTGAGCATTGAGGCGATGTTGATGATCTTGCCGCTGCCCTGGGCGATCATGTGGCGGCCGGCCGCCTGAGCCATGAAGAAGGCGCCCTTGATGTTGACGTTCATGACGTCGTCCCAGTCTTTTTCCGAGAAGTCGACGGCGTCCTGACGGCGGATCAGGCCGGCATTGTTGACCAGGATGTCGAGACCGCCGAGACCAGCAATCGTTTCAGCGGCGATCCGCTCGACCGGCTCGATGGTGATCAGGTTGGCGTCGATATTGAGGAACCTACGGCCCAGGGCGCGGACCTTGTCGCCGGTTTCCTCGGCCGGCACGATGCCGGCGGCGGCGATGTCGGCGCCGGCTTGCGCCAGAGCCAGGGCAATGCCCTGACCGAGGCCGGTATTGGCACCGGTGACAAGGGCCACCTTGCCCGTCAGATCGAACATGTTGATCGCCATGTGAAGTTTCTTTCCCGCTTTATTTTGTTTTTAGGCCAGTTGGCAGATGTCGAGGACCTTCATGTCGGTATAGTCGAGGTTTTCCCCGCCCATGGCCCAGATGAAGGCGTAGTTGGAGGTGCCGGCACCCATGTGGATCGACCACGGCGGCGAAACGACGGCTTCGTTGTTGGCCATGACGATGTGACGCGCCGCATCCGGTTCGCCCATGAAGTGGAAGACGCGGTCGTTGGCGCCCAGGCCGAAGTAGAAATAGACTTCCGAGCGACGATCGTGCAGGTGCGGCGGCATGGTGTTCCACACCGAACCAGGCGCCAGGATGGTCAGGCCGAGCAGCAACTGGCACGACTTGGCCGTTGTCGGCACGATGTACTGGTAGATGACGCGCTGGTTCGAGGTTTCCAGGGCACCGCGTTCCAACGGCACCGCTTGGTCGATCGAAATCTTGACCGTCTCGTAGCGGGCGTGGGCCGGGGTCGAGGTCAGGTAGAACAGGGCCGGATTGGCAGCGTCCGTCGAGGCGAACAGCACTTCGGCCGTGCCCATCGGGATGTAGAGACCGTCCTTCAGACCAAGGTCATACACCGTACCGTCGACTGTGACCGTACCGGCGCCACCGCCGACATTGATCACGCCCAGTTCGCGGCGTTCCAGGAAGGGATGACCGGCAGCCGAGGCCGGTTCGGTCTGGTCGGGCAGTTTCAGGGTCTGTCCCACCGGGGCGGCACCGCCGACGACGAAGCGTTCGAAGTGGGTGTAGTTGAGGACGATCGCATCGGCCTCGAACAACCCGCCGATATGGTACTTTTCGCGCAGGTCCTGCGTGCCGGCACCTTCCATCATGTCGGGGTGGGTGGCGTGGTAGATTTTTCGGTAGAGTGAGGTCTGGCACATAGGTCTGGCGGGCTCCGTTTTTTCCGATCATTTACGATCAAAATTATTCAAACGCAATCGAGTTCTCAAAGCTTGTAAGCGGCTTTGGGTAGATTGTAGGTGAGGTCCTTGATGAGATCGGCGGCATCTTCGAGCCCAAGTCGGTGTTCGGCTACGAGACGGGCCAGGAACCTGGCGTCGATTCGACGGGCGACATCGTGGCGCGCCGGGATCGACAGGAAGGCGCGGGTGTCATCATTGAATCCGACGGTATTGTAGAAACCGGCCGTCTCGGTAACCTGCTCCCGGAAACGCGTCATGCCTTCGGGGCTGTCGTGGAACCACCAGGACGGGCCCAGCTTCAGGATGGGATAGTGGCCGGCCAGGGGGGCCAGTTCGCGGCTGTAATTGGT
The DNA here is from genome assembly GCF_000495835.1 of Asticcacaulis sp. AC402. GTDB lineage: Bacteria > Pseudomonadota > Alphaproteobacteria > Caulobacterales > Caulobacteraceae > Asticcacaulis. The sequence goes on from NZ_AWGC01000004.1 coordinate 154,166, forward strand.
CTCGTCCAGAGTGAACAGGATGACGGTCAGGTTCTTCTCGTTGCCGAAGACGTCGAGCAGCGGCTTTAGAGCATGGACATAGTTGGTCGGCAGGGGGATGTCGCAACCCTTGTCCCGGCCATACTTTTCGAAAACCTTGAGATTGTGGTTGCGAAATGAACCCGGATGGATCTGCAGGGTCAGGCCGTCGTCCAGGCTCATGCGGGCCATTTCCGTCAGCATCTGGGCGCGGAACAATTCGGCGTCTTCGGCGGTCACAGCCTTGCCGGTGACACGCTTGAACAGCGCCTTGGCGTCGGCCGGCGACAGGTTGGCCGTCTGGGCGGTGGGATGGCCATGGTCAGTCGAGGTGGCACCATGGGCCTTGAAAACATCGCGCTGCGTGCGGTGCGCGCGCAGATACCCCTTCCAGCTATAGACGTCTTCGCCGGTCAGTTCGGCAAACAGCTTCAGCTTGTCGTGAAAATCCTCGTGCTCCGGGTCGATCACCGGGTCAGGGCGATAGGCGGTGACGACCCGGCCTTTCCAGCCCGACGCTGCTATGGTGCGGTGGTGTTCCAGGGTGTCGGTCGGGCCTTCGGTCGTGGCCAGCAGTTCGATGTTGAAGCGGTCGAACAGGGCGCGCGGGCGATAGGCGTCGGACGCCAGCATTTCACCGATGCGGTCGAAGTAAAAATCGGCGGTTTCTTCGCTGAGCTGGGCCTCGAAGCCCATGATTTCGCTGAAGACATAACCCATCCACATCGAGGTCGGGGTGCCACGGAACAGGTGCTGGTTCTGGGCGAAGATGCGCCAGGCGGCGCGCGGATCGGCGCCCGACGGACCGGCCCTGGAGCCAACGCCGACCTCGTCCAGATCGATGCCCTGCGAATACAGCATGCGGTAGATATAGTGGTCGGGGCTGAGGAACAGAGCCGTGGCGTTCTCGAACGGTTCGTTCAGGGCAAACCATGACGGGTCGGTATGGCCGTGCGGCGACAGGATCGGAAAATCCTTGACCACGGCATACAGATCTCGGGCGATGCCGCGTTGTATGGGGTCGGACGAGAAGAGGCGGTCTTCGTTCAGGGAGAGTGGCTTTGTCATATCAATAGCACCAGTGGATTCAATAATTTCAGGCTGCTTGTGATATGTCTGCCTGTGCTCCCGTGGCAACATAGGTAACCGGTGTCATTCCTTTTGGCAATGGATTTTTTGAGGTTCGTCTCAAAAAGTGGGACGCCACTTGATGCGTTCAAAATCATATTTCCAAAGAACTTATTTGGGTACCGGGCCTGAGGAACCGCGGACGATCAGGACCGAGTCGAAAACCACGCTGGCACCGGGCTTGGCATCGCTGCCGATCAGCTTTTCTGATGCCGTGCGTGCCATGTCGCGTGTCGGCAGGCGCACGGTGGTCAGGGCTGGGTTGAGGCGCGCGGCGATCGGCGCATCATCGAACCCGACAATGGTCAGGTCGTCAGGCACCCGCAGCCCCAATTCGTAGGCGACCTTATAGGCGCCGGCAGCCATGTCGTCGTTACAGCAGATGATCGCTGTGGGGCGGTCCACCCGGCTCAGGATTTTGGACGCAGCAACAAAGCCGGAATCGAAGCTGTAATCACCCTGTTCGATCAGGTCCGGGGCGAAGCCGAGGCCGTGCTTCGCCAGGCCCTGCTCGAAGCCTGCACGGCGCGCGTGGGCCGACGGATAGAGGCTGTTGCCGGCGATAAAGGCGATGCGACGATGGCCCAGTTCGACCAGGTGTTCGCCGGCCTGTTCGCAGCCGACCCGGTCGACCGAAACGATTTGCAAGCCGGCGATCGGCGGGTCGTTGACGTCGCCGCTGCGCGCCGTGACGCGGATGAAGGGTACATCCAGTTCATCCAGCAGGGCCAGCAGGTTGCGGTCCTCGGCGACCGGCGGAAGGATGATAACGCCCGACAGGCGTTGCAGTTCAACGAAATCGCGGATCTCGTCGAGGAAGTCCTCGCCCTTCCAGTCGCACGGGTGCACGACGAGTTCGTTGCCGGAACCACGCAGCCCGTCCAACGCGCCCATCTGCATGTTGACGATATACTGGGCGTTGGGGTTGTCGTAGATCAGTCCGATGAGGAACGACTTGCGGAACGCCAGGCCGCGCGCTTGAGGGTCGGGCCGGAAGCCGATACGGGCGATGATATCATTGACCAGATCGCGGGTCTCACCGCGCACACTGGGGGAGTTGTTGATCACCCGCGAGACAGTCTTCTTCGACACCTGGGCCAGGCTGGCAACATCATTGATCGTCGCTTTCTTGCGACGTTTCATGAATTCTTCGACGGGGTCTCCGCTCATGCGGTCACCGTTCATGCGGTCGCCAGAAACGTGGTCGGTCATCAGGTCGCCGGGTTCACGGCCGGTGGTTACGGGCGTGCGGGGTTGCGAAGGTCGGGTCATGTGTAGCGTAACGTGCTATCGAGATTTGCAGGATTCGCAAAGAGGTGGATAACCGCTTTTGCCCCGTTTATTTTCCCCGGCATATTGCCTGAATCCCCGGCTTTACTTAATGACACCGGTTACCATATAAGCAATGCCCGCGGTTTGCACGCGTTTTTGCAATGGAGTGAATTATGCCCGATGATCAGGCGGCCAACAGCAAGACTGGGTGCGCCGGTTTGGGCGGCAAGGACGTCGCGCGCCCCGGCATCCTGCGTATCCACGAAAACGACCATGTTGCCGTCGCGCTGGAGGAAGTGTTCGCCGGCGAAACGGTCACCACTTGCGGGCTGACCCTTACCCTGACGAACGATATCCCCAAGGGCCACAAGATCGCCCTGTATGACATTCCGGCCGGCCAGGCGGTGAGGAAGTTCGGCTTCGTCATTGGCAAGGCGACCCAGGCGATCGCCGCCGGAGCGCACATTCACAGTCATAACCTGGCCACCGCCCTGTCGGGGGTCGAGGATTACAGCTACCAACCTGTGCCGGTAGAAACCCCGGCCGCAACTGCCGGCCAGTTCACGACGGGGCAGTTTTGGGGATATCGCAGGTCGGACGGTCGGGTCGGCATCCGCAACGAAATCTGGATTCTGTGCACGGTCGGTTGCGTCGCCCGCACCTCTGAGCGGCTCGCTCGCTCGGCATCGGAGCGCTTCAAGGGCCGTGTCGACGGCGTCCATGCCCTGACCCATCCGCTGGGCTGCTCCCAACTCGGCGACGACCTCGACCATACCCGCAAGCTGATCGCGGCCCTGGCCATGCATCCCAATGCAGGCGGCGTGCTGATCGTCGGCCTGGGCTGCGAGAACAATCAGTTGTCCGCTCTGCTGAAAGACATCGAGCGCCCGGCGGACCGGTTGAAGTATTTCGCCGCCCAGATGGTCGAGGACGAGACCGAAACCGGGCTCGAAGCCTTGGAAGAGCTGGTTGCCGTTATCGAAAAGGACCAGCGCGAACCCTGCGACCTGTCGGACCTGGCCATCGGCGTCAAGTGCGGTGGCTCGGACGGTTTCTCCGGCCTGACGGCCAATCCGCTGGTGGGCAAGGTCGCTGACCGGGTGGCCTTCGCCGGCGGCCAGGCGATCATGACCGAGATTCCCGAAATCTTCGGCGCCGAGCGCATCCTGATGGGCCGTGCGAAGAACCAAGCTGTGTTCGACGGCGTGGTGTCAGTGGTCAACGACTTCAAACAGTATTTCCTCAACCACAATCAGCCGGTGTTCGAAAACCCGTCGCCCGGCAACAAGGCCGGCGGTATCACCACCCTGGAGGAAAAATCCCTGGGCGCGGTGCAAAAGGGCGGGACCTCGCCGCTCAACGAAGTCATGCGTTACGGCGAACGTGCCCACGAAAAGGGCCTCAGCCTGCTGGAAGCGCCAGGCAACGACGCCGTGTCGTCGACGGCCCTGACGGCCGCGGGGGCGGTGATCGTCCTGTTCACGACGGGACGCGGTACGCCGCTGGGATTCCCTGCCCCAACCCTGAAAATCGCCTCAAATTCGGCCTTGGCGCAAAAGAAGCCGCACTGGATCGACTTCGACGCCGGCCGTGTGCTGAACGACGGTCTCGACGCGACTACCGACTCCCTGATGGAGTTGATCTTGCAAACGGCTTCTGGCCAGCCTAGCTGCAACGAGAAAAATGACGAGCGCGAAATCGCCATCTGGAAGAACGGAGTCACCCTGTGAAGCTTTCCCTTGCCTATTTTGAACAGGCTGACGCTGAAACGCCGGCCTATGATCCCACCACCCTGGAACTGGGTGTCGTCCATTTCGGTCCCGGCGCCTTCCACCGCGCCCACCAGGCAGCCTATCTCGACGCCCTGGCGGCTACCGACCCGCGCTGGGGGATCTGCGGTGTTTCCCTGCATTCGACCGGCGTACGTGATGCACTTAACCCACAGGACGGCCTCTACACCCTGGCGACCCTGGACGAGGAGATCGGTTACAGGATCATCGCCTCGATCCGTGAGGTCCTGGTCGGACCGGAAAACCCCGAGGCCGTGTTCGAACGCCTGCTGGGCTGTGGCATCGTTACATCGACCGTGACGGAGAAAGGCTATTGCCTGCTGGCCGACGGGGCGCTCGATTTCGGCCATGCCGATATCGCCCACGATCTGGCCAACCCCCGGGCGCCAAAATCCTTTGTCGGCTATGTCGTCGAAGGCCTGCGCCAGCGACGTGATTGCGGCAAGGCACCGTTCGTGCTGATTCCATGCGACAACCTGCCCAATAATGGCAAACGTTTAAAGGCGGCAGTCGTTGCCCTGGCCGCACGGTTAGATGCTGAACTGGCCGCCTGGATCGAGTCCGGCCTGGCGTGTCCGTGCACCATGGTCGATTCCATCACCCCGGCGACCGACGACGCCCTGCGCGCCCGCGTGGCGGACGCCATCGGTCTGCACGACGCCTGGCCGATCCAGCGCGAAGCCTTCACCCAGTGGGTGATCGAAGACCATGTCCATGACAGCGGCCCCGACTGGGCTTCAGTCGGTGTCATCTTGACCGACAACGTCCCGGCCTATGAACGCGCCAAGCTGCGCCTGCTGAACGGCCCGCATTCCACCCTGGCCTATGCCGGCCTGCACAAGGGCTATGAAACCGTGTCGCAGGCGATGAACGATCCGGAACTGTCGGGACTGGTACGCGACCTGATGCTGAAGGATGTCGTGCCGCTGCTGGAGACGCCAAAGGGCATGGACCTGCCGGGCTATTGCGAGGCCATCCTGAAGCGCTTTCGCAACCCGGCCATCCGCCATTTGCTGTCCCAGATCGCCTGGGACGGTTCTCAGAAACTGCCGATCCGGATTTTGAGTTCGCTGTCCGAAGCCTTGGCCCAGGGCCATGATGTTTCGCGCCTGGCCGTGCCTCTGGCGGCGTGGATGCGCTTCGTGCGCAACAAGGCCGTGTCGGGTGAACCACTTGCCGATCCTATGGCAGCCGACCTGATCGCCCTTGGCAAGGGATTGACGGACACGCGCGCCGATGTGGCGGCTTTCCTGGCCGTGCGAGCGGTTTTCCCGGAGAGCCTGGCAGGGAATCCCGTCTTCATCGCCGCGGTCGAGAGCGCGTATGATGCACTTTTGGCCACCGAAAGTCCCGTGGCGGCTTAGCAGGAAGACTGTAGAGCGGGATGAGTTTTAATGGACTCAAAATCCCGCTCTAGGTTTTTGTTGTGTCGCGCAATCTATCCGAAAACGGGAGCGCCCGTGCGGGTGCGGCACACTTTATCGGATTGCGCTTTAGGACTGAGACGTCCAATGGCAGGCCGGCCAAGGTGGGCGCGTCAACGAAAGCGAGCAAAAGAAGAGCGTGTTTCGTGGCGCGCAAGTTAACACTGCCAGAAACGCCGTCAAATCACCCCTGAATGTCCAGCGAATATCCGGCCGAGCGCACTGTGCGGATCGGATCGAACTCGTCATCCCGGTTCAGCGCCTTGCGCAAACGGCCGATGTGGACGTCGACGGTGCGCGCCTCAACATAGACGTCATTGCCCCACACGGCGTCCAGCAGTTGCTCACGCGAGAACACGCGCTTGGGATACTGCATGAAATGGTCGAGCAGCTTGTATTCCGTCGGCCCGAGGTGGATGTCACGGCCGCCGCGCTGGACACGGTGCGACAGGCGGTCGACGCTGATTTCGCCGAATTCCACGCGATCCTCGCTCAGGCCCGGCCGGATGCGGCGAAGGACGGCGCGGATACGGGCCATGAATTCGACCATCGAAAACGGCTTGACGACATAGTCATCGGCCCCGGTATCGAGACCGCGGATGCGGTCGCTTTCTTCCGAACGAGCCGTCAGCATAACGATCGGCAGGTTGCGCGTCGGCGCCGCCGAACGCAGCCGCCGGCAGACCTCGATCCCCGACACCTTGGGCATCATCCAGTCGCACACCAGCAGGTCAGGCTGACGCTCCTTGATCATCACCAGCGCCTCGTCGCCGTCGGCCGCCATGGCGGTCTCGTAGCCTTCTTTTTCAAGGTTGTAGTGGAGGAGCGTCGACAGGGCGTCCTCGTCTTCGGCGATGATGATGTAAGGTCGCATGCTCACTCTATGGAACTTAAGGTGTTGCCCTTGGGACGGTCTTCGACATAGTCTTCGCCCGTCAGCTCATAATGGATATGTTCGGCCATGTTGGTGGCATGGTCACCGATACGTTCCAGATTCTTGGCCATGAACAGCAGATGCGTGCAGGCCGAAATGGTGCGCGGATCGCCCATCATGTAGGTCAGAAGCTCGCGGAACAGGGCGTTGTAGTGTTCGTCGACCTCTGTGTCTGAAGACCAGACATTCTGCGCCAGGTCCAGTTTGCCCGCCTTGTAAGCGTCCAGCACGTCGCGCAGGCGTGACGATACCAGCTTGCCCATGCGCTCGATCGACCGGGTCAGCGGCGTCATGGGTTCGACTTCGGCGATGACCAGAGCGCGTTTGGCGATGTTCTTGGCCAGGTCGCCGGTACGTTCCAGCGAAGTCGCCAGTTTCATGGCGGCAACCGTCCGGCGCAGGTCGTCGGCCATGGGTTGGCGCAGGGCGATCAGGCGGATGCATTTGCGCTCGATGTCCTTTTCCAGTTCATCGAGTTTGTGATCACGCAGGACCACGCTGTGGGCCAGGGCGACATCCCGCCGCGCAACGGCTTCGACAGCATCGGCGACCTGGGCTTCGGCAAGCCCTCCCATCAGAACTACCTCGGCACTGAGCTGATCCAGCTCTTCCTGGTAGGTCTTGACGATGTGCGCGCCCATCTTGAACTGTGCCAACTGCGATACCCTTCATCCTGATCCGGCTATCAAGGTCGTAGGCCGGGCAATGATTCGCCAGTCTAAACCCGAAGTGTAACCAAGATTTTACAGGGGCTTTAGGGGAATTTTGTGACAGTTTTATTATGTCATCCCGCACGCGCGAAAGAAACAAGGGTTAACGCGCAAGTCCTCGCAATTTAAGCCCACCGGCGAATGCTCTCGACTCTTGACCCGTTGGCAGGGGGCGCCCCAGAAACGTACGCTGGCGCGTTTGCCAACCCGCGCTGTATCAAGAATTTCGCGGGTTGGTATAAGTTTTTGTTTTGTCGCGCAATTTATCCGAAAACGGGAGCGCCCGTGCGGGTGCGTCACACTTTATCGGATTGCGCTCTAAACAACCTCAGACCGCGTCTTTGAGGTTGCGTGGCAAACCGTCCGAGATCACCAGCCGCGGCGTGTCGGCGCCGATGCCGTGGGCCCGGGCTTGCGGGAAACAGGCGCTGAAGGCAGTGAAGGTGACAGGCTCAGTTGCATGCAGGCTGGCGACCTTTTCGGTCGGCGTGCGCTCCAGTACGTCTGTGGCGCTGGCGACCGACACACTCTGGCTCTCAACCACCAGGCCGCCGCGGTGCCGGTTGATGATATGCTTGACGATGGCCAGGCCGAGGCCTGTCCCCAGCTTGTCGCCGCTCTTTTGGCCTTCGACGCGATAGAAGCGTTCGGCCAGGCGCGGCAAGAATTCGCGCCGGATGCCCGAACCGGCGTCGCGCACCGTTACCTGGGCGTAAAAGTCGTGGACATTGCGGTCCGGACGCAACAGGACCAGCCGTGCCGCGCCGCTGTTGCTGCCGGCCACCGCCTGCTCCAGGGTCAGGTCGTAGCGAATATCGACCAGAATCTCCGACCCGGCCGGTGCGTATTTCAGGGCATTGTCGACCAGGTTCTGCATCACCTGCAGGATCTGGTCGCGATCTCCGATGATGGGATACAGGCCGGGCTTGGGGGCACGGATGACGATATTGACGCGCTTGTCACGCGCCATCAACGACAATCCGTCGGCGACGTCGCGCGCCGCCAGGGTCAGATCGGCTTCGCCCGACGGCGGCACGTGCTCATTCAGCTCGATGCGTGACAGCGACAGCAGGTCCTGAATCAGCCGGCGCATGCGCTCGGCCTGGGTGGCCATGATGTCGAGGAACTTTTCGCGCGCCTTTTCGTCTTCCCTGGCCGAGCCGCGGAGGGTCTCGATAAATCCGGTCAACGACGCCAGGGGTGTACGCAGTTCGTGCGAGGCATTGGCCAAAAAGTCGGCACGCATGCGCTCCATGCGACGGGCATCGGTCTCGTCGCGCAGGGTCAGCAGGGCCAGGCGCTGGGGTCCCGTTACGGGTAAAGGGCTGGAATAGGCGCGCCAGATCTGGTCGCGGGCGCCACCGGCCAGGTCGTAAACGGTCGAGGCGCTGATGCCGCCGAACAGGGCTTCATCGACGCATTCCAGTACTTCGGGGTTACGAATGGTGCTGACCAGCAGCCCGCCCTCGCCGTCCATGCGGAACATGGTCTGGGCCGCCGTATTGGCGAAGACGATCCAGCGGCCGGCGATATCGTCGGGCTCGATGCCGGAAACGATCATCACCGGATCAGGGATGGCGCGCAGGACCTCCTGGAAGCTGGGCCCCTGGGGCTGGACCTTGATCTGCTTTTCCGGGGCCTTAAGCGACTTGATCCGGCTCTCGGCGTCACCGACGACCACCAGGTACTTGTACAGGGTAAAGGCAACGACCAACAGGGCAGCATAGATCAAAAAGGGCCGCAATACCGGCAACATGGCAATGCCGACCAACGCGAGCATACCGATCACGCTGCCGGCCGGAACCACGTTCCAAACTGATTTCCGCTTGTCCATACACCCACTACATCTGAAGTCCGTTAGAACTTCCATAATCCAAAAGAACGGCGCTCTTAAATCGATTTGACGACAGTCCCGTGACAACTCGCCTGGAAGACATGAAACATAAGGAAACTGTGGAGTTTTTTCGCTGTTTGCGCGAGGTTCAGAACGGTTATCTGGACGGTTCTGGGGTCCAGTCTAGGGACGGGTCTGGCCTTCACCCCGGACGACATATTTAAACGTGGTTAATTGCTCCGCACCCACCGGACCTCGGGCATGCAGCCGATCGGTTGAAATCCCGATTTCGGCACCCAGCCCGAACTCACCGCCGTCGGCATATTGCGTCGAGGCATTCCAGATCACAATGGCCGAATCGACCTCATTGAGGAATGCCTCGGCGGCCTTGGCATCCTCGGTGATGATGGCCTCGGTATGGCCCGATCCGTAGGTTCTGATATGGGCGATAGCGTCATCGAGACCGTCGACCACTTTCACCGCCAGGATCGGCAGGAGGTATTCGGTCTTCCAGTCGTCCTGCGTCGCTGCTGTCATCGGATAGATGGCTTGCGCCGCGTCATCGCCGCGCAACTCGCAACCCCTGGCGACCAGGGCGTCAGCGATTTTCGGCAGCAGGTCGGCGGCGACAGCTTGGTCGATCAGCAAAGTCTCGGTCGCGCCGCACACCGACACCCGGCGCATCTTGGCGTTCACGGTCACCGCCACGGCTTTGTCGGGATCGGCAGCGCTGTGGACATAGGTGTGATTCAGCCCCTCCAGATGCGCCAGCACGGGGGCGCGGGCCTCGGCCTGAACACGGGCGACCAGCGACTTGCCGCCGCGCGGAATGATCAGGTTGATGGCTCCACCCAGTCCGCCGAGGATCAGGCCGACGGCGTCGCGGTCGGAGGTCGGCACCAGTTGCACGCAGCAATCGGGCAAACCGGCGGCGCGCAAACCGTCTTCGAAAGCGGCATAGATGGCCAGGGCTGAGTTAAGCGCTTCAGAACCCGTACGCAGAATGGCGGCATTGGACGAACGGATGCACAGGGCGGCCGCATCGGCTGTCACATTGGGGCGCGATTCATAGATGATGGCGATGACGCCGATGGGGGTCGAGACCCGGGCGATATCCAGCCCATTGGGCCGCGTCCATCGCGCCAGTTCGCGACCGACAGGATCGGGCAGGTTGGCAACCTCTTCCAGCCCCCTGGCCATGGCTTCGACACGGGCGGGATTGAGGATCAGCCGCTCGATCATGGCGTCGGTCAGACCCTTGTCGCGCGCCGACGCCTGATCGGCGTCATTGGCGGACAGTATCTCGGTCGCACGGGCCCGGATGGCCTTTGCCGATTCCAGAATGGCCTGTGTGCGCACCTCTTGTCCGGCCAGGCGCAGGGCCTCTGCGCCCATTTTGGCCCTGTCGGCCATGGCGAACATCAGGTCCGTTAAAGTCTTGGGCAGCGTTTGGGTGCGGGATTGGTCGGCCATCGGATGATCCTTGTCTCGCCCGCCTTATAGCGCAAACGCGAAAAAAGGCGACGGTTTCATGGGATATGATCGATTCGGCGCTCAATCCGCCAGGATGGAATGACGGGCGAACTGCTTCATCAGCTGCGGCAGTTCATAGCTTTTGGTCACTTTGAACACGGCCATCCGGCCCGACATTTCGAACAGCGGACAGAAATCCTCGACCACCTTGTAGTGGTCGCGGCCGACATAGTCGTCCAGGATCATTGTCGCCCCTTCCGGCGCGCAGACCAGGCTGTACAGAAAACAGGCAACGCGGAAACGGCCGTCCACCATGATCAGATCGGGCATCACGCCCAGGCGCCAGGCGATCTCCCACGGCTGGGTGGCGTAGTTGTGATAGGTGTCGATGCCGCCGCGATCGCGCGGCCGTCCCCAGTCGACCACCGGACCAACATCGGCGTGTTCGAGGTGAACCTTGTGCGCGACCTCGCCCAGATTATGGCGAACATGCCCGATCCATTGCGGATCGCTTTCTACCGAAATGACGGTGGAGATGTTGATTGTGTGCGCGGCGCAGACCGTGCTGCCGCCGCTGCCATATTCCAGATAGACCGACGCCTGTTCCAGCAGGTCGAAAAAATAGCTTTGCGCCGGTTCGTCCATGTGCGGACGCAGAAGTTCGATAAAGGGGCCCGCAGCGTCCGTCATATCAGACCTTTTCTTCTCTAAACCAAAACCATATCGTCGCGGTGGATGACCTCGTCTCCGCTGGTGTACCCCAGGATCGCCTCAATGTCCCTGCTGGTCCGACCACGAATATGCCGAATATCGTCGGCGCCATAGCTGACAATGCCGCGTGCGACCTCGACCCCGGCCGGTGAGGTAATCGATACCGTGTCGCCCTTGTCGAACTGGCCGATGACCTCGACAATGCCTGACGGCAACAGCGATTTGCCATTATGCAGGGCGCGCACCGCCCCTTCGTCCAGCATCACCTTGCCCGCCGGCACGACCGTCCCGGCGATCCACGCCTTATAGGCCGCCGAAAGCGAGGCCTGCGGCTTGAACAGAGTAAAGCGCGCGCCGGCCGGGCCGCCCAGGCTCGACAACGGCCGATGAACCGAGCCGAGCGCGATCAGGGTGGCGCAACCGGCCGACCCGGCGATCTTGGCCGCGGCGATCTTGGTGGCCATGCCGCCGGTACCGACTCCGGCCAGGACATTGGCGCCGCCGGCCATGGCCTCGATGCGGGCATCCAGCTTTTCGACCACGGCGATATGTTCGGCGTTCGGATCCTTGCGCGGGTCACTGGTGTACAGACCGTCGATGTCCGACAGCAGAATTAAGGCTTCCGACCGCACCAGTTGCGCCGCCCGCGCCGCCAGACGGTCATTGTCGCCATAGCGGATCTCCTCGGTCACCACCGTGTCGTTCTCATTGACGATGGGAACGCAGCCGAGATCGAACAGGGTATCGACCGTTGCCCGGGCATTCAGCCAGCGCCGGCGCTTTTCGGTATCTTCGCGCGTCAGAAGCACCTGGGCGGTCTTGATGCCAACCGCCGAAAACGCCACCTCCCAGGCGCTCATGAGCAGGGGTTGCCCGGCGGCGGCGGCGGCCTGTTTCTCGTCCAGCTTCAGCTTGGTCCGCGACAGGCCGAGATAGCGCCGTCCCAGCGCCACCGCCCCCGAAGATACCAGCATCACTGATCGCCCTTGCGCCTTAAGGGCGGCGATATCGTCCGCCAGGCCGGCCATCCAGGCTGCGTTGGCCTTTCCGGACGCCGCGTCGATGACCAGGGACGAGCCGACCTTGATCGTGATACGCTTCGCCTGCGCCAGAATATCCGGCAGGACAGGATTTGTGGCGGTCGCGGACATGAAGGCTCTTTTCTCGCCTGCCTGAAAATGATAGGCCGCCCCAGGGCTTGACATGTGTAAAGCGGGGTGATCGGGGGCGGCTTGTAGCATAAGCGCAACGGGCCGCAAGTTGTAACTCTGCCAAGGAAATTTGGTAACAAAATGAACTATATAGGTACGCGCGGATTCACCGGCCCCAAGACCTTTGCCGGAGCTCTGCTTGACGGCCTTGCACCAGATGGCGGTTTGTACGTACCCGCGGTTTACCCGACCCCGGAATTCGATCTTAATGCCGCGGCCAGCGGCCCCTATGCCGACCTGACCGAAAAGCTGCTCAACCTGTTCGGCGTCGACGTCCTGGGCGCCCCCGCCGTCCGCGTAGCCGCCGAGCGGACCGCAGCGGCCTTCCTGCGCGACGGCGAAACGCCGCTGACCCGGCTGGAGGACAATCTCTGGCTGCTGGAGCTCTATCATGGTCCGACGCTCGCCTTCAAAGACATGGCCATGCAGATGATCGCCCCGCTGACCGACGCCGCCCTGGCCCAGACCGGTGACAACCTGACCCTGGTCACCGCCACCTCGGGCGATACCGGCGCCGCTGCCGTGCGGGCCTTTGCCGGTTCGGCGCGCGTTCGCCTGATCGTCTTCCATCCCCTTGGCCGGGTCTCGGCAGTGCAGCGCCTGCAGATGACCACGGTCACGGCTGATAATGTCCTTAACATCGGTGTAGAAGGTGATTTCGACGACTGCCAACGTATCGTCAAAAGCTTGCTGGGCGACGATAGCCTGAAAGCGCGCGGCCTGATCTCCAGCGTCAATTCCATCAACTGGGGCCGGCTGCTGGGCCAGGTGCCCTATTATCTCGCCGCCAGTGCGGCGTCGGGCGCCGATCGGCCAAACTTTGTGGTGCCGACCGGCAATTTCGGCGACGCCTTCGCCGGTTGGGCCGGGCGCAAAATCGGCGGAAACATCGGCCACCTCCATGCCGCGGTGAACCGCAACGACGCCCTGTCCCAGGCTCTGAACGATGGCAAGTATATCCGCCGCCAGGCTGTTGAATCCGCGTCGGTCAGTATGGATGTCCAGGCGCCGTCCAACTTCGAACGCCTGATCTTCGAAGCCTCGGGCCGCTCGGCCGCCGGCACGCGCGGCTTTTTCGAAACCTTCGCCGCCCGCGGCGAGGTTCGTCTGTCCGGCGAGCTTCAGTCTGCCTGCCTGAAAGAAGTCACCGCCAGCACCATTTCCGAGGCCGAGACCGCCGCTACCATCCAACACGCCTGGAAGACCTGGAACAAGGTGATTTGCCCGCACACCGCCGTGGGAGTCGCCGCAGCGCTCAAGCGCAAGGGTTCGGGCCCGCATATCGCTCTGGCTACCGCCCACCCGGCCAAGTTCCCGGATTTCGTCTCAAACGCCCTGGGCTTCGCACCGGAGGTCCCAGAGGCGATCCAGGCGCTTCATGGCCTGAAGGAAAAGATCACGGCCATCCCCAATGACCAGGCGGAAGCGCTTAGGGCGGTAACAGGTTTTACCGCATAATCAGATGCTTGAACGAATTCGCCGGTGCTGGATAAATAACATCTTTTCCCAAAGTCAAGCCGGTCGCCAGCGCCAAAGCGCTGAGCGCTCGCTTGAGGTCAGCCTGACCGATATTTCTGCTGATCCACCATCCAGACGATGTCTCCAAAACGGGGAGATCTGTTCGCCCTGGATGGATTGCCTCTGGCTTGCGTGCCAGGTATCGCCTTTTGGTACCACGCATTGACGCAAGCTTGTTGAGCGCGTCCGGCGCGACTTCGGCCGTAACGTCTACAACAGCGGAAAACAGCTCGGGTACGCTTGGGCGGGTACGACGGCCAACATCTTTAACGCCAACATGACGAACATTTGTCGAAACATTCTACCCCTCCCCGCGTAATCATCTCCCGTCAGAAATAGGCGTCGCCACCTTGCACGGTACGATGGTAGTCCAGCCGCCGGTAAAAGGCTTCCGGATCCTTGGGCTTCACCACCCACGACGGGTCGTGGTTCAACAGATCATACAGCCGCGTCAGGGTAAAGCGCATGGCCGAGCCGCGGGCAAATAGCGGCAGGGCAGCGACCTCGGCTTCGGACAACGGTCGAAGGACGTTATAGGCGGCGGCAAAGGCGTGGATCATCTCCGGCATCGGCTGGCCACCCGGCGTAAAGCCCCAGGCGTTCAGCGCCACCGCGAGATCGTAGGCATAGAAATCGGTGCAGGCATAATAATAGTCGATGACGCCCGTCACCTGACCGTCTTCGTTCATCAGCACATTGTCGGTGAAATAGTCGGCATGGATGGCACCTTTCGGCAGGTCCTGCGGCCATTCTTGCTGCAGCAAGGCCAGTTCCTGGCGGAAATCCTCCAGTATAGCCAGAGCGCGCGGCGACCCGGCCGCCGCCGGGTCGCACCGGGCGATCAGGTTTGGCCACATGTCAATGCCCATGCTGTTGCCGCGGATCTGCGGGAAATCCCCCCCGACCAGATGCAACCGAGCCAGGTATTCGCCCGCCGACGCCGCGTGGCGGACATCCGGATTGCGCGGCCAACGGCCGGGCAGCCACCGGATCAGGGCGCACGGCTTGCCGTTGATTTCCCCCAGGCTGGAGCCATCGCGCTTCAGCGCCGGCCCCGGCGCCGGATAGCCCTTGCGATCAAGATAGAGGGTATAGTCCATGAACCACGGCAGGTCGTCCCACGGCGTGGCGGACTCGAACAGCGTCAGCGCGTAGAGACCAGACGTGGTCTCGACCTTGAAATTGGTGTTGGAAACGCCTTCCTCGATGCCTTCGAGGTGGATCAGGTCGCCGATGTCGTAGGCGCGCAGATAGGCCCGGGCATCGTCATCGGAAACGTGCGTAAAGACAGCCATTGACAATCCTGAGCAGGGGCGAACGTCCCGCTATTACGGACCCGAAGTCGGAAAGACAAGAGTTAGAGCGTGTCCCGGAAACTGTTACGCACGTTTCGGGTAAAGATGCACCTTTAGACAAAAGCTTAAAGTGCCATTGCACAGGCCTCCTCGAAACACCGGTCATCCTGTGCCCGACAGGTAAAAAAGGCGGTAGGGTAGGTTTCGCAGGGAGGTTCACTAAATCAGGCGATTAGAATCCATCGCTTGGGTTGCGCCCTCAGATTTGATAGCAAGCGCAACCTTTCCCGGAGCCCCGCTATGGCCAAGACCGTCTCTTCCGTCATCGACCTGATCGGCAATACGCCGCTGATCCGCCTTAAAGCGGCATCGGACGCCACGGGTTGCGACATCTACGGCAAGGCAGAATTTTTGAACCCGGGCCAGTCGGTCAAGGACCGCGCCGCCCTATGGATCATCCGCGACCATGAGGCGAAGGGCAACCTGAAGCCCGGCGGCACCATTGTTGAAGGCACGGCCGGCAATACCGGCATCGGCCTGGCCATGGTCGCCAATGCCTTGGGCTACAAGTGCGTTATCGTGATCCCGCGCACCCAGGCGCAGGAAAAAAAGGACGCCATCCGGCAACTGGGCGCGCAGCTGATCGAAGTCGACGCGGTGCCTTACGCCAATCCGAACAACTATGTCCGCTATTCGGGCACCCTGGCCGAGGAACTGGGCGCAGTGTGGGCGAACCAGTTCGACAATGCCGCCAACCGCCAGGCCCATATCGACAGCACCGGGCCGGAAATCCTGGCCCAAATCCTGGACACGCCCGGTGGCAAACTCGACGCCTTTATTTGCGCCGTCGGTTCGGGCGGAACCCTTGGCGGCCTCAGTCTTTATTTCAAGTCGCAGAACCCGGACATCCAGATCGGCCTGGCCGATCCATATGGCGCGGCGCTCTACAGCTACTACACCACCGGCGAGTTGAAGTCGGAGGGGTCTTCGATCACCGAAGGCATCGGCCAGGGCCGCATTACCGGCAACCTTGACGGTATCACTATCGACCGTTCGTATCAGGTGGCCGATGAAGAATGGTTGCCGGTGCTTTACGACATGATCCAGACGGAAGGCCTGTGTATGGGAACATCGGCGGCGCTAAACGTGGTCGGCGCCATGAAGATGGCAAAGGACCTGGGCCCGGGCAAGACGATCGTCACCGTGCTGTGCGACTACGGCAACCGCTATGCGTCGAAGATCTTCAACCCGGCTTTCCTCAAGGAAAAGGGTCTGCCGACCCCGCCATGGTACGACGTGGCGTAAGTCTCAAATATCCTGGGCGGCGAACACCGGCCGTTCGTCGGCACGCTTGGGCGCCGCATCGCTGCTGGCCTTTGCCTGGCTACGCAGCCAGTCCATAAAGCGCACCTGGGCCGCGCTGGGTTCGCGCGTCTGCGGCCACACCAGCCAATAGCCATAGTCCAGAGGCTTGTCCTTTTCATCGAACAACACCTTCAGCCGGCCCGCGTGCAGATCGGCCTCAGCAATCGTTCGCTTGGCCAGGGCAACACCACGGCCCGAGACCGCGGCCTCGATGACCATGGAGCTTTGATTGAAACGCGGACCGCGGCTGGCATCGACGCCGTCGACGCCATGGGCCTTCAGCCACATCGCCCAGTCGGGACAGGACGGATCGGTCTCGGCGCCGAGATCGTGCAGCAGGACGTGATGCGCGAGGTCCTCGGGCTTGCGGATCGGCGCGGCCTCGAACAGCAGCGGCGAGCACACCGGCACCACCGCCTCGGGCAAGAGATGCTCGACATGCAGCCCATTATAGTGGCCGTTGCCGTAACGCACAGCCAGGTCGATATCGCTGACGGCGAAGTCTACCGGCGCCATATCGGCGCTGACCCAAACATCGATATCTTCGTTAGCGGCGCTAAACTCATAAAGACGTGGCATCAACCACTTGGCGGCAAAGCTGGGCGCGGCCGAAACGGTGACGCGGCCCTTCTGCGTGCCGGACTTCATCAGCCGCGTCGCCTCGAACATCTTCTCGAAGGCTTCTTTCAGAATCTGGGCCGAGGCCTTGCCGGCATCGGACAAAACCACGCGGCGGCCATCGCGCACGAACAGCTCGACACCGACATGGTCTTCCAGCAGACGGATCTGCTGCGACACGGCGCCTGGCGTAACGAACAGCTCTTCGGCTGCCTGTTTGAAGCTTTCGTGCCGCGCCGCCGCTTCGAAAACCCGAAGCGCCGACAGCGGCGGCAAACGATCGCGCGACATAACCTTATCCCAACTGAAGCGGGCGCCGTCATAACGCGTTTCGCAGTTTAATAAAACTATCTGGACATTAATTTGATGAAAGACGTCATTCCGCACCATGTCGAGGCGGAGCGAAGCAGGGTTGTCACCTCTTCCTTCGCGTCTTCGTGTAAAAACGCCGCTGCTCTGTCAAACCGGCCTGGAACACCCAAGCCAGAAAATTTCACGCGAAGTCGCGAAGACGCGAAGAAGAGTTGGGAGCTTTTCGATATGGCTGTGCGATTTGCTGGACCTGATGCCGCGCCATGCGCGTCAGTTGCGAGGATCCAGGACAGGGGTAAGGTGCGCCCATCTGGCTTGTCTGACTTATCTGTGGATACCCTTTTTATCGAGATTTCCAAAGCCATAGGCGTGTCAGAACCACCACCAGCGAGAAGGTTAGTCGCCCTTAACTCAGGCGTCACAAACCATCGCTTTATTTCAGGGGGCAGAAACCCTACATAAGTTTCGGATACGAGACCGTCCTGAGTATAGATCCCATGTTAGCCCTGCCCCTGTCCTGGCCGTTGAAAGACCGCCGCGTCGTGCTGATCGGCGCCGGCGAATGGCTGGTGCGCAAGGTCAACCTGCTGCGCCGGACGCCCGCGCAACTCACTATCTTCACTCCCACCGACCCCACCCATATCGAAGCTGAAGCCACGCTCCACGTCCGCTGGCCGCAGACGTCGGAACTCGACGGCGCCGCCCTGATCGTGGTTGCCTTCGAAGACCGGGGCCTGGCTGAAAAGGGCGCCGAACTGGCCCGCAGCGCGCGTGCGCCGCTCAATGTCGTCGACTTTCCCGATCTGTCGGACTTCCACTTTCCCGCCATCGTCGATCGCGGCCCGTTGAGCATCGGTATCGCCACTGGCGGTGTCGCCCCCGTCCTGGCGCGCGAAACCCGCACCAGGATCGAAGCCGCCATCCCGCCATCGGAAGCCCATCTCGCCGAATTTGCCTTGCGCCTTAGCCCGAAATTGCGTGAAGCCATCCCTAATGTCGATGAGCGCCGACGGGTATGGGAAGATGTCCTGAAATCGCCGGCTGCCGACCTGGCCCGCACTGGTCGGGTGGAAGAGGCCGTCGAACAGGCGTTGGTGACGCGTGGCGAGCGCACGGGCGTCGTTCACCTGGTCGGTGCCGGTCCGGGCGATCCCGAACTGCTGACCCTGAAGGCCCTGCGCCTGCTGGGGGAAGCCGACGTCATCGTTTTTGACCGCCTGGTTGGTGATGCCGTCATGGACCTGGCCCGGCGCGATGCCGAACGCTTCTACGTTGGCAAGCAGCGCTCCAACCACTCTGTGCCGCAGGACCAGATCCACGATCTGCTGGTCGGACAGGCCCGCCTGGGCAAGCGCGTTGTCCGCCTCAAGGGCGGCGACCCCTTCGTCTTTGGCCGTGGTGGCGAAGAGGTCCAGGCCCTGCGCGAGGCCGGCGTCGAGGTCCATGTCACACCGGGCATCACCGCGGCACTCGGTTGTGCTGCTTCGACGGGTGTGCCGCTGACCCATCGCGACCACGCTCAAAGCGTGACCTTCATCACCGGCCACAGCAAGGACGGCGATCACAACAACCCGCTGATGCTGGACTGGTCAGCCCTGTCGGCGCCGCACCACACCCTGGTCGTCTATATGGGTGTGGCCACCGCGCGCGAACTCTCCGGCAAGCTCATGCACCATGGCCGCCTGCCCGATACGCCGGTGCTGATCATCGAAAACGGCACGCGTCGCGAAGAACGCCGCACCCTGACCTCCCTGGGCGAGCTGGAGACGGCTATCGCCGCCGCCGCGCCGCGCGGTCCCGCCCTGTTGATCATCGGCGAAGTCGCGAGCCTCTATGGCAGCGCCGCCGTCACCGAAATCGTCGAGAAAGCCCGCGCATGAAACTGCTCACCGCCAACCGTCTGACCGACGGTCTGACCCTGTGGTACGCTGGTACGCCAGAGTCTGGAACGCAAGAGTCTGGTAAGCCAGAGTCTGGCACGCTGGAATCCGGCGGCTGGGTTGAGGACGCTGCCCTGGCCTCACGCTTGTCGGATGACGACGCCGAAGCCCTGCTGATTGCCTGGAAGCTGCGCGAGACGGACGTTGTGGCACCGTATCTGATCCCGCTCACAGACACGGGCACGCCGGTCCAGCGCGAGCAGGTCCGTGAGTTCGTCCGGGCCAACGGCCCCACTATTGGTCAAACGGCTGACGCGATTGCGTCCGCTCATAATCGTGCCGATATCTTCGAGAACTGATCCAATGTCCGCAACCCAATCCTCGGCAAAAATGTACAAATATGATGACTTCGATCACGCCTTCGTCCGTGATCGGAATATCGAATTCGCCGACCAGGTCGCCCGGCGCCTGTCCGGTGAAATCACCGAGGACCAGTTCAAGCCGCTGCGCCTGATGAACGGCCTGTATCTGCAACTGCATGCCTACATGCTGCGCATCGCCGTGCCCTATGGCGTGCTGTCGTCGAAGCAGATGCGCAAGTTCGCCCATATTGCCCGCACCTATGACCGCGATTTCGGTCACTTCACCACGCGCCAGAACCTGCAGTTCAACTGGGTCAAGCTGGCCGAGACGCCGAAAATCCTGGAAGAGCTGGCGCAGGTCGAAATGCATGCCCTGCAGACCTCGGGTAACTGCATTCGCAACACCACGACCGACCAGTTCGCCGGCGCCGCCCGCGACGAACATAGCGATCCACGCCCGTGGGCCGAGCTTATCCGCCAGTGGTCGTCCAACCACCCGGAATTCACCTTCCTGCCGCGCAAGTTCAAGATCGCCATCACCGGAGCCCGGAAAGACCGTGCCGCCATCCGCGTCCACGACATCGGCCTGCACGCCAAGCCGGAAGGTTTCGATGTCTATGTCGGTGGCGGCATGGGCCGCACACCGTCTTTGGGTCACTGCATCCGCACCGGCTTAGCCGGCGAGCAGCTGCTGAGCTATCTCGAAGCCTGCCTGCGCGTCTATAACCGTTATGGCCGTCGCGACAACATCTACAAGGCGCGGATCAAGATCCTTGTCGCTGCCCTGGGGCCCGACGAATACAAGCGCCAGGTCGAGGACGAATGGGCACGCATGGACCGCGCCAAGGTCGATGCCCCGGTCGCCGAGATCGAGCGCCTGAAGAGCTACTTCCCGGACCCGGACTTCAAGGTCGCGTCCTTCGACCGTGTGGCCTTTGAGCGCGCTCAGACCGCCGACGCGGCTTTCGCCCGCTGGATCAAGAACAACACCAACCCGCACAAGCGCGACGACCACGTCTCGGTGACCATTTCGCTGAAGCCGGTCGGCCTGCCGCCGGGTGACGCCTCCTCGGCCCAGATGGATGTGATGGCCGATGTCGCCGATGCTTTTGGCTACAGCGAACTGCGCGTGTCGCATGAGCAGAACATCATCCTGCCGCACGTTCACAAGGGCGATCTGTACGCGCTGTACACGCAGCTCGACACGGTCAACCTGTCGACCGCCAATGTCGGCAAGATCACGGACATGATTGTCTGCCCGGGCCTCGACTACTGCTCGCTAGCCAATGCGCGTTCGATCCCGCTGGCCCAGGACATTTCGCAGCGCTTCGAAGACGCCAAGCTCAGCGACAAGATCGGCGATCTGCAGATCAAGATTTCGGGCTGCATCAATGCCTGCGGCCACCACCACGTCGGCCATATCGGCATTCTGGGCGTGGACAAGCAGGGCATCGAATTCTACCAGATCCTGCTGGGCGGCCGCGCTGACGAAAAAGCGGCGCTGGGCGTTATCACCGGCAAGGGTTTGCCGGCCGAGGCTGTGCCCGCCGCCATCGAGCGTGTCGTGCGGCTTTATCTGGAACTGCGCACGTCCGACGACGAACGCTTTATCGACACCCTGGAGCGCGTCGGTCGCGAAACCTTCGCCGGAGCCCTGCATGAGCCAGCCTAATTCTGCCCATACGCCTCAGTTGGTCACCCGCGATGGCGATATCATTCCCGACGGCTGGACGCTTTTGGCCGACGACGACACTACCGGCGCCGACGGTCCCTTTATCCTCGGCTTCGAGCGTGCGCTGCGCGAGCTCGACAGCCGTAACGGTCACTATGGGGTGCGGGTGCTGCCGGCCGACGACATCCGCCTGCTGGAGCCTTTCCTCGAAAAGATCACGCTGATCGAGGTCGCCTTCCCGGGCTACCGCGACGGCCGCGGCTATTCGACGGCCCGTATCCTGCGGGAAGACCTGGGCTTTACCGGCATTGTCCGCGCCGTCGGCGACGTCCTGCGTGATCAGCTTTTCTACATGCTGCGCTGTGGTTTCGATGAGTTCCTGGTCAAGGACAAGGACCCGTCCCAGGCCATCACCTCGGCGGCAAAGCGTTTCCAAACTGTCTACCAAGGGGCGGCCGATACCAACCGTCCCGCATGGGCTTTGCGACACACGCAGGCTTAAGAAAGTATCACGGCCATGACCGTCCTGATCGATACGCTGAAACAGGCACCCAGCGATGGCGCCCAACGCTCACGCGACCTGAGCGAACGCTATGAGGGCATGACGGCGCAGGACATCCTGCGCGATGCCATCCGCAACGAGTTCTTTGGCGACATCACCCTGTCGTCCAGCTTCGGCGCCGATTCGGCGGTGCTGTTACATATGATTTCGGAGATCGATCCGGCCCTGCCGGTCCTGTTCCTCGACACCGACCGTCACTTTTTCCAGACGCTGCAGTACCGTGATGAGCTGGCCAGGCGTTTGGGCCTGACCAACCTGGTTAACCTTAAGGCCGACATCGACGAAGCGGCGGTGGAAGACGGCAAGAATACCCTGTGGCGGACCCATCCGGACCAATGCTGTGACCTGCGCAAGGTGCGACCGCTGAACCGTGAGATGGAAAAATGGGGCGCGTGGATATCGGGCCGCAAGCGTCACCAGAGCGCCAGCAGGGCCGGATTGCCGATCGTCGAGTTCGACGGCCAGCATTTCAAGGTCAACCCGCTGGCCAACTGGAATTCGGACGACATCGCGGCGTACTTTGTTGCGCACGACTTGCCGCCGCATCCTTTGGTCGAGCAGGGCTTTCCGTCGATTGGCTGTTTCACCTGCACCAAGCCGGTGGAACAGGGCGCCGATGCCCGTTCGGGCCGCTGGGCCGGCACCGAAAAGGTCGAGTGCGGCATCCATAATCCGATCTACGGCGGCGACGGGATTTAACTTCCTTTATCCTCCACCGCTTTGCCTGCCGGCATGGCTTTTAGCTGCTGTGCGGCCCAGGCATGGCCGCCCTTGCCGGCCAGGTCATACCAGTACCGTGCCGATTTCAGATCCACCGGACCGCCAAGCCCATTCTGCTGCATCATGCCCAGATTGGCCATGCCATTGACGTCGCCACGGCGCGCCGCCGCGTCGAACCACTGACGCGCCTTGGCCAGGTCCTTGGCCACGCCGGTGCCGTTGTAATAGAGGGTCCCCAGCGACGTCATGCCGCCGGCGTCACCCACAGCAGCCGCCTTTTCGTACCATTCGCGGGCCAGGTTGGCGTCCTTGGGCTGCAGCAGGCCCTGTTCGGCCATCAGGCCCAGGCTGTTCATGGCCGGACCATAGCCCATATCGGCGGCGCGCTTGAACCAGCCACGCGCCAGAATATAGTCTTGGTCTCCGGCCTGACCGTAAAAGGCCATGCCTCCGAGCGCTGCCGTCGCGTACGGTGAGCTCTTGGCCGCGGCCTTTTCGTACCAGGCCTTGGCCAGGGCGATATCCTGAGGATGTCCGCCGCGACCATAGGCGTAGAAGATACCGACATACTCCATGGCCTCGGCATTGCCCAAGGCCGCCGCGCTCAGCAGCCATGGCCGCGCCGCGACGTCGCCCGCCGGATCCTGGCCGCCCTTGTTGGCGATCATCGCCATTTGGAACATGCCCTGTGCGCTGCCGGCGTCAGCGGCCTTTTTGAACCACTGCTCGGCCAGGTCGAAACTGGATCCGGCCAGGTAGGCGCGGCCCAGATTGACCATCATCCGACGGTTTTTGGGGTTGGAGTCGACCGCCTGCTGGCACACCGATACGGCGTCGGCCGAAACGATGCTGGCGAAGGCCATATAGCCGTTCGCGGCCGGCCGGTCGTCGTCGAACTGCCCGGCAGCCTTGGCGTCGCAAAGGGTTTCCGAAACCGAGGTCAGGGCCGGCGCGAGGCCTGTGTCGAACGAGGTCGGGTTGCGTGAAATATTGCACAGCGGCGCGCCCAGACGCGTCCGGGCCATCTCGGCGAACTCACCATTGGGATACTTGTTGAGATAGGCGCGGTAATCGCCGCAATCCTTGGCCGAAGCCCAGAAGGTCTGTTCGATGCTCTCGGGCTGGGTCACCACCTGAGGGGCGGTGACATTGATGTTCACCGTGCAGCCGGCGAGGCAGATGACGTCGTAGATGCGGTTGTTCGACCACGGGCGCTGCTTGCGGCCCGTCTGTTTCGAAACCTCGATCTGGACGGCGTCGAAGACCTGGGTGACGCTAAGGCCGGGCTTGACCATTTCGCGCGCCAGGACCGGCGCGTAGACGCCGACGGAGGCAATGTCGCCGAGGTCGGTAGCATAGGCGACCAGGGTATTGGGCTCGGCCGCCACGGCGACCAGGCCCTTGGTGCCGGCCTTGCCGAGGCTAGGGGTATTGCGGCAGGCATCGACGACGATGATTACGGCCGAGGCGTCGGTGCGCGACATCTGGTTGACCAGGTCGCTGAGCTTGACGCCGGAGGCCGGAAGGTCGGCGACGACCTGAACGTCAGCATCGATCCCCAGCAGGTAATTGTCGCCCTTTTCATCGGTCGGATCGGCCATGCCGTGGCCAGTGTAATAGATAAAGCCAATCGCCCCGGGGGAGGCGGCCAGTTTGCGGCGGAAGTCCTTCAAGGTGGTCTGAAGGCCGCCCAGATTGACATTGCGGACGGTGGTGACCTCAAAGCCGACCTTTTTCAGCGCACCGGTGACCTGGGAGGCTTCCTTGTCGGTGTCGGGCAGGGCCGTCAGGTGGGTGTAGCCGACCTGGTTGATGACCAGGGCGAACTTGGCGGGATCGGCGGCATGGGCGACGTTGCCTAAACACCATAGCGTGAAAGCGGCCGCAAGGCTCAACCAAAGCTTCATCCCTGAACTCCCTGAGCGCAATCCAAAAAGTGGCTGCCACTTTTTGGATAAAATTGCGCGACCGCTTAAATGCCCCGGTATTCCGGAAACCTTTGAAATGTGGTGCCACAAATGGAGACCGGATACAAGTTACAGCCTTTGTCACCTCAGGTGACGGCGCACGTTCATCAGGATGCGGCCGAGATGGTTCAGGCCGGAACCGTCCTGGCCGCCGCCCCAGAAATAGTCGCCCGGAGCGTTCTCGATAATGTCGTCTTCGCCGCCCGATAGCAGCAAGTCGCGCGGCACGGCATGGGTCTGGAACTTTTTCAATACGGCGGCGGTCATGATCGCAATCTTGACCTCTTCCCAGTCATCCCTGGTCCGCACATCGCGATCACGGCCCAATTCTGCCGCGCGCCTGGAAGTAGTGCTCGACCGTCGGCCACCACAGGCCATCCATCTCGACGCCATGGCGAGAGACGTTGGAAAAATCGCCATAGGGCTGGTCAGGTGCGTAGAAATAAACAGGCATGTTGCCTTCTTATCCGACATGAACGACTTTGCGGTCCATGGCCTCCAAGACGACTCTCAACGAAAAGAACCTCGAAGCCCTGGGTGCGGAACGTTTGGCCGCCCTGCTGATGGAGATCAGCGCCGGCAATGCCAATGCCAAGCGCCGGCTGCGCATGGAACTGGCCGGGGTCGAAAGTCCGGACAAGCTGGTCCATGAAATCCGCAAACGCCTGACCTCGATCGGCAATGCCACCACAAATATCGGCTGGCGCAGCCTGAAGGCCTTCAAGGCCGACCTGGACAGCCAGCGCCGCCTGATCGTCGACCAGGTGGTCAAGGCGTCCCCCGGTGACGCTTTGGACCTGTTGTGGCAGTTTATCTTCTTCAGTGCGTCGGTGCTGGAACGGGCCAGCGACAAGTCCGGTGACGTCTTTGCCATCTTCCAGCAGGCCTGCGAGGATCTGGAGGCCATCGCCACCGCTGTTCGCCCGGACGTGCCGGGCCTGATTGAAAAGGTGGCGTTCGCCGTCCTGATCAACAGCTATGGCCAGAACGATGCCCTGATCCCCATCCTGGCGCCGCTGTTGGGGCCTGAGGGCTTGCGCGAAGTCCGCACACGGCTTCTGGCCAGCGGAAAGGCGGTTGAGACCCGGCCGGCCGCCGGCACGCGTCGTATGTCGCGGTGGCGGCGCGGCCGCGTCCAGCAGCGTGAGGCCCTGCGGCGATCGCGCTCGCAAATAATCCATCAGGCCCTGCTTGAAATCGCCGATGCCCTGGGTGACGTCGACGCCTATATCACTCTGCAGCCGGACATTCGCCTGCCGGAGGTCGCAGCAGACGTTGCGGAACGCTTGTTGCAAGCCGGGCGTGCCGAAGAGGCCCTGGTGGTGCTGGACAAGGCCAAGGGCGAACGGCCGGTGGCGTGGCAGACGCAAAGACTCACGGCTCTGGAAGCGTTGAATCGTGGCGAAGAGGCCCAGGTCTTCCGGCTCAAGGTCTTCCATGACAGTCTGAACCGTGAGTTTCTGAAAGCCTATCTCAAACGTTTGCCCGATTTCGACGATATCGAAGCTGAAGAGGCGGCGATGGATTTCGTCCTGACCTATCCAGATGTTCATGCCGCGCTGAACTTCCTGATTGCCTGGCCAGCCCTGGATCACGCCGCAAAGCTGGTGATGGCCCGGTCAGCCGATATCCGCGGCAGGGGAGACGACATCGTGCCGGTTGCCACTGAAAAGCTGGCAGCACGTTATCCCCTTGCGGCAATCCTGCTGTTGCGAAGAATGCTGGATGCCAATCTGGCCAACTACCGCGATATCGACCTTGTGCGGGCGGCGGAGCACTTCGACGAGGCCCGGCGACTGGCGGCGCGGGTCGAAGATTACAGCGGCTTCGAAAGTCAGGAAAGCTACATCACAGAACTGCGCATTCAGCACAGCCGAAAGCACGACTTCTGGACCCTGGTCAACTAGCCTGCTCTGGAACGCATTTCTTTCACTGTTACCAATGATCGCTTGCCAGACTGCAATAAGTGGCGCGAACCTGAAAAAACAGTGAAGGACATCTGTCTATGCGCGCCCATCTCGCTTTCGCTGTGTGGGGGCTATGCGCCCTGGTAACGGCTTGCAATGCCCCGCCCGCCACGTCGCAAGATGATGGCAAGATCGACGGAAAAACCGCGACACAATGGGAAGCCGAGGCTGACGATGCCTTGGTTGAGGCTGATATTGCGCCGCCTCTGCAGGATCAGCAGGCCCCCAAGCCCGTGACGACAGAGCCCGGCAAAATTTGGGTCGGTCCCTATCGCTGCAGCACTTTTGTCGATCATCTGCAAAATGCGCCGGGGTTCACCGTCAATGGCGACGGCAGCTACACCCATGACCAAGGGTCGACCGGCACGATTTCACGCGATGCGACAGGTCTGGTCCTGTTCTCCGGCGGAGCGCTGGACGGCCGGGCGGCGAAGTACGAGGTTGACCTGGGGGGGCGTCCGACGCTGCGGCTTTATGATGGAAGCCGCAGCCAGACGGTTATTGACTGCCAGAAATAGCTTGCCAGAAGTAGTTTAAACGTGACGCTGACGGCGCTTGGCGACCATCAGACCAAGGCCTGCCAAGACAGCGATGCCAATGGCCGTGCCGGGCCGGCGTTCGACGAAATCGCGTATCGGCGCGGGGAGTCTACTGATCAGGTGACCGCCGGGCAGCTTGTTGATGAAGCTGCCGCGAGGCGCACCCGATTGGGTCGGGGCAGGTGTGGTGGCAGAGGTTTTGTGACCGAACATGAGGGAACTCCTGTGTATCGAGCCGCGTTGCACGGCCTTCCACGACAGGATTACCACGCTCTCCGATAAGGCTTCCGCGCGTAATCCGGCGGTTGGAATCAGGATGTCATAAGCTGAAGTTGCGCAGTCGCACCAAACATCAGAAGAGTTTTTGGGTGAAGCTGATGTTCGAGATGCTCGTCGCGGGACTGGCCCGGCGGATGGCGTGCAATTGCGTACCCGTCAGGGGACCATCGTCCAGTTCATAGTTCGGCAGGAGCGCTTTCGCCGGTTGCGGCGATGGCAAGTTTTCAATTTTGGCTTTTTTTCCGCTCGGCATAGGCGCCACTTTACACTGTGTTTTCAGCGGCGTCGACGTGTCGCGATCAACGCGACATAAACCAAAGGTGCTCTGAGCTCCCGGCTCCTCCTCCGTCTCGACGCATTACGCCTTTGGCTTCATTTGCTCGCCACCTCCCCCGCACGCGGGGGAGGATAAGACAGAAGGCGGTCCCGTTTGGAACCGCCTTTTCAGTCTTAAGCCGAAGCCTTTTCCAGTCTTTCCTGGATGGCCAGGATCTCGTTCGGCATGACCTCGACAAAGGCCGCCAGGCTGTGCTCCCAATCGTCAAGAATGGCCTGGGCGCGCGGCGACA
The DNA here is from genome assembly GCF_000495835.1 of Asticcacaulis sp. AC402. Lineage (GTDB taxonomy): Bacteria > Pseudomonadota > Alphaproteobacteria > Caulobacterales > Caulobacteraceae > Asticcacaulis. The sequence continues at coordinate 182,296 of NZ_AWGC01000004.1, forward strand.
GGGTTTTCTCCAGGTGCTTTCCGATCAGCGCCTTCAGGTTGGCTGCATTCTTGTCCGGAACGCTGCGCAAGGTCACGCCCTCAGGATTGACATAGGACGCCAGCGTCTTATCCGGATCGTAGATATAGGCGACCCCCCCTGTCATACCGGCCCCAAAGTTCGCCCCGACCTTGCCCAGGATAACCACCTGGCCGCCGGTCATGTATTCGCAGCCATGGGCGCCAACGCCTTCGACCACCGCCGTGGCGCCGGAGTTACGGACGCAGAAGCGCTCACCGGCTGAACCGGCGATATAGAGCTGGCCCGAGGTCGCACCGTACAGAATGGTGTTGCCGGCCAGCGCCTGATGTTCGTGCCACACCTTGGGACGAACCACGATGGTGGCGCCCGACAGACCCTTGCCGACATAGTCATTGGCCTCCCCGATCAGGTTGATGGTCAGGCCCTTGACCGCGAACGCGCCCAGGGACTGGCCGGCCGAACCGCGCAGGTCCAGGGTCAGGTGACCTTCGTCCAGCGTATTGCCGAACTTGCGCACTAGCTCCGACGAGGTCCGGGTCCCAACCGCCCGCATGGTGTTGCGGACCTCATGGGTCAGTTCCATCTTCTCGCCGCGTTCCAGCAGCGGGCCGGCGTCGCGGACGATCTGGGCATCCAGCGTATCGGCAACCGCATTGCGTTCGTCGGCCGGGGTGATGGGCGCGGTCGGGTCCATCTCGACCTTGACCAGCAGCGGGTTGAGGTCGAGGTCGTCGAGGTGGGCGCCACCGCGCGACACCTGATGCAGCATGTCGGTGCGGCCAACGGCTTCCTGAAGACTGCGCAGGCCCAGCAGAGCCAGGATTTCGCGAACCTCCTCGGCGATGAAGGTGAACAGGTTGATGATCTTGTCCGGTGTGCCGGTGAACTTGGCGCGCAGGCGTTCATCCTGGACACAGACCCCGACCGGACAGGTATTCGACTGGCACTGACGCACCAGCAAGCAACCCATGGCGATCAGGGACGCCGTGCCGATGCCGAACTCTTCAGCGCCCAGCATGGCGGCAATCACGATGTCGCGGCCCGTACGCATACCGCCGTCGGCACGCAGGCGGATCTGGCCGCGCAGGTTGTTGAGCGTCAGTACCTGGTGGGCTTCCGACAGACCCAGTTCGAACGGCAGACCAGCGAACTTGATCGAACTCAGCGGCGAGGCACCGGTACCGCCGACATGGCCGGAGACCAGGATGGCATCGGCCTTGGCTTTGGCGACGCCGGCCGCGACTGCGCCGATGCCCGACTGCGACACCAGTTTCACGGTGACGCGGGCGATCGGATTGATCTGCTTCAGGTCATAGATCAGCTGGGCCAGGTCTTCGATCGAATAGATGTCGTGGTGCGGCGGCGGCGAGATCAGGCCGACTCCCGGCGTCGAGTGACGCATGCGGGCGATGAATTCGGTCACCTTGAAGCCGGGCAGCTGACCGCCTTCGCCGGGCTTGGCGCCCTGGGCGACCTTGATCTCGATCTCGCGGCACTGGTTGAGATATTCCGCCGTGACGCCGAAGCGGCCCGAGGCGATCTGCTTGATGGCCGAGTTCGGGTTGTCGCCGTTGGCGCGGCGGTTGTAGCGCTCCGGATCCTCACCGCCCTCACCCGACACCGAACGGGCGCCGATGCGGTTCATGGCGATGTTCAGGGTCTCGTGGGCCTCGGGCGACAGCGCCCCCAGCGACATGCCCGGGGTGACGAAGCGCTTGCGGATTTCGTTGACGCTTTCGACCTCTTCGATCGATACGGCGGCATACTTGCTCTGCCAGTTGAGCAGGTCGCGCGGTGCCGTCGGATGCGTTTTCGACATCTTATGCACCAGGTCGGAATAACGCTTGAAGGTCTCGTAGTCCTTCTTGGTCGTCGCTTCCTGGAGCAGGTGAATAAGCTTGGGCTGGTAGTAGTGAGTCTCGCCGGCGGCACGCATCTTGTAGAAGCCGCCGATATCGACGACCGGACGCTTGGCTGCAAAGGCCTTGGCGTGCAGCTCCGACAGCTTGTGCTCGATGCCCGACAGGCCGATGCCGGAGATGCGCGAGGTCACGCCCGGGAAGTATTCAGCGACCAGGGCGCGCGACAGGCCGAGCGCTTCGAATTCGTAGCCGCCGCGATAGGACGAAATAACCGAAATGCCCTTCTTGGCCAGGATCTTCATCAGCCCGGCTTCGATCGACTTCTTGTAGTTCAAAAATGCCTTGTGCTCGTCCAGACCGGCATAGCGGCCTGCGGCCAGGCGTTCCTGCAGCAGTTCCAGCGACAGGTAGGGATTGATCGCCGTGGCACCGACCCCGACCAAGACGGCAAAGGCGTGCGGGTCCATGGTTTCGGACGAGCGGACGATCAGCGACACAAACGAGCGCAAGCCCTTCTGGACCAGGCGCGAATGCACGGCAGCGGCCGCCAGGATCGCCGGTACGCCGAGACGGTCAGCGCCCAGGGCCTCATCGGTCAGCACAATCATGCTGGCCTTGTCTTCGGCCACGGCCTTGACGGCCTCGTCGCGCAGGCGTTCCAGAGCGCCCTTCAGACCCTTGCCGGCCCCGATCTCTCCGGTCGCAAAGGTACAGTCCAGTTTGGCGACCTTACCAGCCGTGTCGAAGGTGATCATGCGCTCGTACATGAGCGTGGTCAGGAAGGGGCTTTCCAGCACAAAGACATCGGTCTGGGCCTCGTCCTCGGCCAGGATATTGCCGAGGTTCTTGAAGCGCGTCCGCAGGGACATGCCCTGGGCTTCGCGCAGCGGGTCGATCGGCGGGTTGGTGACCTGAGCAAAGTTCTGGCGGAAAAAGTGCGCCAGCGGGCGCCACTGTTCTGACAGCACAGCGAGCGGCGTATCGTCGCCCATCGAGCCGATGGCTTCCTTGCCGTCCTTGACCATGGCGTCAAGCACTGTGTCGAGGTCTTCGATGGTAAAGCCGGCGGCGATCTGGCGGCGGCGCAGTTCCTCTCCGGTATAGGCGCGCGGTTCCGGACCGGGGGCGATCAGCGGCTCCAGCTCGATCATGTTTTCGAGCCAGCCGCGGTAGTTGTGCTTGCTGGCCAAGGCCTCGATGATGTCGTTTTCGGCGTAGAACCTGCCTTCCTGCAGGTCGACCCCGATCATACGGCCGGGTGCGATGTGCAGGCGGCGCAGGATGCGGTCTTCGGCCACACCGGTCATGCCGGCCTCGGAACCGACGATCAAAAGGCCGTCACGGGTTTCGGTAACGCGCAGCGGGCGCAGGCCATTGCGATCCTTGCCGGCGATAACCCAACGACCGTCGGTGGCGCAGATGGCGGCCGGACCGTCCCACGGCTCCATCACGGCGTTGCAGTAGGCGTACAGGGCCTTGTGCGAGGGCGAGACGGTGGTATCGTTGGCCACGGCTTCCGGGATCAGCAGGGCCTTGGTCATCGGCGCCGACCGGCCGGCACGAACCAGAAGTTCGAAGACGTTATCGAGCGCGGCCGAGTCCGAACCGCGCGGCTGGATCACCGGCTTCACGTCGGAGGCCTGGTCGCCGAAGGTCGTGGCGGCCATGCGTATTTCGTGCGACTTCATCCAGTTGACGTTGCCGCGCAGGGTGTTGATCTCACCGTTGTGGGCCAGCATGCGGAAGGGCTGGGCCAGGCGCCATTCCGGGAAGGTATTGGTCGAGAAGCGCTGGTGGAAGATGGCCACGCTGGAGATAAAGCGCGGGTCCTTCAGGTCGAGATAGAAGTCATCGACCAGCTCGGCGCGGAACATGCCCTTATAGATCAGGGTCTTGGCCGAGAAGGAGCAGAGGTAGCAGTCGAGATTGGCTTCGTCCACGCGCTTTTCGATGCGGCGGCGGCACAAGAACATGGCGCGTTCCAGGGCTTCGCCCTCCAGACCGTCGGGGGCGGCCATCATGATCTGCTCGATTTCCGGGCGCGTCGACATGGCGCGGCTGCCCAGTTGCAAGACGTCCACCGGCGGCTGACGCCAGCCATAAAGGTAGAAGCCCGAACGCAGGATTTCGGATTCGACGATGGTCCGCGCCGATTCCTGGGCGCCGATGTCCGAACGCGGCAGGAAGACCTGGCCGACCAGGACCGGGCCCGAACGCGGCGTGTGGCCGATATTGCGGACCTGCTCGCGGAAGAAGTCCTGCGGCACATTGATCATGATGCCAGCGCCGTCGCCGGACTTGCCGTCGGCATCGACGGCGCCGCGGTGGAACAGGGCCTTCAGCGCCTTGACCGCCAGGTCGACGACATCGCGGCGGGGCTGACCGTCGATGGCGCAGACCACGCCGACGCCGCAGGCAGAGATTTCGGTGGCCGGATCGTAAGCGTGGCCGTCGATGAGACGCTGACGCTGGTCCTGGTAGTGCTTGTACGAATCAAACGCTTTTTGGTCAGAAGAATTTGGCATGATTATTCCGCGGCTCCCACGTGTTGGAGCGAAGTGACATCGTCATTGGCCGCCTGCATCAGCAGTTCGGTCGACAGATAGTGGTGGATGTCGGCGGCGGCGTCCTGGCCTTCGCGTACGGCCCAGACGACCAGCGAAGCGCCACGGACAATATCGCCGGCAGCAAAAACACCCGATACCGTGGTCTGGAACTCACCGGCCATGGTTTTCAGGGTGCCCCAACGGGTGACCTCCAGGCCGGGTTCGTTGAACATGACCGGCAGGTTTTCCGGCTCGAAGCCCAGGGCCTCGATGATCAGGTCGGCCGGCAGGTCGGCCTCGGCCCCGTGAATGTCCTCGACGCCCTGACGCCCTTGCGCGTCCGGCGTGGTCAGGCGCATGCGCTGGATGCGCAGGCCGGCGACCGTGCCGTGGTTGTCCAGAATGGCCTTGGGGGCCGACAGCCATTCAAAGCGCACACCCTCTTCCTCGGCATTGGTTACTTCACGGTCGGAGCCTGGCATGTTGGCGCGGTCGCGGCGGTAGACGCACGTCACCGACCGGGCACCCTGGCGAACAGCGGTGCGCACACAGTCCATGGCGGTATCGCCACCGCCGACAACAACCACGTTCTTTCCGTCGGCATTCAGCTTGCCGCTGGTGAAGTCCGCAATGTCGTCGCCGAAGCTGATCTTGTTGGCAGTGATCAGGTAGTCGAGCGCCGCGATAACGCCGGTCGGATTGGCTGTCGGTACCGTCAGCCGGCGCGCCTTGTAGACGCCGGTGGCGACCAGGATGGCGTCGTGCCTTTCGCGCAGTTCCCCGAAGGTGATGTCCTCGCCGATGTTGCAGTTCATGACGAACGCAACGCCCGATTGCGCCAGCCGGTCGGTGCGGCGGGCGACGACGTGTTTTTCCAGTTTAAAGGAAGGAATGCCGTAGACCAGCAGGCCGCCGGCGCGGTCGTAGCGGTCATAGATGGTGACCTGGTAGCCAAGGGTGCGCAGGCGGTCGGCCGCGGCAATGCCGGCCGGACCGGCGCCGATGATAGCGATGCTTTGCGACCGCTCGATATCCGGCTCGATCGGTTGGATCCAGCCCTCCTCGAAGGCCATGTCATTGATGTAGCGCTCGACGCTGCCGATGGTGACGTTCTGCCATCCCGACTGTTCGAGAACGCACGCCCCTTCGCACAGGCGGTCTTGCGGACAGATGCGGCCACAGATTTCCGGCAGGGTCGAGGTTGCCGCAGACAGCTCATAGGCCTCCTGCGGGCGGCCTTCGGCGGTCAGGCGCAGCCAGTCGGGGATGTTGTTCGACAACGGACAGCCATGCTGGCAGAAGGGTACGCCGCACTGGGCACAACGCGACGCCTGGTGCAACGCATGTGTGGGTTTGAAATCGGCATAGATCTCATTGAAGTTGGCGACGCGTGTTGTCGCATCGGACTTCGCCGGACCTTTTTTGACCTCAACCACAAAGCGGTTCGTATCCATCGTCTAAACCCTTAACTATGCCGTATTAGCCGGCTGTGACAGCCGCCGGCGGCTTTAAGCGGAAAAGCCCCTGCGGGAAAAGGAAAATTTGCAACTTTCGCCATCCTGTCCCGCCGAATTTCCCGGTCTATGACAAAAATGCCGTGGTGGTATCGAGTGATACCATGTTTTAAGCAGGGTTATTCGCCCGGTTGAGCAAAAATCCTGCCATTTCGTCACTTGGCCGCACGTTTTTACCACTTGTGGCCATTATGCCAGGGCTTTGCGACTAAAATCTGCCCCGATATCGCAAAGGCGATATCGGTTCTTTCAGCTCAAGCGCCGGACCAGGCGCCCCCCATGACTTCTCTCGCTTTAGCGCCGCGCTACCGCATCGCTGCTTGAGCGCTAAGCTCGGGCGGCCAGTCGGCCTTGCCAAGCTACATGAAGTAGAAGCCATGCAGCCTGGAAAACCTTTCAGCCTTAACATGCGAACCCCCTCGTCGCTTGGCAGCGCGAGGGGGACCTTTCGAACTCGGCACTGAAGTCGTTTCGGACTATCCGTGCAAGGTCTCCCCGTGCTGTGACATGTCGAGACCCTCGATCTCTTCCTCGTCTGTTACACGCAGGCCTGTTGTGTATTTGCAGATCATCAGGATGAGGAATGTGAAGACCGCGCTCCAGGCGATGACCACCACCAGGCCAAGGAACTGTTTCAGGACGGTCGCATCCTTGCCCAGCGCGTTGATCGATTCATCGGCGAACACGGCTGTCAGGATAGCGCCAACAAAACCGCCGACACCGTGCACGCCAAAGGCATCCAGCGAGTCGTCGTACTTGAACATATTCTTCACATAGGTCGAGGCGAAGTAGCAGGCCACGCCGCCGAACAGGCCGATAGCCAGGGCGCCGGTCGGATTGACGAAACCGGCGGCCGGCGTGATGGCAACCAGGCCGGCGACCAGCCCCGATACCAGACCTAACAGGGTCGGCTGCTTGCGCTCGATCCACTCCGGCAGGGTCCAGCCGATGATACCGGTCATGGCGGCGACGATGGTGTTCAGCATGGCGACGGCGGCCAGTTCATTTGAGGCCCACACGGAACCGGCATTGAAGCCGATCCAGCCGACCAACAGCATAGCGGAGCCAATCATGGTGTAGCCGAGGTTATGCGGTGCCATATTGTCGCGGCCGAAGCCCTTGCGCTTGCCCAGGACGAGGGCGGCAACCAGGCCGGCGACACCCGAATTGACGTGGACAACAGCGCCACCGGCAAAGTCCAGGACGCCCATCTTGGCGCCGACAAAACCACCGCCCCACACCCAATGGCAGATCGGCACATAGACCAACAGCAGCCACAGGGCGGTGAACAGGACAAAGGCCGAAAACTTCATGCGTTCGGCGATCGATCCGGCGATCAGGGCCGGCGTGATGATGGCAAACGTCATCTGGTAGGCGATCCAGAGATATTCCGGCAGGCCCTTGGCCAGGCTATGCGCCGTCTGCAGCGTCACGCCCTTCAACATCACAGCGTCGAAACTGCCAATAAAATCGTTGATGCCGTCGGCGGACTTGCCGAAGGCCAGGGAGTAGCCGACCAGTATCCACAGGACAGTAACGACGGCCGAAACGGCTACCGATTGCGCCAGGGTCGACAGCAGGTTCTTCTTGCGGACCATGCCGCCGTAGAACAGAGCCAGACCCGGCAGGGTCATGAACAGGACCAGCACGGTTGACAGGATCATGAAGGCCGTATCGCCCGCGTTCAGTTCCAGCTTGACCTGGTGGGCGAGGCCGCTGAAGGCTTCGACAGATGCCGAAACCGAGCTTGCCGCTTCCGGGGCAGCGGGGGCTGCCGCTTGTGCTGCGCTACTGACCGTTGCTGCCGTCATTTATCCGATCCCAGCCGATTAACCTAAAGTGCCACATGGCACCGCAATGCCGGATGCCATCCAGTGTGCAGGCGCGAAATGTGACGCATGTGTGTCCATAACAGCAGTCTGAACGATTGAAAAGTCAAACTTTTCGCGCGCGCTCACTATTTTTCGGAAATTTTCCCACGTCTTAGGAAATTTCTACGGTACCGGCGAAAAGGTGAATTCGACAAGAAGTGGTTTGGAACCGCGAATAAGCGCGAATTAAGTGAGCGCTTGAGCGCTCATTAGATTTGGAGACTCGTTGGCACCCCGGAACGATCGTGAAATTCGCGTTTATTCGCGTTCATTCGCGGTTACAAAAATCATTTACCCGTTGAAGGAGGTCACAGCGGCGACGATCTGATCCTGGGTGGCCTCGTCGAGATAGGGGCTGAACGGCAAGGAAATCACCGTCTTCGACCTGGCTTCCGACACGCTCAGGTCCCAGCCGCCCGCCGTGTACATGGAATAGCCCGGCTGCTGGTGCAGCGGGATCGGATAATAGACCGCCGACGGCACGCCCAGGGTCCGCAGGTGCGCCTGCAAGCCATCGCGATTGTCGTGCTCGATCGTGTACTGCGCCCAGGTCGAAATATAGCCGTCCTTCACGAACGGCACGCTTTTCACCCGGCCGTCCAGAAGCTGGTTGTAACGCTTGGCCACACCCTGGCGCAGTTCGATCTCTTCGCCGAAAATCTCCAGCTTTTCGATCAGCACCGCCGCCTGGATGGTGTCGAGGCGGGAATTCATGCCGACGCGGACATTAAGGTACTTGGCTTCGTGCTCGAAGTTCATCGTCGCGACATCGGTCGGCGTAGCGCCGCCGTGGACCCTGAAAGATACTAGCTTCTCCATCAGGGCGTCGTCATTTGTGACGACTGCGCCGCCGTCGCCATAGCAACCCAGTGGCTTGGCGGGATAGAAGCTGGTGGCGGTGGCGACGCACCACTCCAACGGCTGGCGGTTGTCGATGGTGCAGCCGAAGCCCTGGGCCGAGTCGCAGATCAGCGGCAGGCCATGCTTGCGCGCAACCTCGGAGAGCGCCGGATAGTCAGCCGCCTGGCCGAACAGGTCGACGGCTATGATGGCGGCGGGCTTCAGGCGGCCTTCTGCGGCGACATTGGCAATGGCAGCGTCAAGCTTGGCAGGATCGATATTGTAGGTATCGCCCAAGATGTCGACGAAAACCGGCTCGGCGCCGGTCATCGGCACGACCTCAGCTGTGGCGACGAAGGTAAAGGCCGGCACGAAAACAGCATCGCCGACGCCGATCCCAAGACCCAGCAGGATCAGTTCGATGGCGTCGGTACCGTTGGCGCAGGACAGACAGTGCCTGGCGCCGGCAAAGGCGGCCATATTGGCTTCGAAGGTCTTGACCTCCGGCCCCATGATGTAGGCGCCGTGCTTGATGACCTTGAGCACGTTCGCTTCGATTTTGGCGCCGATGCGCTCGCGCTGAACGCCGAGGTCGATGAACGGGATGGCCATGGGACTACGCCTTTGGGATACAAATGAACTAGCCCTGCGCTTTAGCAGGCTCAAAAATCCATGCACCTCAAAAGGCATTACCCAAAGTTTCAATAATTACGAAAACTTGTCTCCCGACCAGGGTGACATTTGGCAATTGTCTGACTATATAGGCGCCACAAGATGCGTCTTGTTAACGCTACCACGAAGGCTTATAGAGCCCGCAACACATGCCAACCCAAAAATGCCAACCCCAAGGAGAACGTCATGTCGGCAAAAGGTAATCTGATCAACGGTGCGTGGGTCTTCACGGACAAGACCTTTAACGACATCAACCCCTCCGACACCAACGACATTATCGGCACCTACTCGACCGCCGGCGAAACCGAGGTCAAGGCCGCCATCGCCGCCGCCCGTGAAGCGTTCCAGACCTGGCAGTATTCGACGCCGCAACAGCGCTTTGACGTGCTCGACAATGCCGGCACCGAAATCCTGGCCCGCAAGGCCGAATTGGGCGCCCTGCTGTCGCGCGAAGAAGGCAAGACCCTGCCGGAAGGCATCGGCGAAGTGACCCGCGCCGGCCATATCCTCAAGTATTTCGCCGGTGAGGCCCTGCGCGCCCACGGCGAGGTGCTCGACTCGGTCCGTCCGGGCGTGAAGGTCGAAATCACCCGCGAACCGGTTGGCGTCATCGGCCTGATCTGCCCGTGGAACTTCCCGATTGCCATTCCGGCCTGGAAGATTGCCCCGGCCATTGCCTTTGGCAACACGGTCGTCTTCAAGCCAGCCGAACTGACCCCGGGCTGCGCCTGGGAACTGAGCGACATTCTGAACCGAGCCGGCTTGCCGAAGGGCGTGCTGAACATGGTCTTCGCCCGCGGCTCGGTCGCCGGCCCGTACATGATCGACGGCTGCGACGCCATCTCCTTCACCGGCTCGGTCCCGACCGGCACCCGCGTTCGCGACCAGGCCGTTGCCAAGGGCAAGAGAGTCCAGTGCGAAATGGGCGGCAAGAACCCGGTCGTCGTCCTCGATGACGCCGACCTCGACAACGCCGTCAACTCGGTGCTGAACTCGTCCTTCTTCTCGTCTGGCCACCGCTGCACGGCCTCGTCGCGCATCATCGTCACCGAAGGCATCGCCGACCGCTTCGTCGAAGCCCTGGGCAAGGCCACGGCCGCCATCAAGGTGGGGGATTCGCGCGCCGACGGCGTCCAGATGGGCCCGATCGCCAGCCAGGAGCAGCTCGACATCGCCCGTGATGCTGTCGCCAAGGCCAGGGCAGAAGGTGGTGTGGTCGTCGCCGGTGGCGAAGACCTGACCTTTGGCACGCCGGGCTATTATTACGCCCCGACCCTGATCGACAAGACTACGGCCGACATGGCGATCAACAAGGAAGAGGTCTTCGGGCCGGTGGCTTCGGTCATCCGCGTCAAGGATCTGGACGAAGCCATTGCCGTTGCCAATGACACCGAAATGGGTCTGTCGGCCGGCATCTGCACCAGGTCGCTGAAATCCGCTGAGACGTTCAAGCGCAAGATCCAGTCGGGCATGGTCATGGTCAACCTGCCGACGGCAGGTGTCGACTATCACGTGCCGTTTGGCGGCCGTAAGGCGTCGTCATTTGGCCCGCGCGAACAGGGCGCCTATGCCGTGGAGTTCTACACAATTGTAAAGACGGCCTATACTTTTCCTCTGTAATACCAACCCGCGAAAATCTTGACTCATCGTGGGTTGGCAAGCGCGACTGCGCGCCCGAGCTTTTGCGAGGAGCCATGCGGCGCCTGAGCTGAAAAAAAACGAATACAAAGCGTCATTCTTTATGAGGCTTGGTATAAGGTCTCGCCTTGTATAAGGTATCGCCTTGGCGATCACAAAAAAGCGGCCTCGGATCAATCCGAGGCCGCTTTCTTTATGCCGCGCGACAAAGAGGGGATCAGTTATCGGCGCGAGCATGGTCCTGGGTCTGGAGGTCAGGGCTGGCGCGGCTGACCGTAAACACCTCGACGCGGTCATAGCGGCCGCGCGCCTTGCCCTCGATCCAGGTCTCACGACCATCGCTCTCTACGCTGTAACGAAAACGTGCTTCGAACCTCGAACCGCCACCCTCACAGAGGATGAGGTCAAGAGAGCGCTCGCCGCTTTGCGGGACATAGTCGCGCGCAGCGTCAGCGATTGCCTGACCAACCACGGCTTCCTGGGTCGAATCACAGTCGGCAAAAGCTGAACCGGCGCCCAGGGCGCACATGCCGGCAACACCGGCAAAAATCACGTGTTTTATCATGGGGAGTACTCCAAATTTTTTCTTGCTTTTGGGCGTCAGCCTGGTCGAGGCGCAACCGTACCCGCGGGACTGCCACCTAAAGATGCGCCATTTCTGCGGGTTTGCAACCGTTTTTTGTCAGTGTTCGGATCTTTTTTGCGTGCGATATAGCCAGACTCATTAATCCGTATAGAGATTATTTGCGGCGCAAAAACCTATATATTAAAGAGTTATACTCATTCTAGGCTGTCATTAATCTCTTGGAGTAAGAATTTTCAAAGCGTATTAAATTTCGACGTTTTCAAACTGGATTCACGTCTCGTGTGATTTTTACTTTCCCGCATACACAGTGTTGCAATGCGGTATAGACTTCCGCTCTCGTCATAATTGGGAGGTATCGTGAATGTCCACCTTGTTCCCCTGGTTCGACTGGCCATCGACCGCCGTACCGAGCAGCCTGAACCAGCCGATACTGCCGGGCTGGTCTTTTCTCACCGTCAACGAGGCCAATTCCTCGGCGCCTGATACCGAAAAGCGAATCGTAGCCCAGGACTCCTATGGCCGTCAGATCGGCCGGCTTATGGATGTGGTCGAGATTCTGGTCCGCGAGGCTGAAAAGACCAATCCCGACCTGTCCGGCGACAAGTGCGTCCAGGACCTGGCCGATCTCAAGGCGCGCATCGACGAGGCCAAGGCCGAGGCGCAGAAAATCCGCCAGGACCGGCTGATCGAAGATCTGTTGGCGCTGAAACGCCAGGACGGTGGCAAGTTCGCCGCCGTTATGAAGGCGGTCAGCCTGCCTTGATCGGCTCACCTTCCGGTGCGCCGCGATGCAGGCGGTCGGGTAGGGTCTCGCCCTCTGGCACAAACTCCATGGCGACGGAATTCAGGCAATAGCGCTGCCCAGTCGGACGCGGGCCGTCTTCGAAGACGTGGCCCAGATGCGAATCGCAGCGGCCACAGCGGATTTCGGTGCGCACCATGCCGTGGGAAACGTCGCGCACGTAATGGATATGGTCCTTGTCGACCGACTGGTAGAAGCTGGGCCAGCCTGAGCCGGAATGGAACTTGGCGCGCGACGAGAACAACGGCAGGTCGCACAGGTTACAGACATAGGTGCCTTCGTCCTCGTACTCGTCGAAACGGCCGCAGAAGGGCGCTTCGGTACCGTGGTTGAGCAGGATGCGGCGCGCTTCCGGATCGAGCCGGGCGGCCAGATTGTCAATCTGGGCAGGAGTCGGTGGGGTCAGGTCGAAACCGAGGGCGGACTTGGTCATGGCGAGGTTCTTTCAAGCTGTTGCGTCTATATACGCGCTCCAGGCGGATTTGTTACCGTCGCGGGGCGAAAATCGCATCGATGACGCGCCCGGCCCCCTCGCCGTCGATCATGGCGTGTGCGTGACGGGCGTTGGTCTCAAGACGTTGAGAGTCGGCAACGAGCTCGCGTACCTGCTCTGCGAAATCTGCCGGCAAACCCGCCCGCGCATCGATCACCGGGAAGGGACACGCCTCCAGTTCAGCCTGCTGATTGTCGTATGCCACGACCGCCACCCCTGCCAGGCCCATGGTGGCGACCTCATTAAGACTGCCGCCTGCGCCCACAACCACCAGCCGCGCACCCGCCAGCACATTCGCCACCGATGGCGGCGAGACGAATAGCTCCATCTGCGGTAAGTCCAGGGCTCGCAGGTTTTTGATCTGCCGGTTGGCCGGGCCGGCGATGACGCGAAGAGCCGTATTCGGGATAGCTTCGTGGATTTGGCGCGCCACCGGACCGGTCAAGCCCGCGGGGTCGCTGCCCCCCAGGGTCACGGCAACAAAGGGTTCCGCATTCGATGTCGCAGACGTCCGGAACTCACGCCGGATCAGGGCGTATTGCGGCCCAAGCAGAAGCTGTGCCGCCGTCCTGCCGGCATAGGTTTCCGGCCTTGCCGCCAAAGCCGGATTGACGATGACGGCACAGTCATAGCGGTCAAGGTTCTCGAGGTCGTCGATCACCGCAACCGGTGCCGCGATGCCTGAAATAAAGGCAGATGTCGCCTCGTAGCTGTCGATCACTACCCGGTCGCCGGGCGTTACGGGGAGTGCGTCAAAGCCCGCCACCACCTCCACCGTGGCGCCGACCGCCCTGCACCGCATACGCACCGCGTCGCTGATCTCATTGATCAGGAAGACCACCGCTATTCCACGCGCCCGCGCTTCCTCGGCCAGCGCAAAACAGCGCATGAAATGGCCCATGCCGATCTCAGGGCCGGCTTCGGTGCGTATCAGAAGACGTGTCATGGCCGTCCAGAAAAGGTTAACCACGTTAACATTAGGTTGAACCTTGTCACCTAACATCGATGCTTCAACAGGAAGCAGCGATTCGCTGCCCTGTCCACACCTGAGCGACAGTGAGCCATGCGTGCGCTGAAAGATATCCAGGGCCTGAAGTTCCCCGACGACTATATCATCCGGCATTTCTACAAGACCGGACTGCAAAACCGCACCGGCCATGTACTGGAGGTCGGTTGCGCCGCCGGCAACAATCTGATGCTCTATGCCGACTACGGTTGGCAGGTTACCGGCGTCGATATCCTTCCCGAAGCCCTGGCCCAGGCACGGCACAATCTGGGCCCCGACGCCCAGCTGATCGAGGCCTCGGCCGATGACGGCCTGCCGGCAGGCATCACGAAACCGGTCGATGTCGTGTTGCTGCCGAATGTTTTGTGCTACCTGCGTGATGGTGGCGTCGCGGCTTTGGCCAAGACCGTCCGTGCTCACGCTGCGCCCGGCGCCAGTCTGTTCGTTCGAACTCGGCTGATCGATGATTATCGCTACGGCAAGGGCGAACCCGCCGGTCCCGACAGCTTTATCCTGGACACAGTTGAGACCGGCGAGGCCGGGCTGTTCCACCGTTTCTACAGCCGCGACGCTCTGGTCGACCTGATCACCGGCGCGTTTGGCGTCGTCAACCCCTCCATCTTCCATATCCGCTTCGACAACCATCAGGCCGGACAATTGATCGCGAACAACAGCGACCTGGTTATCTGGGCGGAGATGGCAAAATGAGCGTCCTGCATATCGTCGGCGGGGGCCTGAGCGGACTGACGGCCGCCCTGATGGCACATGACCAGGGCTGGCGCGAAATCAGGCTTTATGAACGCACGGACGCGGTCGGTGGGGTCGCCCAAAGCCGCATGGCCAAGGGTCACGAGATCCGCACGGGCACCATCTATTTCGCCGACGACCGCGATGCCCAGCTGCAACTCCTGCGTCGCTATGGTCTCAATTTCGAACCTTTCGAAAATCGCTTTGGATCGCTCAGCGAGATAAACGGCAAGAACCATTTCCAATCCGGTTTTGGCAGTCCCGTGGTCACAGTGTCCAATGGAGATATCGCGCTTAAATCTGGCGAGATGACCTCGCTTCAGGACCGCTTCCATCGCTATCCGGTACAGATCGCGCAACGCCTGACCGCCATGGCGCGCTGGCACCTCAATGCCGATCCGGCCACGCTCGACAAGGATGTCGCCATTCCCATGGCGATGAACCGGGTGATTGTCGCCGATGCCGATATCGACACGATGAAACAGCTTAAGCGTCAGGACGCGCTGTACGACGAACTGTACGGCCTGCCGCGCGACGCCTGGGGCTATACGGCCAATGCGACGGCACACCTGCCCGTTGGTGGTTTTCCGCGCCTGTTTGACGATATCCGGCATGTACTGAGCAATCTCAACATCGCCGTCTGCGACCGCAGCCTGATCACCCCCAAGATCGCCCATGATCTTATGACTCGTGGCGAACGGGTCTACTGGTCCGCGAATCCCATGCCGCTGTTCCCGCACGCCGGCATGAAGGCGCCGCACCTGCAGCGCGCCGACTTCCATGTCTTCAGCCTGACCTGCCGCTATGGCCTGAATGCGCCCTTCTATATCCAGAACTTCACCTGCGAAGGCGCTATCTTCCGCCTCTACGCCTATCCAACGGCGACGGTCTCGATCGTCACCCTGGAATGCGTGCGCCCGGCGAACGAGGCCGACCTGCGTCTGGAGGCCAAACGCCTGGTGGCCGATACCCCCATTGCCGATCTGCTGACCGGCGAGGTCGTTCTGGAAGAACGCCAGCCGCGCTGGTTATTCCATACGGTGGACACGGTGGCGGCGCTTGGCGTTTTGCGCAACCACATGGCCGACCGCTATGGCGCGGCCTTCGTCGCCGGCGGCTGGGAACAGTACGCCAAGGCTGCCAAATATGCGGCGCTGCAGACGGCGCTCGACCGGATCGCCGCCTGATGCGGGCAGCCGTCATGCAGCCGACCTACCTGCCCTATATCGGCTATTTTGATCTGATGCGCCGCGTCGATGTCTTTGTCTTCCTCGATGACGTCCAGCTGGAACGGAGGTCCTGGCAAACGCGCAATCGCATCTGTGCCGCGGGCGAAGAACAAATGCTCAGTGTCAGCCTGAGGAAGCATAACCAGACCGACCGGTTGGACGAGGTTTACCTCAATGACGAAGGCGACTGGCGGCGCAAGCATCTCAATGCCATGGAAAACGCCTATCGCAAGCGGCCGGGTTTTGCTGAAGGGCTAGCCTTTATCCGCCCGCACCTGACACCACAGCCGGATCAAAAGCTGAGCGATTTCAACATCGGTATCATCGAGGATGCCGCCCGCCGGCTGGGCATCACGACACCGACCCAACGCGCCTCGGCCCTGGGATGCGGCGGTAAACGGTCGGAACATCTGCTGGCCATCTGCCGGGCGGCGGGGGCGACGGAGTATGTCTCGCCAACCGGCTCGCGCGCCTACATGGAAGAGGAAGGTGTGTTCCGCGGTGCCGGCTTCCCGGTCATCTATTTTAGCCACGAGCCGAAACCTTACCCTCAGGGCACAAGTTTCATAGCCTATATGGCCTTTATCGATGCCGTGATGAACATCGGCTTTGCGGGTCTTGAGGAGTTGCTGGCCGATGCGTAAGCTGTGCGTTATTCCCGCCCGCGGCGGCTCCAAGCGCATTCCGCGCAAGAACGTCAAGCCGTTCCATGGCCGGCCGATGATCAGCTATTCGATCCAGGCGGCACTGGACTGCCGTTTGTTCGATGCGGTGGTGGTGTCGACCGAAGATGAGGAGATCGCCGAGGTTGCCCGCGCCTTTGGTGCCACGACGCCGTTTGTACGTCCTCCGGAGCTTTCCAACGATCATGCGGGTACGGACGATGTCGTCGCCCATGCCATCGCCTGGTGCCGCGATCAGGGTGATGTGTATGACGCCACCTGTTGCATCTATGCGACGGCCCCGTTACTCGATCCGGCGCGGCTGGTCGAAGGCTGGGAACGGCTGCAACAACCCGGCAAACGGTTTGCCTTCAGCGTGACGTCGTTCGCCTTTCCGATACAGAGAGCGCTGTGTCGCACCGCCGGAGATGGGGTGGAAATGTTCCAGCCGCAGCACCTGATGAGCCGGTCACAGGACCTGAAGCCGGCTTTTCATGACGCAGCTCAGTTCTACTGGGGCTGGTCGGAGGCATGGCTGGCGGGGGAGAACATGTATTCCCCGCTGGCCGCGCCGGTGGTCCTGCCGCGCACACAGGTGGTCGATATCGATACACCCGAGGACTGGGACGTGGCGGAAGTGATGTATCGGCTTCTGAAAGCGCTATAGAATCCCCTCTCCCCGGCCTCGCCGGCAGGCAAACGGGGAGAGGTAAAAAATTACGGTAGCTCAACCACTTCGCTCAACACTGAGACGCCGGATTCGTTGAAGGCCTCGACGGCGACATGATACCCCACACCCACCGTCAAAGCCCGCAAGTCGAACGCCGTGCCTTCATCCGCCCATTTCTGATAGGTCAGGGTCAGCCGATCCGGCTTGATCCCCCAGCGGACATTGTAGCCAACCGCGCCCTTGACCGGCTTCCAACTGATCCGCGCCTGCCGCGGGTCGGTATCACGCACAACCTTCAAGCCACTTGGTTTGACCGGCGCCGCCCCGTCCGCGGAGCCGAAAACGCGAAGGTCGCTAATCGCCAGATTAGGCGCGGCAATATGGCCATGGATATAGCGCACGTAGCGCGCCTTCACCGGTGCCGGCAGCTCGAAATAGGCATTGGGCCGGTCGCGCTTTTCTTCGCCCGTATCGGCCAGGCGAGTCCACGTTTTGCCGTCCAGCGAGCTTTCCAGCTTGAATTCGGTGTAGATGTCAGGGCGATCCTCATAGATACCGGACTTGTAGTCGGTATAGTTGACTTGCACCGCCCGCACGGTCTTGGCCGCGCCCAGGTCGAGCGTAAGAGTCTCGCCCGGATTGGCGCTGCCGGCCAGCCAGAAGGTGCGCGGGTCCTCGTCCGTCGTCCTGTCGGGGGTGAATTCGTCCTGGACAGAGGAGGCTACGGCCTTCTTGCGGTAGGACAGCAACATCCAGCCGGTGAACAGCGCATCCGGGTCGTCGATTTTGGCGGTCGGCATGTACTGCGGGAAATCGGCAAAGCGCGCCGAAACCGCCATCTGGCCGTCGTCGTAGAATTTCGCCGGCATCATGTCGATGCGGCGCTCGAAGGTCCAGTTGTAACCGATCCACGGCGTGCCGGTGTTCCAGTAGTTGCCGTGCTTGTCCTGGAAGGTCGAGCCATGGCCGGCGCCTTCGACAAACCCGCCGGGCTTATAGGCCACCGGGTTGTAGTCGGCGTAGGTGAACGGGCCCAGCGGATTGTCGCCGACATAGACGCCATTGCCGTAGACATTATACTCCGTACCCGGAGCCCCGTACTGGAGATAGTATTTGCCGTTGACCTTGTTCATCCACGCACCCTCGGTGAAGGGCTTGATCGGCGTGCCGTTGGCCAGTGTCCCGCTATGGTCCTGGCCGAAGCGTTCCCAGCCATGCTTCTCCGGTTGCAACCAGATGAACTTTTTCGGCTCACCCTTGTAGGCGAAGGGTTTCGGCGTCATTTCGATACCGTAGATCGGATAAACGTTGGACGAGCCCCAGTACATGTACCACTTGCCATCGTCATCGATGAACAGGCCAGGGTCCCAGGGGGATGGCTGGACCTGATCGGGGCGGATCTTGTACTCCTCGCCTTCGCCAACGGCAGTCGGCACGGGCGGCGTGCGGCGAACCCAGAAGTCGAGCTTGCCCGACGCCGGGTCGGTGCTTTTCAGCAGGCTGGAAACGCGCGTGTGCGACTGCATGATGTAGAGGGTCTCACTGTCGGAAATCACGGCCGGCGCCACAATGCTCTCGAACGGCCAGCGCGACGGCGTGACAAAATCCCATTCGATCAGGTTGTCCGACTTCCAGTAACCATCGGCCAGGGTCTGGAACAGGTAGTAGGTTCCCTTGTGCAGGACGATCACCGGATCGGCGCCGGTGCGGTAGGAAATTTTCTCGTTCATCTGCTCGAAATTGTAGCGGTAGTCGATGTCGAGCGGATTGATATAGGTGGTGCGTTCGGCCGTTTTAGCAAAGGATTGGGCGGGCGTGGCGGCAAGCAACAGGGCCGCGAGCATAGCGGTCGTTCTGATCATGACTTCCTCCGTCTTTTGAGGCTGTCTTAGCCTTCGGAAAGGGCCATGTAAACGTTTACTTGAGCTATTCCGCCTTGGGAGGCCGGCTGCCCGGGAAGCCCGGCAGGCTGAGATCATACCGAATAGCCGCCGCACGCAACGCGAACGAGGCGCCAAACCCGGCCAGGGCCGACGGCCAGAAGGCAAGGCCGAAGCCTTGGGCAACGACAAAGACTATGGCCCCCAGTAGCGCGGCGGTGACGTAGATTTCGCGGCGCAGCAGCATGTTGGGTTCGCCAGCCAGGACATCACGGATCACGCCGCCGAAGCAGGTCGTCAGCACCCCCATTACCACCGACGACATCGGATGAACTCCCAGGGACATGGCCTTGGCGGTACCGACGACAGCGTAGCCGGCCAGGCCAAGCGCATCCAGCCACAGCAGGGCGCGAAACCGCCAGCCGCGTTTACCCAGGCTCCACACGATGACGGCGGCCACCAGGCAAACGATGAGATAGCCGGGACGCTGAACCCAGAAGACCGGCGCCCCGATCAGCAGGTCGCGCAGGGTACCACCGCCGACACCGGTGATGGCGGCGAAAAAGGCGAAGGTGATGATGTCATGTTTGCGTTGTGCCGCCGCCAGCGCCCCGGTCGCAGCGAACACGGCGACAGCAGCATAGTCGAGCCAGTAGAGGGCGGTGGCAAAGGCGTCCATGGCCGCGTCTTACCACAGGCCGTAAAGAACTTGCCAGTAGTGGTTGACGCAGGCAGAGCCAAGCCCCAGCTATGCCGTCAGAAGGAGATCCACCATGTCCGTCAGCAAACCCGTCCTGCGCCTGCATCAGGCCATGCGCGACGATATTGGCAACCTGGTGACGCGGCGACCGGTCCCGAACCGGACGCTCAACACTATCGGCGCCTTCCTGTTCCTGAACCACCATGGTCCGCAGACCTACGCGCCCAACAATCGCGGTCTGCCGTTCGGTCCGCATCCCCACCGCGGCTTCGAGACCGTGACCTTCATCCTGGAAGGCGACCTGGCCCATCGCGACTCTGGCGGCCACGAGAGCATTATCCATGCCGGCGGGGTCCAGTGGATGACGGCGGGCTCGGGCCTGGTCCATGAGGAGGTGTCACCCGAGGCCTTCAAGCGCTCGGGGGGGCCGATGGAAATCCTGCAATTGTGGGTCAATCTGCCGGCGCGGCTGAAAATGACCAGGCCTGCCTACACCGGCGTCCAGGCCGACCAAATCCCGACGATTGCGAGCGAGAACACCACTGTTCACTTGGTCTCGGGCGACTATCAGGGCGCGACCGGTGCGATCACCTCCCTGACCGGGGTGTTCATGACCTGGATCGAGCTGAAACCGGGCGGCCGGATCATCTTCGACGGTTTGAAGGATCGCGATGTCTTCTGCTATGTTGTGCGCGGCGATGTCGCGATCAATGGCGTCGATGTTGCCAAATGGAACCTGGTCGAATTCGCCGAGGGTGATCTGGTCGATATTGAAGCCGTCAGCAGAAGTTTGGTCCTGTTCGGCCACGCCGAGCCCATCCGCGAGCCGATCGTCGCCCATGGCCCTTTCGTGATGAACACGCCTCAGGAAATCCACCAGGCCTATGCTGACTATCAGGCCGGGAAATTTGGGTAAAAAGGAAATCCACAGATTACACAGATTACACAGAAAAAATCTGTGAAATCTGTGTAATCTGTGTAATCTGTGGATTTACCTGGCGAAAAAAGCCACGTAAAGGAGGGTCGAAGATCACCCCACCATATCTTCGCTTAGCGGCTCGCCGCGTTCCAGGTCGCGCGATGCCGGCTTTCCCAACACATCCCACAACCGACCCGGTGGCAACCCCAATCCCGGTCGGATCGAGCGCACATTGTCCTTGGTGAAGACCTCGCCCTTACGAACAACCGCCGTCACATACAGCGACCGGCGCACGCTTTTGGAGGCACGTTCCGAGCCCAGCGTATCGTAATGCACCCGGCCCAAAGCCCGCCAGGCATCCTTGCAATCCTTGACCAGGGCGGTGAATTCCGGCGGCTCCAGCGAAAAGCCGGAGTCCGGTCCGCCATCGGCCCGCGCCAGGGTAAAATGCTTTTCGATGACACTGCCGCCCAGGGCAATGCTGGCCACCGATGCCGCCGTGCCAAACGTATGGTCGCTCAAACCCGACACGCAGCCGAACTTATCCCCCAGGTCCGGCACCGTTCGGACATTGGCGTCTTCGATCCGCGACGGATATTCGCTGACGCAATGCAGCAGGACGATCTCGCCGGTGCCGTGCTCGCGCGCGATCTTCACCGCCGCTTCGATCTCGGCATGATTGGCCATGCCCGTCGACATGATTAGCGGCTTGCCCTTGGCGGCCGCGTAGGCAATTAGCGGCAAATCCACCAGCTCAAACGAGGCGATCTTGAATGCCGGCGCCTTCAGATCGTCCAGCAGATCGACCGCCGTATCGTCGAACGGCGACGAAAACAGCGTCACCCCGTGTTTGGCCGCGCGTTCGAACAGGGCCGGGTGCCAGTCCCACGGCGTATGGGCCTCCTGGTACAGGTCGTACAGCGAATAGCCGTCCCACAGCCCGCCATGCAGGAAAAACTCTGGCCGGTCGCATTTCATGGTGATGGTATCGGCGGTGTAGGTCTGGATCTTGATGGCGTCACAGCCGGTTTGCGCCGCTGCGTCGATCAGCAGCAGCGCCCGGTCCAGAGAACCATTGTGGTTTCCCGACAGCTCGCAGATGATATAAGGCTCATGCTCGCGGCCGATTTTCCGGCCGGCAATGGTGACTTCGTGTGCGCTCATGAGGTGAGAACCTCTTGTAAAACCTGGATAGCCCGCTGCGGATCGTCGTCCGCCATATCGGCGTACAGCGGCAGCGACAGGGTGGACTGATAGAATTGATCCGCACCCAGAAGATCACGTTGCGCCAGGGCATGCGTCTGCCAATGGGGCTGGCGGTGTACCGGGATATAGTGGACCTGGGTGCCGATGCCGCGCTCGCGCAATCCGGCAATGACCTGGGCCCGTGTCAGGCCGACGGCGGCAAAGTCGATATTCACCGCGAACAGGTGAAAGACGGGATCGGTGCCTTGCGCCGCCGGCGTCCAGCGCACTGGCAGGTTGGTCGCCGCCAGGGCCTTTTGGTATTCGGCCACCAGTCGGGCGCGTTTGGCGGCGAACTGCGGCAGCCGTTTCAGCTGCGACAGGCCCAGAGCGCAGTTGATGTCCGGCAGGCGATAGTTGAAGCCCAGACATTGTTGTTCGTAAACCCACGGACCTTCGTCGCCCTCGCCATCATAACGCAGACCGACAAAGCGGGCCGGGTCGCGCTCGATGCCGTGCGAGCGCAGCAACCGCAACCGCCGCGACAGGACAGAGTCGTTGGTCGTGATCGCTCCACCTTCGCCGGTCGTCAGGGTCTTGACCGGGTGGAAGGAAAAGGTCGCCATGGTGGATGACTGGCATGAACCGATCGGCCCCTGCGGTCCGCTGCCGCCAATGGCGTGGCATGCGTCCTCCAGAATGAAGGCGCCACGTTCGGTGCACACCTCATGCAGGTGGTTGAGGTCAACCGGCCGGCCGGCATAGTGGACGGGCACCACACCGGCAAAGCGGTAGCCATGATAGTCGCGCTCCAGCATCGAAAGGGCCTGGTCGAACGTCTCATCGGTCATAAGGCCACTCAACGGATCGACATCGGCGAAGAGAACCTGGGCACCGCAATAGGCGACGCAGTTGGCCGACGCGGCAAAAGTCACGGCTGGCACAATCACCACGCATTTCGGCGACAATTCCTCGGTCAGCACGGCCAGATGAAGGGCGGCGGTGCCATTGGCGACGACGACCGCCTCCTTGGCGCCAAAGGCCGCGGCCAGAGCTTTTTCGAACTGATCGACCAGGGGCCCGGTGGTCAGGTAATCGGACTTTAACGCGGCGACCACGGCTTCGATGTCCGAGTCATCGATCGACTGCCGGCCATAGGGGAGGAAGTTGGTCATTGGAAAACCCGTGAACTGCCATCCAACTTTTTATGCTCCCCCATTATACGGGGGAGGTGGATTTTTTGCGTCAGCAAAAAAGTCGGAGGCGGGATTGGGCCCGCCGTAGTGTCGCTTGCCTTGCCCTTAGCGCCAAGGAATCCCCCCAGCGTCCGCTCGCCTTGCTCGCAGCCCATCGGCTCCGCCAAACCCCCGTACAACGGGGTAGTATAAGAAAGAATGGGTGCGCCCAACCTCATTCCAGATAGGCCTTCATCATGCCGCGGATGCCGTCGGCATCCAGCCGCTCCTCATTGACGTCGGAGGCGTAACAAAAATCCTCCGCCACCTTCCGGCTGCCGGCAAACTCGGCAAACGAGGTGCGGGTGTATTCGACGAATTCCGGCTCGATGATGTAACGATCGTCCAGTTCATAGGTCGCACGGGCATCGTCGGCCGAGATCATCATCTCATGCAGCTTTTCGCCCGGACGGATGCCGATGACGGTATGGCCGGCCTCGGGCGCCATGGCGATCGCCAGGTCGGTCACCAGTGTCGCCGGAATTTTCGGCACGAAAATCTCCCCGCCCTGGGTCAGCTCCAGGCATGACAGAACAAACGCCACGCCCTGATCCAGGGAGATCCAGAACCGCGTCATCCGGGGATCGGTGATCGGCAGCTCCTTCGCGCCCTGGGCCAGCAGGCGCTTGAAATAGGGCACGACAGACCCACGCGAGCCGACGACATTGCCATAGCGGACAACACAGAAGCGGCTGCCGATGTCGCCCGACAAATTGTTGGCGGCGACGAAGATCTTGTCGGAGGCCAGCTTGGTGGCGCCATAAAGGTTAATCGGCGAACAGGCCTTGTCGGTGGACAGGGCGACGATGCGCTGGACGCGGTTATGCAGGCAGGCCCAGACGACGTTTTCGGCGCCGTTGACATTGGTGGCGATGCATTCCGAAGGGTTGTATTCTGCCGCCGGCACCTGTTTCAGTGCGGCGGCATGGATGACAACATCGACGCCTCGGAACGCCAGCTCCAGCCGCGCCCGGTCGCGGACGTCGCCGAGAAAGAAGCGCATCCTGGACATCTTGTCCTTGGGAAAGGTCTCCTCAAGATCGTTGCGCATCTCATACTGTTTCAGTTCGTCGCGCGACAGGATGATAACCTTGCGCGGGTCGTACTGAGACAGCAGGGTCTGGACCATCCTGCGGCCGAAGCTGCCGGTACCGCCGGTTATGAGGATGACCTTGCCCTTGACGGGGTCGATCTTGGGAGAGAAGTCACGGTAAAGCGATGCGGTCATGGTGGCCTGCGCAACTGAGAATCCCGCCATGGTGGCGTCTCGCTATTAAGACCGCGTTAACGATAAAAATTAACGGATGTCTCTATACCGGCCGCCGGCGGCGTGTCAGGTCGCGCAGGGCCTGGGGCAGCAGAAACCACGGTTCGATGAAATAACGCTCGAACAGGCGCTTCGGGTCGGCGAGGAAGCGCGCCAGCCATTCGACGCCCAGCTTTCCGGTCCAGCGCGGTGGGATAAACTGAACACCGGCCTCATAGTCGAAGGCAGCCCCGACAGGCAGGATAACGCATGCAGGCAGACGGTGGCGGTTGGCGAGTATCCAGGCTTCCTGGCGCGGCATACCCATGCCGACAAACAGAATGTGCGGTCGTTTGGCGTGGATATCGGCGATCAGGGCGTCGTTGTCGGCGCCGTTCATGTCGAAGAAGCCGCTGTGGGTGTCGACCTGGGCGTGAGGATAGCGTTTCAGGATGCCGGCCTTGGAGGCGGCATTGTATTCCGGTGCTCCGCCGACGTGGTAGACGCGCCAGTTACTGGCCTGGGCGCGGGCCCAGAAATCTTCGCGGTAGTCGAGATAGGTGACGCGGTGGGCGCGTGACACCTTGTGGCCCAGCAGCTTGGCCCAGGCGATCATCGGGGTGGAGTCGATTTCGATAAGGTCGGCCTGGGCGTAGAAGGCGCGCATGTCGGCGCGGCGTTGGTAGAGATACAGGCTATGGAGATTGTGGTTGGCCACGATCGCGCTGTCGCCCGCGGCGATTTTGGCGGCGGCGAAGTCCAGCATCTGGGCCGAGGTGACGGTGTCGACCTCGGCGCCGAGCAACGAAAAGCGGCAGGGTGTGTCCATGCCGCTTAAGGTAGGCGAATGAGGTTGGGATTTCGTGAGAAAGAATAGTTAACGGGGTGAGGAGCGCCGTTTTGCCCGAAGGGCAAAACGGATGGAATCGACCCGGTGGGTCGATTCCCGCGACGAACGCCCGGCGCTACGTGACGGGCTAGGGGTCACGGCCCCCTCGACCCCGTTACCATTATTCCTGAATCGGCCGCAGCGTAATCTCGACGCGACGGTTGCGCGCACGGCCATCCGCCGTGTCATTGCTGGCGATCGGCGACGACTCACCCGCGCCGGCGACATAGATCCGCTCCGACTTGACCTTCTGGCCCACCAGATACCCGGCCACCGCATTGGCGCGACGTTCCGACAGGTCCATGTTGAACGCATCCGTGCCCTGGCTGTCGGCATGGCCGACAACATCGATATAGGTCGAAGGATACTGGTTCAGGATCGTTGCCACGTCATTCAGAACCGGCATGAAGCCGCCGTTCAGATCGGCCGAACCCGACGAGAAGGTCACGTCGCCCGGCATGGACAGAATGATGTTGTCGCCCGAGCGCGTGACATAGACGTTGCGGCCTTCCAGCTCAGCGCGCAGGTCCTTGTTCTGGCGGTCCATGTAGGCGCCAACCCCGGCGCCGGCCAGCGCACCGATACCGGCGCCCAGAACGGCATTCTTGCGGGCCTGCTCGCCCTTTTTGTTCGAAAGACCACCGACGACAGCGCCGATGCCGGCGCCGATCAGGGCGCCCGTCTTGGTATTGGACCGGGTTTGCACGCCGTTGCTGGTATCGATGGTTTCACAGGCTGTGAGCACCATTGCTGTACCCGTGAGGAGGAGGAGAATCTTACGCATCGTGTCGTTCCTTTTATGGTTCCCGATCGGGATTATTGCCGCCGGAGGTAACTCGTGGTGACACGACACCCCTCCCCAGGCAATCCGATTCCCGCCGGGAAATTGTTAGAAATCAGTAAGTTTGCGGAACGAAACTCTACGCATTCGAAGTGTTCCGCCGGTCACTTCCTGATACGCTTACTGGTACACGCACGCAACTGAACACAGGATGAAGGCGCTGTTGGGGCAAAAAACAGCCTGTCCGAAAAACGAAAACCAATTCAAAATGATTCAAGCGGAGTCGAAAAGGGCTGGTTTCGAGAACCAGAAAGCGCAGAAAACGGCCCTTTGCAGACCAGCATTCATCATTTTTCACCGACGCTTTTCTGGCAACGCCATACAGTATGGCTTTCGGGCGTCATGGTCAGGAAACTCTGCGACAGGTTACGCACCTTGGCCAGATTGTCCGCCAGTTGCGAGGAAGCGCCGGCATCGGTCTTGGTGACGCAACGCAATGACCCAAACGCTGCCTTCTGCGCCTGATAGGTCTTGTATTGTTCGGTTTCCAGGCGGTACTCGCGGCGCTGGAAGGTGCCCCCATCGGCGGAAATCTCGATCCGCGCCGCAATCGGGCTGGTTTCGCTTAGAACATAGCGCACCAGAGAGCCATCCTCCTGACGCTCATAAGCCGTCTTGCCGTTGACGCAGGCGTGGACAGCATCGAATTCGAAATCGATCGGACCAGCATCCTTCACCATCTGTGACGACGCCCCCTTGTCGGCCTCGCACACCATATGGACCATGCCCTCGGCGACAGCGGTCGCCGGCGCCTTGTTCGGCGAAAGACGCCGGTAGATGTCGCGATCCTTGACCAGGAAAACGACGATCACCGTGACAACCATGACGCCCAGGGCGATCCAGCCCCACGGAATCGGGTGCTTGAGTTTAGGCTTGACCGGGGTAGCCGGCCTGGCCGGCTTGGTCTTCTCGACCTTGGCCGGCTTGACCTTTTCCGACAAGGGCTCGCCGGACCAGGCGGTCGGCGCATCCGGTTCCTTATGATGTGCCTCGACACGATGACGCATTTCGCGGCGGACGATCAGGCCAATCAGCACCAGGACCAGGATCGAGAGTACCACCATGGCAGCCAGTTGCAGCCGCTCCATTACCGCCCTGTCAGCCTCGGCCTTGCGCTGCTCGGCACGGCGTTCCTCCTGGGCAGCGGCCTGACCGGCCAGGACGCGCGCCAGGGCATCGTCCTTGACGATTTCGTCCTCGCTCTTGGCGTAACAGGGCGACGACGTCGTCTGCGGCTTGACACCCGCCGAATTCAGAAAGGTGTTCAGCGCTGACACATGGGTGGCGACGAACTGACCGGCTGCCACATCCAGGTCCCCACCGGCAGAAAGCGTAGACGGCGCTGTCCAGGTATTGACGCCGACCAGCTGGCCGCATTCGTTCAGCAGCGGTCCACCCGAATTGCCGTGATTGATCGAGGCTGTGTGAAACAGGGTGTCGACGCGAGCGCCGTCGGGATTTGTGCTCGCAAACAGCGCGATCGACCCTTGGGTGACATAGGCGTCTGCCGGTTCCAGCAGGGCAGTGCCCGACCGGTTCAGCAGGTGATCGGTGATGTCGGGATAGCCCATCGAGACGACGCGCTCGTTCTTGTACGGCGTCAGATAGAGCTTGATCGGCGGTATTTTCAGCCCAGGCGCCTGCAGCAGGGCCAGGTCGCCCTCGATCCACGTCTTGCCCAGCTGGACCGGCTGGTAGGTCGCGCCGGAATCCTTGTGCGGGACGATATAGATGTCGGCCGAGGAGGCTTCCGGCGGCACCTCGACGACGTGAAAGTTGGTAACGATATAGCCCGGCGCCACGACAAAGCCCGAGCCCATGCCGACGGTATCGAGCGGTTGGCCGCCGAAGCCGCGATAGATGACCAGGACGCGGACGACCGCCTGTTCCGACGTTTTCAGCGCCTTGGTCGAATTAACCGGCTGCAGGTCGGGATCGATACTGAGGGAATCGGCGGCGCTGCTTTGCGCCCTCACCGTATTGGCGGGTCCGACCACCACGCCGATAACCAGGCAAGAGACTGCCACGGCTGCGGCTAGAATCGCGCCGGCGCTGAAGCCAAAACCGCCCAATCGAAAAGCCAACGCAGTTACCCTGTATAGAAGACGGCGCACGTTTTTGTGATAAATGTTAATAACCGGTTTCCAGGCAAAAAGCACCCCCCGCAGTGTGCATTTGATTCAAAGCAAGTCCTGAAGCCGCAAGGGTGTGATATTTTGGATCGCCTGCCCAGTGACGACTTGCGTCTGCGCCTTGTCCGGCCTATGGTTTTTCGCCGAATTTTGATAGGCTGATAAGTTTTTTTCTGCAGCTTCCCGGCAAGTTTTCGCCCGCCTTTTCAAAGGATCCCGGCCATGCCCGACTCCGCGTCCGTTTCCGCCATTCCGCCGGTGCCTTTGGCCCTTTACGAATCGGATTTCGAAACGTTTTCGGCACGCCTGGGGGCAGCGTTCGCGCGATATGGTTTTGCGGTCCTGGGCGATCATGGCGTCGACCCGGCGCTGTTGAAGCGGGTGGATGTGGCGACCAAGGCCTTCTTTGCTTTGCCCGAAGCGGTGAAGACCAGCTATCATCGCAAGGGCCAGGGCGGCGCACGCGGATATACGCCGTTCGGGGTCGAAACGGCAAAGGGCTATTCAGCGCACGATCTGAAGGAGTTCTATCACGTCGGCCGCGATCTGCCGGAAGGACATCCGTATCGCGACCATATGGCGGATAACATCTGGCCGGAGGTTCAGGATTTCCACGAGAGCTCCTATGAGTTGTACACGGCTCTGGACACGCTCGGGAAGAAGGTTTTGCGGGCGATTGCGGTCTATCTGGGCCTGGAGAAAGAGTTTTTCACGCCGCTGGTCAAGGACGGCAACAGCGTTCTGCGGTTGCTACACTATCCGCCGGTCAATACGCCGGGCGAGAGCGTGCGCGCCGGCGCTCATGGCGATATCAATGTCATCACCTTGTTGCTGGGCGCGGAAGAGCCAGGCCTGCAACTTCTGGACCGGGATGGTCAGTGGCTGCCGATCACGCCGCCGCAAAACTGCATCGTGTGTAATATCGGCGATATGCTGTCACGGCTGACCAATGGCTTCCTGCCATCGACGGTGCACCGGGTAGTCAATCCGGCGGAAGCGCGCAAGGATTTCTCGCGCTATTCGACGCCGTTTTTTCTGCATTTCGAGAGCCCGTATGTGATCAGGACTCTGCCGAACTGTATTTCGCAGGATCGTCCGGATCAGTTCCCGGAGCCGATCACGGCACATGAGTTTTTGCAACTGCGCATTCGGGAAATTAAACTAGCTTAGGCTGTTATAGCTCTCAGCGCATAATCCTTGATCTTGTCGCGGTCATCCTTGGAAAAGCCGAACGCGGACGTCCAATGTGGCGTTATAAGCCATGGGGTTCCATCGGGCAAAACATGGTGCTCAATCAATGTACCTCGGCGTCCAGGCACTGATTGGATAAGGGTCAAATCATAATGCTCTCGTGCATATCCTGACCAGGTAAGCCCCGGCTGAAGCACGATTTTTGGACTATGAAAAGCGATCAAACGTTTATTGAGCTTGGCGCAAAAACTTAGATCGTTCTCGAAAAGGTTTTTCTCGCAATCGTTCACGCGTTGCCGAAGGACGCCCAGATTGTTCGAACTCCAGAAAAATAGTTCGGACATTACCCAGCTTTTGCCTAATGGTGCAGAAAATTCCTCGCATAAGCTACGCCAACGATTCTTTGAATTGGGAGATATGTTATCTTTATGCTTTGGATTTTCTCCTGGATTCATGCCCATTATTATGACGTCAACTGGCTCTTCCGCCTGAATTGCTCGGTCGCCTAAATCAATCGCGTTATACAAGAATCCTGCACACTGTTGAAGATGGGGATGCGCATCCTGGTAAGCACAAATCTCGCCGAGTGCGTTTTGCATGTCCGTCAAACTTACCATGTTTCCTCTCGGTTTATTGAAGTCCGTGACATGAAAAAAGTATATTTACCAATATCTTATCCATCCCCGTTATACAGGAAGGTGGATCATTTGCGGTTAGCAAATGAGACGGTGGGGGATTTGGCCCGCCGACGATTCTCCTGATGTTCCATCCAGCCGCGTAGCGTGAAATCTAGCACTGTCGAGCCATGGGGTTTGAGTCTGCGGCTCCAAGCCTTCCCTTTCCATTTCTTGACCTTCGCCTCAAAGGGGCAAGGTCAAGAAAGGAAAAGTAAGATCTTGTGGGGTCGCGGACCCCAAACCCCGCAACGCATCAGCGTTACGCCTCCCACCCGCACTGCTGCCCCTGGTTTTGCTCGGTCAGCCATACATCCAGCGGCTTGAAGTACTCGATGATCGCCGTGGCATCCATCTCGCGCTGGCCGGTGAAGGCCTCCATGGCCTCCGGCCACGGCTGCGACTGCCCCATGGCCAGCATGGCGTTCAGCTTGTCGCCTACCGCACGCTCGCCATAGATCGAGCAACGATGCAGCGGACCCTTCCAGCCGATCTGGTCGCAGGCCGCCTTCTGGAACTGGAACTGCAGGATATCGGCCAGGAAATACCGTGTGTATGACACCCCTGCCGGGATATGATACTTGGCGCCTGGATCAAACGCCGTCGAAGGCCGCACGCCCGGCGCGCTCAGGCCCTGATACTTGCCGATCAGTTCCCACCAGCGCTTATTGTACTCGGACTGGGTGATCTGGCCGTTATAAACCTCCCACCGCCAGCGATCGATCAACAGGCTGAACGGCAGGAAGGCCACCTTCTGCAACGACATCTTCAGCAGGAACGGAATGTCTTCTGACTCGCCCGGCACCTTGTCCAGCAAGCCGATCTGGTTGAGATAGGTCGGCGTCACCGACGACAGGCCAATAAAGTCGCCGATCGCCTCATGGAAGCCGTCATTGGCGCCGTTCTTGAACAGGAAGGGCTGGTCCTTATAGGCGCGCTGGTAATAGTTGTGCCCCAGCTCATGGTGGACCGTATAAAAGTCCTCTCCATTCACCTGGGTGCACATCTTGATGCGGATGTCGTCACGGTTATCGACATTCCAGGCCGAGGCGTGGCAAACGACGTCGCGCCCTTCCGGCCGGGTAATTTGCGACCGCTCCCAGAAGGTCTGCGGCAGAGGATCCAGGCCGATCGAGGTGTAAAAGTTCTCGCCCGTCTTGACCATCTTGACGGCATCAAACTTCTTCGACGTCAGCAGCTTGTCCAGGCTGTAGCTGGTTTTGATCTTCTTCGGCGCGACCACGTCATAGATGTTGGTCCAGTCCTGGGCCCACATATTGCCCAGCAGGTCGGCGCGGATCGCCCCGAACTTCGGCTGGACGCCATCACCATACTTTTCATTCAGCTTGCGCCGGACATAGCAGTGCAGGTTGACATAAAACGGCTGAACCTGGGCATACAGCCGGTCGGTTTCGGCGGCAAAGGCATCCGGCGACATGTCATAACCCGACCGCCACAGGGCGCCGGTATCGGCAAAGCCCAGCCCCTCGGCGCCGTCGTTCGACAACTCGGCCAGTTTGGCGTAATCGGCCTTCATAGGGGTGGCGATGCTCATCCACCCCTCCCACATGGCGCGCAAGGTCGCCGGATCGCGCGAGGTCGCCATGGTGTTCGACGCTTCGGTCAGGTTATAGGTCTTGCCCTTCCAGGTAAACTTGCCTGTCGAATAGGTGTTGCCCAGACGCGCCGCGACGCTGGCCAGCTCCTCGGCGGCGCCCGGCTTATTGGCCGCTGGCAGGGGCTGATAGATGCGCAACAGGTCCAGCTTGCGCCGCGTCGCCGGATCGGCGGCGACACTGTTGTACCTGGCGGCATCGGTGGCGTAACCAACCATGGCTCCGGTCATGGCGGCATCGGCCTTGGTGCGAAGCCATTCCGTGTCGTGAATGATGTAGGTTTCGGCCACCCACTGGACGTGAGCCTGGTATTCGCCCAGCTCGGCAAGCCTGGTTTCGGCGCCGTCGACAAAGGCCTTGGCCTCGGCCGGCGTCGGTCCGGCCGGTGTCTCGACTGGCAGCGGCACATCGGCCGGTACTTCCGCCGGAATCTCAGCGATCGGATCTGTGGTGGTAGGGGTGGTGGCGCAGGCGGTAAGCAACAACAGACTCACCGTAGATAACAGCAGACGCTTCATGACAGCCTCCCAAGATCGTTAATGCAGGGAGGGAAGGCTATTTAGCGGTAAGCGTCAAGACCTTAGTCAGCTGCGCAGATATCGATGCCACCGTTCTGGAAGGTCCGCGCTGCCGCCTGGATCTTGCCCGAACGCTTCTGGACATACTTGCCGGACTT
Organism: Asticcacaulis sp. AC402; assembly: GCF_000495835.1. GTDB lineage: Bacteria > Pseudomonadota > Alphaproteobacteria > Caulobacterales > Caulobacteraceae > Asticcacaulis. Next base: position 214,639 of record NZ_AWGC01000004.1, read on the forward strand.
GGCCGCCTTCCACTTGCGCGGACTGGGCAGGATGGCCGCCAGGCGTGCCGCTTCGCCGCGCGTCAGATCCTTGGCGGACTTGCCGAACCAGTAGCGCGACGCCGACTCGGCGCCATAGACGCCCGGTCCCCACTCTACGCTGTTGAGATAGACTTCCAGGATCCGGTCCTTGGGCCACATCAGTTCGATCAGGCCGGTGTAATAGACTTCGAAACCCTTGCGCACCCACGACCGCGACGGCCACAGAAACACGTTCTTGGCCGTCTGCTGCGATATGGTCGAGGCGCCGCGCTTCTTCTTGTGGCTGGCGTTGTATTTCTGCGCCTTCTCAATCGCGTCGAGGTCAAAGCCTGTGTGGGTGCAGAACTTGGCGTCCTCGGCGGCGACAACGGCCGACTTCAAATACGGGCTGATGTTGCGCGCCGACACCCAGCGATGATCAAGTCCCTCGCCTTCGGTCAACCGCTGCATCATCAATATGGTCACCGGCACTGGCACAAAGCGGTGGATGGCAACCGACAGGATCGAAAAGGCGAAGAAACCGACGACCAGGTAAAGCGCCCAGCGCAGGATGGGATTTAGCTTGTCGGGTTTGCGCGCCGGCGCGGCGGCGACTTCGGGTTCAGACGGAGCCACGGGCTCGTCATCGGACGGCGACGAAAAAACGCGGGAGTTCTTGTCGTGACTCTTGTCAGTTTCCTGGTCGGAACCGTTGCCCGTCTGGTCGTACATGATGTCGGGCGACAGGCCGTCTGCGCCGTCTTCGTCGTCCTTTTTATCACTCATTTACTGACGCCCCCACAGCGCTACCTATTCACTACCTTCGTAGATATAGACGAAACCCTCCTCATCGCCAAACACCAATCGATTGGCTTCATTGGACATGGCGAGCGCGGTGATCGCCGCACCCTTTTCGGCCTTCACCCAGTCGATGCCGGTCGATTGCAACTCGGCGATCCATACCCGGCCGTCGTCCAGCCCGGCGGCCAATAGCGTCTCTTCCGGCGCGCCCGACACCACGGTGACCATGGCGCCGTCCTGAGGATTGATCTCGGAGGCCTCCTCACCCATCGGACCGTTGCTGCGCAGGAATGGCCACACCACCGCGCCATTGGCACCGGAAGTTGCCAGAAGCTTACCCTTGGCGAAGAAGTCGATCGACTTGATCTTGGCGGGATAGCCGCCCATGCGCATGTCTTTCGAGTCCTTCAGCCGCCAGCCGTGCAGAGCGTTTTCCTGCATGGCGGTGATGAGGAAGTCGCCAGCAGGCTGCATGGCGATAGCGGTGTGCGATCCGGCCCAGAACAGTTTCTGCGGCTTTTGCTCGGCAATGCGCGAAAACCAGACGTTAACGCCGTTATAGGTTGAGCAATAGAGCTTGCGGCCCTTGGGGTCGAAGGCGATGCCGGACACGCTGTGATCATGTCGGAACACACGCTGCGCCTTGCTGAGCAGGTCCAGGAGATAGACGGTTTTCGCGGCAGCATAGGCGATGGTCTGGGCTTCGGGCGCGGCGGTCATCACATCGATCCAGGCGCCTTTGTGTGAGGCCAGCTCGATCGGTCCGGAGTCCTTGGTGGTCCAGACGACGCGGCCGTCATCTCCGCCGGTGACAATACCGAGCCCGGTCGGATGGACGACGGCGCACAGGATACCGGCATTGGGGTGGGAGTCGAACTCAGCGTCGAGGTCGGGAAAGACGACACGACCATCGGCCAGGGCGACAATCGGCTCATCGAGCGAATCGAACAGCGCGGCGACAACGTAGGAGTCAAAGGACTTGGAATAGGCAATGGTCATGGGGAAGGTGGTACCGAGCGAAAATTCGCAAAATTACTTCTCCCCGCTTGCGGGGAGAGGACGAGAGCGGAACGAAGTGAACGCGATCGGGTGAGGGGCCTTCTGCAGACGCTTACGCACCGGACATATCCGATGCCCCTCACCCAACGTCTCCCCGTTTGCCTGCCGGCGAGGCCGGGGAGAGGGGATTCTACAACGTTACTGCACCACGCACGCCTCAAACCCGGCTTTCAACGCCGCCTGGTCCAGATTCCGGCCAATAAACACAGCCCGCGACAGACGCTTTTCGCCCTCACGCCACGGCTGTTGCAGTTCACCTTCCAGGATCATGTGCACAGCCTGGAAGACCAGACGCTTTTCCTCACCGGCGACATTCAAAATGCCCTTGGCGCGCAGGATGTCCTGCCCCTGCTCGGCCAGCAGTTTGTCCAGCCATTTGGTGAATTTTACGCCGTCCATCGGCGTCTCCGAGCTCAAGGAAACGCTCTTTATTTCTTCATCGTGGATCGGATTAATCTGGTGGCTGCAATGCTCGTCATGAACGTGACCGGCTTCGCCATGGCCGGGATTAGCATGATGATGGTCGTGATGGTCATGACCGCAATGTTCGTCATGAACATGACCAGGCTCTCCGTGAGCGGGGCCATGGTGGTGATGGTCGTGCCCGTGCCCGTGCCCGTGCCCGTGATCATGATCGTGATCGTGATCGTGATCGTGCCCGTGATCGTGATGGTTCTCGACCTTTTCCATCTTGCTGAGATCGAAACGGTGCTGGTTCAACAAAGCCTTGATCGGCACATCCGAACGGTGGGCGCGCTGGATGGTGGCCAGCGGGTTCAGCCCCTTCAGACGGGCTTCGATCTCATCCAGCTTCTCCGGCGACACCAGGTCGGTCTTGTTGAGAATAATATGGTCGGCAAAGGCCACCTGTTCCTTGGCTTCGCGGCCGTCCTTCAATGCCTGATCGAAGTGGCGGGCATCGACCAGGGTGGTCACCGAATCGAGATAGGTCTTTGCCTTGATCTCTTCGTCGACGAAGAAGGTCTGGGCGACCGGGCCGGGATCGGCCAGGCCCGTGGTTTCGACGATGATGGCGTCGAACTTGCCTTTGCGCTTCATCAACCCCGACAGAATACGGATCAGGTCGCCGCGCACGGTGCAGCAGACGCAGCCGTTGTTCATTTCGAACACTTCTTCATCGGCACCGACGATCAGGTCGTTGTCGATGCCGATCTCGCCGAACTCATTGACGATGACAGCGTATTTCTGGCCGTGGTTCTCGGTCAGGATGCGGTTCAGCAGGGTGGTCTTGCCGGCGCCGAGATAGCCGGTCAGCACGGTGACGGGAGTCTTGGTCGAAGTAGCAGCGCTGTCGGGCATGGTGTTATCTTGTAATAGTGATAAATGGATGTCGCTTAAGTATGCCTTTGCCCATCGAAATCAAGCGGAAGCTGACCGGCACTTGGAATTTCTGACAAAAAGCATTCGTCGAACATTGACTCCCCGAGCTTTGGCTGTATAAGTCGCCGCCTCTCGCCCGGAGCCCTAGGTTCCTGGGGCGTTTTTCCATTTTCCGCGCGGACTTTTCTTCTCCGTAAAGCCCTGCGCCCGAGCAAAGGTTCTGACCATGTACGCGGTCATCAAAACAGGCGGTAAGCAATACCGTGTCGCCGCCGGCGACCTGATCAAGGTCGAAAAGCTCGAAGGCGAGCCGGGCGCGGCTGTGAAGTTCAACGAAGTGCTGATGGTCGGTGCCGGAAACGAGACACTTGTTGGCGCTCCGCTGGTCGACGGCGCTGTCGTCGAAGCGACCCTGATCGAAACCCGCAAGGGCGACAAGGTCCGCATCTTCAAGAAAACCCGCCGTCAGGGTTATCGCCGCACCAATGGCCACCGTCAGTTTGAGACCGTCCTGCGCGTCACCTCGATCCTGGGCGGCGGCAACGAAATCAAGTGGGACGGCACCGTCTCGCTGATCACCAAGGCTGAACTGGACGCCCGCGCCCGTGGTCTGGCCCCGAGGTCTCTGGCCGCTGCGCTGGAAACCGAGGTTGAACTCGATACGGCTCCCCTCGTGGAAACGATGGTCGACGAACCGTCCGTAATCGAAGACGCCCCCAAGAAGAAGGCCGCGCCCAAGAAGGCCGCTGCTGAAACCGAAACCACCGCTGACGAAGCGTAAGCACTGTATTTAAGGAGATACTCCTATGGCACATAAAAAGTCTGGCGGTTCGTCGCGTAACGGTCGCGATTCAGAAGCCAAACGTCTTGGCGTAAAGCGCTTCGGCGGCGAAAACGTCCTGGCCGGCAACATTCTGGTCCGTCAACGCGGCACCAAGTTCTTCCCTGGTGACAATGTTGGCCTCGGCCGCGACCACACCCTGTTCGCTACGGCGACAGGCGCAGTGAAGTTCACGACCAAGCGTAACGATCGCTGTTACGTGTCGATCATCCCTGCCGTGGCTGCAGCAGCCGAGTAAGCACGACATCCTCACTTTCGGATCGTGCTTTTCAAAGCCGATCCCGACGCAGTTGTAGCGGGAGTCCGGTCACCGGGCTCCCGTTTTGCATTTTTGTTTTGCTTAAACGAAATGTGATCCCGCTCTGAAACGCAAAGGCTCGAACTGTTACAAGTCGGCCCTAAATAAAGCCCAACCCGACGTCATATGCATAATCGCTGCGTAAGCGGGTGGGCCCTGGAGACGAGTCATGATCATGGAAACCTTTGCCAGCGATAGCGACGCCTACGGCACCGGTCGCCCCGATACCACCAGAGAAACCTCGATCGAAACCACGCACCTGAGCCTGACCGCCCCGCGTCCCTCTGACCTTGATGCACTGCTGGCGGTGTTTTGCTCCCGGGACTGCGCGCGCATGACCCACACTGTGCCGCACCCCTTCACCCGTGAGGACGCCGAGCGACTGCTGGGCAACATGATGGCCAGGCCCTACGCCTACTGGACTGTCCGTCGAGAGAACGAACGTTTGATCGGCGTCATCGCCCTGACCCGATCGGCGTGCGGCAAGACGTCGGACCTGCACCATTTCGGTCCGCACCTGGGTATCTTCATCGCCCCGGACCACCAGGGCCAAGGCTATGCGGTCGAGGCAATTGACGGGCTGCTGCGCTGGGTCAAGACTCGCCACCTGCACAAAATCATCCATGCGGCGCACTTTGCCGACAACGACAGGGGCGCCAAAACGCTGATCAATGCCGGATTCCTGTACACCGGACGCAGGACGCAGGAGACCGCGGCAGCCCGTGACGGCGACCACCAGGTGCTGCATATGATCCGGATTCTATAATTCTTATCCTCCGCCGCTTGCGGGGGAGGACAGTTCTCATGTTTTTCTGCAAAAAAGTACCCTTAGGCGAGGGCAAAGCCCGAAGCCGAGGGACTTTTTTGCGAATAACCTTATCCTCCCCCTGAGCACAAGGTCATTGATCTTGGCCAGGATTTCCGTCAAGACAACCAAACCATGAAATTCCTAGACCAGTGCAAGATCTTTATCCGCTCCGGCAATGGCGGCGCCGGCAGCGTCTCCTTCCGGCGTGAAAAGTTCATCCCCAACGGCGGTCCCGACGGCGGAGACGGCGGCAGGGGCGGCGACGTCTGGATCGAAGCCGCCGACGGCCTCAACACCCTCATCGACTACCGCTACCAGCAACACTTCAAAGCCCGTACCGGTGACCACGGCAAGGGCCGCCAGATGCACGGCGCCAATGCCGACGACATTGTGTTGCGCGTCCCCGTCGGCACCGAAGTCCTGGACGAAGAGGGCGAAACCCTGATCGTCGACCTTGACATTGCCGGCAAGCGCTATCTGCTGGCCAAGGGTGGCAATGGCGGCTGGGGCAATACCCGCTTCAAGGGCCCCGTCAACCAGGCCCCGACCTTCGCCCTGCCCGGGCAGGACGGAGAGGAACGCTGGCTGTGGTTGCGGCTAAAACTGATCGCAGATGCCGGCCTGCTGGGCCTGCCCAATGCCGGAAAGTCAACCTTCCTGGCGGCCTCCTCCTCGGCCAAGCCCAAGATCGCCGACTACCCCTTCACCACCCTCACACCCAATCTCGGCGTCATTGACCTGGGCCCTGAACAGCGCTTCGTCCTGGCCGATATCCCGGGCCTGATTGAAGGCGCCTCGGAAGGTGCCGGCCTGGGCACCCGGTTCCTCGGTCACGTCGAACGCACCAAGGTGCTGATCCACCTGGTCGACGGTACACAGGACGATCCGGTCAAGGCCTACAAGGTCATCCGCCGCGAGCTTGAAGCTTACGCCGAAGACCTGGCCCTGCGACCTGAACTCCTTGCCATCAACAAGGTCGATGCCATGGACGCCGACGCCCGCAAGAAGCTCAAGCAAAAGCTGAAGCGCGCTTCCGGCCAGACTCCCTACCTGATTTCCGGCGTCTCCGGCGAAGGCGTCCGCGAGTTGTTATTCGCAGCGCTCGATACCATTCAGGGCAGGATTCCCCTGGGCGAAGACAGGAATGACGACAACGACGCCCCGGCGCCTGCCGCCTACAGTCCATGGGATAGCTGAACGGGATGTGGCGCGCCGGTCTAGCCCCGATGACTCCTGTCGTTCGCGGCGGCGGCCTGCGCCCCGGCTTTCACCTCGAGACCGGTATGAAGATCGGCCTGTTCGGCGGTTCGTTCAATCCGGCCCATGAAGGCCACCGCCACGTCGCCGAAACCGCCCGCGTCAAGATGGGTCTGGACCGCATCATCTGGCTCGTCTCGCCACAGAACCCGCTGAAAGCCAGGGCCGAGACCGCGCCCCTGAGCCAGCGCATCAGCGAAATGAAGCCGTTCGTCGGCCCTTACGACATCGTCTCGGATCTTGAGAGCCGCATCGGCGCCACCTATACGCTCGACACCCTTCGGGCGCTAAAGGCGCGCTTTCCTGGCGTCCACTTCGTCTGGATCATGGGCGGCGACAGTCTGGTCAACTTCCACAAATGGCGCGGCTGGCTCCAGATCATGGACATGGTGCCTGTCGCCATCGTCTCTCGCCCCGGCGCCATGATGAACGCCCGCTTCTCGCACGCTGCCAAACGCTTCGCGCATTACCGCGTCAAGGAGCGCCAGGCGCGCATACTGGCGGCCATGCCCGCCCCGGCGTGGTCGTTTTTTAAAGGCCCCTTGCACAGCCATTCCTCGACCGCCATCCGGGCCCAGAGACGGCAGAATGCAACCGCTTCCATGCAAAGCCCTAAAATTTAAGTGATCGTCCGCATTGATGGGATGACCCGACGGCCCATCTGTGCTAGGCTCCCTCCTTATCGTGGACCATAAAGGAACCCTGACCCTGTCTCTGCAACCCGCGCAAGATGCGCAACCGAAAGCCTCCGCCGCTAGTCCGGCGGCTGCGCCTGATACTGTTCAGGCTGCCCACGATGAAAATCTCCCGCCTCTTGAGACCCTGATTGTCGATCGTCTCGATGACGACAAGGCGCAGGATATTGTCTGCATCGACCTTAAGGGCAAGTCGTCCGTCGCCGATACGCTGATCATCGCGTCGGGTCGTTCGCACCGCCATGTCGGCGCCTTGGCCGACCACGTCATGCGCGCCCTGAAGGAAGCCGGCTACGGCAAGGCCAAGGTTGAAGGCCTGCCGGCCTGCGACTGGGTGCTGATTGATGTCGGTGACGTCGTCGTCCACATTTTCCGTCCGGAAGTCCGCACCTTCTACAATATCGAGAAGATCTGGTCGCTGTCGCCCGCTGACGCCTGACGATGCGCCAAACATTATGCGCCTGACGCTGTGCGCCGTTGGTAAACTTGGTGCGACCACCGAAAATTCTCTCGTCAAAGACTACCTGAGCCGCGCCGGTCACACCGGACGCGGCTTAGGTATATCTCCTGTCGAGTTGATCGAGGTCGAGGCCAGAAGAACCAAAAATCTGACTTCGGGCCAACTCAAGGCGGCCGAGGCTGACGCTGTTCGCGAGGCGGTCGATAGCGGCATTCTGATCACTTGCGACGAACGCGGCGAACTTCTGACCTCGCGCAAGATCGCCGAACGGCTGGAAGTCTATAAAGACCGCAGCGAACGCCGGGTGACATTTGTCATTGGCGGCGCCGACGGGTTGGACCCGGCCCTGCGTTCTCAGTCAGCCTTTTCGCTCGCGTTCGGACCCCAGACCTGGCCCCATGCCCTGGTCCGCGTCATGCTCGCCGAACAGATGTACCGCGCCATCACCCTCCTGGCCGGCCTGCCGTATCATCGCGATTAAGCTTTCGATTACCGTGTTTATTGAGAATTAAGGCGATACACCTTATCTCAGGTCCATGCACCGTTCGTCCTATCGTCTGCTGTTGACCGGTTTTGCCGTCTTCGCCCTGGCCGGGGCGATGCAGTCGGACGCCAATGTGCGGATCAAGCCCTTATCGGCGCAGGACCAGGCCGATCTCGACGCCCTGTCGGCGCAACGCCGTGCCGAAGAGCGCAAGAGCGATCAGACCCGCCAGACCGCGCGCCAGATCGCGCTTGAGGCCGAAGACCTGCGCCAGCGCATTATCGATATCTCGAAAAAGCAGGGTGTGTCGGAACAGCGCGCCGCCATCTACCGGGCGAAGCTGGAAACCCTGAACCTGCAGGAAGTCGACATTACCCGCCGGCTGACGACAGAACGCGCCAAGCAGGCGAAGCTGTTGTCGGCCTTGCAGATCTATTCGCGGAACCCGCCTCCGGCCCTGCTGATCAATCCGCGTCGGGCCAATGACGCCGTCCTTGCCGCCATCATCATGAAGGCGATCACGCCGGAGTTGGAAAAGCGCACCCAGAGCCTCGTCAAGGAAAACGCCCAGCTGGTCAATGTCCGCCGCCAGGCCGCCCTGCAGAACGAAGCCCTGTTCATTTCGGAAAGCGAGGTGTCGAGCCAGCGCCGCGAGATCGAGGGTCTCATCCGCCAGAAGATCGCGCTGGAAGACAAGATGCTGAAACAGGCTGATCGCATGGACGCCAATGTCGTGGTGATGAAGGCCAGGGAAGACCGCATGCGCGGGCAACTGCCCTTGCGCGGCATGCTGGGCAATGACAGTTCGCGCCTCGGACAGCCCGTGGTCGGGGAAAAGGTGCGAGACTTTGGCCAGGTTGGGGGCCAGATTGGGGGCCAGTCTGGAGTCCAGACCGGCGGTCCTGGGAGCACGCCGTCCAGCCGCGGCGTCTATTATGCAGCCCAGCCGGGCTCCCAGGTAACGGCGCCGGCCGAAGGTGAGGTCGAATATGCCGGCCCGCTGGCATCGTACGGCCAGGTGGTGATTCTGGGGATTGGCAACAATTATCACGTCGTACTTACCGGTCTCGGCAGGATCTATGTCGACAAGGGCCAAACCGTCGGTCGTGGGGAACCCGTCGGCCGTATGCCTAACCTGTCGGACAAGAAAACATTGCTGTATATGGAGTTGCGTCGCGGTGAAGACCCGGTCAACCCTGGAAACCTGGTACCGGTCTCCGGACGTTAGGGCGCGATGCGGTTGTCGACATCGATTTTCTACTGGCGCCAGCTGACCGGGCGCAGCGACACTTTCCAGGCAATTGCGTCACAACCGGCAGGAATCGTAAGGGCCGGTTATACGCCCCGTTTACGCCACACTCACACTCTTATATGTAGTTTAGTTACCGTGATGCCCGGGCACCCTCGTTTCCGTTTTGGGCTTCCCCTGAGGACAGTATGAAAAACCTTTATCTCGGCGGATTCGCCGCTCTCTGCCTGAGCGCCGGCGCCGTTGCATACGCCAACCAGCCGGTCTTTTCACCGCGCTCGGACACCTATCAACAGCTCGAGCTGTTTGGCGATGTCCTGGCCATCGTCCAACAGGACTACGTCGTCAAGGTCGACTCGAAGAAGCTGATCTCGTCGGCGCTGCAAGGCATGCTGACCAGTCTGGATCCGCATTCCAACTACTTGTCCGATGAATCCTATACCGACCTGAATGAAAAGACCCGCGGCTCGTACGGCGGCATCGGTCTGGAAGTCACCAGCGAAGACGGCGCCGTCAAGGTCGTCACCCCCATGGACGACACCCCGGCCATGAAGGCCGGCGTCGAATCGGGCGACTTCATCACCGCCATCGATGGCACGTCAATCCTGGGCTTACCGCTCAACGAAGCCGTCTCCAAAATGAAGGGCGACGCCGGAACCAAGCTGACTGTCACCATCGTCCGCACCGGCAAAGACGAGCCGTTCGACCTGACCCTGACGCGCGAAGTCATCACCGTCAAATCGGTCAAGGTGCGTATGGAAGGCGACTATGGCTATCTTCGTATCGCCAGTTTCTCGCAGAACACAGCCAACGATGCCCGTGCGGCGCTCGAAGACCTGATGGCCAAGAACCCGAACATGAAGGGTCTGGTCCTCGACCTGCGCAACAATCCCGGCGGCCTGCTCGAACAATCAGTCGGCGTCGCCGACCTGTTCCTTAACGGTGGCGAAATTGTCTCACAACGTGGCCGTGATGCCAAAGACATCATCCGCTATCAAGCCAAGAAGGGCGACATGCTGAAGGGCATGCCCCTGGTGGTCCTGACCAATCCCGGTTCCGCCTCCGCGGCCGAAATCGTCGCCGGTGCGCTTCAGGACCATAAGCGCGCCTCGATCGTCGGCCTGACCACCTTCGGCAAGGGCTCGGTTCAGAGTGTCATCGATCTGGGTAACAACCGTGCTGTGAAACTGACCACGGCGCGCTATTACACGCCGTCGGGCCGTTCGATTCAGAAGACAGGCATTGAGCCGGACCTGGAAGTGGCGCAATCCAAGGAGCAGGCGAAGTACATCGCCACCTCAGCCTTGCAGTATACCGAAGCGGCCTATGCCAACGCACTCGATTCCGACGAAGGTAAGGTTCGCCGCTCTGCCCATGCGGTGCAGGAAGTGCCGCCGGAGGATTTCGATGTCAAGACCGGCGACTTCACCCTGACGCGCGGTCTGGATGTCTTGAAATACAATGGTGACGTCAAGTTGGCCGCGGCGCATCCACGCGGCGTCAAGCTGGCCGATGCCGAGCTGGTCAAGAAAGACGCCAGCCGCTTTGCCGGCAAGGACAAGGCGGCTCCGGCTTCGGGCACGATCGTTGAAGGCGCCAAACCAGCCGGCGCAGCGTCGAGCAGCTCCAGCTCGTCTGCGCCGAAGTAAGGTCGTCAAAGCTGAACAATATCAGAGCCCTCCGATCCCCGGAGGGCTTTTTTCTTTCCCTCTCCCCGCTTGCGGGGAGAGGACGAGAGCCGAGCAACGCGTGGGCGATCGGGTGAGGGGCCTTCAGAGGACGGGGCACTCCGAAGACGCCCCACCCCTCACCCTAACCTCTCCCCGTTTGCCTGCCGGCGAGGCCGGGGAGAGGGGATTCTGACAGCGCCTTCCCCACAAAAGTAAGCCTTCGTTAGGCTTTGTTAACCCTGACTTGGGACAATCGCACGGTAAGTTTCCGGATCGCGTCCCATGTTCGCCAAACCGAAGTCGCCGAGCTTCCTCAGCCGTCCGCCCGCGCCACGCGGCGGACGATTCGATATGCGCGCCGCGACGGACAAGATGGTTGAGGTCTTCAAGAAGCCCTATGTCGCGCCGCTGACGGCCGGCACCGCCTTCGTCCTGGTCGTGGTCGCCTTCCTAAACCTGGCTGGCGACCCCGATGCAGCGTCGCAATCGGTACGCATCAACCTGCATAAGACGCCCGAGGCCAAGACGCCCCCGCCGCGTTCGGGCGCGGGTGAGGCAGCCGAGGGCGAAACCTTCACACTCGACAGTCTGGGCCTGTTCGGCGAAACCCCGCCGGACAGTTTCAACCTGGATCAGTCAGGTCAGACCGGTGAGCCGGCATCCGGCACCGTCATTACCCTGCCGGGCGACGGCAGCGACGCGGTCATCAGCCCAGGACCACGTGCCGCGCGCACTCCGCTGGTGCAATCTCCTGTCAACGGCCTCGTTCAAACCACCAACAGCGGACCGCTGCCAATGATTTCCCCGGCGGGCCTGACACCGGCCTCGGCCTACGCCCGACCGTTCCGCAGCGATGGCCGGCCCTTTGTCGCTCTGATCGTCGGCGGCCTGGGGCTGAACCCGGTGGCCACCCGCCAAGCCATAGACGAACTGCCGCCGGAGGTCACCCTCTCTTTCGTGCCCTATACCCAGGGGTTGCAGGGCTGGATCGACCTGGCACGGGCCTCGGGTCACGAGGTTATCATCGAAGTACCTATGCAGCCGGCCAACTATCCCGAAAGCGATCCCGGTCCGCAAACCCTGATGGCCAACGGCAAAAGCGACGAACTGCAAACCAAGCTGGCCTGGTCACTGTCGCGCGCTACCGGCTTCTTCGCCGTTTCCAATTATCAGGGTAGCGCTTTTCTGAAGGACAAGGCCGGCACCCAGACCTTTATGAGCGTATTGAAATCGCGCGGCGTCGCCTTTATCGACGATGGCCAGGCGCGCGGCCTGCAGGGCGCCTGGTCGCGGGCCAGTGCCGACCGCGTGATCGACAGCCAGATCAACGCCCAGGCCATCCAGGCACAACTGGCCGGGCTGGAGACAACCGCCAAGAACCGTGGCAGCGCACTGGGTACCGGTTTCGCCTATCCTGTCACCGTGGCGGTTGCCCTGCGCTGGACCCAGTCGCTGGACGCCAAGGGGATTCAGCTGGCGCCGGCCTCGGCGGTGCTCCACCAATGACCGCGCCGACCGGCTATCGTCCCAATGTCGGCGTCGTCGTCTTCAATCGCGACGGCCAGGTGTGGATCGGACATCGCTTCGGCATGGCCGGCGACTATGCCTGGCAGTTCCCCCAGGGCGGAATAGATGAAGGCGAGGACCTGGAAGAAGCTGCCCGTCGCGAGCTTTACGAAGAGACCGGGATCAAAACCATAGACCTGATCGGCCGCACGAAGGATTGGGTGATCTACGACTTTCCCGCTGACGTTCTGGCCCAAGGTAAAATCGGCAAGAATTTCAAGGGTCAGAAGCAGATCTGGTTCGCCTTCCGTTTTACCGGAGAGGATAGCGAGGTTGATCTGAACGCCCACCACGAGCAGGAATTTTCACGCTGGGAATGGTGCGACATGGCGTGTGTCATCGACCGAGTGGTCCATTTCAAGCGCGACAGCTACCGCCAGGTGATCAAGGAATTCGAAGGCCTGGTGTGAAGGATCCCGTTAGCGACGACTACGGCTAGAGCGCTATCCGATAAAGTGGAGATCACCCACACGGGCGCTCCCGTTTTCGGAAAAATTACGCGACAAAACAAAAGGTTAGAGCGGGGTTTTGGTTCCATCAAAACTCATCCCGCTCTAGCACGTCATAAAGCCTCACCGTATCGAGCACGGTTTCGATTTCATGCCGGTCTTTGAAGGTGACAGAATGGAGTACACGTACAATTTTCTCGACTATTATTTCATCGAAGACGAGCAGCAGATTACGGCCCGGCATTATCTCGATCAGCCCGATGAAGTCAGCGTGGATGTCACGTCACACGAAGGGCTCCAAACCGAGTTTGCTCAGAAAGTTCTTGTTTTACTGGGGATGCGATGTTCCAACATTACCCGGCCAGGAGACGAGGGTTATAAAACCCTGCCGAGTGCTATTGCAAGCAAATTGACGGAGCGCATCCATGCGCACGTGAAGGTTACAGGCGCCCTGTAACGAACCTACTTCGCAGGCCCCTTGCGGCGGGTATCCGATGGCGCTTCTCCGAATTGGTTCGCGTAGTACTGGGCAAACCTCCCGGCATGGGGAAAGCCATGATTGGCCGCGACCTCGGCAATAGACCGGGTATCGCGCACATCGTTTAGCGCCTGATGCGCCAATTGCAGCCTGATCGTACGAAAGTAGGCGTGCGGCGTCACATCCATATGGCTTCGGAAACTCGTCTCCAGCGTCCGCACGCTGATATTGGCCGCCTTGGCGACTTCGGCCATGGATGGATTGCGCCGCACCTCGCGCTGCATGAAATCACGCGCCACCCGCAGATAGTTGGGCATGGGTGCTGCCTTTGGGGCCTGCATACGCTCGGAACAGCGATGTGGAATGCTTTCGAGCAACAAATGGCTGAACGTCTCGGCCAGGCGCTGTTGCAGGGGCGGCGACAAGTGTCGGCTCTGAAAGGTGAAGGCATCCGAACACAGGGTAGAAATCAGCCGCGACAACATCCTGGCCTTCGGTGTCGACATGTCGATCACCGGCCCCAACTGCAAATCCTGCTCAACGGGCAACTGAAGTACATCGTATAGGAACCGCTGCACCCAGTCGAAGCTCAGCTTGATGATATAGGCCTCGCAGGTCGAGCCGTCGGCGAGGTGGTAGATGCGCGTCTCGGTACGCGGCTGGTAGATGATGGCCGAACACGGCGAAATCGTTTGTGTCGCGTGATTCCGCTCCAGGCGCAGGGTTCCGCGCACCGGCATGATGATCACGACCTCATGGGTCGGATCTGTCTGGATCTGGAAAAAGCCGTGACTGCACGTCAGGCGCGCCATCAGAATCCGCGGCGCATTGCGGCTGTCGTGCGACTTCAGCACGCCCAGGTTCATCTGCCAGTGAAAGTCCGGCCGCACCTCTTCACGGTCGCAGTTCCAATCGAAAAAGCTGCAAATGATCTTCTGAAACTTGTCAAAGCTATCGCCGACGCATTGCCATGTCTCCACGGCATCCAGCGAGTTGCCTTGCATGATCTCTAGTCCCAACGCAGCGGTCCTCCATGCCTGAGAATCAGGTTCAGTCGAAGGGTTGAAAATCTGAGTAAAGGAAAAGATTCAACTCTAAAAGAGAACGGATATCCGCTAATAAACATTGATATCCAGAATGCGAAAAAAAGACATAAACAATAAAGCGAATCACATATTAGAATATAAATACAACTAAGATAATTACGTTATGAGCTGAAATTTCTAAAATATCCGTAAATACGCATTTTTAACCAAATCTCGTATAGTATCTTTACTTTTTTATTTGTAGGTCCGGACATTTTTGCGACCCTTACCTCATGATCTGCCAATATCCGCAAGCCGTCACATCACGGTCACGGCGCAATGCTAATTGCCAAACGCGTCTCGATCGTCTATTGAGCCGCCTACTCAAACCCTCCCCATCGCTCCGTCTGGGGGATCAAGGGCCAATGACGGGCGTCACCAGCCATATGGAGGCGATCATGCGTAAACATTCTCCGGACTTCAGCTTTCGAGCCGATATCTAAACGCCGGAGGGGCTTTCCCCAGCGAATCCCGTGTCATGCGTGGCGACCGTGTCGTCCACGGCGACAAGGAGCTTTTGGAAAAACTGGGCCGCAAGGACCCGTGCCCCTGCGGATCTGGTCGCAAGTTCAAGGCGTGCTGTCTCACCATCCGCTCCTTTCAAGGACTTGAACTACTACCGGCGTGACTGATCTTCTCCTTATCCCGACCCGCCGTCGCTCCGTCCGGCGGGTCGGCCTATCCAATGACGGGCGCTCAAATCAAGGGAAACCACAGATATGAACGCTCCCGTTCAGACCAACACTAAGGCAGAGCTGCTGCAGAATACCGTCGAGCACGTCGACATCACCTCCTATGACGCGCGCCCGATCATCGATTCGATGCGCAAGATGTCGTTCTCGTCGCGCGACACAGCCCGCGCCGCCGACATCTTCAACATGGCCCTGGCCGACAAGGGTTGCTCGACCTGGCTGATCCTGGCCGGTTCGACCTCGGCCGGCGGCTGCATGCACGTCTATCGCGACATGGTGAAGTTCGGCATGATCGATGCCGTCGTCGCCACCGGCGCATCGATCGTTGACATGGACTTTTTCGAAGCCCTGGGCTTCAAGCACTACCAGGCCGCCGGTTCAGTCGACGACAACGTGCTGCGCGACAACTACATCGACCGCATCTACGACACCTATATCGACGAAGAAGAGCTGCAGGCCTGCGACCACACCATCCTGGAGATCGCCAATCGCCTGGAGCCGCGCGGCTATTCCTCGCGCGAATTCATCTGGGAAATGGGCAAGTGGCTGTCGGAAGGCAACGCGAAGAAGCCCGGCTCCCTGATCCAGACCGCCTACGAAGAGGGCGTGCCGATCTTCTGCCCGGCCTTTGTCGATTCGTCGGCCGGTTTCGGCCTGGTCAAGCACCAGAAGGAACGCATCGCCGCCAAGCAGCCCTACATGCTGCTCGACGCGATCGCCGACTTCCGTGAACTGACGGACATAAAGATCGCCGCAGGCACCACCGGCCTGTTTATGGTTGGCGGCGGGGTTCCGAAGAACTTCGCCCAGGACACTGTTGTCTGCGCCGAGATCCTCGGCGTCGAGACGGACATGCACAAGTACGCCGTCCAGATTACGGTTGCTGACGTTCGCGACGGTGCCTGCTCGTCCTCGACTCTTAAGGAAGCCGCCTCGTGGGGTAAGGTCTCCACCACCTATGAGCAGATGGTCTTCGCCGAGGCTACGACGGTCGTTCCGCTGATCGGCTCAGACGCCTATCACCGTGGCGCCTGGCAAAACCGCGAGAAGCCGCGATGGGCCAAACTGTTCGCGTAATTGTGAGTTCACAACTCAGATACATGGCGGAGCACCTCTTGCGTTTTCGCCAGAAAGGATTAGTTAAGGCCTTAACGCTATAATCTCCTGATGATTCGCGTTAACTGAGTCATAAGTTCGTCGCCGGGATCATCCCCCCCCCTCGAAACCGGCGGCATGCGCGGCCCT
>NZ_AWGC01000005.1 GCF_000495835.1 Asticcacaulis sp. AC402
AACGTCATTGGTGCCGGTGATGGTAATGGTGACCAGCCTTTGCGAGGTGGCGATACCATCCGAAACGGTG
This sequence comes from Asticcacaulis sp. AC402, assembly GCF_000495835.1. Taxonomy (GTDB): domain Bacteria; phylum Pseudomonadota; class Alphaproteobacteria; order Caulobacterales; family Caulobacteraceae; genus Asticcacaulis. Next base: position 71 of record NZ_AWGC01000005.1, read on the forward strand.
ACGGTATATTCCTGGGTCAGTTCTTCACCGTCGCCCAGGAACTGAATGTCGGCGTTGGCGACCGTAAAGGTCCATTCGACCGTGCCGTTACCCCCCTCTCCCGTTGTGTCGGCGCTGATGACGGCGTTCAGTGTTCCGTAGTACTGCGCAGGCGACGTGATCAGATTACCTTCGGCAACCGAGACCGTGTGGCTGTCGCTGAGGTCGATCTCGGCGAAATCAAACGACCCGCTGTCGGTCAGAGACGTCGGGAGCGCACCGGGAAGACCGAAGTCATCTTCGGTGACCTCGCCGGCGGCATCGCCGCCGTCGCTGACGACCGGAGCGTCATTGGCGCCGGTGACGGTGATGGTGATCGAGGATTCGGTTGTCGTTGTGCCGTCGCTGATCTCATAGTCGATGACGATGTCGGTGGTTTCGCCGTCGGCCAGGTAGTCGTAGGCTTCGTCGGTCGGGTCGAAGGTGAAGGTCGAGCCCGACAAGGTGACACCGTCCGGCAGTTCGTCTTCCGCGATGATGGTCAGGTCGTCGTCTTCTGCATCGGTGACATTGTCGAGCGCGTCGATGACGACGCTGGAGCCGCCTTCGGTCGCCGTGTCGTCGAGGTCACCGGTCACGGTCGGGGCGTCATTGACGGCCTCAATGACCAGTTCCTGGGTCAGGTCCAGGGTGCCGCCATTGCCATCCGAGACCGTATAGTTAAGCGTAAGGATGCCGCTGAAGTTGGCAGCCGGGGTGATGACCCAGGCATCGTCGTCTTCATCATAGACCGCGGTAAAGTCGTCACCGCTCAGGCTGGTCACGGTCAGATCATTGTCTTCACCATCGGCAACGCCCTGGAGCAGGGTGGCGGTCGTGACGGTGTAGTCCGTGTCTTCGGTGCCATCCTCGAGGGACGCCTGGTCGGCTTCGAGGTAGGGGGCGGTATTGGCTTCGATGATCTTCTGGAAGATGCCGGTGCCTGAGGCATCGGGTGAGGTCCAGGTAACGACGAAGCTGCCATTGGTCAGGGTGGCGACCGAGGGCGCGACCTGTTCGCCGGTGGTGGTGGTGTTGACCAGCAGGGCATCCCCGTCGGTGGTGCCGTCAGCGTGGAAGCGCTGGGCGTAGATGCCCGAACCGTTGCCGTCAGTGCTGCTGGTCCAGACGATGACAAAGCCGCCGGTGCTCAAGGATGCGATGGCCGGGTCGGTCTGGGTGCCGGTCGTGGCGCCGCTGTTGGCCGTGGTGTTGGCACCCTGGGCGACGCCCGAGGCGTTATAGCGCTGGAAGTGGACGTCGGTGGTGGAACTGTCCTGCCAGGCGATGACATAGCCACCGTCGTCGAGGGCGGCCGTGGCCGGGAAGCGCTGGTTGCCGGTGGTGACGGTATTGACGCGGACTTCACCCTGGGCGACGCCGGACGCGTTATAGCGCTGGGCGTAGATGCCGTAGCCCAGGCCCGAGCCTTCCTGGCCGTTGCTGTGCCAGGTGACGACAAAGCTGTTGTCAGCCAGCGCCGTGATGGCCGGGCTTTGCTGGTCGCTCGTGGTGTAAACGTTGATCAGGAATTCCGAGCCAGAGGCCGTGCCGTTGGCATTGAACCTTTGGGCGGCGATGCCGAAGCTGGAGCCGTCGCCGGTGTTGATCGAGGCGCTGGCCCACGAGACCATATAGCTGCCATCGCTGAAGGCGGTGATGACCGGCTGGTGCTGGTCAGAACCGGTATTCGTATTGACCCGGGTTTCGGCCAGGACGACGGTGCCGGCGGCGTTGTACTGCTTGAGATAGACACCGTAGGCCGAGCCGTCCTGGACGTTTGACGCCCAGGCAATGGCATAGCCGCCACCGGACAGGCCGGTGATGGTCGGCTGATACTGCTGGTTGGAGTTGGTGGTGTTGACCTGGAATTCAGAGCCGTTGGTGGTACCGTCATTGTTGAAGCGCTGGGCCTTGATGCCAACGCTGGCGGTGCTGCCGACCAGGTCGGTGCCGGTCCAGGTGACGACATAGCCGCCGCCGGTCAGTTTCGCTACGGACGAAGAATTCTGGGCGCCCGTCGTCACTGTGTTGACCGCGCCCTCGGTCAGCGGGTTGTAGGTCGTAACCAGGTCGTCGGTGTCGCTGATGACGTAGGTCGACAGGGCGCCGTCTACGGTGACGGTGCCGTCGGTGACGCCGAAGCTGAAGGTGACCTTGCCGATATAGTCCTCGGACGGGGCAAAGCTGTAGTCGCCGCCGCCCAGGTCGGTGACCGTACCATGGTTGGAGGTCACGGCGCCGCTGATCGACAGATCGTCATCGTCGACGTCGGTATAGCCGTTGAGAAGGTCCTCCGCCGTAAAGGCAAAGGTGTCGTTGGCGATGGGGTTGCCGAGGTCGGTCGGATCACCGGTCAGGACCGGCCCACCGTCGTTGACCGAGGCCAGCGAGAAGCTGCGGGTCTGGTCTTCGAGGTCCGTCGTGCCGTCGCTCACGGTATAGGTGATGGTGACCTCGCCATGATAGTCGGCGTCAGGCGTGAAGGTCCAGCCGCCATCGGTCACTTCAAACGTACCACGATCAGCGCTGATGGCGGTGACGGACAGGTCGCTGTCGACGTCCGAGAAGCCCGTCAGCAGGGTGGATTCCAGGATGAGCTGGGTCGTGTCTTCGGTGCCATCGGCCACCGTGCCGGAGGGCGCGCCGGTCGGGGCGTCGTCAACGGCGGACAGGTTGTAGGCGGCGGAACCGGCCACGGTCGCTTCGCCATCGGTGATGATGTAGTCGAGATTGACCTCACCGTTGTAGTCGAGGTCCGTCAGGGTGATGGTGACGTCATCGCCCGAGATCGAGGCCGAGCCGATGATGGTACCGTCGCCGTCCGTGACCGTGATTTCGTTGTCCTGGATGGACAGGGTGTCGCCATCGACATCGTCGGCATTAGCCAGCAGGGCGGTAAGCGTGGTCGTGACGCTGGCGCCTTCGATGGTGTCGGTCAGGGCGATATTGCCGCTGTTGGTCGGGGTGTCGTTGACGGGGGACAGGTTGTAGGAGGCGGAACCGGCAACGGTTTCGCCGGCCACCGGAGCGCCGTTCAGGTTGGACCCGGCGTCGGTGATGATATAGTCGAGATTGACGACGCCGTTATAGTTGATGTCGTCAAGCGTGATGGTGACGTCGTTGCCGGAGATGGAGGCCGAGCCGATGATCGTGCCGTCGCCGTCCGTGACCGTGATGTCGTTGTCCTGGATGGACAGGGTGTCGCCATCGACATCGTCGGCATTGGCGAGCAGGGCAGTGACCGTGGTCGTGACACTGGCGCCTTCGATGGTGTCCGTCAGGGCGATATTGCCGCTGTTGGTCGGGGTGTCGTTGACGGGGGACAGGTTGTAGGAGGCGGAACCGGCAACGGTTTCGCCGGCTACCGGGGCGCCGTTCAGGTTGGACTCGGCGTCGGTGATGATATAGTCGAGATTGACGACGCCGTTATAGTTGATGTCGTCAAGCGTGATGGTGACGTCGTTGCCGGAGATGGAGGCCGAGCCGATGATCGTGCCGTCGCCGTCCGTGACCGTGATTTCGTTGTCCTGGATGGACAGGGTGTCGCCATCGACATCGTCGGCATTGGCGAGCAGGGCGGTGATCGTGGTGGTGACGCTTGCGCCTTCGATCGTGTCGGTCAGGGCGATATTGCCGCTGTTGGTCGGGGTGTCGTTGACGGGGGACAGGTTGTAGGAGGCGGAACCGGCAACGGTTTCGCCGGCCACCGGGGCACCGTTCAGGTTGGACTCGGCGTCGGTGATGATATAGTCGAGATTGACGACGCCGTTATAGTTGATGTCGTCAAGCGTGATGGTGACGTCGTTGCCGGAGATGGAGGCCGAGCCGATGATCGTGCCGTCGCCGTCCGTGACCGTGATTTCGTTGTCCTGGATGGACAGGGTGTCGCCATCGACATCGTCGGCATTGGCGAGCAGGGCGGCAACCGTGGTGGTGACGCTGGCGCCTTCGATGGTGTCGGTCAGGGCGATATTGCCGCTGTTGGTCGGGGTGTCGTTGACGGGGGACAGGTTGTAAGAGGCGGAACCGGCAACGGTCGCGTCGCCGTCGGTGATGATGTAGTCGAGATTGACCTCACCGTTGTAGTTGATGTCGTCAAGCGTGATGGTGACATCGTCGCCCGAGATCGAGGCCGAGCCGATGATGGTACCCTCGCCGTCGGTGACCGTAATCTCGCCACCTTCGATGGACAGTGCGTCGTCGTCGCCGGCATTGGCCAGCAGAGCCGTAACCGTGGTGGTGACGTTGGCGCCTTCGATGGTGTCGGTCAGGGCGATATTGCCGCTGTTGGTCGGGATGTCGTTGACATGGTAGACGGCGGATCCTGCGACGGAATCGGTGCCGTCGGTAACGGTGTAGGCCAAGTAGACATCGCCGTCATATCCAGCGTCGTTCAAAGTGATGGTGAAGGTGTCATCGACGCGGTTGGCGGTACCGATCACAATGTCGTCACCGGCGGCGCCGGTGACGAGGATCGAACCGCTGATGTCCAGCGTGTCATTGTCGGCGTCTGCGGCATTACCGAGCAGGTCTGCGAGGCTAAACTGCGCATTGGTGCCTTCGTTGACGCCGGTCAGGGTATCTTCGGCGCTGAAGGTCGGGGCCGTGTTGTCAACCTGCGACATTACAACGCTGTAGGAAAGGTTGGTCCAGTCTTCGCCTGCAGTCGAAATCGACAAATAATAGATTCCGGCATTGAGATCGAACTGAGCGTATTCGGTGTAATTGCCGTCATCATCATCATCGTTCGCAAACAGCACGCCTTCAGAGTCGTAGACGGCGATGCTGATATTGCCCCACTCACCACCTTGTGCTGTGACATCGTAAATGCCGTCTTGGTCAACGACCACCTTGATCCAGTCGGTGTCGCCAGGGGTGTCTTCAAAAACACCGTTATATGTGCCCTCGCCGTTGACGAGGTCGAGTTCGGCGCCGGTCGAGGTGTCGTTTGCAATATCAACCATGGGGTCCTCCTCAGGACAAGTCGAAGGGCGCCGCAGACGAACCGTCGGCGCCGGGAGTTTAAAGCTGGAGGGGCTGACCTGAGGGCTTCAGGCCTGGGCGTGGAGATGAAACTGGGCGGCGTTGCCGGAGAGCCCCCGGACGAACACCCGGGGCGTTGGGGCGCAGAGCAGGTTGCGGGTTTGCTATACTGCGGCAGAGGCGCAGCGCGCGGGCACGGTCGTGCGTTAACAGCACTCGGGCGGGGAAATAAGAAATCCCTGCCCGGCACGGCGTGATATTCGCCCAAGCCGGCGCGGGAGGTGTCGCACAACAAACGGCCAGCGCGCGGGCGCTGGCAGAAAAAATGACGAGCACTTGGACTAGTCCCCTGTATTTTTGAGTATTTTTACTCTTGGTGACCCTGTAGGGATTCTCCCGGCAAGATTATATTTTATTGGTTACTGATCCCTTAAGGCGATTCGCTTCCTGGCCATATCCTGCAAACAGAGGAGGCTGCGGGCAGGCTATTATCGCTTTAAAGTGGTGATATTAGCGCCGTCAGAATGTGCGGCCCACTGCGTGATGTAATACCTATCAACGAAAAGATTGACACATTGACAGTCGGTAGACCCCTCCGCCTCGAGCCTCGCCGGCAGGCAGCGCTACGATCTTCGATCTCCGCTTGCTCGCCATGGCACGGGCCACTCCGCTCCCCATCGAAGGGATGGGGAGGAGAAAAAAGAAAATGTTCAATGGTTCCTTCTCCTCCCCATTTCAAATGGGGAGGTGCCGAGCAAGCGAGCCCAAAGGGCGAAGCGCTGCCTGCCGGCGAGGCTCGAGGCGGAGGGGGCCCCTTGCGGAAAGACTGTCAAAGTCAAAGTGGGTTGGTGTAACTCGGCCGGTCGCGAAGCCGGCTGCGTCTCGCGGCGCAGAGGCGCCGGCCGCGGACGTTCCACCCCCTATACCAAGCCCGATAAAGAAAGCCTGTTTCGGCGCCGGGGTAACGGTCAGCGTGTCAGGCGCGGGGCAAGGCCGCTGGGACCGACGCCGGAGGGGACGGGGACGCCCGATCCGCTGTAGCGCGTATTGATGACCATGACCGGGTTCCGCTTCAGGGTGATCGTCTTGGCGACGATAATGCTCCAGGCTGAGTCCTCGGCGACCTGACCGGCGGTTTCAACCTCAAGTTCTGCATTGGGAATATAGATGGTGCCCAGGAGTTCACTGACATTGTTGGAAGCAATGACGAACTTTTTGTCATTGTCGCGCGTGGTGACCAGCAGGAAGCCGGCAAACGGCCCTTTCTTGCGCGCAGTGATCTGAACTGACGAGGTGTCGTTGAACTTCACCGACTTGTCCGTGGCGAAGATAAGCACGACGTCGTCGCCCCGGACGACAGCGTTCTCTTTGGTGTGCAGGTGGTCCATGAACCAGTGATCGCCCGGGCCCAGGATCAGGATGGCATCCTTCTCGATCTTGTACTGGCTGCAGTGGACGCCCGCCGCAAGGTTGAGAACGCCGTTGGTCACAACTTTGATGTTTTCCGTCTTGCCGGCGCAGTCGGTGGGCGGCGTCAGGTCCATGGTAGCGAACGGATCCTCGATCGTTATGGCGCCGCCATGGCCCTGGGGCGACACCGGGCCCGTGACCAGGCCGACCGCCTGGGTCTGGGCAGCCTGGACGAAGGCACCGCTGGCGACGGTAATGTCCTTGTTGCCATGGATCAGGCAGCCGCCGGCGCGGATTGTCGCCTGGTCGTCGACCTTCATCTCCGAATTACCGATCTGGAGGATGCACAGGGGCGTTTTCAGCAGGCCTTCTGCGGTCGCTTTTGCACTGATCGGTTTGGGTTCGCTCATGAAGCCGATCAAGGGTTCATGCCGGCTGCGGCCGGTGACAGTTACGGCACCCGTATCGCGGTCGATTGTGACCTCGAAGCTTGCCGGATTGCGCATGTCCGCGACCTGCTGACGGGCCGTGGTTTCGGCGGCGCCTGTAACCAGTTCGTCGCTGCCCAGGGCCAGTTTGGCAGCCCCCATCAGCGCACCGGCATCGACCGCTGACTGGAGGCTGTAGCGGTCATTGACCATGGCGGAGTGATCGATGGTTGCGGTCACCGCGTACAGTATCGGACCTGCGCACAAGGCGGCAATTACAGCCGTATTTGCGGCCGTACAGTGTTTCCATCGGATCAGGACATTGTGAAAAGCGGAAAAAACCATGGTTAGAAATTACGACCAAACCGCTTACATTTGTTTAAGGGTAGATCACAAGGACTGCAGGAAGCACAGCATCTGCTGTTTCTTTATTTTGCTTGGGTTTGGGATTGTCGGTTGCTTATACTGCGTTGCAAAATGCGCTGAATGAAGTTCAATTTTCTTGCCCGTTCAAGGCCTGGGCCAAGGCCAAAGGATCGTCCGTCAGGCGTTTCAGGTTCAGGGCGCATAGCGGCGATAGCAAAGATAAAGGGACGTTGTCGGGATTCGCCAAGGTGGAATCAGTATAGGAAGAAGGCTTACGGCGGAATCAAAGGGGGCATGTGATGGCTTTGCGCGATGTGACGGGGGCTGTCGATTTTGCCCATCTGGAAGACTATACGCTTAATGATGCCGAGGTCATGGAAGAGGTCCTGCGCCTGTTCCAACAGCAGAGCGACCTGTGGGCGCCTCTGCTCAATGCAGATCATGAGGGCTGGCGCGATGCCGCCCACACGCTGAAAGGTGCAGCCGCGGGGATCGGTGCCAACGACCTGGCAGCCCTTGCCGGGGAGGCCGAGAGGGGCGACCTTGCGGGCGCTGCCGGCCGGCTGGAGAAGGTCAAGACGGCGTTGGCGGCCGCGCTGATGGATGTCAGCGCCTATCTGCATCATCTGCAATTGCGTAGTTTGCGGGGGTAGGGGGGCAAGTCATCTGACGGAGGGGAAAAGCGGCTCAAATGTGTAAATTTCTATCTAATTTTGTCGATGTCCGGACGGCTGGACGCAAACATTGCCGATCGGTAACTTGACGCACCTTCCCGGCTGGCAGGATGATTTCCTCAGAGACGATTTTTCTGATGAGGTCGCACATGTCGCTACGCTGTTCCACGGCTGTCGCCCTGGTTTTTTCAACTTTTCTGGCCGGCGTGGCGTTCGCCGAACCGGTTCACGATGTCGACCTGCAGGGGATCGATGCGTCGGTGAAGCCTGGCGACGATTTCTATCGCTACGCCAACGGCACCTGGATCAAGACGACGGAGATCCCCGCTGACCGCTCGTCCTATGGGCCGTCGGCCGTTCTGGTCGAAAAGACCAGCGAGCAGGTACGCACCCTGATCCAAGACGCCGCCGCCGGTAATGCATCGGCCAGCTCGACCGCCCAAAAGGTCGGCGACTACTATGCCGCCTTTATGGACGCGGCCGCCATCGACGCCAAGGGCCTTCAGCCGCTGGCGGCCGAGTTTGCTGCCATCGACGCGATCGGCGACAGGTCTGCTCTGGCGACCTATTTCGGCAGCCATTTGCGCGCCGATGTCGATGCGCTGAACGCCACCGACCTCTATACTGATAACATCTTTGGGTTCTGGGCCCAGCAGGGCTTCGAAGCGCCCGACCACGTCGTCGCCTATATCATGCAGGGCGGACTGGGCATGCCGGACCGTGACTATTATCTCGATCCGTCCGACAAGATGATGGCTCTGCGCGCGCGTTATCAACAGCACATCGTCACCATGCTGACCCTGGCCAATGTCCCCGACGCTGAGGCCAAGGCTGTGCAGATCCTGGCGCTGGAAACGGCGATCGCCAGGACCCATGCCTCGCGGCTCGATACCGGCAATGTCCCCAAGGCCAACAATCCGTGGACGCGCGCCGATTTCGCGGTCAAGGCGCCGGGTCTCGACTGGGACGCCTATTTCAAGGCGGCGTCGTTGGACAGCCAACAGGACTTCATCATCTGGCAACCGACGGCCGTTACCGGCACTTCGGCCCTGGTGGCCAGCGAGCCGCTGGCGGTGTGGAAGGTCTATCTGCGCTACCGTCTGCTGGACCACTATGCCGCCGTCCTGCCCACGGCCTTTTATAACGAGTCGTTCGCCTTCTACGGCACGGCCCTGCACGGCACGCCTAAGATGCGCGACCGCTGGAAGCGCGCCATCTCGGCGACCAATGGTGCCCTGGGGGAGGCCGTCGGCCAGCTTTATGTCGAGCGTCACTTCCCGCCAGAAGCCAAGGCCAGGATCCAGGAGATGGTCGACAATGAAATCGCTGCCTACCGCGTCCGGGTCGAAAACCTGACCTGGATGTCACCGGCCACCCGGGCCAAGGCCCTGGCCAAGCTGGGGACTTTGAAGGTCGGGGTCGGTTATCCCGACAGGTGGATCGACTACAGCGGGTTTGAGGTGGTGCGCGGCGACGCTGTCGGTAACATGCAACGCGCCGAGCTCTTCAACTACAAGCGCAACCTGGCCAAGCTGGGCAAGGCGCCGGATCACTATGAATGGGTGATGACGCCGCAGACGGTCAACGCTGTCAACCTGCCGATGGCCAATGCGCTGAACTTCCCCGCCGCCATCCTGCAGTCGCCCTATTTTGATCCGGGCGCTGATGCGGCTTACAATTACGGCGCCATCGGCGCCACCATCGGCCATGAAATCTCCCACAGTTTCGACGACACGGGCGCGATGTTCGACGAAAAGGGCAGGCTGGCCAATTGGTGGACGCCGGACGATCTGAAGCACTTTCAGACGGCCGGTGCGGCCCTGGCCAGGCAATATGACGCCTATTGCCCGTTCCCGGACCTGTGCCTGAACGGCCAGCAGGTGCTGAGCGAGAACATCGCCGATGTAGCTGGCCTGGCGGCAGCCTATGACGCCTATAAAATGTCGCTGGGCGGCAAGCCGGACGAGGTCAGGCACGGCTTGACAGGCGACCAGCGCTTTTTTATCGCCTTTGCCCAGAGCTGGCGCGACAAGACGCGCGAGGCAGCACTGCGCCAGCAGGTCCTGACCGATGGTCACGCGCCGGACGAATATCGCGCAGACACGGTGCGCAACTTGGACGCCTGGTATGAGGCTTTCAAGGTGACACCGGAGCAGACGCAGTATCTGAAGCCGCAGGATCGCGTTAAGGTGTGGTGACGTCACACGCGGCGACAGACACGAAAGCTGCCCGGTGTGATCGGACCGGGTGCGCCGTGCGACGGTGACATGTTTTTCCGCTTGGATACGGGCGTGGCTATGTTAGAGCGGGCGAGCGCGGCCAAAGTGTAGCTGGCCATGATTCAGGACGCCCGACCCATGCCCAATCCCCTTGAACATATCGTCATCGTCGGTGGTGGCACCGCGGGCTGGATGGCGGCTGCCATGCTGGCCAAGCTGATCGTCGCCAAGGCGCCGAAGCCGCCGAGGGTCACGCTGATTGAATCCGACGATATCAGCACGGTCGGGGTCGGTGAAGCGACGATTCCTGCCATCAAGAAATATATGGCGCTGCTTGGGCTCAATGAAGCCGACTTCATGAAGTATACCCAGGGCACGTTCAAGCTGGGGATCGAATTTGTCGACTGGGACCGGCTGGGCGAAAGCTATATCCATGGCTTTGGCAAGATCGGCCAGGACCTGGGCTGGATGCGGCCGCACCAGTACTGGCTCAAGATGCGCAACAGCGGCAAGGTATCGCCGCGGTTTGACGATTACGCCGTCAATCCGACAGCCTGCCGCAACAACAAGTTCGCCAAGGCGCGGGGTGACGGCCGCAAGTCGCCGGTGAACGATATCGGCTACGCCTATCATTTCGATGCCGGCCTCATGGCGCGGTATCTGCGCCGGATTGCTGTGCCCCTGGGCGTGAAGCGCGTCGAAGGCACGATTGTCGATGTGCGGCTGAAACCGGACAATGGCCATGTCGAGTCGGTGGTGCTGAAGGACGGCCAGGTGGTCAGTGGCGATTTCTTCTTCGACTGCTCAGGCTTTCGCAGCCTGCTGGTCGGCGGCGCCCTGGGCGTCGCCTATGAAAGCTGGAGCCATTGGCTGCCGTGCGACCGGGCCCTGGCGGTGCCATGCGCCGGCGTAACGCCCATGACGCCCTATACCCGGTCGACAGCGCGCACGGCGGGCTGGCAGTGGCGCATTCCGTTGCAGCATCGCATCGGCAATGGCCACGTCTATTCCAGCCGGTTTACCAGCGATGACGAAGCCGCCCGGGTGTTGATGGACAATCTCGACGGAAAGGCCTTGGCCGATCCGCGCCCTATCCGGTTCGAAACCGGCAAGCGCAAGAAGCTGTGGGAAAAGAATGTGCTCGCCGTGGGGTTGAGTGGTGGTTTTATCGAACCGCTGGAGTCGACCAGCATCCATCTCATCCAGACGACCGTGCTGCGGCTGTTGAACCTGTTTCCGGACAAGGACTTCGATCCGGCCACGGCGGCGGAGTACAACGCCCAGGCCGATTCCGAAATCGAACACATTCGTGACTTCGTCATCGCCCACTACAAAATGACGTCACGCGATGACAGCGAAATGTGGCGCTATTGTCGCAACATGGCGGTTCCCGATACTCTGGCGCGCAAGCTTGACGGATTCTCCGCCTCAGGCCGGGTGTTCAAGGCGAATGACGAGTTGTTCTCAGAAGACAGCTGGATCCAGGTGCTGATGGGGCAGGGGCTGATGCCACGGGGGTATGACCCGATCGTCGACAATTACCCGGAAGAGACCATAGTCGCCTATCTGAACAATATCTCCAGCGTTGTCGCCAAAAGCGTTGCCGCCATGCCGACGCACGACCAGTTTGTCGCGGCCTACTGCGCGGCGGAGAGCCTGTAGAGCGCAGTCCGATAAAGTGGCGTAACTTTTTCGGATTGCGCTCCAGCCCCATTCTCTTTCAAAAGCTTGGGCTCTTGTCAAAAAGCTTTGGGCAAAAGCCTTTGCGCCGGAAACGGTTTACGTTAACGTATAACGGCCGACATTTGGGCTATGGGCGCTTAGGCGCGAATTCGGGTGATGTGATGAAACTGACAGCGGTAAAGTTGAGAACCTTGTTGTTATCGGTGGTGGCAGGTGCTGCGGTGGCGACGGCTGCCTGGGCCTGGGGATCTTCCGGCCATCGCTTTATCGGTGAAGAGGCCATTCGTGCCTTGCCAGACTATACACCTGACTTCCTGCGCGCCCCCGACGCGATTGCCGATATTGGCGAATATGCCAATGAGCCCGACCGCTGGCGCGATTCCGGCTTTGTCCACGACAGCGAGCGTAACGCCGCGCATTTCATCGACCTGGACGACGAAGGCAAGACCTTCACGGGCAAGACGCTGGCGGAATTGCCCAGGACCCGGGCCGATTTTGAAATCGAGCTGAACAACAAGGGCGAGAAGATCTGGAAGTCGGGCTATCTGCCCTATGCCCTGGTCGATGGCTACCAGCAGGTGGTCAAGGACTTTGCCTATTGGCGCGTGCTGAGCCTGATGGAAACGCGCGAAACCGACAAGGCGAAAAAGGCGTGGTACCGCGCCGACCGGATCCGCCGGGAAACCCTGATCAAGCGCGATATCGGCATCCTGGCCCACTATGTCGGCGACACCACCCAGCCCATGCATATGAGCATCCACTATAATGGCTGGGGTGAGGAGTTCCCCAATCCCAACGGTTACACGCTGGAGAAGATTCACGTGCCGCTGGAAGGTGCCTATGTCGATGCCAATATCACCGCCGCAGACGTTCGCGCCCAGATGACGGCCTATGAGCCCTGCACCGACGGACCTGAAAAGTGCTTCGCCAAGCGGATGATGAAGAGCCATGCCCTGGTTGTGCCGCTGTACGAACTGGAAAAGGCCGGCGGCTTCAAGGAGGGGGACCCGCGCGGCCGCGAGTTCATGAAGAAGCAACTGGGGCAGGCAGCCTCGGACCTGCGCGACGTCGTCCTGGACGCCTGGCGCGATTCCAAGACCATGCCGGTTGGCTGGCCCAAGGCGACCTATGACGACTATGTCGGTGGCAAGGTCGTCGATCCGTATCTGTCGCTGCACGGCGCAGGTTGATGCCGGACCTGTTGATGGCGGAGATCAAGCAGTTCGGCGCGCGCCAGGCTGGCCTGGTCTACAAACCCCGTGTCGGCGCCTATGGAATCCTGCTGCACGAAGGCCGGATCGCCTGTGCGCAGATCGGTTATACGAAGTTCGCCTACGACCTGCCCGGTGGCGCCCTGGATCCAGGCGAAACACCGGAACAGGCCGTTGTGCGTGAGTTCCTGGAGGAAACCGGTCTTGAGGTGGCGGTCGGCCGTCAGGTGACGCAGATCGATCATTATTTTGTCCATGACGACGGCACGCCGTACAACAACCGCTGCCATTTCTACGAGGTCGAGATGAGGGCGCACCGGCCGGCGGCCAAGACCGAACTGGACCACGAACTGGTGTGGCTGCCGCCGCTGGAAGTCATCAAGCGCCTGAAGAACGAGGGCTATGCCTGGGCCATGGTGCTGTGGCTGAGAGCCATGCGGTGAGGAGAGGGGGCCGACTTTCCGCTCAAATGCTGCCGTAGGGCTCGCTTCTTGGGCGACATGTCACAACCGCCCTGCTTCGGTGAGGAGCCCGATCCACACCTGGGTGAGCTCGTGCCGGGCGTCGATTTCACCCAGAGCGGCCGCAACGTAATCAGCCTGTGCCCGATCCGCCTCGTCCAGTGTTGCGGCGGATATTTTCAGGGCGGCGTCCAGCGCATCACGGACCCGAAGCTTGCCGTCGCGCAATTCTACCAGGCGGCTGTGTTTCTGCTGGCCAAGGTCGATCTGGGTCAGGGTGTTGCCCAGATAGGCGTCGAGGTCGCTCAGGGTCTTGTCATGCTGGGCCTGGGCAACCTCAAGCCCGGCCCGGGATGACGCCAGTTCTGCCCGATAGCGTCCGCCGCTCAGGATCGGCAGGCGCAGATCCAGGCCGATCCGGTCGCGCTGGCGCCAGGTTTCGCTCATACTGTCGAAGTCCTGGGCATAGAAGCCCGACAATACCAGCCGCGGCCAGCGCGCCCGCCGGGTTTCGCGAACCTGGCCTTCCGCCTGGCTGATCCGGGCGCTGGCCTGGACCCGTTTCGGATTGTCCGTCACCACGGCGGCGAGGTACTGGCCGTCGTCGGCCGCGCGCCGCGCCATCAGGTCGGTGTCGAGGCTGGCGGCGTCGACACAGGTGCTTGCGCCGGTGAGATGGTCGAGCGCTGTCTGGGCGGCCGCCAGAGCGCCCGTCTCTTCGATGACGGCGCTGTGGGCCCGGGCGCGCTCCGTCGACCAGGCTTCGACATCTTCCCGCGTCATGGCGCCGATGGCGAAACTCTCGGCCCGCCGCGGGGCATGGCTGTCCAACCGTTCGGCATAGGCGCGCAGAACCGCCAGACGCGCCTGGTGATGGGCCACGGCGGCGTAGGCTGTCGCCGTCTCCCTGGCGATATCGCGCCGGGTCCGGACGGTCTCGGCCTGGGCGGCGTCCGCTTCGGCCCTGGCTGCGGTAATAGCGCCCCCCAGGGCGAGGTCGATCAGGTTCTGGCTGGCCTGGATCCCGACCCGGTTGTCGACCTGGTTGTCGGCCAGGGCGCCGTCGCCGACGCCGGCACGAGCAAAGCTGTCGACCTGAGGGAAGAGCGGGGAGCGCGCCTGCTGATACTGGGCCTGGGCCCGGCTCGATTGGGCGTCGGCGACGCGTATGCGCGCATCATGGCCCGCAGCCTGGGCGACCGCCGTGTGCAGGGAGGGACAGGTCTGCGCCATCGCCGTCAGCGGCGCCAGAATCAGGCCGGCCAGGCAAACAAGGACCCATCTGTTCATTGCGCTACAAAGCCGCGCCGGACCACCGCAAGAAGCGGCTCGAAGAAATAGTCGATGGCGGTCCGCGTCCGCCCCGAAGCGATGAAGGCTTCCACCGGCATACCCGGGCGTACACTCAGCTGGTCGCGGCGCAGGCGCGACTGATCCAGCTCTATGCGCGCCTCATAGTAGCTGGCTCCGGTCTGCTGGTCCCGTTTCAGGTCAGCGCTGACGCCCAGCACCTTGCCGGGGATGCGCGGGGCCTTCCAGGAGTCGAAGGCCGATATCTGGGCCAGGACCGCCTGACCGTCATAGACATCGTTGCGGTCGGTCGGATTGATCCGCACCTGCGCGATCAGGGACGTGTCCTGCGGCACGATCTCCAGCAGGGGTTCGCCGGCCTGGACCACGCCGCCCAGGGTCGAAAACGCCAGGTTCAGCACAACCCCCGACCGCGGCGCCCGGATGATCTTGCGCTCGAGCACGTCGTCGGCTGCCGACAGGCGTTCACGCGTCGTCAGCAACTCGGTCTTCACCTGGACCAGTTCGGTCGAGGCATTGCGGAAGGCTTCGGCGCGGGCCCGGGCGACCTCCTGATCGACCGTCGACGCCTGCAAGCCGTCCATGGTGCTCTCGGATCTCAGCCGGCTGAGCTCGGCTTCCTGGCCGGCGACCTGACGGCGTAACTGCTGGACATGGTCGATCTTGACCATCTGCATGGCCAGCAATTGCTCGTTGAGGGCCAGTTCGTCGCGGCTGGCCTTCAGGGCCGCCTCCTGGGCCACGATCTGGCCCTGTTTCGACTGGCTGCTGCTCATCAGGTTGGACTGCCGCGCCCGCATCAGATTGCCGTCGGCGCTGAGCCAGCGCTTTTGCTGATAGAAGAGGTCGCCCTGCTGCCGGCGCAACTCGCTTTCCACGCCCGGCGCGATACCGAGACCGGACAGGTCGACCCCATCCATCTGATGGCGGCCGGCCAGAAAAGCTTCCAGCCTGGCCTGGGACAACAGCAGCCCGGCATATTCCTGCGCCGCCTGGTCGCGCTGGGCCCGGGCGCCGATATTGTCGAGTTCGAACAGGACGTCGCCCTGGC
This sequence comes from Asticcacaulis sp. AC402, assembly GCF_000495835.1. GTDB lineage: Bacteria > Pseudomonadota > Alphaproteobacteria > Caulobacterales > Caulobacteraceae > Asticcacaulis. Next base: position 15,889 of record NZ_AWGC01000005.1, read on the forward strand.
GGACACTGGCGCCCTCGCGCACCGCTATAGTGCGGATAATCCCGCCCTCCAGGTGCTGAACCTTCTTGCGGTTGTCGTCGACCGTCACCGCACCGGAGGCGACCACACCTTCGGCCAGAGGGGCAAAGGTCGCCCAGACCAGGGTTCCAGCCAGCGCGGCCAGGCACACCATGCCGTAAATGCCCGCCAGGCGATCTTTGAAAGGTTCCGCTGCAATCGTCATGACTCGGTCTCCGTCGCATAGACCGGCGTGGGCCGCGTCCGGCGGAGGTTCACCACCTCCTTCATGAAGTCCTTGCCGGTGCTGACCGTGGCCTGGCCGGCGTTCAGGCTCATTACATAGTCGGCAATCTCCAGCAGGCGCAGGTCGTGGCTGGCGACGACCACGACGTGCGCCTCCGTCTTCAGGGATTCCAGGAGCTTGCGAACGCCGGTGGCGCGGGCCAGGTCGAGATGCGCCGTCGGCTCGTCGAGCAGGATGAGCGCCGGCGTACCGAACAGGGCGCGCGCGAGCCCGATACCCTGTTTCTGACCGGCCGAAATGTGCGCGCCACCGGGGCCGACCAGGGTATCATAGCCCTGGGGCAGGCGAACAATGGCGTCGGCGCAGTGCGCCTTTTCGGCGGCGTCGTGAATCTGGGGCGGCTCCGCCGGCTGGAAGCGCGTGATGTTCTCCCACACCTTACCCGGCAAGAGTTCGACGTCCTGGGGCATATAGCCGACATGGGCGCCGCGGTCGTCGGCGTCCCAGGCATGCAGGTGGCTGCCGCCGAGGCGGACCGTTCCCGTCATTGGCGCCCAGGCCCCGGACAGGGTCTGAAGCAGCGAGGTCTTGCCCGAGCCGCTGGGGCCGACCACCACCATCAGGGATCCGGGCTCCAGGGTCAGGCTCATCCTGCCGACCAGGGCTTCGCTGGTACCGGGTGTGGCGATGGCGACGCCTTCCAGGGTCAGGCGAGCCTCCGGCCGCGGCAAGGGCAGGCTCTCGGTCCGGTCCAGCGCCCCCTCCGGCAGGCGGCGCGTCAGGCCGGCCCAGGCCTCGCGCACCCGCACAATCTGCGGCCAGGCGCCGACAATGTGATCGACCGGCCCCAGGGCGCGCGAAAGGATGATCGACGAGGCGATGATGGCGCCGGGCGAAACCTCGTGGCGTAGCGTGTAGTAGGCGCCGACCGACAGCATCAGCACCTGCAGGATCTGTCGCAGGCCGCGTGAAGCGGCCGCCAGTACGGCGGAGCGCTCGCCGACCACCAGTTGACCGTCGTGACCTTCCTGGACCAGGGTCTGCCAGCGCTGGAACGCGCGCCCGACCATGCCCATGCTGAGCACGGCATTGGCCTGGCGGCTGAGGCCTGCCAGAAAGACCTGGGCGCTGCTCTCCTTGCGGCCGATTTCGGCCGTTCCCGTCCGCGTGGTCACTTCACTGGCCACCGCCAGGCCGATCAGGACGAAGGCTCCGGTCAGCCCGACCGCGCCCATGACCGGATGGACGAAGAACAGGAGGGCGGCGAACAGGGGCGCATAGGGGGCGTCGAAAAAGGGCGCCGCACCGCCGCCGGCGATGAACTTCTGCACCGTCGCCAAGTCACCCACCGCCGCGGGTACCTCACGGCCGGGATCGGCCGATCGCATGGCGCGGGCGAACAGCCCCTGTTCGACGCGGCGGAAAAACCGCGTCCCCAACAGGGTGAAGACCCGTTTGCGGCCGGCATCGGCAATCGCATAGACACCCAGGAGCGCCGTCGCCAGCAGGGTGATCAGCAAGAGGCTGTCGACCGAGCCCGAGGTCAGGACACGGTCGTAGACCTGGATCATATGCAGGGGCGACACCAGCATCAGGATGTTGAGCGCCAGGGTGAAGCTGGCCGCCGCGGCAATGTAGCGCCGGAGGGCAAACATCTGCGTGGATACGGCGCTCGTCTGTTTTGCTCCTGCCATAGGCGTCCCTTTTTCGTTCTGTCCTACACGAGGCCGTCGAGCAGTTGCGGCATTGCATTACGCATGTCGAACTGCACCGGGTCCCCCGGCAGGTCTGGCTCGACCGGCGCGGCGTGCGGCGTACTCTCATGCGTCGCCAGCACGGCCTCCGCCAACGGTCGCACAGGATCCAGAGTCTGGGCGTCGAATTCGGAGAGGAACCGGAAGCCGCGCGCCTCGACGAAGCCGAGCTTTTCGGCGATCGAAAAGGCGTTCAGCCGCCCCACCTCCGGCCCCGGGTCGAAGACCGGCGCATCCGACAGGGCGGCCGACAGGAGATCGGCATCCGGCAGGCCGAAATCCTCGGCCAGGGCGAACAGGGCCGCCGCGGCCGTGGTCGGCGTGACCGGGGTTCCGCCGACGGTCAGTTCGGCGCCGGTCTCGACCACCACCTCGCCGCCACCGTCCAGCTCCGGCAAGGCGAGCGTGCCCTGGGCGACGTGGACCGTGCCTTCGTTATGGACCGCTATTTCGCCGGTGAGGGTGACATCCTCAACGCCCAGCTTGAGCAGAAGGCCGTCATTGAGAATCTGCGAGTCCGGCGCGCCGGAATAGAACTGCAGCCCGTCATAGACGTAGGTGCCGCCGCCCAGCTGCAACACGCCGGTGGGGCTGATGACAAGCTGAGCCGCGTGATAGGTCGTGGTAGAGTTGGCGAATTCGGCATAGCCCATGGCCAGGTAGCTGTTGCTGTTGACCAGAAGCGTCCCCGCGATCGTCAGATCATCGCCCAGCGTGCCGCCGGCCCAGGTGCCGGTCGCGCCGGTTTCGAGCGTCAGCCCGCCTTCGCTGACAAAGGTGCCGGAACGCCAGTCCAGGTTCTGGGACACCGACACAGCGCCCGTGCCGGTCACTTCGCCACCCATGATGGCGAGATGGTTGACCTGGGTGGCGCCGCCCAGCTCGACGCGGCCGTACTGGACCGTCAGGCTGTCGAAGGCCTGACCCTCGCCCAGGATGAGGGTTCCGCCCACCACCGCCAGGTCGCCGCCCGCCGACACGCTGCCGTCCGCCGCCAGAACGGCGTCACCGGAGTTCTGCAGCGAACCGTAGTCGCCCGTGCGCAGTTCGCCGTGGTTTTCCAGGTCGCCCATCAGGAAGACGCCTTCCTGGATATCGATCAGGCCGTTATTGACCAAGGTGGGACCGCCGTTGGACAACTGGCCGGTGCCCTGCTTCACGAAGGTGCCGTTGTTGACGAAGCTGGACGCCGGCGAGGTCGTATTAAGCCGGTTGTGGTTCAGGGTGGCGTAACCCAGGAAGGTCAGCATACCCGAATCGGCGATGGTCAGGTTGCCGGCATAGTCGACATACTGCGTGCCGTCATATTCGTAGCTGCCGATGGTCAGGCTGCCGCCGTTGTTGACTTCGGCCTGGCCTGCCACAACCATGTCCCGCCCGATCGACGCGTACTGCATCGTCAGCTCCGCCGTCTCGGCGACGGTCAGGGTGCCGGCGCCGCGGATGGCACCGTTCGTCCAGTCGAAGGCCTGGGTGACGGTCAAGTCGCCCGTGCCTTCGATGCGGGCGCCATTGTTGAGCTGCAGACGGCCCACCGTCACGTCGCCGGTCAGTTCGACCACGCCGCCGTTGATGATCAGTTCATCGAGCACCTGGCCGTCCTGCAGGGTCAACCGGCCGGAGGTGACCGTCACGCCGCCGGCGATTTCGAGATCGCCGCCGACCAGGCTGGAGTCGCCGACGATCTCGAAGACCGAACCTTCGGCCGTAGCCACCGTGCCGCCATTGTCGAGACTTTCGACGCGCAACCGGCCGTCCAGTACATCGATACGCCCGTTGTTGTCGAAGGTCAGGTTGCCGGTATAGGGCAGGTACGCGACGCCTTCCCCCGTCTTGATCACACTGCCGTCGTTGACGATGGCCGACACGGTGGCAGCGTTGAGGTGGTTGGCATAGACGGTGGCGTCGCCTTCCAGGGTGAAGGTCCCGCCGGCGGCTATGGTCAGGGTCGCCGGGAAGTCGACATATTCCGTACCGTTGTGTTCGTAGGTGCCGAGGCTGAAAGACCGGTTGTCACGGACGACGGCCTCGCCCGCGACGGTGGCGTCACGGACCAAGGTGCCGCCGGAAATGTCGAACAGGGCATCGGCTGCTACAGTGAGGATACCGTCGCCACCCAGCGTGCCGCCGCTCCAGTCGAAGGACCCGGTGACCGTCAGATCGCCGGCGCCTTCGATTCTGCCGCCCGACTGGGTCAGCCGGCCGATGGTGACATCACTCAGCAACTCCACGACGGCGCTGCCGCTTACGATCAGTTCGTCGACCACCTGGCCGGCATTGAGCACCAGGCGGCCCTGGCTGATCCGGATCACGCCGTCGGTATCCTCGAACTCGGTCTCGCCGAAGATTTCGAAACTGTTGTTGCCGATTTCGAAGATGCCGGAATTGACGAAATTACCCGCCCGGAAGGTGCCGTCCTGGAGTGTGAAGGTGCCCTCGTTGCGCAGATCGAGATAACCGAGCCAGTAGGTTCCGCCGGTCGCGTTGACCACGCCGCCGCCGGTCTGGGTGATGGACCCCAGATTGACCAGGCTGGACGCCGGGCTGGTTTCGGAGGCGTGGTAGTTGCTGAGCGTCGCGTCACCGAGGAAGGACAGGCTGCCCGTCGCCGTAAGGGTGACATCGGCCGGATGGTCGGTGGTCACGCCAGATAGGGTTTCATAGCCGCCGATCTCGAAGGTCGTGTTGTCGGCGATGGTGACCTGGCCGGCCAGGCTGGTATCGCGCCACAGCCGGCCGCCCGACACCGTCATGACGGCCGCATCGTCAAGGATCAGCGCGCCGTCGCCCAGGATCGTGCCGTTTTGCCAGTCGAACCTTTCGGTAACGGTCAGGTCGCCCGCGCCCTCGATGCGGCCGCTGCCGCTCAGGACGAGACGACCCACCGTAATATCGGCGGTCAGTTCCAGCACGCCGGAAACGTAAAGGACGTCGTAAGTGGTCGCTTCGCTGAGGGTCAGCCGGACGGAATCCTCGACCGAAACCTCGCCGCCGGCGACAAAGAAGTCGCCGGTGCCCGATATGGCGAAATCGCCGCGCAGTTCGGTCGTGCCCTCGCCGGACTTGACTAGGGCGCCGCTGTTCACCAGTGCGTTGTCGAGGCCATAATTGCCGAAGATATCCGAATAGGGGCCGTCAAACGCCAATTCGCCAGTGGCGGTCACCGTCAGCGTGCCGGCAACACCGGAGCCGCCGAGCGTCAGGGTGGCCCGGCTGATCACGGCGTCGCCCGACAGGTCGAAGGCGCGCGCCAGGGTCATGCCGTAGGTGTTCCAGTTGTCGCCATCCTCGGCCAGGCCGAATTGCGCCGTGGCCGCGGCCGCCAATACCGTCTTGCCGGTACCCGACATGGTGCCTCCGGACCAGTCGAGCCGGGTGGAGACGGTCAGGTCGCCGTCGCCGTTCAGGGTCCCGTTCTTGAAGATCAGGCTGGCGACCGTGGCGTCGCCGGCGACCGCGACCGTGCCGCCGTCGATCGTCACCGTACCCAGATTGTCGCCGGCATTGATGGTCAGGGTCTGGCCGCTGGTAACGATGGTGCCGGCATTGGCCGACAGTTCGGTGGCGGTGAAGCTGCCGAAGTCGCTGACCGGCGTGGTGGCGGCGATGTCGATCAGGCCGTCGGGCGCCAGGACGGCGCCGAAGCCGCCCGGGAAGACCGTGCTGCTGAGGTCAACCCCTGCGCCGATGGTGGTGACGCCGCCGCCCGACTTGATCACCGTGCCGTCGTTGATGATGGCCTGTTCGCGCAGTGGCACGCCGCCGGACGAGTTGAGATAGTGCTGGCTGACATCAGCCCGGCCGCCGGCGAAGTCGAATGTGGCGCCGGGACGGATGTGGACGGTTCCCGGTATCCTGTCATAGCCCGTGCCGTTCCACAATTGCTCGCCCAGATACAGCAGGCCGTTTTCCAGCACGACGTCGCCCGAGACATTGAAGGTGCGCGCCAGGGTCAGGGTGGCCTGGCTGGACGGCGAATCGGGATCGTCGAAGCCCAGGGTCGCGGTTGCGGCGGCGCCCAGAATCAGAGCGCCGGCCCCTCCGAAGGCGCCGCCCGTCCAGGCGAGTTCGCCGGTCACTTCCAGCGCGCCGCCGCCGGTCACCCGGCCGCCGCTGAAGGTCAGGTCGGTCACCGTCGTCGCCGCGTTAAAGCGGATCTCGCCCGAGGTGACCACCAGTTCGGCGATGGTCGCGGCGCCGGAGACGATGGCTGTGCCGCCGGCGACCACAACACGATCATAGGTCCCGTCCGGCACCATGACGGTGCCGCCGGTGATCCAAAGGGTGCCGTCACTGTCCAGGGTGCCGCCGCCGTCCAGGTCCGAGGAGTCGACGACCTGCAGCGTGCTGTCCTCGCTGACAGCGATGATTCCCGTATTGGCGAAGTCGCGCACCTTCAGGGTGCCTTCCGACACGGTGACGGTGCCGGTGTTTTCGACCGTCAGGGCGCCTGACCAGGTCAGGTGGGCCGTTCCCGGCCCCGTCTTGGTGAGGGTACCGTTATTGACCAGGCTGGATTGCGTCGGAGTGGAACCGGCCTTGTAGTTGTACAGATAGGCATCGCCTTCGAAGGCCAGCGAGCCGGAAGCGGCAATCGTCACGTTCGCCGCATGGTCGACATACTGGGTGCCGTCCCAGACATAGCTGCCGATGGTCAGCGACGCCTCGTCGGCCAGGGTCGCGTCGCCCGCGATATCGAGGTTGCGCATCAGGGTGCCGTGGCGGACGCTTAAGGTTGCGCCATCAGCCACGGTCGCCAGACCGGTACCGGCCAAGGCGGCATTACCCTGCCAGTCGAAGCTTTCGGTCATGGTCAGGTCGCCGGCGCCAGTGACGGTACCGCCGGTCAGGATCAGGTTGGCGATGGTGACGTCGCCGGCCAGGTCGACCGTGCCGCCGGTCACATACAGGGTGTCGATGACATCGCCGTCGTTCAGGACCACCGTACCGCCGGTGACGCGCAGCACGCCGTCGCCGGAGATGGCGGCAAGGTTCGACGAATCGTTGACCTCCAGCTGCGTGTCCGCTGCCAGTTCGACCGAACCGGTGCCGTCGAGCCGCGCCACCCGCATCCCGCCCGACAGGACGTCGATCGTGCCCGTGTTTTCAACGAGAAGGCCGCCGGAATAGTTGAGGTAGGCGACGTCCTGGCCAGCCTTGGTGAGGGTCCCTTGGTTGATCAGACGGGACTCCGTCGCCGAGCTGCTCGTGCGGTAGTTGTAGAGATAGGCGTCGCCTTCGAAGGTCATCTGGCCGGTTGCGGCAATGGTCAGATCGACCGCGTAGTCGACATTCTGAGTGCCGTCCCATTCGTAGCTGCCCACCGTCAGGCCGACGCCGTCCTTGATCGTGGCATCGCCGTGCACCGTCATGTCGCGCAGCAGTGTGCCATAGCCGATGGTTACCGCGGCATCGGCCGGTATGGTGACGGCGCCGCTGCCGGCCAGGGTGCCGTAGATCCAGTCGAAATGGCTGGTCACGGTCAGGTCGCCGGCGCCTTCGATGCGGGCGTTGTTGGACAGGATCAGTTCGCCGATGGTGGCGGCGCCGGCCAGTTCGACCACGCCACCGGACACCTCCAGCCGGTCGATGACCGTGCCGGCGTCCAGGACGGTGCGCCCGCCATTGACACGCACAGTACCGTCGCCGGAGACTGCGCCGGCCGGACCGAACGCAGTCTGGCCGTTCAGATCGAGAACGGCATCGACGCCGACCTCGACCGCGCCCCCCGACGTGTCGAAATCGTCGAAGCGGAGAGTACCACGGGTGAGTTGGATGACGCCGGCATTGGTGACGACGAAATCCGAACCGACGCCGAACGACAGGGATTCGCTGGTGTGCTTGACGATAGTGCCGTTATTGACCAGCGACGAGCTCTCGTCGTCCGCCGTCGCCCACGAGATCGAGGTCGAGTCCAGGCGGCTGAGATCCAGCACCCCGGTGTCACCAACGACGATGTGACCGGGGACGTCGACATACTGCGCGCCGTCCCATTCGACCTTGCCGATCGCCAGATGGCTCGACTCGGTGAAATCGGCTACACCGTCGACAACAAACGTGCCGTGAAGGGTGGGGTACTGAAGCTGAGCCTGCCCCGTTGCCGCCACGCGGAGTTCGCCGCTGCCGTCATAGGTGCCGGTCTTCCAGTCGAGCAGGCCGGTCACCGCCATGTCGCCGGCGCCGGTCAGGGCGCCGCCGTCGAAGACCAGGGTCGCGGCCTGGCCGACGCCGCCGAAGTCCAGCGTGCCGTTGTATTCCAGAACCAGGCGGCCGTTCGCCGTAATGCCATCGACGACCTCGAACAGGCCCTCGCGGACAATCAGGGTCTCGTTGCTGACGACGCGGCCGACGACCGTGTCGGCATTGACGGTGATGGTCGCCTGGCCGTCGGCATTGATCAGGACGCTGTCGTCAGCGCCCGGCACCTTGCCGGTGCTCCAGTTGGCAGCATCCTCCCAGGCACCGTCGCCATTGGCGATCCAGACGTTGGAATACTGTCCGACCGTGAAGCTGCGCGTATCAGCGCCGGTTCCGAAGGGGTTACCGGCACGGTCGAAGACCTGGCTGCGGTCCAGCGACATGTCATAGTCGCCGAGGTCTAGCTGGGGATAGGTCACCTGAACCGTCCGCCCGCCGTCCTTGAGGAAGACCTGGGTCGGAACGATGGTTTCGCCGCCGGGACCGGTCAGGTTGAAGGCGTCGGCATCGACCTCGGACAGGGCCTCATCGAAGGTGAAACGCACGGCCCGGAACAGATCGCCGACCTTGGCGCCGTCAGCCAGGGACACCTTGAGCAGGGACGGCGCAATGGTGTCGGGCACCAGTTGGATGACAATCGCTTCGGACAGGGCGACATTGCCGCCGGTATCGGTGGCGCGAACCTGGACGGTCAGGGTGGTATCGCCGCCATTGCCGGCAATGGTCGGCAGGTTGGCGCGGATGTCCCACGGATAGGTGACGTCGGCCTCGACCGGGGTGCCATTGATCAGAATCTCGACCTGACGGACCTGGACGTCGTCGCTGATGCCGACGCCCAACGAGACGGTCTGGCCTTCCTGAACCTGGCGGCCGGCGGTCAGGGGATCGACATCGACCGGCAGGCTCATCAGGGTGATGACCGGCGCGATGCCGGCTGAGTCAAAGGCCTGGAAGTTGACGACGTGGAAGTTGCCGGCGTCGTCGCCGACATAGGCAAAACCGGAACCGATGCTGACAGCCGTGGGACGGCTGTTGAGCGTGAAGCGCGTTACGAAATCACCGGTATCGGTCGCGTCGCCGGTGCGAACGACGTCGATGCCCATGGCGCCGAAGACCCCGCCCGAGGCGCCGACAGCGACCCCCAGCCCAGAACCGTTCAGCGCGATGTCCGCGCCGACAATCGCCGGATCGTCGGGGCCGCTGATCAGGACGGGTGCATCCTGGTCGCTGACATCGATCGTGGCGTAGCCCGCGGTAAAGCCCGCTTCGGCCGGAACGTACAACACGCCGTTGGCCGCGAACAGCTTGTTCGACACGATGCCGGAGAACCACGACTGACCGGAAATATCGAGACTGCCGTGCTCGATAAGGGCGTCCTCGAAGCTTTCGATCACCATCAGGTCGCCCGTGGTGGTCAGCACGTACAGCATGGCGCCATCGCGGACCATGGCCTTGACGCCGCCGTCGCTGGAATAGTCGAGGCTGGTGATCAGTTCGCCCGTGGTCAGATCGTAGGCATTCAGCGCCGATCCGACGCCTGCGAAGATGACGCCGTCGCGCACCTCGACGTGCGAGACGTTTTCGGTGACGCTGGCGATGACCACGGGTGCGGCCGGATCGGCCAAGTCGACGATGCGGATACCGCCGGAACCGGTCGCCACCGCGGCCAGGAACAGTTGCGGATCGACATCGACATCGGTCGCCGTGCCGGCCAGGTCGAGGCCGCCGGCGCGTACCGGTGTGAACGGATCGGACAGGTCGACCACGGCGATGCCGTCGGTTCCCATGGCGACCGCGGCATAGGTCACGTCGTTCTGGCGGTAGATGGTCAGTTCATTGACCTGGGCGCCCAGGTCGATACTGGCCAGGACGCCGGTCGTGGTCACGAAACCCGCCGTCGGGTCCAGGCCAAGCTTGACGGCGTTGAAATCACTGATGCCGTCGGCATTTGTGTCGCCGTTGACGAGGCTGGAGCCGATGGTGTGCTCGATATCGTCGACCAGCCCGTCGAAATCCGAGTCCTGGGCCGTCGAGGGCCGGAAGACCAGGCTGGAGGTCAGGTCCGTGCCGCGCCCGGCCGCCGCCGTGACGCCGGTGCCGGTCGCCACCAGACCCGATACCGGATCGAACACCGTAACGCGATAGTCGGTTTCCGCCGGCAGGAAGACCTCGAACCGGCCCTGGTCGTCGCTCTTCAGGCGCAGGGTGTCGCCATTGATATCGACGCTGATATAGTCGTTGCCCCAGTCGAAATAGTGCCGGCCTTCAAAGCCCGTGGCGGCCGCGCCGATTTCGATCGTCGGACGGGTGGCGTCGTTGGAGGTGATGACGATGGGGGCATGCATCAGCCCGGCCTCGGCCCCGGTGACCGAGACGCCGAAGCTGAAAGTTTCGCCATAGTCCAGGGTGATCGGGTTGGTCGCCAGGTCGGCCGGGATGCCGGTCAGGGCGAACTGAGCGGCGTTGGCACCGAGCGCGATGGCGCTAATCACCAGCGGCTGTGCCCCGTCGTTGCGCAGGGTGAATATCTCGCTATCACCGACCGTGGTACCGTCATTGACCCCACCGAGATTGTTGCCCTCATTGATCACCGTGAGATACGGCGTTGGCGACTGCGCGACACCGCTCAGTTCGACGGTGGACTGCGCCGTCGCATCGTTGCTGGTGATGACCAGTTCGCCGAAGGCCGCGCCCACGCCCGACGGATCGAAGGTCAGGATGATTCCCGCCACATCACCCGGACTGATGGTCATACCCGGCACGAATCCAGACACCTTGAAGGCGGAATTGTTCAGTTCCAGGTCATCGATGGTTACAGCTTCACTGCCATAATTGTACAGGCTTATAAGTTGATCATTTCCAGTGCTGGCATCGCCATCCGCAATCGCCGTTCCGAACTCGATCTCGCCGAACACCGCCAATTCCGTGGAGACGTTGAAAAGGCCGAGACGGGGACCTTCGATCAGATAGTGGACCGCCTCAGGCTCCTCGATATCGACTTCCGCGCTGAATCCGCCTTCTGTGATGATGTTGGCGATAAAATAGCTGGCGATAGTCTGGGATTGCGCGAGCGTATATTTGAGGTCCGCCGACATCAATAGCGCGGTTGAGGTCTGTGTTCTGAATTCCAGCGAACCGCCGAGCCGCGACGGCGGCCGGCCGGCGTGTCCCATCATCAGGTCCAGGGTGTTGCCCGGCCCGGTCTGCCGCGTGAACGGCGCTCCCATCGCATCGGTAAACTCCTTGTAGGAGTGCGCCAGGCTGAGCGTGTGGCCGTATTCGTGCGCCGCCGTTTCAGCCAGCATCCGCACAAAGGCCGCGCGCGGGTCGGCCTCGCTTAACAAATTCCACAATTCCGGATGAGAATCCGGGTGCACGTCGACATAGCCATCGGCCCCCAGGTTGCCATTGAACGTCAAGTTCATCAGGTTGTCGAGGCGGAAAGCCGTTTCCGCCTTGTTGTAGGTGTTGGCGTTGGCGTCGGTCGCCAGTTGCCGGAAGGCTTCGCTGAAGACGTTATCGACGCCGCCGGCGCGGCTGGACGTGCCATACAGCCCGCTGACCTTCTCGGCACCGTTGGCATGCGTGCTGAAGACAATACCGATATCTGCGGTTAAGGGTTGTGAGCCGTACTTGATCCCCTTTGCGAACGGTGTGTAGAAGGCTTTGACAGCGTCGACGACAGCCTGCGCCAGATCGTCGCGTTCATTCGGCTTGGCGGTTGTGCCATCGTCTTCCAGGTTGTCGAAAAGCTTGCGTTCGGCGGCCGTGACGCGGGTGTAGTCGACATTGGCATTCGTGCCCGTCATGATCGCTTCAAAGGCCGATACGATCGTCGCCTTGTCGACATAGAAATACTGACCGGCTGTCGCTTCACCTTCCAGGGCGACCCGACCGGCTTCCGTTCCGTCATCGGGATTCTTGACAATCAGGCTGTCCGTCCAAACGTTGCTGGAAGCTCCCGTGGTGGTCGGATCGAACCAAAGCTGGCCGCTGGCTGTCGCGTTGTAAAAGTGGCTGCCGTCCGCCAGCTCTATCGTAGGCAGATAACCGATCTTCTCCAGCCCATTGCTTCGATATTCCCCGCCAGCGCCGTCGGCAACGACCTTGGTGAAGGCCGTCTTGCCATCGATGTGATTGTCGTCGGTTGCATCGACAAAGCGCGACGCAAAGATCTCTTCCGTCGATATGGTCTGGTTGCCGTCTGCATCCTGAACCGTTTCCGTAATGATGATCTTGGAGCCATAGAGCTTGTTGAGATCTATATTCTTGATCCCGCCAGCGCCGAGCATCTCCTCGAAGGTCTTCATCGAGAAGGCGAACCCGCGTTCGGCATTGGTACCGGCGCGCAGGGTGAATTCCTGATTGACGAGGTCGAGATTGCCGGCCTTCTTGGCGAAATCGGCCAGGGCCCCGACGATCTCGATCTTGACATTGATCCACGGTTGCTCCTGATCGTCGAGATCGGGCGCCGGCGTGTCGCACTCGCCGTTGTCGTTGGGATCGGGCGGGGTGTCCGGCAATTCGTCCGGCGCCTTCCACTCTCTCTTGAAACGGATGCCACCTTCGCCATTATGATTGTACAGCGGCAGGGTGGTGTATTCCGTCGGCAGGACCTCGGCGTCCGGATCGACCTCTTCCGGCTCCAGCGGCGGGCCGCCGGCGCAGCCATTGCCGCCCGGCGGCGTCAGGCCGTGCCAACCCGGCTTGGTGATGCCGGTGCCGGGATCGGTGACCACAGTGAGGCCGTCGGCCGACACCGTCGCGGTCCCCTCGATAACCAGGCGTCCGGTGGTGTGATCGAACGACAGGAAGTTGAGCTGGGTCCCCGGCGCGGCGTTGAAGACATTGGGGAAGGTCAGTTGCGCCGGTTCGGTGAAGACCGCCGATCCCGGCGCCTGGATGGTAATGTCGAACGTGTGTTCCAGCACGCCCGGCGGCAGCATATCGCGCACCAGTTCCGGCGGAACCGTGCTGACCCCGACCATGGCATTGGTGACCGGATCGCCGTTTTCATCAACCAGCGAACCCGGCTGGATGACCAGCTTGAGCTGATCGGCCTGCTCGGCGCTGAGGCCATAGCTGCCGCTGGGCTTCAGCGTGACCTCGGTGGTTTCGGTCGCGCTGACGGCTTGCAGGATATCGTTGCTCAGGCGCGGCAAATAGGCCTCGCCGCGGCCAAGATGGGCCAGTTGTTCCTCCGTCCCGCCCAGGCCCATGGCATCCATCAGGGTGTTGGCCTGACCCGGACGGATGTTCACATCCATGACCATTTCCGGGTAGAAGGCGCCGGCCGGGGCATTGGTGGCCGTGCGGCCGTCGATGACCACCTTCACATTGCCCGCCGGCACCTCGGTCAGGGTGAAACTGCCAGTCGCATCGGTGAAGACCGCCTCGTACTCACGGCCGATGATATAGACCTTTACCCCGGCCAACCGCTCGAGGAAGACGTCGTCCGCCGTATAGGGCGTGCCGTCCGGTCCGGCGCGGAAGTCATCGAAGGTCATCGGCTTCAGGTCATTGCCTGGACCGACGATGAAGCCCGACAGAGTGGTTCCAGCTACTGCCTCGGTGCTGACTGTCTCAAAGCTGGAGGCCCAGTCGCCGCCCGCCGTTCCGTCGTCATTGCCGTCGAGCACCTGGTTGTCGGCGGAGCGGATGGAATCGCCATCCAGCCGGACGGTGAAGGTTTCCGACCCTTTCAGCGCCTCGTCGAAGAACAGATAGGCGGTATGGTTGTCTTCCGCCAGGACGATACGCGCCGGTACCTTTGCGCCGCTGGAATCCTCGGCGTAGAAGTTGGCAGAAGTCAGGGTGTCGGGATCAACCGGACGCGAGAAGGTGATCTGAGGCCTTTGGGTGACGCCGACCTGCTGGGCGCCGTCACCCGGAGTCAGGCTGACGATCGTAAACGGCGTCACCGTCGTCAGCGTGAAGTCCAGGGTCTGGGTCGTGACATTGCCGGCGCTGTCGCGCGCCGTCACCGTCAGTTCGTGGTCTCCCGCCGCCAGGGCATTGAGATTGAACGGCCGGTCGAAGGCGCCGCTGTCGGGATTGAAGGCGAGGGGCGCGGTGGCGCCGTCATCGACGCTGTAGCTCAGTTGCACCAGGTCTGAGCCCGTGGGATCGGCGGTACCGGTCAGCCGCGCCCCAGCGGTGAGGTCGGCACCGTCAGAGAAGCCGGTGAATGTAATCACCGGCGCTACCGCATCGCGGGTGAAATCGAAACTCACCGTCGTGCTGTTGCCTATTGCGTCGACGGCGGTCAGCAACACGCTGTGCGCGCCGTCGATCAGGCTGTTGAGCGGCAGAACGAAGCGACCCTGGGCGTCGGTGGTCAGGGACAATGGGTCGCCCCCGTCGATGCGGGCCGTCAGCCCGGCCAGGCCGCTCAGCGGATCGAGGGCCTGGCCTTCCAGCGTGAGGTCGCCGGCGACGACCGCACCGCTGTCGCGCGCCAGGGCGATGACCGGCGGTGTGCGGTCCTGCGGCGACAGGAAGGCATTGAGCGTATTCTGGGCGACAGCGCGGCCGATCTCCTGGCCTTCCTGATTGGAAAACTCGAAATGGATGCCGCCATAAATGCGTGAACGGCCGGCCTCCTCGGCGGCGTCTTCGAAGCTGTCGAAGCTGCGCGTGACGCCCGGCGTACTGGAACTGCCGGTGGTAAAGGCATAGTCCTCGCCGAAAACCGCGGTCAGAATTCCCGCCGCTGCCGCCGAATAGGTCGAGTGGCCGGAGACATATTCCGGATGTGCCGGACTGATCAACAGCGGTCGCCAGTCGTCGACATCGTCGGTCAAGGCATTACCGTCGTATTCGGCATCGCGGACGGCCTCGACCGGGCGCCAGTATTCATAGGCAAATTTTGTGTCCCAGGCGGCGATGCCGGCATCGGCCGCGGCGACGTTCAGCATGGCAAAAAGGCGGGCATTGGCCGAAAGGCTGTTACCTTCGGCGGCTGCTACCTGGGCGGCGATCAAGTTCCACATGCCGGCCGGGGTTTCCGTTCCGCCGCCGGCCTGCCAGAAGCGCGCCATCAGTTTCTGGTCCGCCGTGCGTTCGGTCGACTCGGCGCCGCCTATGGCGATCAGTTCGTTCAGCGCCGCAGCATATTCTTCGCTGGTCAGGGCGGGCGGGCCGTCGCCACGGAACTGGTCCGGCGACGACAGGGCAAACGGCGTCAGGTCGGCAAACTGCGGTGTTTCCGCGGGCGCGTACATCGGCTCGGTCGGCGACCACTGTCCGGGGGTATCGCCGCCTTCGACTCGCAGATAGTCGTCCCAACCGTCGGCATTGCGCAGCGCCACGACCATCTCGCCGATCTGTTCACCCAGGGCGCGGCCAGCAACGACCGCCGGTCCGGTCAGGCCGGTCAGCGCCGTGGCAAGGGTCGCTTCGAGAAAGGTGACCTGACGTGGAAACAGGTAGGACAGGGTCTCAAAAGAGGCGTAGGCAACAGCCGCCGCTGCGTTGGCGCCGGGGGCCGCCTCGGCGGCAACCATAAACGGCGCCGTTCCGTCGATCGCAGCGACGGCGTCATAGACGGCCAGGCTCTGGGTCGCCATCGCCCGGGTGGCGAATCCGGGCGTCAGCGCTTCGCGCACGATCAGTTGCATCAGGATCGAATGCCAGTACAGCACCGGATCGGTGCCCCCTTCGGCGGCCTGGGTGATGACCAGGGTTGTCTGGCTGCTGTTGCCGGCGGCATCGGACAGGGTGAGAAGGATGGTGTTGGCGCCCTCGCCGAGCGCCAGGTCCGCCAGCTTGAAATTGCCCGCCGCATTGACCAGGGCCTCGCGTGTTGCGCCGCCGACCTCGCCGCGAACGGTGGTCAGGGCTTCGCCGCTGCCGACGACGTCGACCCGCATGGCGCCGGTCGTCAGGTCACCGGCCGTCCCGGTATCCGACGTCGCCGCCAGACCCGACGCACCCAGGGTCGGCGCCGTCTGGTCGAGATCGAGCGTGACCTGGGTAGTCTTGCTCTGGCCGACACTGTCGCGATAGGTCAGGGTGAAGGCATGGTCGCCTTCGTCCAGGGTTGTGCCTAACGCCGTCTCGATGGCGGTCTGCGACAGGGTGAAGCGGCCGTCGGCGCCGATCGATGTGCTGATATTGGCTGTGACGCCGGGGGTGCCGTCATGGCTGAGAGTCAATTGATGAAAAGGGAGAAGATCAGTGATCTGTCCCTTGAGCGCGGCATCGTTGGTGATGCCATCGCTGTCGCTGTGGCCGCTGTCGTTGTTGAGCTGCGCCGAAAGGGTGATCGGTCCGGGCGGGGCCTCGACGACGTCCGTCACCGTGACGGCCACCGCGACATCCGCCGTATGGACACCATCGCTGACCCGGATCGTCACCTCATAGACATTGTTGCCGCCGGCATCGCCTGGCGCTTCGAAATTAGGCGCCGCCAGGAAGCTCAATGTCCCCGTCGCCGCATCGACAGCAAACAGCGCAACATCAGCCCCGCCGGTCAAGGTGTAGGTCAGGGCATCGCCCTCGGCATCTACCGCGGCGGCCACGTAACCCGTAGCCGTCAGATTTT
>NZ_AWGC01000006.1 GCF_000495835.1 Asticcacaulis sp. AC402
CGTAAAGACCGGCGCCACATCGTTGACATTGGTGACGGTGACCGTGACGGCGCGGTCGACCGTATGAACACCATCACTGACGCGAAGGGTGACGTCATAGACATTGTTGCCGCCGGCATCAAACGGCGCTTCGAAGTTCGGTGCGGCCAGGAAGCTGAGGGCTCCCGTCGCGGCGTCTAGGCCGAACAGGGCGGCATCGGCCCCGCCGGCGATGTTGTAGGTCAGGGCTTCGTTTTCAGCATCTGTCGCCGCGGCGACGTAGCCGGTCGCCGTCAGGTTCTCGGCGACGGATACGGCCGTCCCCGAGGTAAAGACGGGCGCTATATCGTTAACATTGGTAACGGTGACCATGACGGCGCGGTCGACCGTATGAACACCATCGCTGACGCGGAGGGTGACGTCATAGACATTGTTGCTGCCGGCATCACCCGGCGCTTCGAAGTTCGGTGCGGCCAGGAAGCTGAGGGCTCCCGTCGCGGCGTCAATGCCGAACAGGGCGGCATCGGCCCCGCCGGCGATGCTGTAGGTCAGGGCGTCGTTTTCAGCATCTGTCGCCGCGGCGACGTAGCCGGTCGCCGTCAGGTTCTCGGCGACCGATACGGCTGTCCCCGAAGTAAAGACCGGCGCTACGTCATTGACATTGGTGACGGTGACCGTGACGTCCTGGGTGACGGTTTCCTCACCATCGCTGACGCTGATCCTGACGTGATAGATATTGCCGCTGGTTCCCGGCGTCTCGAAGTCCCGCGGTGAGGCGAAGCTGAGCTGTCCGGTCTGGGAATTGATGGTGAAGGCGGCGGCGTCGGCGCCACCGTCAATGGCATAGGTCAGATCGTCGCCGTCGGGATCGGAGGCCGCCGCCGTATAGCCCGTGGCGACGGTATTTTCGGGTGTGCTGACCGACCCGACCGAGGTGAATTGCGGCGCTTCATTCGACTCCTGGGTCAGGGCGACCGCCGCCACTGCGCCGACGGCAAGGGTCTGCACGCCGATGCCGAGGAAGGGGCCTTCGAGGACGCCAGCGCTGATCAAAGCGTCGCGCGCGACATTGACCTGGCCGTTGAGAACAGAGACCTGGTCGGCGGCGATCGTGACGGTACCGCCATCCTTCATCACGATCTGAACGGAGCCATCGGCGAGAAGCTCGTAGGAGTCTATGCCTTCGATCTCCGACAGGGCGACATAGTCGGTCCCCGGTTCGGTCTGGGCCTGTGCCTGGTTCAGGGCAATAATGCCGCTGATAGCGGTCAAACCCAACAGATCGCGCACGCCGCGCGTCAGCTTTTCATGCCGTCCCATGGCAATCCTCCAACCCTGTGTGTCGTTTTTTTTTGAACGCAACTGGTCTCAAGGCACATACCGTCATGCCGTATGCCGACAACGACTGTGGCCGCGACGCTTACGCGGAACTGAACCTAGAACTGTAGACAACCCTGCGGGTCTGCCGTCGAGGCAATCCCGAACGCCCTTGACTTTGGTATAATAAAAGCCACCAACCCGTAACACTGTTAGGTTCGCGCTAACGGCGGGGGGAGTCAACACCTATGGCGCGGAAATTCAAGCTGCGGGGCACGAAGGGCCTTAGCCTGAGCGGCGGGCGCTGGGATGGGGTGCTGGCACGGCCGTGCCTCTAACGATCGGAGATTCGTAGGTTTATTTTGCGCATACCTGTGAGGTCATACCGCAGTCTGGAGGTTGAGAATTGCTTGACGTAGGATGATGAGTCGCAAAAATTTCATAAAGACTAGGCCGCAGTCGAGATAATTGGATCGAGGTCCGATATTCTAAACTGCCCGCGCGTCCAGGGCATTATAGAAACAATTAGGTCGTTGTAATTTAACCGGAATTTCGCAATGTCTTATTGTGTTGTGGCTGCGGTGGAATGACTAAAATGGATGGAACGGAGACGCGTTGACGGTCTCCGCTCCGCTTCTGTTACGCCCCTGAAGGCTGAGGTGTGCCGTACCAATTGACGTTCCGGGTCAGGATCATCACCGTGGCGATGACAAGGAAGGCGCAGACCGCACCGATGAGGAGGGCGTAGTCTTCCATGCGCATCAGCGTGTAGATCATGCCATACAGAAGCGCGAACACCCCCAGCGCTGCCAGGCCGCGAAACAGGCTCTTGAACACCATGCCGGCATAGGCCGAAATCAGGCCGACCGTAGCCGCGGCAGCGGCTGCGAAGGCGGCATCGAAGCCGATGCGCTCGGCCAGGGACAACAGCAACAGGTAAAAGGTAATCTGGGCCAGGCCAATGAGGATGTATTGCGCCGGGTGCAGTTCGCGGCGGCTGGTGCTTTCGAACACGAAATAGGTGAGAAACACCAGGCCGACGAACAGCAGGGCGTATTTCAGCGACCGGCCAACATTCTGATAGGGGTTGGTGTTCTCGACGAAGGTCACCGACAATTCCGACTTGCCGAGGCTGGCCAGGTTGTCGAAACTGATGACGGCGGGCAGGCCGCGGGCAATGAAAGGCACCGACCACGACGCCTTGAAACCCGACTTCAGGTCGGTCTCGCCCTTGGTCAGGGGTGTGTCACGGCCGTGCGGAAAGGCGCGTTCGGACGGCAGGAACCCGCCGCCGAACGACGGCGTGTTCCAGTCGCCGGCGATGGTCACCCTTGACGATTTGGCATAGGCCAGGATGCCGATCTTCTGAGCGCCGGTGAAGCTCATCTCGAGGGTGATGTCGTGGGGTGTCGTGGGATCGAGGCCGGCAAGCGGCGCCGAAAACAGATCCAGGCGGGCCTGGCCCTGGTCGGTGCCGATGCTCTGGGTGCCTTCGGTCGCAGGCGCCAGGGCAAAGGTCGTCCCGTCGATCGAGGCAAGAATGTCCTTGCGGGCGCCGCGCGAATCCGAGGCCCCGGACAACAGTTGCGCCCGGCTCCAGTCCAGTGTCCCACCCTTGGGGGGCGCCACGTTTGTCAGGTCGAAATGGGCCTTGAAGGTGAGATCGGTGGTGTAGACCGGGACGCGGAACAGGGAGCGCGCGCGTACTTCGCTCTTGCTGGCCGCAACGGCCTCACCGGTGACCGGGAAGACGATCAGGTTGGTGGTCGAGGCCGGAATGAGGGTCTTGTTGCCCTGGGCGTCGGTCTCCGTCCGGGCGGGCAGGGTATGGGGCACGGAGATGACCGGACCGAGGAAGGTCTGGGGTCCGCCCATCAGTCCGCCGATTTCGGCAGCGACCTGTTCAGCGCGGTTGGTGCGGTCCATCAGCAGCAGGAAGACGCATGCCGCGGGGATCGACATCAGCACGGCCAGGACGCAGACGATCAGAAGCTTGGTACCCTTGCTGCGGCTGATCATGCCGCGATGGGGTTGTGGGGTGTCGGGTGTAGTTTCGGACATGGAAAAAAGCCTTGGGAGAATAGCCTTGGGGAGGTCCCGTTGGACCCGGCGGGGCGCCGGGCGACGCGAGCATACCACGTCTTGAACATCGTTCAATATGTTTGTGAACGATGTTCAATTTTTGCGCTGTTCTGTCTTCGTGGGCGATACGAAGCAGGTAACCTTCCGGAGCGCGAGATCAGTGCGGGATAGGGATTTACGGAGTCACATTTCCGTCTAAAATTTTGTTTTCTTTGCGCAATTTATCAAAACAATGTTACACGCGTTATCGGACTGCGCCCAAAATGCGCGGCTGGCGTCGCAAAATGAACTCGTCGTCCAGAGTGTTGCCGACCGGGAACTTGTAGTCACCGGCACGTTCGAATCCGTAAGTGGCGTAAAAAGCCTGGGCGCGGAGATTGCCGCTCCACACGCCGAGCCATTGCGGCGCATCGCCGTAGGTTTCGGCCAGCCAGGTCAGGGCCGTCGTCAGCAGTTGCTTACCCAGTCCCTGGCCCTGGTGCGACATGCGGACATAGATGCGCTTTAGTTCACCATGGCAGGCCGGGTTGGCGTCGGTGTGCGGCAGGGTGGCCGGACCACAGTGCAGATAGCCGGCGGTCTCACCTTTGTCATCGAGGACGATCCGCCAGAACTGGGCCGGATCCGCGGTTTCTTCTGCAAGCTTGGCTTCGGCATAGGAGTCGGCCAGAAATGCCATCAGGTCGTGCGGCGGATAGAGGTGGCCGAAGTTCTCGCTGAAACAGTCGCGGGCCAGGGAAGACAGGATGGCGACGTGGGCCGGCGCAACGGGAACAATCTGCATGCCCCCCAAATAGCGTCTCACAAGGGCCGCGTCTATCGCAGTCCTGGCCTTGTCGAGATGAGTCATGGTCATCAAGGTTTAGTTCTATAGCGCAATCCGAAAACGGGGACGCCCGTGCAGTGGCGTCACACTTTATCGGATTGCGCTCTGGTTCGCGAGTGCGGCCCAGGCGTCGGTGAACGCTTTCGCCTTACCATAGACAATCTCCGGCGTGTCGCCGGGCTTGTAGACCGACGAACCGATGCCGAAACCGGCGGCGCCGACCTCGAGGTACTCCGTCATATTGCCGGGTTCGACCCCGCCGACGGGAAAGACCGGCATGGCCTTGGGCAGGACCGCCTTAAGCGCCTTCAGCCCCTTGGGGCCAGCCAGTTCCGCGGGGAACAGCTTCAGGGCATCGGCGCCGGCATCGACCGCCGAAAAGGCTTCGGTGGCGGTGAAGAAGGCCGGGAAGGAAATCAGGCCGAGCGATTTTGCGCGGCGGATGACGTCAGGGTTGGCGTTGGGTGAGATGCAGATTTCTCCGCCGACGGAGGCCAGGGTATCGACATCCGCGACCTTGAGTACCGTGCCGGCGCCGACGATGGCGCGCTTGCCCAGGGACTCCGCCAGGATTCGAATCGATTCGAACGGTTCCGGCGAGTTGAGCGGGACTTCCAGCACCTTGAATCCGGCCTCGACCAGCATTTCACCGACCGCCAGTGCTTCGGACGGACGCAAACCGCGAAGGATGGCGACTAGCGGCAGGGTGGCGAGGGCGTCGCGCCAGCGGGCAGCCAGTTCGGGCTTCATATCAGGCGTCCTTGCTGGGCGATGGCCCACAGGCCGGCGGCGGAGGCGTCGTCGCCATTTTGGCGGGTAACGTCGGTGAACCCGGTGTGTTTCAGGGCGCGCTCGTAGAGGCCAATCAGGGTGCCGTCGCCGATCACCGTTACCGGACGAATGCCGTGACGAATGCTTTCGGCGCGGATTTCCGATCCGATCAGCAAGCCCGAAAGATAGGACGACAGGCTTTCTGGCTTGATGTGGCCAAACAGGGCTTCGGTGCGCACTGAGAAGATCAGCGACAGGAAAGATTTGTCGTTCATCGCCCGGTCGATGCCCAGCCTGAAGGCAGCATCGTCGTCGATATCATTGTCCATCAGGTCGCCCAGGATGGAATGGCGCTTGAGGACCGAAAACATTTCGCCCGTCATGTAGGACGAGAAGCCGGTAATGCGGCCGCCCTCGACCGAGGCCCACTTGCTGTGGGTGCCGGGCAGGACGTATACGCCTTCCCCGGTCTTGTACGACACGCCGAAGATCTGGGTTTCTTCACCGCGCATGACATTGATCAGGCCCGGATGGTCGGCCTCTCCGGACAGGCCTGGCACGATTTTGACCTTCAGCTTAGCCGCCGGCGCGGCGACCAGGCCCTTGACGACATCGTCGAGACCGGCCGGGCAGGCGACGTAAGGCGCTTCGCGCCACCCCTGGCGCGAGCCAACCATGCCCGACAGCAGGATCGGCAGGTCCGGACGGGCGAAGTCTTCCTTCATCACCGAGGTCAGGGCCTGTTCGAAGGTGAGAACCCCCAGGTTCTTCAGGCCGATATTGGCGGTGTGGCGGGCGATGATTTCGCCATCGGCCGAGAACAGGAACAGACGGAAATTGGTCGTGCCCCAGTCGGCAGCAAGCAGGGCGGGCGGTTCGGCGGACATGATGGATTCTCTTTTCAGTGACGGGCCGGGTTTACCCCTTGAACTTCTGCGGTTCAAGGCCGGTATGGCCGCGCAAGCTTTCACTTGGGATTTCGAACAATGTCCCGGCTTCACGGTCGTCGGGCAGATCTATGGCCGCCGAGGTGACGAACAGGCGGTTCAGGTCGTTGCCGGCAAAAGCCATCGAGGTGATCTGTTTGGCCGGCAGGTCGATATGGAAGTCCGGGGTGGCGTCCATTTTGAAACGGGTGATGCGCGCAGCACCCCAGTGGGCGATCCAAAGACCGCCCTGGGCGTCCATGGTCATGCCGTCAGGATAGCCCCAGTCTTCCGGGAAGGTCAGCCATGGCCGCTTGCCAGCCAGTTCGCCCTCGGCGTCGATGTCGAACAGGAAGACCTGGCGCAGGTCGGTATCGGTATGAAAGACCTGACGGTGGTCGGCGCTGAAAGCCGGACCATTGGGGATGGTATAGGGGCCGTCGACATGGGTGACGGACTTGTCGGTGTTCAAGCGGTGCCAGCCACCCGACGTCCTGGTGATCGGCTTGTGCATGGAGCCGGCCCAGATGCGGCCGCGGTCATCCGCCTTGGCGTCGTTGAGGCGGTTTTCCGGCTCGTGCGGGTAAGGGTTGACGATATGGCGGACCACGAACGGATCAAGCGACAACTCGGCAAAACCGGTCATGAGCCCCGCGATAAAGCCGCCTTTTTCGCGCTCGATCACCCAGCAGACGGGGCAGTCGAAACTCCAGGTCTGTTGCCGGCCATCGAGGTACCAGGCGTTCAGCTTATGGGAGAGGATATCGACCCAGTAGACGCACTGGTCGCGGCGGGACCACAGCGGCCCTTCGCCCAAAAGCGCGCCCGGTTCCGTGCGGCGGATGATGTCCTGGGGCATAGTGTTCCCTGTTATTGTCGTGGCGTTGCTTTGCAAGGGGATCCACAGATTACACAGATTTCACAGATTAGGAGTTCTGCTGAAACCTGAGACGGTGATCACAGAGAGGGCGCGCAGCGCCGATAATCTGTGAAATCTGTGTAATCTGTGGACCTCTTAATCTACCATTCCCTGACATATCCGTCAGTTTGTACGTGAGCACCGGAGCGCAACAAGATGACGGTTTGCAGCCGCTCAGATCGCTTTCTCACCATTCCCTGACATATCCGTCAGGTCCGCGCCATGCCGGATTGCGCCAGGGCGGACAATCCTTCGACATCTCCCGAACCTTGTCTTCGTCAATTTCGACGCCCAGGCCTGGCCCCGTCAAGGCTTCGACATAGCCGTTGGCGACATCAAACACTTCCGGATTTTTCATATAGGACAGGAGGTCGTGGCCATTGGTGTTGTAATGTATGCCCAGCGACATTTCCTGGATGACATGGTTCGGCGTCGCAATCGCCAACTGCAGGCAGGCGCCGAGCGCCAGCGGCCCAAGCGGGCAGTGCGGCGCCAGGGCGACGTCGTAGGCTTCGGCCATGGCGGCGATGCGGCGCACCTCTGATATGCCGCCGGCATGGGACAGATCCGGCTGGATGATGTCGACGCAGGCGCGCTCAAGGAAGGGCTTGAACTCCCAACGGCTGTAGAGACGCTCGCCCAGGGCGATCGGGGTGGTTGTCAGCTTCGACAGTTGTTCGATGGCTTCGATGTGCTCGCTGAGCAGGGGTTCCTCGATAAACAGCGGACGGATAGGTTCCAGGGCGTGGGCCAGTTGCTTGGCCATCGGCTTGTGTATCCGGCCGTGGAAGTCGAGCCCGACGTCGAGGCCCAGGGCCTGAACCGAGGTGGCACGTTGCAGCACGTCGTCGATGACCCTGGGCGAATCGAGCCAGCCCATATCTTCCGAGGCGTTCATCTTTACGGCTGTGAAGCCCTGATCGAGACGGGCCCTGGCGGCATCGACCACATCGGAGGGGCGGTCGCCGCCGATCCAGGCATAGACCTGGACGCGGTCGCGGACCCGGCCGCCCAGCAGTTGCCATACGGGTACGCCGAGACGCCGCGCCTTCAGGTCCCACAGGGCCTGGTCAAAACCCGACAGGGCCGACATCAGCACCGGTCCGCCGCGGTAGAAGCCCAGGCGGTAGAAGACCTGCCACATGTCTTCTATGCGTTCGGGGTCATGGCCGATAAAGCGTTCGCGGATCTCGGCAAAGGTCGCTTGCGTGGCTTCGGTATGGCCTTCGAGCGAGGCTTCGCCCCAACCGACGGCGCCTTCGCAGTCTTCGATACGCACAAACAGCCAGCGCGGCGGCACGGCAAAGGTTTCGATCCTGGCAATGCGCTTGGCGGTTGCGACGGTGGAGGTGAGGGCGGGTGAAGTGTCCATAAGGTGAGTGCCTAATACTGCCAGCGCGTGAGGTCAATATATTGTATGATAATTTAGACGATTAAGAAACAGGTTTACGCCACGGCGGAGAAAATTTTCCCGATTATCTTGACGTTCGCGTAAACAAAGCGCATGTATCCGGGCGTCAAAACAAGCGCCGAAAAATGCGCCGCATGCGTGGAGGACCTACCGGATGCCGACCCCAGAGAATTCCGCCTACATTTACGACCATGTTCGCTCGCCGCGCGGCAAGGGCAAGAAGGATGGCAGCCTGCACCAGATCACCGCTCTGGACCTTTCGGCCCAGGTTCTGGCCGGGCTTCGCGACCGTAACAGCCTGGACACCGCTCTGGTCGACGACTGCACCTGGGGCTGCGTGACCCCCGTGGGCGAACAGGGCGGAGACATTGCCCGCGCCGCCGTTCTGGCCGCCGGCTATTCGCAACTGACGGCCGGCGCTCAGGTCAACCGCTTCTGTGCCTCGGGCCTGGAAGCCGTCAATATCGCCGCCGCCAAGGTGGTTTCGGGCGAAGCGACCATGGCCATTGGTGGTGGCGTCGAATGCATGAGCCGCATCCCCATGGGCTCCGACGGTGGCGCCTGGGCGATTGACATCGCCGCAGCGTTTCCGGCCTATTTCGTCCCGCAGGGCGTGTCCGCCGATATGATTGCCTCCAAGTGGGGCTTTTCGCGCACAGATGTTGATGCCTACGCCGTCGAATCCCACAAGCGCTCGGCCCAGTCGTGGCAGGAGGGCCGCTTCAAGAAGTCGGTCCTGGCCATCAAGGACCAGTTGGGAATCACGGCCCTGGACCACGACGAAAGCGTGCGCCCCAACACCGATATGCAGACCCTGGGCGGCCTGAACCCGTCGTTCGCCGCCTTTGGTGAAATGGCCTTCGACGCCGTCATCCAGCAGCGTTACCCCGAGGTGGAACGCGTCAACCACGTCCACACCCCGGGCAATTCGTCGTCGATCGTTGACGGCGCCGCCGCGGTCCTGGTCGGTTCCCGCCAGGCTGGCGAACTGACCGGCATCAAGCCGCGCGCCCGCATCGTCGGCACGGCTTCGATTGGCTCTGAGCCATCGATCATGCTCACCGGTCCGTCCTATGTTACGGAAAAGCTGCTCAAGAAGCTGGGAATGAAGACGACGGACATCGATCTCTACGAGCTGAATGAGGCCTTTGCCGCTGTGGTTCTGCGCTACATGCAGGCTTTGGAGATTCCGCACGACAAGATCAATGTCTGCGGCGGCGCCATCGCCATGGGCCACCCGCTGGGCGCAACCGGGGCGATGATCCTGGGCACGCTGGTGGATGAATTGGAACGGACCGGCAAGTCGACTGGCCTGGCGGTACTGTGCGTCGGCGGCGGCATGGCCACCGCTACCGTGATCGAACGCGTCTAAGAGGAAATGATACCCATGGAAAACTTCAAAACCGACCTCGACGCCGATGGCATTCTGCTCTGCACCTTCGATGTGCCCGGCAAGACGATGAATACCTTCACTAAGGGCGCCCTGGCCGATGTCGAGACCATCGCCAACCGCGCCAGGACCGAAGCCGAGATCAAGGGTGTGGTCATTACCTCGGGCAAGACGACCGGCTTTTGCGCCGGCGCCGACCTGGAAGAACTATTCGGCGGCGGCTGGGAGGTTTCAGGGACGGGTGAACAGGCTCTGAAGCAAACGTTCGACCTGGCCTTTGAGATGAACCGCATCTACCGCCTGCTCGAAACCTGCGGCAAGCCGGTGGCCGTGGCGATTAACGGCCTGGCGCTGGGTGGCGGCCTGGAACTGTCCATGGCCTGCCACTACCGCGTCATCGGCAATGGCCCCAAGACCCAGGTCGGCCTGCCGGAAATCAAGATCGGCATCTTCCCCGGCGGCGGCGGCTCGCAGCGCCTGCCGCGCCTGATCGGCACCCAGGCCGCCCTGCTGGCCATGTCCGAGGGCAAGTCGTTCAAGCCGCAGGAAGCCCTGGGCATGGGCATCGTCCACGAAGTGGTCGAGGCCGGCAAAGAGGTCGAGGCCGCCAAGGCGTGGATCAAGACCAAGGGTGACCCGGTCGCGCCTTGGGACAAGAAGGATTTCAAGATCCCAGGCGGTGGTCCTTACCATCCGGCCGGATCCCAGGTCTTCATCATGGGCAATGCCATGCTGCGCAAGCAGTCGTACGGCAATTATCCGGCCGTGGTGAATCTGATGCATGCCGTCTATGAAGGCCTGCAGGTTCCGTTCGATACGGCGCTGAAGATCGAAACGCGCTATTTCTCCAAGACCCTGATGACGCCGCAGGCCAAGGCCATGATGCGGACCTTCTTCTTCTCGATGCAGGCCATCGGCAAGGGCTCCGGCCGGCCGGAAGGCTATGCGAAAACCGAATTCACGCAGGTTGCCGTTCTGGGCGCCGGCATGATGGGGGCGGGTATCGCCTACGTCCAGGCGATGGCCGGCATCAAGACCGTCCTGATTGACCGCGACCAGGAGTCGGCCGACAAGGGCAAGGCGCACTGCGCGGACCTGATCAAGAAGCAGGTCACGCGCGGCAAGCTGACGCCGGAAGCCGGCCAGGCGACACTCGACCTGATCACGGCGACGCCCGACTACAGCCTGATTGCCGGTTCCGACCTGGTCGTCGAGGCTGTGTTCGAAAGCAGCGACCTGAAGGCGACGGTCACCAAGGCCGCCGAAGCCCATCTGGCCGAGACGGCCGTCTTCGGTTCCAACACGTCGACCATTCCGATCAGCGACCTCGCCAAGGCGTCGGCGCGGCCGAAGAACTATATCGGCATTCACTTCTTCTCGCCGGTCGACAAGATGATGCTGGTCGAAATCATTATGGGCAAGGAGACCTCGGACGAGACCCTGGCCAAGTCCATCGACTACGTCCTGAAGATCAGGAAGACGCCGATCGTCGTCAACGATTCGCGCTACTTCTTCGCCAACCGCTGCTTTATTCCGTTCACCGCCGAAGGCCTGCACCTGTGGGCCGAGGGCTACAGCCCGGCCATCATCGACAATGCCGGCCGTATGACCGGCATGCCGCGCGGGCCGCTGGAAATGATGGACGACGTCGCGCTGGACCTGCTGGTCAAGATCACGTCGGAAACGGCCAAGGCCGAGGGTGATGCCTATGTGCCCATCCCCGGTGAAAAGGAAGTCGCCGCCATGGTCGCCGACGGTCGCCTGGGCCGCAAGAGCAACAAGGGCTTCTACGACTATCCGGCCGAGAAAACGGCGACCAAGACCCTGTGGCCTGGCCTGGCCGACAAGTTCCAGCCAACCATACTGGAAGCCGATCCGGCGCTGGTCGAAGAACTGAAGAAGCGCATGCTGTACGTCCAGGCGGTGACCGCTGCGCGTTGTTTCGAGGACGGCGTCATCACAGATCCGCGCGAAGCCGATGTCGGTTCGATCCTCGGCTGGGGCTTTGCGCCGTGGTCGGGCGGGATCGTATCGCTGATCGACTCGATCGGCGTGGCGACCTTTGTGGCCGAACTGGACCGCATGACCGCGGCCTATGGCGACCGCTTTGCCCCGCCGCAATTGCTGCGCGACATGGCGGCCAAGGGCGAGACCTTCTACGGCCGTTTTGGCAAGACAAAGGTCGAGAAAGCGGCTTAAAAACGGGAGCGAAACTCGGCAAAACTTAAATCCACAGATTGCACAGATTTCACAGATTGCGGTGTCGCACCTGCCTTGCAGGTAACCAGCGCGAAGCTTTAATCTGAAATCTGCGCAATCTGTAGAGCCACGTTTCTCCACGTGCCTTCCGCGCGCATCTGAGTTAAGCTAAGCGAAGATGCGCGCAGCAGAGGATCGCCCATGGATCGCCGTTCCCTTCTCGGGCTGACCGCCGCCGTGCTGGGAGCCGGCCCCTCCGCGGCGCGTGCTCAGGCCCAAACGAATGCCCAGGCCAGCGCGCAGGAAGGCCTGCCGACCCAGGCTTCGATGACCCTGAAGCCGGCCTTGCCGATGCAGGACATCTGGCCGGGGGCGGCGCCGGGTGGTGAGAAAGTCACGGTCACGCAAAGCGTCGTCCTGCGCAAGCCCGGCGGCGATCCGAACGATACGGCTTTTTACAACATCACCAAACCCTGGCTGTCGATGCGGCGGCCCGACAAGCCCAACGGTGGTGCGGTCCTGCTTATGCCTGGCGGCGGCTATGTCCGGATTGCCGTCTCGAAGGCTGGCGGGGAGATCGATTCCTGGCTGGCCGGTCTGGGCTATACCGTTTTCACCATGACCTACCGCCTGCCGGCCGATGGCTGGGCCGCCGGGCCGGATGTCGCGTTGCAGGACGCCCAGCGCGCCATTCGGCTGATCCGGTCGCAGGCTGCCCAGTTCGGGCTCGACCCCAGCCGTGTGGCGATTATGGGCTTTTCCGCCGGCGGCCATGTCGCGGGCCTGCTGGCAACGCGCTTTGCCGAACAGAGCTACGTCCCGATCGATGCGGCCGACCGGTTGTCCGCCAAGCCGGCGGCCGCGGCTCTGATGTACCCGGTCATCACTATGGGCGAGCACGCCCATAAAGGCTCGCGGAAACAGATGTTCGGCGACAACCCAACCGCGGCGCAGATTGATCATTCATCGCTGGAAAAACATGTGCCGGCGGATGGCGTGCCGTGCTTTATCGGTGGCACGACCGACGATCCGTCCGTCCCGGCGCAGAACGGGATACTGATGTACCAGGCCCTAAAGGCGGCCAGGGTGCCGGCGGAACTGCACCTGTGGGAAGGCAACACCCATGGCTTCCCGTTGCGTGGCAAGGACGGCCAGCTTCTGCCGTGGGGACAGGAGGCTTTGGTGTTCCTGCAACGGCATGGCCTCGATGCATGATCAGCGGGTCTGACGATTTCAGATAGGTCTTATCGCTTGAAACCAAATCCGTTTCACGGTTCAAGCGAGGCAGGAGACCTGCCATGAAAGACATCACCCGCCTGACCTCGGCCACCCTGGGCCGCGCCAACAGCCGCCGCGCCGTCAATACCGGCGTCGAACGCGGCTCGACGGTGTTGTTCGAAAATGCTGAGATGCTCTATAACGACGACGTTCGTCCAACCTATGGCACCGACGGACTGTCGACCCAGGACGAATTGCGCCGGCTGCTTATAGATCTGGAAGGCGCTTGCGACAGTTTTATCCTGCCCAGCGGTCTGGCCGCCCTGACCGTGCCGATCTTCGCCTTCCTCCAGGCTGGCGATGAGATACTGGTAGTCAATTCCTGCTATGCTCCAGTGCGGCGTTTCGTTGAGACTCAGCTCAAGCGCTACGGCGTTGTGGCGCGCTATTACGAAGCGCGCCTGACGCCGGCCGAGGTCCTGGCCCTGGCGACGCCGTCGACCAAGATGATTTACGTCGAAAGTCCTGGCTCACTGACCTTCGACATGCAGGATATCCCTGGCATCGCGGCCCTGGCCAGGGCGCGCGGGATATTGACCCTGTGTGACAATACCTACGGCAGCGGTGTCCTGTTCAAGCCCCTGGCCCATGGCGTCGATCTCAGCATGCAGGCACTGACCAAGTATGTCGGCGGTCACAGCGACGTCTTGATCGGTTCGATCAGCGTTGCCGACAAAAACCTGGCGGCAACGCTTTACAAGACGATCAAGGCGTTTGGCTTCTTCACATCGGCGGACGAAAGCTACCTGGCGACGCGGGGTCTTCGCACCTTGCACCTGCGGCTGAAACAGAGTGGTGACAGTGCGCTGAAGATCGCGCGCTGGCTGGAGGGGCGGCCGGAAGTGCTGCGCGTGGTTCATCCTGGTTTGGCATCGCATCCCGACCACGACATGTTTGCCCGCGACTTTAGCGGCTCAAACGGCCTGTTCATGGTGCTGTTCAAGGGGGCCAAAGACGGGAACAATGAGCGCCAGTCCCAGGCCTTCCTGAACAGACTCAAGCTGTTCGGTCTTGGTTTCAGTTGGGGTGGTTTTGAGAGCCTGGCGGTCAATTGCGAACCGCAGGTCCGCGGCCGGCCGAAACTGAGTGACGAGCCCGATCCTTACCTGGCGGGATCGTCGATACGGTTCTATGTTGGTCTGGAGGACGCCGAAGACCTGATTGCCGATATCGAGCAGGCTCTGAAGGTGTTTGCCTGAAGAAGGCGGCCCAGCGTCAGAGACGACTTCGGACCTTCGCAATGCCCGTCGGCATGGGCCTGCCAGTCTAAACCAGACCACAGGTCTTGGGCGCAAAGGCCTTAAATGCGGTTGTAAATTCCTGCTGCAGCCGTGAAACGAGCTCTGCTACCGGCAGCACCTCGTGAATTGAACCGACACCCTGGCCGGCGGACCAGATGGTCTTCCATGCCTTGGCTTCTGGGTCCAGTTCCTCTGCCATGTCGATCTTGTGGTGCGGATCCTTGGCAGCAGCGGGGTCGAGGCCGTTGGCGATCAGGGACGGTGTCAGGAAGTTGGCATTGATGCCGGAAATGGCGTCGGTATAGGTGATGTCCTTGGCGGTTGTGTCGATGAGCATCTGCTTGTAGCCGGCATCGGCCTCGGCTTCGGTGGTGGCGATAAACCGCGTCCCCATGTAGCCCAGGTCGGCGCCGGCCATAAGGGCGCCGGCTACGTCCTGGCCGGTCGACAAGGCGCCCGACAGGATGATGGTACCGTTGAAGAACTGGCGGATTTCGTTGAGCAGGGCGAACGGGTGCTGGTTGCCGGCATGGCCGCCGGCCCCGGCCGAGACCAGGATAAGGCCATCGACCCCGGCTTCCATGGCCTTGCGGGCGTGGCGGGCATTGATGATGTCATGAAAAACCGCGCCACCGTAGCTGTGCACGGCATCGACCACATCCTTCACAGCCCCCAGCGAGGTGATGACAAGAGGCACCTTGTGCTTGACCGTTACCTGCATGTCAGCCAGCAGACGCGAGTTGGTCGGGTGGACGATCATATTGACGCCAAACGCCGCATCGTCGGGCCCCAGCGCAGCCTCGATGGTGTTCAGCCAGTCCTCGTAGCCTTCGGTGGTCCGCTGGTTCAGGGCCGGAAAGCTTCCGATCATGCCGGATTTGCAGGTGGCGATCACCAGCTCCGGGCCAGACACCAGGAACATGGGCGCGGCAATGGCGGGAAAACGCAGGTTACGGGTGAGGGCGGCGGGGATCATGCGGCGTTCCTTTTTTCTTAACTTAGCCAGAAATTGACGTGAACGTAAAGGCAAATTTCATGATCATACACGCCCCCTTGCGCTTAAGGCCGTTGGGTATAAATAGGGACCTATGAGCCATTATACCGATAACCTGACCCAACTGGGCGGAGAGGCGCGACCGGTCGACGACCCTGCCCAGGCCGTACTGGAACGCGTGCCCAATCCGCATGCCGACGTCGACTATCTCGCGCGCTTTACCGTGCCGGAGTTTACGTCACTGTGCCCGGTTACCGGTCAGCCGGACTTTGCCCACCTGGTTATCGACTATGTGCCGGGCGCGTGGCTGGTCGAGTCCAAGTCGCTGAAACTGTTTCTGACGAGTTTTCGCAACCATGGCGCCTTCCACGAAGACTGCACGATGCACATCGCCAAGCGTCTGCGCGACCTTCTCGACCCGCGCTGGCTGCGTATCGGCGGCTTCTGGTATCCTCGCGGCGGTATTCCGATCGATGTATTCTGGCAAACAGCCGAACCGCCGAAGGGCGTGCTGATTCCCGACTTCGGCGTCGCCACCTATCGGGGGCGCGGATGATCAATCTGTGGCGGACCATGGCGGCGCGGACCGCCGTTGCCTTTCTGGTTCCGCCGCTGGCCAACGGCCTCGTTGCCGGCGTCCTGGTGTACACGACCGGCGGCGAGGCGCTTGAAATCACCGGCCCGTTCGGCCTTATCGGCGGCTACGGCCATCTCATCCTGGCGCCGTACTGGCTGATCGCGGAGATGTGGGGCCTGTGGAGAAAGCAGTTTCTGCCGATGCGTAGTTACCTGGCTTTTGTCGTTACCTTCTACGCGGTCTACGGACCCGTATTGGTTTTCAGCCCTTTGCCCGAGTGGCCAGGCCTGATGGTGGCCTATGCGGCGGGCAGCGTGGCGGCCGCCCTGGCAGCGTGGTACGTCACTTGGTCGTGGTTGAAGTCGTTGGCAGCCCGCGTGGCGCGACGCGACGCGAGCATGACGGACGCGTTTTGATTTTAAGAGCGGCCGACTAATCTCCCGCCGTCCAATAGCTTATGCGCTCATTAAAGTTCGGTCGATCGCGCTCCAGCGGCGCTTCCGATGGCGTGCCGAGATAAATGAAACCGGCGACATTTTCATGTTCCGCCAAACCGAGAAGTGCCTTGGCTACGGCATCGTAGCTGTACCAGTCGGTGATCCAGTTGGCGCCGTAGCCCAGGGCGCCGGCGGCGATCAGCAGGGTCTGGCACACGGCGGCTGCCGAGAGTTGTTGTTCCCAGAGCGGAATTTTGTGCGGCTGGAGCGGTGAGGAGACGACCAGCAGGGCTTCTGGCGGGATTGCCAACTTCTGCAACGCCGCCAGGGCCTTGGCCGGTTCCGGCTGGGAAACGGCGAGGGGTTTGAGCTTTTCGACCAGTGCCGTTTTGCTTTGTGGTGTAAAGCGCACAAGGCGCCAGGGGCCGATCTTGCCGTGATCGGGAACGCGCAAGCCGAGGCGGATCAGGAGGTCCATTTCCTCAGGGGACGGTCCAGGGGCGCGCAGGGTCGGCGCCGAGGCACTGCGGCGAAAGAACAGGGCTTCCAGCATGTCTGCAGAGGGTTTCTGCGGCAGGGGCTGGCCGAATTCCGGCGCGGGCGTGTCGAAGAGGGCCAGAGAGCGGTCGCTTAGGGGCATGGAAAGTCCTTGCTGAGTCTGTCTGCGACTATATAGGTTTGGAACCGCGAATGAACGCGAATGAACGCGAATATTTTTGCTGAAGTGACGATTTTTCGACTGACCTTCGCGAAAGCCACGTCTCGTTGTTTGCGTTCATTCGCGTTCATTCGCGGTTTCCATCTTTCTGAAAGCTCGTCATGACCGAACTTCTCCCGCCGTGGGACGATGAAGCTGCCGCCGCCAAGCGGGCGAACTGGAAAAGCCTGCGGCACCAGGTGGTGTTTGAAAATCCGTGGCTCCGTATCGAAAGCCACGATGTCATCGCGCCGACCGGCCGCGAATGCCACTACGGCCTGGTTCGCTTCGCCAACCGCGCCGTCGGGGTCCTGCCTTTGTTCGACGACGGCACGGTGGCCCTGGTCGGTCAGGCGCGGTTTGCGCTCGGCACCTTTAGCTGGGAAATGCCGGAAGGCGGCGTGCCGGCAGGGGAGGATACACTCGATGGCGCCAAGCGTGAACTGCGCGAGGAGACCGGATATACCGCCGACCACTGGCAGGAAATCCTGCGCTTCGATATGTCCAATTCGGTAACCGATGAGGTTGCAGTGCTGTATCTGGCGACCGGACTTAAACCCGGCGAAACCGAACCGGACGAGACCGAAAACCTGGTCGCGGCGCGAGTTCCCTTTTCGCAACTGCTCAAAGCTGTTATTATGGGCCAGGTTCGCGACGGGTTAACCGTTGCAAGTGTATTACGGGTCCACCATATGGCGGTCAGCGGTGAGTTGCCGGCGCATCTGGCGGAAGCTGTTCTGAAGTAGGATAACATGGCTCAGGTTTTCGAAGTCATCACGCCGGACGACAAGCCGATCTGGCTCAACCTGCGCCAGGAAGCCCAGGATACCCTGGCGGCCGAACCGGCCCTGGCGTCCCTGCTGCATTCGACCATCCTGTCGCATGATGACCTTGCGTCCAGTCTGTCCTATCACATTGCCCGCAAGATGGCCGACGACACCCTTCGCGGCATGACCCTGCGTGAACTGGCGCAGAGGGCCTATGCCGCCGATCCATCCCTGGTCGTGGCCGCCATGGCCGACCTGCAGGCGGTTTATGAGCGCGACCCGGCGGCCAAGGGCTACCTCCAGGCCTTCATGTTCTTTAAGGGCTTCCTCAGTCTGCAAATCTACCGTGTGTCGCACTGGCTGTGGAACCAGGGGCGATCGACGATGGCGCACTTCCTGCAAAGCCGGGTGTCGGAGCTCTTCCAGATCGATATCAACCCGGCCGCCCGCATCGGCAAGGGCGTCTTCCTCGACCATGGCACCGGCATCGTGATCGGCGAAACGGCGGTGGTCGGCGATGATTGCTCCATCCTCCAGGGCGTGACCCTGGGCGGGACTGGCGCGGAACGTGGCGACCGTCACCCCAAGATCGGCCGCGGTGTCCTTTTGGGCGCCGGCGCCAATGTGCTGGGCAATATTACCGTCGGTGATTATGCCAAGATCGCCTCGGGTTCGGTGGTCTTAAAGCCCGTGCCGGCGCATTGCACGGCGGCGGGCGTGCCGGCCAGGCTGGTCAACTGCAAGACTTGCGAAGATCCGGCCCGTCAGATGGACCACACCATGCCGGATATCGATTACGACTATTCGATCTGAGGCCAACCGGTTCGTGTCCGTGAGTCGACACCCGCCTTGTGGATAAGCGCGATAAGCATTTGCCCGTTAAGGCGTTGAACGCTAAGGCTCCTGTCACAGAAAAGTTTATCCCCGCCCAGGGGAATTTGTGGTTTAGTCGCCCGATAAGCCGGGGGCGGACCAGGACAAGACCTCCGGGCCATCATGAGAGCCACACCACATGACCCCTGCTGAAATCACCAAGGTACAGGACTATCTCACACGGACGTTCGGAACCAACGGCCTCGAAATCAAGCCGCGCAAGCAGAAGGATTCGGCCGAGGTCTTCATTGGCGAAGAGTTTGTCGGCGTGGTCTATGTCGACGAAGACGAGGCCGGGTCTTACCTCTTCGAAATGGCCATCCTTAAGGAAGACCTCTAAAATCGGTGATGCTGGCCTGCAAAGCGCCGTTTTCTGCGCTTCCGGTGCTCACGTACTGCGTTTTGAGTGGTGCTAACGCTCCGCTCTTTGAGCACGGTACGCTCCGCTCCGGTTCTCGAAACCAGCCCTTTTCGGCTCAGCCTGACCGATTTCTAAGTTTAAGAAAGCGCCGGATCATCCGGCGCTTTTTTCAACTTCCGTACATGTCAAAGTCCGCATCGACCTTTTTGCCGCGGCGTTTGCGCGTCGGCTCGACGTCGGGCGGTGGTGGCGGCGCGCCCTTGCGTTCGTAGTCAGACGCCTTATGGGCGGCACGCTCGGCCCGGCCGGTTTTCCAGCGCGTCAGTTCTTCTCCGCCGGCGATGACAAACTCCGACAGGATCGACAGGAATTGCGGGAAGCGCGCAGCGACGAAGCCACCGATGATCGCGGTGACGGCCGCCAGGAAGGGTGAATGCACCGACATGGTCTCGATCATCTTCGACAGCGATCCCACTGGAGAGGCGGCGAAGGCTTGATCGAACATGCGTTGCTGTTTCGACCGTTTGTCGTCGGGCTGAAAGGCTTTGGCCATGAGGTAGACGGCGACTGGCAGCATGAAGGCCGCGCCTATGGCCAAAGGGCCCCAGACCGGGCCAAGCATGGCGGTGGCCCAATTGTATATGCCGAAACTGATCCAGATCAGGCCGATTATGGCCGCCGCCAGCATCAGCACATAGCCCACCAATGACTGTTTGAGGGCATCTATATGCTGCGACAAATTGAACATGCCCGGTCTCCGAAATCACGCATCCAACTCTAGACGCCGCGCTTATAAAAGGACAATAGGTTTAAGGCTCTCTTGCCGGAACGCAAAAAAGCGAGGTCGAAGGTGTTGTTTTTGAAGGCGATGTGGCATTCGCTGCGCGTAGTGGCAACCGGTTTGTTCTGGCTGATGGTGGTTATGTTCCTGCTGGCCGGGATCACCCAACTGGCCAAGGCGCCCTTGATCGGCCAGGTGACGCTTGGCTTTGTGGCGGCGGTGGTGCTGGCGCGGGTCCTTCTGGTGCCCAGGGTTCTCAAACCGCCAGTGTTCAATGTGATCGGCTGCATGGCGTTTTTCGCCTTTATTGCCGTTCTGATGATGAAGGGTATGACCGGCGTGGCGTAAGATTTTTGACCATGAACGTCACGAAGTTTGGGATTGATCTTAATTCTTCGCGCAGCGGAAACTGAAATCTGCGGACGCACTTGATGTCGAGTGCCGCCACGCGGCGGGTTCAGATCGATCCTGAAGTTCGTGATGTTCGTATCGGTTCGTGGTGAATGCCTATTCGACTTCGCTTAGGGCCGCGCGCAGGGTTTCGACGATCCGGTCGATATGCGCCTTCTCCAGGATCAGTGGCGGCGACAGGGCGATGATGTCGCCGGTCACCCGGATCATCAGGCCCTTGTCGAAACAGCGGTCGAAGACTTCCAGGGCCCGCACCGTCGCAGCCCCTGGTCGTGACGCCAGTTCGATCCCGCCGATAAGACCCAGATTGCGGATATCGATGACGTGCCTGGCGTCGCGCAGGCTATGAATCGCCTCTTCCCAATACGGTGCAAGTGACGCCGCCCGGGCAAACAGGTCGTCTTCGCGATAGACTTCCAGGGTTGCCAGGCCGGCAGCGCAGGCGAGCGGATGGCCGGAAAAGGTATAGCCGTGGAAGAACTCGATCGGTGTTTCCGACGTCTGCATAAAGCTGTCGTAGATACGCGTCGACACCGCCACAGCCCCCATAGGCACGGCAGCATTCGTGATGCCCTTGGCCAGGCACATGATGTCCGGTCTGACGCCGAAATAGTGGGAGCCAAAGGCCGTACCCAACCGGCCGAATCCGGTAATGACCTCGTCGAAAATAAGCAAAATATCGTGCTTGTCGCAAATGGCGCGCAGCCGTTCCAGATAACCCTTGGGCGGGATCAGAACACCGGTCGATCCCGCGACGGGTTCAACGATGACGGCGGCAATCGTCGAGGCATCGTGCAGCGCGACGATACGTTCCAGATTGTCGGCCAGATCGGCGCCATGCTCGGGTTGCCCCTTGGCGAACAGATTACCGTCGACGCCATGGGTATGGGGCAGGTGGTCAACGCCGGTCAACAGACTGCCGAAATACATGCGGTTGCGGACGATACCACCGACGGAAATGCCGCCGAAACCGACGCCGTGATAGCCGCGTTCACGTCCGATCAGCCGCGTCCGGGCACCTTGACCGCGCAAACGCTGATAGGCCAGGGCGATCTTCAGCGCCGTGTCGGCCGATTCCGAGCCGGAATTGGTATAGAAGACCCGCTTCAGATCGTAGGGCAGGATCTTGGCCAGTTCATGGGCGAACTGAAAGGCCAGGGGGTGCGCCATGTTGAAGTTCGGCGCGAAATCCATCTCCGCCGCCTGCTTCTGAATGGCCTGGGTGATCCGGTCGCGGCCATGGCCGGCATTGACGCACCACAGCCCCGAGGCGCTATCCAGGATCTCACGCCCTTCGCTGTCGGTGTAAAACATGCCCCTGGCCGCGGTCAGCAGCTTGGGCTTTGCCTTGAACACCTTGTTCGGCGTAAATGGCATCCAGAAATTATCAAGCACCGGAGCGTTCATGGTGGTTCTCTTTAGGGGAAATTGTACCTATATTGTGATCACATGAGCAAGAGCGATACAAGAGGCGGAACAAAGGAAATGGCGGCTGTGAACCTCGAAGGCGCCATGGGCGATGGTCTCAGTGACGCCAAGGTCCACGATCAGGTTTATGACGCCCTGGCCGACGCCCTGATCAAGGGGCAGATACCGCCGTTAAACCCGGTGTCTCTGCGTACGCTGGCAGCCAATCTCGGCGTCTCGCCCATGCCGGTCCGCGAAGCTGTTCGGCGCCTTATTGCCGAGAATGCGTTGGAATTGCAAGCGTCTAACAAGCGTTTACGGGTGCCGGACCTTACGGAAAAACGCGTTCTGCAGTTGATGAAGGCGCGCGAATGGGTCGAGCCCGAACTGGCTGCGCTGGCTACACCCCTTATGACAAGGGACGCCATCCGCCGGCTGCGCGACGACGACACCAAGCTGATGAAAGCGCTCAGCAGCGGTGATGTCGGTGGCTATATGCAGGCCAACCAGGATTTTCACTTCTGTATCTACAGCTGCGCCGACGCCGACCTCTTTTACGACATGGCGCGGACCCTGTGGCTGCAGGTCGGGCCGTTCATGCGCGTCGTCTTTGGTCGGCTGGGGACGGTTCAACTGCCCAAGGACCACCATCAGGACATGATCGCTGCTTTTGAGCGTGGCGATGCCGAGGCGGCACGGGCTTCGATGCAGGCCGACGTCCGCGAAGGCATGGCGATGATGCTGGACGTTATCCGGACACGCGCTGAACCGGAACCCAAACGCCGACGGGTGCGTTAAGCGTCAGGGTATCAGCTTGAAACTGTAGCCGACGATCGGCGACTCCGAGTCATCAGCGCCGTCGCTGCCGCCCGCTGCGCGGTACAGGCGGTTGGCGGCGGCGTTATCGATGTTGGTGAGCACCCAGGCCTCGTGGCAGCCCAATGCACGCCCCTCGGCCAGCAAAGCCTGCAACAGGGCGCTACCGTGGCCCCGTCTTTGATGGTGGTCGGCGACGGCAACCTCATTGATGAACAGCTGGGCTGGCTTATCGGGATGAACGTAATGCACACCGGAGGCGAAACCGACAATGGCAGGGCCGTCGACCGCGACCGCGATATGGTGCCGCGGATCGGCCAGGAATTCCCTTACCAGCGCAGGGTCGATAGGGTTGTCGAACAGGTCGTCGGCGACTCGCTCGAACAGGTCTTCGTCGCCTTGTCGCAAAATCTTGATCTTCATCCCACTGTCCATAATCCCGAAAACGGCGCAAACAGCCCTAACATGATGGTGATGACAGGAAAACCGCGCCGATGCGGCTTGACTTTGCTGCGGCTGGCGGTGTGTAAATTGTGATCACAAGCCAAGGATTTCGCCATGCCCGTTTCCGCTCCGCAAACCCCTGCTGATTCGCTCGACGGTGTGCTGGCGGCCGTTGCGGCCATCGCCAAGCCGGATAAGGCGTTGATCGAAGGGCAGGACGTGGCCTCGGCGTCGGGGCGGACCTTTGACAACCGGTCGTCAAGTGACGGCACACTGATCAACCGAATCGCCGCCTGCGACAGCCGTGATGTCGACCGCGCCGTCGTGTCGGCGCGCAAAGCCTTCGAGGACGGCCGCTGGCGCAAACTGGCGCCGAAGGCGAAAAAAAAGATCCTCCATCGCCTGGCCGACCTGATGGCCGAGCATGCCGAAAATCTGGCTCTGTTGGAAAGTCTCGACACCGGAAAGCCGATCACAGACGCCCGCAATGTCGACATCCCCCTGGCCATCCAGAGCACGCGCTACTATGCCGAGGCGATCGATAAGGTCTATGGTGAGGTCGCACCGACCCCGGCCGACCGTCTATCCTACGTTGTCCATGAACCGTTGGGCGTCGTCGCCGCCATCGTGCCGTGGAACTTTCCGTTGCACATGGCGATGTGGAAGGTCGCGCCCGCCCTGGCCATGGGCAACAGCGTGGTGCTGAAGCCGGCCGAACTTTCGACCATGACGGCGTTGTACACCGCGCAACTGGCGCTGGAGGCCGGCGTTCCCCCCGGTGTGTGGAACGTCGTGACGGGGTTGGGCCACGAAGCCGGTCAGGCCCTGGCCCTGCACATGGACGTCGACATGATTACCTTTACTGGCTCGGGACCGGTGGGGCGGACCCTGATGCGCGCTTCTGCCGACAGTAACCTGAAGCGCGTCTCGCTGGAACTGGGCGGCAAGTCGCCCCAGATCGTCTTTGCCGATTGCGACGACCTCGATGCGGCTGCGTCGAATGCCGCCTGGGGCGTTTTCTACAATCAGGGCCAGGTATGCACGGCGGCGTCGCGCCTGCTGGTCGAGGAGAGCATCAAGGACGCCTTTGTCGCCAAGGTCGCGGCCGTCGCCAAGTCGATCCGGGTCGGCGATCCGTTCGACCCGAAGACACAGTTCGGCGCCATGATCTCGTCGCGCCAGATGCATACGGCATTGGAGTATATCGAACGCGGCCAGGCCGAAGGCGGGCGGTTGCTGATGGGCGGACAGCAGATTCATGCCGACAGCGGTGGCTTCTATGTTGAACCGGCCCTTTTGGACGCCATCACGCCGGCCAATGTCCTGGCCCAGGAAGAGGTGTTCGGGCCGGTTCTGTCGGTACTCACCTTCAAGGACGAGGCCGAAGCCTATAAAATCGCCAATGACACCATCTACGGTCTCGCTTCCGGAGTATGGACGGCCAATATAAACAAGGCGATGCGGGCGGCGGCAGCCTTGAAGTCCGGGCTGGTCTGGGTCAATGGCTGGGATGCCTGCGACATCACTTCGCCGTTCGGCGGTGTGAAGCAGTCGGGCTTCGGCCGCGACCGGTCGCTGCACGCGCTGTACAAATATGCCGACCTCAAGGCGGTCAGCATCAGCTTCAAGGCCTGACCTATGCAACTCAGCGACAAACACCGCGCGCTTTTGGGCGATCTCATTTTCATGGAGCAGGCGGCCGACCGCTTCGCTGTGCTCAACCCCGCCACCGGAAAGCCGCTGGCCTACGTCCAGGCCCAGGGCGCCACTGAGACGCGCGCCGCCATCGGCGCCGCGACCGACGCCCTTGTGGCCTGGTCGCGCCGCCCGGCCAAGGAAAGATCGATCCTTCTCAAGAAGTGGAATGATCTTGTCCTGACCCATCTCGAAGAGATGGCGATACTGGTGACGCTGGAACAGGGCAGGGTGATCAGGGAAACGCGTGGCGAGGTTATCTACGGCGCCTCGTTTATCGAATGGTTTGCCGAAGAGGCCAAGCGCGCCTATGGCCGCACCATTCCGGCGACCCTGCCGGGCAAGCACCTGCAGACCATCCGCCAGCCGGTCGGGGTCTGCGCGGCCATCACGCCATGGAACTTTCCGATCTCGATGATCACCCGCAAGGTCGCGCCGGCCCTGGCCGCCGGTTGCACCGTGGTCATCAAACCCTCGGAGGAGACGCCGCTATCAGCCCTGGTACTGCTGGTCCTGGCCAAGCAGGCCGGCATTCCCGACGGTGTGATCTCGATGATCACCTCGGTCAGGGCGAGGGAGGTCGGCGAGGTCATGACGTCGGATCCGCGCGTCAAGAAGCTGAGCTTCACGGGCTCTACGCCGGTCGGCAAAGTGCTTTACGCCGCCTGTGCACCAACCATGAAGAAGGTGTCGATGGAGCTGGGCGGCAATGCGCCGTTCCTGGTTTTCGACGACGCCGATATCGATGCGGCGGTCGAAGGCGTTCTGGCGTCGAAATACCGCAATTCCGGCCAGACCTGCGTCTGCGCCAACCGTATCCTGGTCCAGGCCGGTATCTATGACCGGTTTGCGGCGGCGCTGGTCGCCAAGGTCAAGGCGATGCGGCTTGAGCCAGGCTGGCAGGAGGATGCGACGCTCGGGCCGCTGATCAACCAGAAGGCCATCGACAAGGTCCAGCACCTGGTCGACGCCGCCGTCGCCAAGGGTGCCAGGGTTGAAACCGGCGGCAAGGCGCACGACCTGTTCTATGAGGGAAGCGTTCTCACCGGTGTGACTCGCGATATGGAGATTTTCGACGTCGAGATCTTCGGACCCGTCGCGCCGTTGTTTAGGTTCGAAACCGAGGAGGAGGCCATTCAACTGGCCAATGACACGCCGTTCGGTCTGGCGGCCTATGCCTATACGCGCGACATCGGCCGCGCCATGCGGGTGGCGGCGCACCTCGACTACGGCATGGTCGGCATGAACGACGGGATTATCTCGACCGAGGTCACGCCTTTTGGCGGCGTCAAGGAGTCTGGCATTGGCCGGGAAGGCGCCATCGAAGGCATGGAGGAATACCTCAACATCAAATACATCTCCTACGGCGGACTGGGGGACATTTGACGTTATCTGATTTCATTTCGCAGCAACGCGAAGTATTTTTGCGGGCCCATCCGCAATCCAAAGCCTTGTCAGAAAAGGCTTCGGCGTGGCGCGGTGGCGTGCCCATGCATTGGATGCGTGACTGGGCAACACCATTTCCGATATTTGTGAAATTCGCCTCAGGCGCGAAATTGACCGATGTCGACGGTGTTACCTATGACGATTTTTGCCTGGGCGACACGCCGTCGATGTTCGGGCACGCCCGGTCCGAACTGGCCGCAGCGATAGCCGAACAAATGGCGCAAGGCGTCGGCTACATGCTGCCCATGCCTCTGACCAATGTGGTTGGCGATCTGTTGCGCGAACGCTTCGGCATGGACAAGTGGCAGGTAGCGACGACGGCGTCGGACGCCAATCGGGCGGTGATTCGCTGGTGTCGTGCCATTACCGGCCGCGACCAAATCCTGGTCTTCGACGGCTGTTATCATGGCATGGTCGAGGATTGTTTCGTCGCCCTTTATGACGGCGTGGCTGCCAACAAGAAGGGCCTGATTGGTCAGATTCATGACCAGACGCAAACCACGACGGTTATCCCGTTCAACGATCTGCCGGCACTGGAAGCGGCCCTCGCGACCGGCGATATTGCAGCCGTCCTGGCCGAGCCGGTCATGACCAACTGCGGCATGATCCGGCCCGACGCCGGGTATCTGGAGGCCCTGCGCGAGCTGTGCACGCGTCACGGCGCGTTGCTGGTGATGGACGAGACCCATACCCTCTCGTCGGCGCCAGGTGGGTACTGCCTGGTGCATGGCCTGAAGCCTGACATGTTCGTCGTCGGCAAGGCCATCGCTGGCGGTATTCCAGCGGCTGTCTGGGGCGTGACGCCTGAGGTGGGCGCGCGAATGGACGAAGCCCAGGCGCGGATTGGTCCCGGACAATCTGGCATTGGCACGACTTTGTCCGGCAACGCTCTCGTGATGCGGGCCATCCATACGGTGCTGACGCAGATCGCTACGCAGCCGGCCTATGATCACATGCTTTCCGGAGCTGAGTATCTTGTTGCCGGCCTGAATCGCGTGATTGCCGGACTGCCGTGGTGCACGGTTCATGTCGGCGCCCGGGTCGAGCTGGTTTTTGCACCCCAACCGCCGCGTAACGCCGAAGAGATGCGCCGCTTCCTGGATCACGATCTGCTGGACGCCTTTCATCTCTTTTTGATCAACCGCGGCGTGCTGATTGCGCCGTTCCACAATATGATGCTTATCTCGCCGCAGACCGAGACGGAAGGAATCGACCGGCTGGTCGATGCCGTCGACGCCTTTGCGCACCAATACAGGGAATTCTCATGAGCCTGCCACCGCACCCCATGGTAGCCACACCCGATGAAGCCAAGGCCTTCCTCGATGCCCATCCGCACATCGTCTATTTCGAGATCCTGTTCACCTCGATGACCGGCGTGCCGCGCGGCAAGCGCCTGCGCCGCCACGAACTGCTGCCAATTTATGAATATGGCCGCTTCCTGCCGGGCTCGATCCTGGTGGTCGACACTCTGGGGGCCGATTGCGAGGAC
Organism: Asticcacaulis sp. AC402; assembly: GCF_000495835.1. Taxonomy (GTDB): domain Bacteria; phylum Pseudomonadota; class Alphaproteobacteria; order Caulobacterales; family Caulobacteraceae; genus Asticcacaulis. The sequence continues at coordinate 27,535 of NZ_AWGC01000006.1, forward strand.
ACAGGGCTTGTCTGGGAAGACGGCGACGCCGACCGCGTGGCGCGGCCGGTGCCCGGCACCCTGGTGCCGGCGCCATGGCTGGGCGACGATGTCGGCCAGGTCATGCTCTCGCTGTACGAACTGGACGGCACGCCCAACGACCTCGATCCGCGCCATGTCCTGCAACGGGTGCTGGATCGCTATGCCGCCGACGGACTGACCCCGGTAGTGGCGTGCGAACTGGAATACTACCTGGTCGACATCGAGCGTGGCCGTGACGGCGAACTTTTACCGGCGACGAGCTTTACGACGGGCGAAACCCCCAAGGGCATCCAGGTCTATGGCCTGCCCGAGATCGAGGCCCACGGCGATTTCTTCCGCCAGTTATGGGAGACCGCCGATATCCAGAACATCCCGCTGGAAGGCGCGATCTCCGAATTCGCCCCCGGTCAGGTCGAACTGACCCTGAAGCATAAGCCCGATGCCTTAAGGGCCGCCGACGATGCGGTGATGTACAAGCGCCTGGCCAAGGGCGTCGCCCTGTCGCTGGGGATTGAGGCGACCTTCATGGCCAAGCCGTGGGCTGATCGGGCGGGGTCGGGCTTCCACGTCCATATCAGCGTCGCCGACAAGGACGGTAAGAACCTGTGCGCCGATGCCGATCCGCAGGGCTCGCCATTGCTGCTGAACATGATCGGTGGCATGAAGGACCACCTTGCCGACGTCATGGGGATACTGGCGCCCGGCGCCAACAGCTACAAGCGCTTCAAGGCCAACTCCTATGCACCCGTGGGCCTGACCTGGGGTGTCAATAACCGCACGGTGAGCTTGCGCGTCACGGCCGGCCCGGCCCATACCCGTCACGTCGAGCATCGCGTCGCCGGCGCCGATGGCAATCCATACCTGGTCCTGGCCGCGATCCTGGCCTGCGCCCACTACGGCATTTCCAAAAAGACCGATCCCGGCCCGGCCGTGGTCGGCAATGGTTATGCGGTGGCGGCGGAAACAGGGGCGACGCTGCCGACCAACTGGTTCGCCGCGGTCGATTATCTCGACAAGTCGGCGGTTCTGCGCGACTACCTCGGTAACCGCTTTGTCGACATGTATGTCAAGGTCAAGCGCACCGAACAGGCGCGCTTCTATGAGGAGATCACATCGCTCGACTACGACTGGTATCTGCGCAACGCATAAAGCACGCAAATGCGAGAAAATACATTTCGTCCGTGTTGTGATCACATTAAGGGATTGACAGGTTGTTAATCCCGTATTCCTCTGGCGTATCGTCTTAGGCGGATTTCGGCTACAGCTTCACAAGGAGACAGGTCCATGAGTGCCAACGGTTTCAACAAATCGCGTCGTTCGCTTCTGGCCGCCACAGGGGCTGCTGCCATAGGGATCAGCTTCGGCGGGCTGTCGGCCTGCAGTCAGGGTAAAAAGGCCGCTGCCGGCGCCGAAGAGCCCAAGCTGAACTTCTACAACTGGGACACCTACATCGCCGAGAACACCTTGGGCGACTTCGAAAAGGCGTCGGGCATCAAGGTCTCCATGACCAATTTCGCGACCAATGACGAATTGTTCGCCAAGATGAAGACCGGTAAAACAGGTTACGACGTCATCGTGCCGTCCAACGATTTCGTCACCCAGCTGGCGCAGGCCAACCTGCTGCTGCCGCTGGACAAGGCAAAGCTGCCGAACTTCAAGAACATCGATCCGGGCGTCATGAGCCCTGACTATGATCCGGACCGCAAATATTCCGTGCCCTATACCTGGCTGACCCTGGGGCTGGGCTACCGCAAGTCGAAGATGCCCAAGGGTTTCGTCCCGGACTCGTGGAAATATGTCTTCGACTCCGACATGTTCAAGGGGCGTATCGCGCTGCTGTCGGAATCGGGTGACCTGGTTCGTCTGGGCGCCAAATACCTGGGCTACAGCGTCAATGCGGTCACGCCCGAGGTCGTCGCCCAGGTCGAGGCCATGCTCAAGAAGCAGAAGCCCAATATCAAGGCCTTCCACAGCGACAATGGCCAGGACATGTTGATCGCCGGCGATGTCGACCTGGTAATCGAGTACAATGGCGACATGATGCAGGCGATTGCCGACGACAAGGACAAGGACTTGGCCTATATCGTGCCCAAGGAAGGCACGCAGTTGAATGCCGACTGCCTGTGTATCCCCGTCGACGCGCCGCGTCCTGACAACGCGCACAAGTTCCTCAACTACATCATGGAACCCCAGGTCGGCGCCCAGATCGCCGAGTTCATCGGCTATGCCACGCCGAATTTGGCAGCCAAAGCCCTGACTTCGCCCGAGTATCAGAACAATCCCAACATCTTCCCGCCGGCCGACGTGATGGCGAAATGTGAATATGCCGCGTTCCAGGGCGCCGAAAAGGCGCAACTGTACGATGCGGCCATGACCCGCGTGAAAGCCTGATAATCTGACCGGCGGCTCCCGAAACGGGGCCGCCGTTTTTGGAGGGGTTATGGAACAGAGCTGGCGTCAGGCCAAGAGTATGTTCGCCGCCATGTTGAGCGTACCGCTCTTCTGGTTGGTGGTGTTTTTCATGGTGCCGCTGGGCATCGTGTGGCTGTATTCCTTTGGCGAAAACCGGGGGCTGGTCGATATCGCCTTTACCGGTACCTGGTCGAACTATGCCCGGGCGCTGGAATGGGACAATCTGGCCATCTTCCTGAAATCCATCGGCATAGCCGCGATTACCACGGCACTTTGCCTGGTCATAGGCTTTCCGGTCGCGCTGGCCATCACTTTCGCACCCGAAAAGGTCAAGCCGTGGTTGCTTCTGCTGATCATGCTGCCGTTCTGGACCAATCTGCTGATCCGCACCTACGCCCTGATCGCGGTGTTGCGGGAGCAGGGCTACATCAATATGGGCTATCACTGGGGCTTTGACATCGTCAACGGCCTGACCGGTGGTGCCCTTGGAGAGTTTCACGCCCTGCCGCTGATGTACAACAATTTCGCCGTGGTTTTCGGCCTGGTCTTCGTCAACCTGCCGTTCATGATCCTGCCGCTCTATTCGACGCTGGATCGCCTCGATCGTTCGCTGCTGGAGGCGTCGCTGGACTTGGGGGCGGGGCACATCCGCACCCTGTTCAATGTCGTGGTGCCGATGGCCGGGGCTGGTATTGCTTCCGGCATTCTGATCACGTTCATTCCCGCCCTGGGCTCGTACCTGACGCCGGATCTGCTGGGCGGTGCAGATGCCCTGATGATCGCTAATGTCATCGAGGCCCAGTTCAAGCGGGCCAACAACTGGCCGTTTGGGGCGGCGCTGAGTTTCCTGCTGGTCTATATGACCTTTATCGCCATTGCCGTGCAGGGCCTTATCGAGCGTAAACCCGCGGGGAGCAGGTCATGACGGCATCGGTCAAAAAGACACCGCCGGCGCCGCTGGAATATTTCCGCCGTTGGCCTCTGCGTGCATGGATGGTCGTGGTCACGGTCTTCCTTTACGGACCGTTGCTAAGCCTGATGGTGTTCAGTTTTAACGACTCCAAGGCCAATGTGGTCTGGCGCGGCTTTACGCTGAAATACTATGAAAAGGCCTTCAACAATTCGAGCCTGATCGAGGCTTTTGGCAATTCGCTGACTATCGCCTTTTTCTCGACCCTAATCTCGGTCGTGGTAGGGGCCATGGCGGCGATCGTGCTGTGGCGTTTCCGCTTTGCCGGGAAAAGCCTGTTCAATGCCGGTCTGGCGATTCCCATCGTGGTGCCGGAAATTTGCATGGGCGTCGGCATGCTGGTCTTCTTCGCCAAGGTTATGCCGTGGCCTCAGGACCTGCCCTGGCCACTAAACCTGGGCGCCATCATTATCGCCCACGTTTCGTTCAGCTTTCCCTTCGTCGCTGTGGTTGTCCGCGCCAGGTTGGCCAGCTTTAACCGTGAACAGGAAGAAGCGGCCAAGGACTTGGGGGCGTCGGATTTCCGCGCGCTGATGGACGTGGTTGTTCCCCATGTCCAGCCATCGCTGATCGCCGGCGCACTTCTGGCCTTTACCTTATCGCTGGACGACTTCGTCATCACCTTCTTTACGGCGGGACCGGACACCGTGACCTTCCCGGTCAAGGTCTATTCGATGGTACGGTTCTCGGTGACGCCGGAAGTCAATGCCGCTTCGACCATTCTGATCGTTGTCACCGTTCTGCTGACTTTCCTCGCCCTTAAATTCCAGGGCTCAAGCGCCCTGACCGCCGGTCATGATGGCGGCGCAGCCGAGAAGAAATAAGGCCATGGCTAATCCAATTATCCAATTTGAGAATGTCTCCAAACGCTTCGGCAAGGTGTCAGCGGTCGACAACGTCACCCTGACCATCAACGAAGGCGAGTTCTTCTCGCTGCTGGGGCCATCGGGCTGCGGCAAGACAACGCTTTTGCGCATGCTGGCAGGTTTTGAGATGCCGACCGAAGGCCGGGTTCTGATCGACGGCAAGGATGTTTCGACCACGCCGCCCAACCAGCGCCCGGTCAATATGGTGTTCCAGTCCTATGCCGTCTTTCCGCATATGACCGTCCTCGATAATGTTGCCTATGGGCTGAAGATGGACGGCGTGCCGGGCGACGAACGCCGCCGCCGCGCCGAGGCGGCACTCGCTCTGGTCAAACTGGATGGCTACGGTCCCCGCAAGCCGGACCAGTTGTCGGGCGGTCAGCGCCAGCGCGTTGCCCTGGCGCGAGCCCTGGTCAAAAAGCCGCGCGTGCTGCTGCTGGACGAACCCCTGTCGGCCCTGGACGCCAAGCTGCGCGACCAGATGCGTACCGAACTGACGACCTTGCAGGAAAAAGTCGGAATCACCTTTATCATGGTCACCCACGACCAGGACGAGGCCCTGGCCATGGCGACACGTTGCGCCGTCATGAACCGCGGTATCCTGCAGCAGGTGGCGAGCCCGTCGGACCTGTACGAATTCCCCAATTCTCGCTTCGTTGCCGACTTCATCGGCAGCGTCAATATGTTCGAAGGGACACTGGACGTCGACGAGCCCGACCACGCGATCATTAACACCAAGGATGTCGGGCCGATCTACCTCGACCACGGTGTCACCGGTGGTACCGGCACGACCGTGTGGGCAGCTGTGCGGCCGGAAAAGATCGAGATTCACAAGCGCACCGACAAACCACCCAAGGTCGAAGATGCGCCCGAAGGCTACAATGTCATTGCCGGCACGGTGAAGCATCTCGTTTATCTCGGCAGCGAAACCATCTATGAGATCGAGATCAATGGTGGGGCCCTGGTCAAGGTAGTGCGACCCAACCTGACCCGCTGGGACCAGGAAGACTTCGCCCTCGATGAAAAGGTGTGGCTCTCGTTCCACGCCTGCTCGCCGGCGGTTTTGTTAAGTTAATGCTGGTGCGGCACTGGCAACCGGACGACGGTCCGGTCGCGGCTGAACTGATCCGGGCTATCCTGAACGATGAGTTCGATTTTCCTGTCACGCGCGCAGACGTCGATGACGTTGAATTCAATGCCTATGGTGAGGGTTTGTGGGTGGGCGACGACCATGGCCGAATTGTTGGTACGGTTGCCTTGTTGGTCTATGGCGACCGTCAGGGCGCTTTGCGGCGGATGTTCGTGGTCGCCGACCGGCGCGGCTCCGCCTTCGGTGTGGGCCAGGCGCTTATGGACAGATTGGTGGCAGAGGCGCGTTTGCGCAATCTGGAAGACATTATTCTGGGCACGGTAGCGAAATTTGACCGTGCACTCGGCTTTTACGCGAAAAATGGCTATGTCCAAATCCCCCATCATGCGGTACCGTGCGGGTTTCCGGTGATGCCGCCGGACGACATTTTTTATCGCCTGGACCTGAGCGCATGACGGACAAGCCTGTTATTGGCATCATGGCCTGCAACCGCATGGTGGGGGTGGAAAACGCCCACGCTGTGATGGAGCGCTATGTCCGCGCTGCCACCGACTATGGTAATTGCCATGCCTTGCTGATTCCACCGATCGGGCAGGGGGGCGCACGCGGTCTGACACGCCGCCTTGATGGCCTGATGCTGACGGGGTCGCCGTCCAACCTGCAACCGCACCTCTATGGCTCGGATTCGTGCGCCGGACCGTTTGACACCGGCCGTGACGCAGTGTCGTTGGCCATGATCGAATGCATGATCACAATCGGCAAGCCGGTGTTCGGGATTTGCCGTGGCTTCCAGGAAATCAATGTCGTTCTTGGGGGCACCCTGCGGACCGATGTTGGCTATGGCGGTAACGACATGATCGCCCACCACGCACCCGATGAAGTCTCTTTCGATGGCATGTTCGACCATGGCCATGAGGTTTCCCTGACATCGGGGGGCGTATTGCGCGCCGTCTTCGGCGCTGACCGTATCCGGGTTAATTCTGTTCATTATCAAGGTATTGATAAGTTGGGTGACGGGCTTTCCGTCGAAGCCCGATCCGATGATAAGCTGGTCGAGGCGTTCAGCGCCAATATCGGCGGCTGCCAGGTGCTGGCGGTGCAGTGGCATCCCGAATGGCAGGTCGAACGCTACCCGCAGAGTCAGACATTCTTTCGGCTGATGGGCAAGGCCCTGCGCGGCGAATCGATTGCCATGCCGGCCGAAGTACACGCATAATTGTGATCACAATATTTGACTTTGGCCAGTTTTTGCAACAGATTGGCCGCGATTTTCAGATGAGCGTGTCATGACCCTTCCCGTACAAAAGCCGATCCGCAACTACGACGTCGCCGAACTGCGCCGTCTCGACCTGGCGCATCATTTGCCCGCGCAGTCGGATTACAAGTTGCAACATGAACTGGGCGGATCGCGCATGATTACCCGCGCGGAGGGCTGCACCATTACCGATGCCGAGGGCAAGTCTCTGCTCGATGGTATGGCGGGGCTGTGGTGCGTCAATGTCGGCTACGGCCGCGATGAACTGGCGCGCGTCGCCTACGAGCAGATGCTGGAGCTGCCTTACTATAACACCTTCTTCAAGACCGCGACCCCGCCGCCGGTACGTCTGGCGGCCAAGATCGCCGAGAAGATGCAGGCCTCCAATCCGGCCCTGACCCACGTCTTTTTTAATTCTTCTGGCTCCGAAGCTAACGATACCATCTTCCGTCTGGTACGCCACTATTGGGCGGTGAAGGGCGAACCAAAGCGCAAGATCTTCATTTCGCGCAAGAACGCCTATCACGGTTCGACGGTTGCCAGCGCTTCGCTGGGCGGCATGACCTTCATGCACGAACAGGGTGACCTGCCGATTCCCGGTGTTGAACATGTGTTGCAACCTTACGCTTTTAACGAGGGCTTCGGTGAAGATCCGGACGCCTTCGCGACCCGAGTCGCCAATTCGATCGAGGAGCGCATCCTGAGTGTCGGTGCCGAAAATGTCGCCGCATTTATCGGTGAGCCCGTCCAGGGCGCCGGCGGCGTCATCATTCCGCCTGACAACTACTGGCCCAAGGTCGAGGCCATTTGCCGCAAATACGGCATTTTGTTGATCTGCGACGAAGTCATTTGCGGCTTTGGCCGTTTGGGTCACTGGTTCGGCCATCAACACTGGGGCATAAAGCCCGACCTGATCGCCATGGCCAAGGGCCTGTCCTCCGGTTATCTGCCGATTTCGGCGGTTGGCGTCTCGAAAGAGATCGTTGACGCTCTCGTCGAAAAGGGTGGCGATTTCGCCCATGGCTATACCTACAGTGGCCATCCAACCTGTTGCGCGGTGGCCCTGGCCAATATCGAGATCATCGAAAACGAGAACCTGATCGAGAGCACGCGAACCGTGACAGGACCTTATCTGGCGAAGGCCCTGGAACGGTTGACGGGGCATCCTCTGGTCGGCGAGGCGCGCTCGCTTGGGCTGATCGGCGCCGTCGAGATTGTCTCGGAGCCTGGTACAAACAAGCGTTTTACTGGCAAGGAAGGTACGGCCGGCCCAATCGTTCGCGACGTCTGCATCAAGAACGGTCTGATGGTGCGCGGTATCCGCGATAGCCTGGTCATGTGTCCGCCGCTGATCGTCACCGAGGCGGAGATTGACCGTATGATCGACATCATTCTGAAGTCCCTGAACGAGGGAGAGCCGGTTCTGCGAGCACTGTAGGCACTTGCATCGGCAGGGCCGACAGGTCATCTTGGGCTTATGAAAAACGAGATCAGTTGGCTGTTTATCGGCCTGTTCGCAGCCTTCGCCGCAACAGGTTTCGTCCTTGCTACGGGGCCGGATTTCGCGCCTCTGACCTTCATGTGTGTGCTGCTGGGCTGGGTTGTCAGCCTGTGCCTGCACGAATATGCCCATGCGGCAACCGCGTCGAGGTTCGGCGACTACACCGTGGCCGGCAGCGGCTATCTGACCCTGGATCCGCGGCACTATTTTCATGGCCCGACCTCGCTGATCCTGCCGGTCATCGCCCTGGCCCTGGGCGGAATTGCCCTGCCCGGTGGCGCGGTCATGATTCGGACAGACCTGGTCCGCAAGGCATGGCAGCATTCCGCCATCGCCCTGGCTGGACCGGCAGCGACTCTGGTCTGCGCCGTTCTTGTCTACATTGTGGCGCTTAGCCTGGCTGGCCTTCCGGAATTGTTCCAGGCCCTGATGGCGTTGTTTTTCTTCCTGCTCATGGCCTTCGTCCTCAATATGTTGCCGATCCCGGGTCTTGACGGTTTTGCCGCCATCAGCCCCTATCTTCCGGAATATGTACGCAGGGCAATCCCACCCAGGGCTGGCGTCGTGATCATGATTGGCCTGTTGCTGCTGGTGTTCTTTTTCGGCTACCGCATTATCATGCCGATCATGCTGGCCATAACGGGTTTCCTGGGGGTCGACATGACGACGGTGTCTTCCGGCCTTGAGCGCTTCCAATTCTGGAAAAGCGGGTCCTCGGCGCCATACGGTTAAGCGCGCCGCATTTATCGGGTCTAATACCTATCAACGAAAAGATTGACACATCGACAGTGGGTAGACCCCTCCGCCTCGAGCCTCGCCGGCAGGCAGCGCTGCGCCCTTTGGGCTCGCTTGCTCGGCACCTCCCCATCCCTTTGTATGGACCGGGGACATGCCTGACAGGTGTTCGGAGACATACCTGACAGTTTCATAGTGATCTTTTGGCGTTCGTCAGGTCAATGGAGATGATTTGTTTTGCTCCGAAACAGACGGAGTATAATACGGTGACGTGATAATATTTGCATAATTGTTTGGGATCTGTAGTATCAGCAACCCAGAGCGGAATGGCTTTCGGTAGAATCGCCATCTCGCCCTAGGTTATTGTTTTTTCACGCAATGTTTCCGAAAACGGGGACGTCCGTGCGGTGGCGTCCACTTTGCCGGATTGCGCTCCAGGTTTGCAGGAGGCGTCATGGCGCGGCGAGCGCGGATTACGGTCCCGGGTGTTCCACACCACGTCATGCAACGCGGCAATCGTCGCGAAGCGATTTTTTTTGAGGCTGGCGATCAGGAGATTTACCTTGATCTGCTGGCAGAACAGCTACGTCGCTGCGGCGTTGCCTGTTGGACCTATTGCCTGATGAAGGACCATGTCCACCTGATCCTTACGCCCTCGGACGAAACAGGTCTGTCGCGGGCGTTGGGAGAGGCGCATCGCCGCTATACCTCTTTCATCGGCAGCCGCAATCGCTGGACCGGCCACCTGTTTCAGGGCCGATTCAGTTCTGTCGCCATGGATGAAGACCATCTCCTGGCCGCCTTGCGATCTGTTGCCCTGAAGCCGGTCATGGCACAATTGGTCGGCTCGGCAGAAGACTGGCTGTGGTCAAGTGTCAGGGCTCACCTTGCAGGCAAAAGCACGAAGTATGTCGATGTGGAACCGGCACTGGACCGTGTCGGCGCCTTTGCCGACTTCCTTGGGGCAGCTGATGAGACTGACGACTTGTGGAATGCCGTCCTGAAGTCGGAAGTCACTGGCCGCCCGGTCGGTTCGCCCACCTGGCTCAGGGCACTGGAAGACAGGCTCGGTTACACGGTGACGCCGCAAAAACGCGGCCCGAAGCCAAAGGTGAAAACCAGCGACGGAGCGCGCGGCTCGCCACCTGTACCAAGGCCCAAAAGGACGAATTCCAAGCCTCATAAAAAATGACTCCTGGCATTCGCTTTTTTTAAGCTCAAACGCCGGACCAGCCCCCCCCCCGTGGCGCCTCGCATAAGCTCGGGCAGGCAGTCGCCCCTGCCAACCCCAGGCAAGTCAAGGTCATTGGGGAGGGGGATGTTGGTGATAACATAGGTTATAGCGTCGCTGCGGGCTGTGACTGCACGCTGCAGTGTCGTCAGCTTGTCACTTTGTGATGGTCAGTGTGTTATACCAACCCTCGAAGACCTTGACTCATCGCGGGTTGGCAAGCGCGACTGCGCGCCCGAGCTTTTGCGAGGAGCCACGCGGCGTTTGAGCTGAAAAAATGCGAATACCAAGGGTCATTCTGTATGAGGCTTGGTATTAGGCACAAGGGAGGACTCTCATGCATGGTTGGGTTTTGGGCTTGTTGGGGGTGATCGTCCTGGCGGCGCCTGCGCAGGCTGAGGTGACCGGCACAACATCGGATGCGTCCGGGAAGGTCGCGTATCGCGTCTACGGCGACCATGGACCGCGTATCGTTCTCTTGACCGGACTGGGGGACGACATGGAAGCGATGGCCCCGATCGCCAGGACGCTCGAGGCAGAATTTCGCGTTATACTGTACGACCGCGCCGGCTATGGCTCTACGCCGGTGGTCACCGGGCCGCATGACGCGTGGTCCGCCGGCAGGCAAATGACGGCCGTTCTCGACCATCTCGACATCCATGATCCGGTTCTTGTTGTGGGCCATTCTCTGGGTGGAACCTATGCCTACCATTACGCGGCGACTCAACCGCAACGCGTCGCCGGCGTCGTTTTGATCGATGCCCGGCCGCCAGGCTTCACCGAGGCCTGCTTGAAGCAAGCCTTGAAGAGCTGCCGCATTCCGCCTTTCCTCCAGGCCCTGTTGCCCGGTGGCGGGCGTGCTGAAGCCCGGGATGTCCAACGGGCGGAGGACCAGGCGGCAGAGGCCAGGTGTGCATCCGTGCCGGTCCTGGTCGTCGTGCGATCGACGGCCAGGCCGGACAAGACGGGATTTGAAGGCCTCTGGGGGGCTCAGCAGCAGCGACTTGCCGATCGCTGCCCGAACGCCCAACGCGTTGTCGCGCCCAAAGGCGGGCACTATGTCCATAATGACGCCCGCGCGTGGTTCCTCGATCAGGTCAGGACTTTTGCCCGCCAGGTGGAGGCATCCAGGCCATGATCTCAACGCGCGTCGCCAGCCTGTCAGCCTGGCTGTTCACCGGCCTTGGCGTTACTGTCATCGCCTTTCAACTGGCCCTGGCCGCTGGTATGCCTTGGGGACACCTCGCTATGGCGGGCGTCTACCCCGGCGTGTTCCCGATCGAAATGCGAATAGCTGCCGTCGCCCAGGCCGCCGTGTTTGGGTTGATGATCGCCATCGTACTTGGCCGGGCCGGCGTGATCGAGGTGCCAAGGGTTTTTCTGCGCCTGATCTGGGGCGTCATTGTTCTGATGGCGCTCAGTTTTGGGCTAAACCTGATAACGCCCAGTGCCGAAGAACGGCTATTGTGGGCGCCTGTTGCCTTCGGACTCCTTGTGAGTTCTCTCCTGGTGGCGCTGGCCCGTCGCTCGTAGTTGCCGGGAACAAACTGCCGTTGTTCTTGCAAGCCGCTGTTCAAAGTCGATCGCGCAGGGCGTAGTAGCTCAGGCCCGCCACCACGGCCGGCCAGCGCAACCTGCGGCCGCCGGGGAAGGCCGGGGTGGGCAGGCGGCTCAACAGGTCGATATCGCGGGCATCGCCGGTGATGGCGCGTGCCAGCAGCTTGCCGAAATAGGGCGCCAGAACGACGCCCTGGCCGCTGTAACCGGCGCTGACGAAGACATTGGGCGCCAGTTGCCGCACGAACGGCGCCCGGCTCATGGTGATGGCCAGGGTGCCACCCCAGCCATGGGTGATTTCGAGATCCGCCAGTTGTGGATAGATTTTCAGCATGTTGCGGCGGACGAAGGCCTTGATATCCTTGGGGAACCAGGGCGTATAGTTCTCACCGCCACCAAACAACAGCCGGTTGTCTGTCGTCCGGCGCCAGTAGTTGACAACAAAGCGCGAGTCGGCGGCGGCTTGACCATCCGGCAGGATGGGGGGCAGATCAGCCTTGTCCGGCAGCGGTGCGGTTACCAGGATGAAGTTGTTGATCGGCATGACCCGGGCGTCCACCTGTTCGCTCAGGCCTTCCATATAGCCGTTGCCGCAGAGCAAAAGACGTTTGGCCGTCACCGTGTGGCCGCCTGACAGAAACAGGCGTATGCCGTCACCGTGTGCCGCAAAGCGCAGGATACGGCTGTTCTCGTACAGTTTGGCGCCTTGGCCGGCGGCCGCAAGCGCCATGCCCAGGGCCAGTTTCAGTGGGTGGAGGTGCCCGCCGCCGCGGTCGAGCAGGCCGCCATGGTAGACATTGGTACCCAGTTCCTGGGACACCTGGCCCTGGCTCAGCAGGGACAACTGGTTGTAGCCATAGGCGCGGTGGACGAAGTCGGCATAGGCGTGGTCATCGGCAGCAAAACGCGGCTTGTGCCAGGCATGGATCAGGCCATGCCGGCGATCGCAGTCGATGCGGTGGTGGCGGATCAGGCCATCGAGATGGTCGCGGGCGTCCATCGCCATGTCCCAGAACTGGCGCGCCACGTCTGAACCGAACAGCTTGTCGAGCGCTTCGGGATCCATCCTTTGGCCGGTATGGATCTGCCCGCCGTTGCGTCCTGACGCACCCGATGCGATTCGTCCCCCCTCAAAAACGGCGCAGTCCACACCAAGGCGCGACAGTTCCAGGGCGGCGCCCAGACCAGTGTAGCCACCGCCGACAATCGCGACATCGGTTTCGACTTCGCCTTCGACGCAAGGATAGGTGGGCAGGTCGACCGTCTCGGCATACCATGACCCGGCAGGGTGACCGGTATTCAGCGTCATCACACGTTCAGCAGCAGGAATTCGCGTTCCCAGGGGCTTATGGTCTGCATGAAGGTCTCGTATTCAAAGAGCTTGACGCGCGAATAGGCGGTGACGAACTGCGGCCCGAGGATGTCGATCATCGGCTGGGCGCGTTCCAGCTTGATGATGGCCTGGACCAGAGAGTAGGGCAGGTCGCCTTGCGGCAAGGTCGACGCGTCATGGCCCACCGGATCTGCGGGCTTGAGCTTGTCGACCATGCCAAGATAACCCGAGGCCAGAACGGCGGCGATGGCCAGGTAGGGATTGGCGTCCGACGACGGGATGCGGTTTTCGAGGCGGCGGTTGGCCGGGTCGGCCGGCGGAACGCGCAGGCCGGCGGTGCGGTTGTCGTAGCCCCACTGGGTATTGACCGGCGCCCCCGAGCCCTTGGCGAGGCGGCGGTAGGAGTTGACATAGGGCGCTAGCAAGGCGGTGATGGCCGGCATGTATTTCTGCTGGCCGGCGATGAAGGAGAAGAAGGCTTCGGTCGGCTCGCCCGTAGCGGGATCGGAAAACAGGTTCTGGCCGGTCCTGGCGTCGACGATCGACTGGTGGATGTGCATGGCCGAGCCGGGCTCCTGGGCCATGGGCTTGGCCATGAAGGTGGCGTAGATGTCGTGCTCGAGCGCGGTTTCCTTGATCGTGCGCTTGAACATCAGCACCTGGTCGGCCAATTCCAGCGGATCGCCGTGGCGCAGGTTGATTTCCATCTGGGCGACGCCGGATTCGTGGATCAGGGTGTCGATCTCCAGGCCCTGGCTCTCGGAATATTCGTACATGTCCTCGAACAGGGCGTCGAACTCGTTGACCGCCGAGATCGAATAGCCCTGGCGGCCGGTTTCCGGCCTTCCCGAGCGTCCGATGGGGGGCTTCAGCGGATAGTCCGGGTCGACATTCTTTTCGACCAGGTAAAACTCGAGTTCCGGCGCGATGACCGGCTTCCAGCCCTTGGCCGTGTAATAGCTGAGGACGCGGCGCAGCACCTGGCGCGGGCTTTCCTCGACCGGCCGGCCGTCGGGATGGTAGGCGTCGTGGATGACCTGGGCCGTCGGGTCGTGGGCCCACGGCACGGCGGCCAGGGTGTTGAAATCGGGTTTCAGGAAGATGTCAGTGTCCGACTGAACCGTGCCGACCACGCCTTCCAGATCGGGGTAATCGCCGGTGATCGTCTGGTAGAAAACCGCCAGGGGCAGGTTCATGTAAGGCGCGCTGAGGAACTTTTTCGACGGCATGATCTTGCCGCGCGCCACACCCGCCAGATCAGGGATCATGCATTCGATCTCTTCGATGTTCTGGTTCATCAGCCAGCCCCGGGCCTCTTCCAGGTCACGGGCGCCGCGTTTGGCGAACGTCATCTTGTGGCGTTTGTTCTTGGATTTCATATAGCTGTCGTGCGACATTTTCATCTCGAGACTCAGGTGTGAAGATGATCATGACACTCTTCCGAGCATTTGGCAGCCAAGCATTTGGAAAACCAAATACGACCCAAGGTCCGCAGAGTTCGCTGCCGGAGTATCGTGAGGATTGTGATCACAATATGCCAGATCGAAAGACGACAGGCAAGCCATGGCAGAAATCATCGAGATAACAGACCCGTGCGATGAGCGCATGCGTCTCTATCGCGACGTCAGGGACCGCGACCTGACCGGCCGGGAAGGACTGTTCATGGCCGAGGGCAAGGTGGTAATCGAACGTCTGTTTGTTTCGCCCTGGTGCGTTTGTATAAGTGTGCTAACGACGCCGGAGCGATTGAAAACGCTGGATATTTCGCAGGCCGGAGATGTCGTGGTCTATGTTGTCGAGCAGGCGATGATGGATGCGATTGCCGGATTTGCCATTCACCGCGGCTACCTTGCACTGGGGCGGTATGCCGGTCCTGCGGATCTGTCGTCGGTGTTGAAGCCGGGTCGTGCGCGGGTGCTGGCTTTGTCGGCGATTGCCAATACCGACAATATGGGCGGGTTGATGCGCAATGCGGCGGCCTTCGGAGTCGACGCGGTGCTTCTCGATGCGGCCTGCTGCGATCCGTTGTACCGAAAGGCCATCCGCGTCAGCGTCGGCGGCGTGTTTCAGGTGCCGCATGTCCGGGTGCCGAACCTGGTTCAGGCCTTGTCGGCGCATGGCTTGACCCCGTATGCCTTGAGTCCGTCGGGGGCGGTTGTGCTCGATGCGGTGGTGCCGGCAGAACGGTCGGCCTTCCTGTTTGGAACTGAAGGACCGGGATTGGCGCCGGACGTCGTGGCGGCGTGCATGTCCGTGCGGATCGATATGCACGGCGGGTTCGACAGCCTGAATGTGGCAACAACCAGCGGGATCGTGCTATATCACATGTGCCGGTGAGGTGCGGAGAAACGGCGTCTGTGGGAAGTCCTGAAAGTTGCTTGTGATAAGCAAAGCGGTTGGTCGTTTAATGATTCCGACCGCTTTAGCTCCTTTCTTCTTCGCGTCTTCGCGTGAAATGTTGGGACAGTTCGGACAGCCTGTGGCGGTGGACAAAGACCTTCAAGAGGTCTCACGCGAAGACGCAAAGGCGCGAAGGGAATGCGCCCACACCAGGCGCTTAAGCGCCGAACCAGGTGTTGCACTTCAAGTTTGATACCGCTCGGTTGGGGAATATTGCCCTGTCCCCGCGTTTTTCATACATAGGGTGTCAGCCTTATTCCGGGTACTTGCGAAGTGGTCAAAAACGGACACCTATCCGTCGCAGAGCCTGCTTCCCGGAGCACGGAGCCATGCCGCTATTGTCGCGCAAAGCCTTGGCGTGAAGGGCTGTTCCTTCATCTCGGAGCGACCCTGTACGCTTTGACGTGGCAAGGCTATGCTTGCCTATCCACGGAGGGCGAGATCATGAAACGGTTGTCTGCGAGTGTGATGGCTATGGGGCTGGCGATGGTGGCCGTGCCGGCCTTCGCCACCACCTATGTTCCAGCGGAGATGAAATGCCCGGTCGGGGGCAAAAAATTCAGCTATCAGGCCATGGCGTCCAACTCCTCCTGGGGCGCGCGGCCAGACGGCAAGCGCTATTCGCCGACGCCGGTCGGGCCTATCCCCGAATGTCCGGACAATCACCTCGTCGTCTACCGCGAATTCACCAAGGACGAGGTCGTCCGCCTCAAGGGTTTGATCGAGTCTGCGGACTACAAGGCCATGACCGGCGTCGAAATGCCCTATTACCGCGCGGCGTGGCTGGAGAAGGCTTTGTCGGGCGCCAACCAGAACCACGCCTGGATGCTGCTGACGGCATCATGGGAGGCTGAGGACGGTTCGGGGCAGAAGGCGCGTTATCAGGCGGAGTTCGCTGTTGCGGCTGCGGCTCTTCCGCCCCAGCCGGAAGACGAGGCCTGGCGCATGCTCGCCGTGCGGGTGGCCAATGCCCGCCGGGAGCTAGGCGATTTCGCCGGCGCCACGGCGGCGCTGGAGGCTCTACCTCTGGCCAAACTGGCGCAAGGGCTCCCGGCGACGGAAGCCGAGGCTGAAAGGCTCGGGGACAGAAGCAAGCTCGATATCTGGTACTTTCTCGACTTCGTGCGCCGCCTGCAAGTGGTCATCGCACGCCAGGACCGGTCGGCTGACCCGATCGATATGATCGGGGCGAGGATCGCGGCGCAAAAGTGCTTCTTCGAGGCTGAGGCTTTGTCGGAGGCGGATAAGTCGCTGTGTCAGGATGCCGAAATCCAGGCGGAAATCGCCGATAACCTTGAATACTGGACAGAGGCCAAGGCCGAACGGGGCGCGCAGTGAAAAACCTCTTGGCGAAGTATACCCGGTGGGTCATTTGACTCGGCCGGGGGTTCTCTTGAGCGGCGACTTGGTTTATGGCGTTGCCCCTAGAGCGCAATCCGATAAAGTGTGTCGTACTTTTCGGATAAATTGCGCGACAAAACAAAAACTTAGAGCGGGGTTTTGATTTCATCAAAATTCATCCCGCTCTAGTCCATGCGCTTTCGGGAGATCCTGTTGACAAACCCTACGATCGTTGAGGTGGCCAAGCTTTCCGGGGTTTCCATCACGACTGTTTCGAGATGTCTGAACGCGCCGGAAAAGGTGGGAAAGAAGACACTTGCGAAGGTTCGCCGGGTCATCGAAGAGATCAATTTCAGCCCGAACATGCTGGCCCAAAGCTTCCGGCGCGGCAAGACCAACATTATCCTGGTTGTCGTTCATGAAATCGGAAATCCGCTGTTTGCGGAAATTCTCGAAGGTATCCGGGGCGTCCTTGATAGCCGATACTCTATTGTGCTGACCGAGTCCCGCCCTGGGGTCACAGACACCAATTCCTTTATCGACATGCTGGTCGCCAAACAGGTTGAGGGTGTGATCCTCCTGTGCTCGACCTTGCCGTTCAGCAAGAAGCTGATTGAGGTCAACAAGTCGAAGACCCTGCCGATCGTTATCGGACTGGAGCCCATCAGTGACGATCTCAGGCAGTTTCCAAGCGTCCACATCAACAACTACCAGGCCGCGCATGATGCCACCCAGTATCTGATCACCTCTGGTCACAGCGATATCGTATTTGTTTCAGGGCCAAAGCACTCCTACGCCACCAAGGACCGCGAAGTGGGATTTTCCGACGCCATGCAAGCGGCCGGACTAAAGCTTGAGGAAGGCGCCATCCTGCATTCCGACCTGACGTCCAATGGCGGGGTGAATGCGGGCATGGAGATTTGCGCCCGAACCAATATGCCAACGGCCATCTTTTGCGCCAACGATGATATGGCGCTCGGTGTGTTAAGTTTCGCGACAAGGCGCGGCATCAAGGTTCCGGAAGATCTTTCCATAATGGGTTTTGACGATACGCGATATGCAGCGATCGCCAATCCGCCGCTTTCGACGGTGCTTCAGCCGGCACGGGATGTCGGCATCAGCGCTGCCAAACGGCTCCTGCGCGCGATAGATTCGCCCGACGATAGCGCTGTGAAGGCTGAGATCTTGCCACACCGGCTTGTCATTCGCAATTCGACCGCACCACGCCGGTGAACAACGCTTAGAAGTCCCGATCCAATACCAAGCCACTTTGACTTTGACATTCTTTCCGCAAGGGGCCCCCTCTGTCTCGAGCCTCGCCGGCAGGCAGCGCTACGATCTCCGATCTCCGCTTGCTCGCCATGGCACGGGCCACCCCGCTCCCCATCGAAGGGATGGGGAGGAGAAAAAAAGAACATGTTCAATGGTTTCTTCTCCTCCCCATTTCAAATGGGGAGGTGCCGAGCAAGCGAGCCCAAAGGGCGAAGCGCTGCCTGCCGGCGAGGCTCGAGGCGGAGGGGGCTACCTACTGTCAAAGTGTCAATCTTTTCGTTGATAGGTATAAGTGTTTGTTTTGTAGCGCAATTTTTCCGAAAACGGGAACGCCCGTGCGGTGGCGTCCACTTTATCGGATTGCGCTCTCGGATTCCCCCATGTGGACTGGCGTCGTATCCGAGGGGCCCGCATGGGTCAGAGATTCGTAAAAAATGTTCAATTCCGAACGGCCATGCGGCCTCACGCGCTCGATGATGAGCCGTTCGGTGTACGGAAGCGCATGGCCCAGCCGATTGTGATAGTGGTTGAAACCGACTTCGAAGGTGTCAAACACCACAGCTGTCGCCGTCGCGTTTCCGCACGTCCCCTGCATATCACCTGTCAGCAGTTGGCGGGACATCAGTTCCATGGCTGATGTGAACCGCTTTGCGTGGGTGGCATAGACGTCCACGCCCTGATTCCAGGCGATCTCGGCCGCATGCAGGGCCGAGGCGAGGCCGAACTGGGCGTGGTGACCATTGTCGCGGCAGGTCTCCTGGGTCAGGCCATCGACCCACTTTGTCGGGCGGAACCAGAAGACGTCGACATTGCCCCCGTCACCAGCGATGGGCGCTATGGCGGAATCGGTCTCGAGGTAAATATAGGCGGGGAGGCGGGTTTGTAGCCGTTGCAGGCCGCGTTCAAATTCGACCTTGTCGTCGTTGAACACGGCAATAGTCATCAGGGCGTCGATCTGCGTGAGGTCGACATTGCCGTTCCAGCGGCTGGCGACGGCGAGTTGGGGGTAGAAGGCGCGACGAAACATGGCCTGAAAAGCGGCTATGTCGTCAGACGTCCAGTCGGGTGATGATCGCATGATTTCGGCCGCTTCGCCAAACAGCACACCCATCCACCCCGCGTGTAACCGGTCCTGATCTGTTCCACCAACGAAACCTCGGAAATCCGCCCATCGGTTCAGAATGGCAATGGCCTGGCGCGAATAGGTCTGGTCGCCGGTGAGGCGCCAGGCCAGAGCATTGGCGTAGGCTTTTTCCGCCTCTAGCCTGGAGGCTGAGTCCTGGTTCCGGTCCCTGGCGTCCACGACTGTCAGGGCCGGGCCGGCCGGCTGAGCCTTGCGTTTCACCTCGATCAGGGCGCTGGCCCAAGGTGACTTATGCTGTGCGATCCGTGATCTTACGCTGTCGAGACTGGACTCCGTGTTCAGCGCCCCCGGGTGTCGAAAGGCGGAAACCGCATCCGCGGCGTGGGCTGGCTGGGGGCCGTAAGCCCAAAGGCTGACCATGAACGCCAGCATTGCGGCGCCAATCCTTGCATGAGGCTTCGTTCGGCGTTGGGACATGGTGTGGATCAAACCCGTGTACGGCCTTCCACATAAGCCCTTCGGCATCGGCTTTACCACGGTCTATCGCTTGCGCCGGGTTTTGGGTTGGGCGCCTGGCTTCTCCTGAAGATCTGCTACGGCCGTGGCCGCCAGGAGAAAGGCGCCGACGCCATAGATCTGGCTGTCGTCAAATGTGTTGAGTTCAGGGCGATCACTGATCGGCTGCACCCAGCCCAGCTTGCCGTTATCGTGGACGGAGCGGGTCAGGGCCTGCCAGCCCAGGTCAACATGGGGGCCGTAGGCGGCGGGATCGAGCAGGCCGTTCTCTATGCCCCAGGCCAGTCCGTAGACAAAGAAGCCTGTGCCGCTGGATTCCGGCAAGGATCCCTTGGGGTCGCCCAGCAGAGACGAATTCCAGTAGCCGTCGGGCTTCTGAACGGAGATAAGCCTGGCCGCCATCGTCTTGAACAGCGCCTCGAATTTGGCGCGGTCAGGGTCGGCCTTGGGGAGGTGAGTCAGAATATTGGCCAGGCCTGCGAAAACCCAGCCATTCCCCCGGCTCCAGAAAATCTTTTCTCCGTTTTCGCCGCGCCGATCGAAAAAGCGGCTGTCGCGGAAATAGAGTCCGCTGTCCGTGTCCAGGAGATAGTCCGTTGCCGCCCAGAACTCAGCCTTGGCAAAGGCGGTATAACGTGGATCCCCGGTGACCTGGCTCAGTTCAATGAAGGCAGGTGGCGACATGAACAGTGCGTCGCACCAGCACCAGCGATCAAAGCAAAGCGGATCCCCGGCGCCGGCCGGACGTTCGATAAAGGCAAAATCGGCATGCGGCGGATTGGCAAGGATGAGATCGAAGGCTTTACGCATAGGGGCGAGTGCCTCAGGCCCGGCGCCGTGTCGCGAGGCCCACAGATAGGCCTGGCCGACAGCGTGGTCATCGGCATGGTACAGGCGACGTCCCAGTTCCCATCGATTGCTTTCGCCGCGGGCCATCAAAAAATCCCGATACTGCGGGCTCTGGCTGCGATCAGCCAGGTGCATCAGTCCGATGAAGAAAGCGCCCTGGACCCAACCCCTGGGGTCGGTGGAATCGGCGGCATTTCTTGGGTGCACCTGGCCGGCGGCCAGCATGGCGATCTGGTGATCAGCCACCTTTTCGGCCAGAAGCAGGATTTCCGCCCGCGTCATTGGACGCGCCGCCGGGGGCGCGCCTGCGGATTTTGCGAGTGTCGGCGCGCCAGTCACCGCCGGCTCCGACAAGGCTGCGACGGGCGTAATGGCAAGTCCTGCAAGGGCAACAAGGGAGGCGAACGAGCGGAGGTAAGGTTTGCGTCTCATCATGTGGTCCTCGAAGCGTAGGTCTGTTGGCAATCAGGCGGCGATGACTTTAGGCGGGCGGAGAAGGTGCAGACGAAAGATTACAAGTCTGAAGAAACGCGCCATATGTTAAGGCCGCCATCGCTGGCGTAAACCTCAATGCGGGCCAATTCCTCTTCGCTAAAGGCAAGATTGTCTAACGCGCGCATCGTATCGTCAAGCTGAGCCACGGTACGGGCCCCGACCAGTGCTGACGTGACCCGTGGGTCGCGAAGAACCCAGGCGATGGCCATCTGGGCCAGGGTTTGCCCCCGGCCTTCCGCGATGGCGTTCAGGGCGCGTATCCGATGCAGATTTTCGGGCGTTACGAGGTCGGGGCTGAAGGAACCGGCCTTGGCGGCCCGGGCATCCGAAGGGACGCCGTCGATGTACTTTTTGGTCAGCAGGCCCTGAGCAAGCGGAGAAAAGGCAATACAGCCGACGCCCAGGTCGCTGAGCGTTTCGAGCAGCTCGGCTTCGATCCAGCGATTCAGCATCGAATAGGACGGCTGATGGATCAGCAGTGGCACCTTGTGGGATTCAAGGATCTCCGCCGCCTGTGCTGTCAGATCTGGCGAGTAGGAAGAGATGCCAACATACAAGGCCTTGCCCTGCCTGTGCAGTGTGGCCAGGGCGCCCATCGTTTCCTCAAGCGGGGTTTCTGCGTCGACGCGATGGGAATAAAAGATGTCAACATAGTCCAGCCCCATGCGCTTGAGGCTCTGGTCACACGAGGCGATCAGATACTTTCGCGAGCCCCCCACGTCACCATAGGGGCCCGGCCACATATCCCAGCCCGCCTTGGTCGAAATCACCAGTTCGTCGCGATGCGACCGGAAGTCGGTGGCCATCACGCGGCCAAAGTTCTCTTCCGCCGACCCGTAGGGCGGCCCATAGTTGTTGGCGAGATCAAAATGGGTAATGCCCTTGTCGAAGGCGTGCCGCAGAATGGCGCGGCCCGTTTCAAAGACATCGTCGCCACCAAAGTTCTGCCACAGCCCAAGCGAAATTGCCGGCAGTTTCAATCCGCTGCGGCCGCAGCGCCTGTAGGGCATGGTGTCGTAGCGCGAAGGTTGGGCGGTGTAGGGGAGGGGAAAGGCCATAGGTCTTCAGTCCAGCGAATTGAGAATGGCGGTGACGCCGATCTGAGCGATTTCGAAGTCTTCCTCGCCGGTCAGTCCGCTGACGGCGACAGAGCCAACACAGTCGCCCCGGTAGAAAACGGGCGCCCCGCCTTCCCATCCCAGATAACGCGCGTCACCATGATAGTGGACATCCCAGCCGCCTTCGGCAGCGGCGCGGCCCAGGTCGCCACTGGCTTGACGCAGGCGGGATGAGGTGTACACCTTGTTCGTGGCAATGGTCGCGGTCGCAAGCCCGGCGCCATTCATGCGCAACAGCCCGACCAGTTCGCCATGGCGGTCGGCGACCGCGACACTGCCTGTTTTTTTGCGTGCCTTCAGTTCCGCGACGCAGGCGTCGATCGCCAGTCGTGCTTCGTCTTCGCCAAGGTCCAGGCTGGATTGCATGTGCGTGTTTTCCTGCAGATTGCGTTTCAAGCGCTTAACTGAAAAATGGAAACGATGTCAACTTTTTTTGCGGCTCAGAACTGATAAGGAATATAAAATGTCTTGCCAAAACGGCATGCAATGGTTTAAAAATATGAAAACGTTACCATGCGCTTTGGTGCGCAGTTCAGGAGGAAATTGGATGGCTTTGAAGCGCAAGGAAGGTCGGGGGCGCAGCGCATGGCTTTGTCTGGCCCTGGTATCATCTGTGGCCCTTGCCAGTGGCGTCGCCGCTGCAGACGGGCGGGTCAAGGCCGGTAATGCCGCCGTTAACCCCAAGCTGTGGCCCAAGGCCATGTCGCCTTTCGGCGTCGACAAGGCGGTCGAGGCAAGAATAACGCGCATGCTGTCGCAAATGAGCGTCGAGGAAAAGGTCGGCCAGGTCATTCAGCCCGAATGGAAAGCGATCAAGCCGGAAGAGGTGACGCAATATCATATCGGTTCTATCGGGAATGGTGGCGGCTCCGTGCCTGGGGGCAATAAGCACGCCACCGTCCAGGACTGGGTAGACCTGATTGAGCCCTACTACCAGGCGTCCGTTGTGCCCGGCAAGAAGGTGACCATTCCGCTGATCTATGCGTCAGACGCGGTTCACGGTCATAACAATGTTTATGGCGCGACCTTGTTCCCGCACAATATCGGCCTGGGAGCCGCCCGCGATCCTGATCTGCTGCGCAGGATCGGAGAGGTGACGGCGGCCGAGGTACGCTCGACCGGCATGGACTGGACGTTTGCGCCAACCATCGCTGTGGCGCGCGATGACCGCTGGGGGCGCACCTATGAAAGCTACTCTGAAGATCCGCGCATCGCTTCGCAGTATGCGGCCGCCATGGTGGCGGGAATTCAGGGGACGGGGTCTGACTTTCTTGGTCCCAACCACGTTATCGCGACAGCGAAGCATTTTTTGGGGGATGGCGCCACGGATGGCGGTCGCGACCAGGGCGATTCGACGGTTTCCGAAAGTGAACTGGCGCGCCTGCACGGATCCCCCTATGTCGATGCAATCAATACCGGCACGCAGTCCGTCATGGCCTCTTTCAACTCCTGGCATGGCGTCAAGCTGCATGCCAACAAGGGCCTGCTGACGGATGTTCTCAAAGGCAGGATGGGATTCGACGGATTCATCATGGGTGACTGGCTGGCGCACGGTCAAATTCCTGGCTGTACGAATTCGGATTGTCCCCAGGCCTTCAATGCGGGTCTGGACATTTACAACCAGCCTCAGGACTGGAAAGCGCTTCACGGCAATCTGGTGCAACAGGTGAAGTCGGGCGTGATTCCGATGGCCCGCCTGGACGATGCCGTCCGTCGCATCCTGCGCGTCAAGTTTCGCATGGGCGCATTTGATGCACCGTCTCCTGCCAAGCGCGCAACAACCCTGAAGCCGATCGGTACGCCGCTGCATCGCGCGGTCGCGCGCGAGGCGGTGCGTAAATCCCTGGTACTCCTCAAGAACAATGACGTTCTGCCGATTCGTCCCAGTGCGACGGTTCTTGTCGCCGGCACCGGCGCCGACAACATCGCCATGCAGTCGGGGGGCTGGACCCTGAGCTGGCAGGGGGCTGACAACGGGCCGAATGATTTTCCCGGGGCGACATCGATCTATGAGGGACTGAAAGCCCAGATCGAGGCTGCCGGCGGACAGGCTTGGCTCAGTCCCGACGGTTCGTCACCTCAGAAGCCTGACGTCGCAATCGTCGTCTTTGGAGAAGAGCCCTATGCCGAGTTTATGGGCGATCAGGCTGATGTTGCACTTCAACACAAGAGCGCGCAAAGCCTTGAACTGATTCGAAAACTCAAGAGCCAGGGTATTCCGGTTGTTGCCGTGATGATGTCGGGGCGGCCCTTGTATGTGAACCCGCACATCAATGGGGCAGATGCCTTTGTCGCGGCCTGGTTACCCGGTTCTGAGGGGGCGGGAATCGCGGACGTTCTCCTCGCGAAAGTCGATGGATCACCGCAGTATGATTTTCACGGTCGTTTGAGTTTTTCGTGGCCCAGGCGCCCCGACCAGACACCGCTTAACGTCGGCGATACCGGTTACGATCCGCAATTTGCCTATGGCTTTGGCCTGACTTACGCGTCGCCTCGGGTAACGCCGGCCCTGGTTGAGGTTGCCGATACGACCCGCTACGGAGAAAAGAACGTCTATTACACCAAGGGTGAGGCGTGGAATGGTTACAAGCTCTGGATCGGTGATTCCAATGCCCCGCGTATGGACTATGTCGGGACCAGGACCACGCTCTACGGTACCGCGGCCTTGATGGTCGAACCACAAGGCGACGGGGCCTTGCATCTGGTCTGGAACGGCAAGTCGTTGGCGTGGGTTGAAATGGGGGCGGACAAGCCGTCGGATATCGCGAGAGAAGCCAATGGCGCCATGCTTTTGTCGTTAAGTGTCCGGGTCAACAGCGTGCCCTCGGGTGATGTCAGGCTCGGGGTAGGACGGGCGACCGTACCCATAACCGGCGTTTTGAAGGATCTCCCGGCAGGTAGTTACGCTACCGTCGCTGTCCCTCTGTCATGCTTTAAGACGCAGGATCTCGCAGCGACACCGACCATTATGCGGATGGAGACCAACGGTACACTGGATGTCTCGATTGCGGATATCCGGCTGACAGAGACGAAGTCAGGTGCAGAGTGTCCCGCGAAATGACGATGCACAGTTACGCCGCCGCAGCGACATTTGCCCTGGTCTTGGGGGCGGGTCCTGTGGCGGCCAGCACGCCGGCATTTGCTGAAGATCCAGCGCTGTTGACGCAAGTCACGCATGATGCGCGGGTCGTTGTTTGGGATGGCGAAACCGCAAACGTGGGTAGCGGTTGGGTAAATCCGACGCGGTCAACCTTTGCAGCGCAAACATCGCAAGCCCATAGCGGGGCGTCGGCGCTCGAGTTGAAATTCTCCGGCAACAGCGAATGGATCGGCGCGGGATGGAATTGGTTCAACTTCAAGACCGGCGATGACATAGGTACCGATGTCACGGGGCTGAGCACTTTCAGTTTCTGGATCAAGGTCCAGGGCAAGCCCGTGCAGTTCAGGATAAACTTGCAATGCAACGGGACTGTACTTGATACGCCCGAACAACACTCCGCGCGCGTTGACGTTTTGTCCTATGCGCCGAACATTTTTGACGGCCACTGGCATGAAGTCCGAATCCCTCTCCGGGATTTGATTGAGTCCGAAGGCTTCAATCCACGCGTCGTTAGCCAGCTTCAATTGGACTTGACTGTCGGTCCCGATACGCACAACAGCTTTTTCATCGATGATATCTCTTTCGACAATCGCCCTGCCAAATAGTCAAATATCGCTTCAAAACTGACTATTCGCAACGAGGGCGATTGTTCTCCGCCAGTGGCGGCCCTGGAGCGGGATGTGTCTTGGTGGAATCAAAACCCCGCTCTAAGTTTTTGTTTTGTCGCGCAATTTATCCGAAAACGGGAGCGCCCGTGCGGTGGTGTCCACTTTATCGGATTGCGCTCAAGCGCGGTTGCGTGGCTAAATGTTGTCTTGTGACGAATAAGCTCTGAACGCAGATAATGCCTGACCCTGCGGGAACATGGCCTGAGTGTTGCCAATGTGTAACTTCCTTACAAAATTAACCATTAAAATCCCCCAAGGGTAGATTTTTCATCCAAAATCCGCAGCTTGCCTCTCATCGCTTGGGGCGCAAACTTTCACAGGAAGCTGGCATGGCAATTCGAAACTACACCGGGCTGGCGGGCGCAGATGGCGCGGCCGGCGAAAATGGCGCCCCGGGAGACTGGGTAGATATCTCTGTGTCTGTCCCAGCGGAAGACGGTGAAGCCGGTCAGGTCGGTGGTGCAGGCCAGACATTGGACACCAACGTAACGCCCGCCGATCTGGTCGGCAATAGTGACAGCATTTACCAACTTTCCGGTCCTGGTGGCAAAGGCGGCGCAGCCGGAAATGCCGGTGCTAACGCAGTTTTACACATTGTTTCAGTCACCCGCGACAGTGACGGTAACATTATCTCTACAGCCCAAGTCTGGAAAATGTCTGGATCGGGTAACGGCGGCGATGGCGGGACCGGAGGCGCCAGCGGCGATAGCCGAATTCGTGCTACAGGGCTAAGCTCTACGCAGGACCTTTACCTTTATTCCGTTACGCATGGTTACTCAGGCGTGGGTGGTAGTGGCGGCGCTGGCTCGTCGGGACAGAACGGAGACTCATATTCTGCCCCAGGTGTTTTTTGGGCATACATACCTCAGCGGGGCGGTGACGGTGGTCGCGGCGGTGACGGTGGGGCAGTGGGAAACGCCTCAATTGAGGTGATCGACGCAACATTTCGTTCGCTGACATTGTACGCTGCTGCCCAAAACATTTCCTATCCCTATTTTTCGGGCGGACCAGGCGGAACAGGTGGACTCGGCGGCACCGGGGGCGCTGGTGGAAAAGGTAGTTACGGGGGCGATGCGGCGATTCTGGTTGAAAGCGTTGCGCTGAAATTCAACACGACGAATACTTTGTCGGTTTCTGGCGGTCACGGTTATGCGGGAGGAAGAGGGGGAGGTGCCTCCGACTGGAGTGAGGGTTTCGGATATGGCGGCAAAGGAGGTGACGGCGGAGATGCAGGCTCCGCCGCCATAAATTTCAATTCCAACAGTTTGATCGGTGGCTCCGCGTCGGAAGCTTTGACGCTGAACTTCACGCTAACGTCAACGAAGGCGGCAGGAGGGAACGATGGCGGTGTCGTCAGTACTGACACTCCGGGGTATTCAGGAGAACGGGACGGCGCGCGTGGGCAAGACGGACAGGCTGGGAACACTAGCCTGAACCTTTCAGGCAATATGATTGACGGTAAAGGCGGAATTGATACATTTCGGTTGGACATTTACAACCGAACCTATTTTTCGTCGGCTCTCGGTGAGGGTATTACGCCGGTCGGCGATATCACCGTTAATTTGGCCACAGGGGTTTTCAGCATTGGTGCAGGCACCAATACCATTCTCAATGTCGAAAACGTATATATTTACCTAACGGAAATGTTCGTTAATCCCGACAACTTCCACGAAAACATTGCTACTGCCCTTGTCACTTTGATCGGCGACAGCTTCAATAACACGCTTCAAGTGAATTACGTTGGCAACGCCATTCTTAGCGGCGGCGCCGGCAACGATTCGTTGTATGGATATTCCGGCAACGATGATCTTGATGGAGGCACGGGTGACGACCGACTAGGTGGCGGGAGTGGCAACAACACGCTCCGCGGGGGCGATGGCAATGACTTGATTAGTGCGGATGACGGTGACGACCAGTTGGATGGCGGAGCCGGCAGTGACAACCTGACCGGCGGATTCGGCAACGACACCTATTACGTCGATTCCGTTGCGGATACCGTGAACGAAAATTCGGGTGCAGGCATCGATACGGTGATTTCGACCATTTCGTACTCGATGGTCGGAAAGCTGGTCGAGCATCTGGTTCTGGCCGGAACGGACAATCTCACCGGTTGGGGGAATTCGCTCTCCAATGACATTACCGGCAATACTGGGAATAACCTGCTGGATGGGGGCAGCGGCGTCGATACGGTGATCGGCGGACTGGGTAACGACACCTTCGTTATCAATGTCGTGGCCGACGTCGTCATGGAGGCGGCCGGCGAAGGCACTGACACACTGCAAGCCGCGTTTGACTACACGCTTGGCGCAAACGTCGAAAACCTGACGCTGAGCGGAGCGGCCAATCTCACCGGAACCGGCAACGGATTGAACAATGTACTGACCGGCAACAGCGGCAACAATGTCCTGGACGGCGCGGTTGGCAACGATACCCATACCGGCGGGCTGGGCAACGACACCTACTATATCGACAGTTCCGGAGACAAGATTGTCGAACTGGCCGGTCAAGGCACAGACCTGGCCGTTGCATCGGTTAGCTATTCCCTGGCCGGAGCGGTCGTGGAGGACCTGACACTGACAGGCACGGCG
Organism: Asticcacaulis sp. AC402; assembly: GCF_000495835.1. Classification (GTDB taxonomy): domain Bacteria; phylum Pseudomonadota; class Alphaproteobacteria; order Caulobacterales; family Caulobacteraceae; genus Asticcacaulis. The sequence goes on from NZ_AWGC01000006.1 coordinate 55,937, forward strand.
GATATCAACGCAACGGGCAATGGCGTCGGTAACAAACTGAACGGCAATTCGGGCAAAAACGTTCTGGATGGTGCGGCAGGGAATGACACGCTGACCGGCGGGCTGGGTGACGATAGCTACTACGTGCAAAGCACCGGCGATAAGGTGGTTGAGAGCCTTGGACAAGGCTATGACGTGATCTACGCGTCGGCGACCTATACGCTGACGGGGCGTTATGCTGAGGAGTTGCGGCTCACCGGGGCTGCGAACATCGATGCGTCGGGGAACAGCGTCAACAACCTGCTGATTGGCAATACCGGTGCGAACGTTCTGAATGGGCTAGGGGGCAATGACACCCTGACCGGGGGCTCGGGGGCGGATACCTTCCTGTTCCAGGCGGGGAGCCGTGCGGATCAGGTCGAAGATTTCAATGCGACGGATGGCGATCTGATCAATGTCAACGCCTATACCGGTGGCGTGGCGAATGCGGGGCTGGTGGTTCAGTCTGGCGTGAATGTCGTGATCAACTTCGGTGGGGGCAATGTGATCACCGTGGTGGGCGCCAGCCAGGCCGATGTGCTGAGCCATATGGTGTGGTGACTGGAGGTGCGGGGGCGATCCGGAGGGGGGCAGAATTGTTTCTGACCCCTTATGGACCCCAGTTGCTGTACCGTGGGGCATGGAGAGCGTTTGAGGCGCAAAAAGGAAGCAAGTTTCCGCACCTTGGCGCCTCACAGGGTGTGTTAAGATGGCACGGGCCACCCCGCTCCCCATTGAAGACATAGGGCGAGAATAACGTCATCACTTGGGATTGCGCGCTGGAAACGCTGTCGCGAGGCCGGGTGCAGGGCCCGAGGCCCTGCTAGATTTCCTGATTGTAGCTGCCGATTTCGGGGTAGGCCGCCAGGCGCGGTTTCACTTCCTTGCGGAACAGGTCGCGCATGTCGTCTTCCGACCGCAGGGACTCGACCACCACCACCAGTTCCGGCTTATTGGACGAGGCGCGGACCAGGACCCACGAACCGTCTTCGAGATGGACGCGGGCGCCGTTGACGGTGATGACTTCCTTGATCTTGCGGCCGAGGATCTCGCCGCCAGCCGCCCCCAGGGCCTCGTATTCCTTGACGATGCGCTCCAGAACTTCGTACTTGAGCTCATCGTCGCAATGGGGTGACATGGTGAGCGACGTGAAGGCCGGGGGCAGGGCGTCCTTGAGCTGCGACAGGGTCTTGTCCGGATTGCGGTCCAGCATCGACAGAATGGCTTCGGCGGCGACCAGACCGTCGTCATAGCCACGCCCGATCGGGCTGGCCAGGAAGAAGTGGCCGGACTTTTCGAAGCCGGCCAGGGCCTTCAGTTCGGAGGTCTTGCGCTTGATGTAGCTGTGGCCGGTCTTCCAGTAGACGGTGGTCGCGCCATTGGCCTTCAGCACCTCGTCGGTGGCATAAAGCCCTGTGGATTTCACGTCGACGACAAAGGTGGCGTTCGGGTAGATGGCCGACAGGTCGCGGGCCAGCATGAGGCCGATCTTGTCGGCGAAAATCTCATTGCCGGTGTTGTCGACGACGCCGCAGCGGTCGCCGTCGCCGTCGAAACCCAGAGCCAGGTCGGCGCCATGCTCGGTGACGGCCTTGGCCATCTCATGGAGCATTTCGTGGTCTTCGGGGTTGGGATTGTACTTGGGGAAGGTCGAGTCGAGGGTGCAATCCATCTCGATGACCTCGGCGCCCATCGCCCGCAGGACCTGGGGTGCGAAGGCGCCGGCCGTGCCGTTGCCGCAGGCGCAGATGACCTTCAGCTTGCGCTTCAGCTTCAGTTTGGAGGCGATGTCGTCCATGTAGCGCTGCTGGACGCCTTCGACCTGGGTCAGCTTGCCGCCCGGACGCTCGACGCCCAGCCCGCCGAGCACGATCTCCTTCAGGCGGCCCATTTCTTCCGGCCCGAAGGTCAGGGGCGCCTGGGCGCCCATCTTGACGCCGGTCCAGCCGTTGTCGTTGTGCGAGGCGGTCACCATGGCGACACAGGGAATATCGAGGTCAAACTGGGCGAAATAGGCGATCGGCGACAGGCACAGGCCGATATCGACGACCTCGATGCCGGCCTGCATCAGGCCCAGCATCAGCGCGTTCTTGATGTTGATCGAGTAGGAGCGGTAGTCGTGGCCGGTGACGATCCTGGGCGTCACGCCGCGTTCATGGATATAGGTGCCCAGACCCAGGCCCAGGGCCTGGATGCCCAGCAGGTTGATCTCCTTGCCGAACAGCCAGCGCGCATCGTATTCACGGAAGCCTGTCGCCTTGACCAGCGGAATGGTCTCGAACTCGAAGGTGTTTTCTGCGATGGCAGGCAAGGGCTTTACGGTCATGGGGCAACTCGTCTGTTGAAAATGGTGCGGCGCAACACTATAGCGCAATAGCTCAGGAAAAGTAAGGAACCAATGCGGCGCGGGCCGCTTCACCCAGGTCAGGGCGCTTCAGGGCCAGGGCGACATTGGCGCGCAGCAGGCCGATCTTGTCGCCGCAGTCGTAGGTGATGCCGTCATATTCCAGGGCATGGAAGCTCTGGGTCTCCATCAGACGGAACATGCTGTCGGTCAACTGAATCTCGCCACCGGCGCCGCGTTCCTGGGTCGCCAGCAGCCCGAAGATCTCGGGTTGCAGGATGTAGCGGCCTGACACGATCAGGTTGGACGGGGCGGTGCCTTGCGGCGGCTTTTCGACCATCCCGGTCATCTTGTTCAGCCTGCCGTCTTGTTTTTCCAGAGCGACGACGCCGTACTGGTGCGTCTGGTCGTGGGGGACGGCTTCGACGACGATAATGTTGCCGCCGACCTGATCATAGGCGTCGATCGCCTGTTTCAGCGCCGGGACCTCAGCGTCCATGACCATGTCGGGCAAGATGACGGCGAAAGGATCGTCGCCGATAATGTCGCGGCCACACCAGACGGCATGCCCCAGGCCCTTCGGTTGCATCTGGCGCACGAAGCTCATCTCGCCTTCCCTGGGCAACTCGGCCAGCAGTTCGTCGAGGATGGCGGTCTTGTTCTTGCCGCGCAGTTGCGCTTCCAGTTCGACCTGGTGGTCGAAATAGTCTTCGATCGCGCCCTTGGAACGGCCGGTAATGAAGACGAAGTGCTCGATCCCGGCGGCGCGGGCCTCGGCGACGACATAGGACAGGATGGGACGATCAACGACGTTCAGTAGTTCTTTCGGGACAACCTTGGTTCCGGGAAGGACGCGGGTACCCAGTCCGGCGACAGGTACCACCGCCTTGCGAACGCGCTTTTGTGACACGTAAACCCCTTAATTGTCTTTGTGGCATTCCGCCTTTACGGCGTGAAATTATGAACAGCGGCGGCACGTTAGTGCGCCGCGGCGAAAACGGCAACCTCCGTCATGAAAAATTCTTGCAATACCAAACGTCTTAAACCTGACGCGTGATATTGCAAGTTTTCAGCGCAAACGCCGCCAGAGCGGGATATGTTTTGTTGGACTCAAAACGCCGTTCCAAATTCTTGTTGTGTCGCGCAATTTATCCGAAAACGGGAGTGCCCGTGCGATGGCGTCCACTTTATCGGATTGCGCTCTAGCAAAGGCTGGGGCGGGCAAGATCGTTCCCTAGCATAACAGGGTCACGGCGCAAAAAAAAGCCTCCCGGCAAGGCACCTGGAGGCGGAAGTCGTGTTGGGAGGAATCCTTGGGCAAGGAAACAACGACAAAAGCGCCGTTACCCAAGAAAATATCATGCGCTTAAAATAATGCAAATTAAAATATTTATTACTGGGCTGCTTGCCAGCTAAGTTATTGTATTATTTATTGTCGGAAAGATTCCGCCCGGAATTGAACAGGCAAAACAGCCAGGGAGTGGACCATGACTATGCGGCGAATCAAGGCGTGGATGACAGGAGCTGCGATCGCAGCCGGTTTTAGTATGGTCGGCGGCGCATCGGCCCACGAGACTTTGGAGCTGACGGCGCCAAAGCCGAATTTGGCGGCGAAGCCCCCGATGGGATGGAATTCGTGGAACAGGTTCGCCTGCAACATCGATGAAGCCAAGGTCCGCGCCGTCGCCGATGCCATGGCGTCGACCGGCATGAAGGACGCCGGCTACCAGTATGTCGTCATCGACGACTGCTGGCAGACCGACCGCGCCGCCGACGGCACCATTCAGGCCGATCCGGTCAAGTTCCCGTCGGGGATCAAGGCGCTGGCGGACTATGTGCATTCCAGGGGGTTGAAGTTCGGTCTCTATTCCGATGCCGGGGTAAAGACCTGCGGCGGTCGCCCCGGCAGCGCCGGGTATGAGTTCCAGGATGCCCGCACCTATGCGGCGTGGGGCGTCGACTATCTCAAATATGACTGGTGTTACACCGGCACACGCAATGCCGAGGCGGCCTACACGATCATGGCCAAGGCCTTGCGCGCCTCGGGGCGGGATATTCTGCTCAGCATCTGCGAATGGGGAGATAACCAGCCGCGCAACTGGGCGGCCAAGGCTGGGCATATGTGGCGGACGACCGGCGATATCCGCGATTCCTGGGATGTGAGCCAGGGCTATAGCCACTCTTTCCTGTCGATCCTGGACCGCCAGGCCGACCTGTGGAAGGACTCGGGGCCGAACCAGTGGAACGACCCGGACATGCTGGAAGTCGGCAATGGCGGGATGACCGCAACCGAATACAAGGCGCACTTCTCGCTATGGGCCATGCTGGCGGCGCCATTAATCGCCGGCAACGACCTGTCGACTATGGATCAGGAGACCCACGATATCCTGACCAATAGGGACGTCATCGCGATCGACCAGGACCCGCTGGGACAGCAGGCGCGGAAAGTTATCGACGAGGGCGACTTTGAGGTGTGGGTGAGGCCGCTGGCCGGTGGTGACCGTGCCGTGGTGTTGTTTAATCGCTCGCTCGCGGCCAGGACCATGTCGGTGAACTGGGAAACCCTGCAGATGCCGACGGAGATGAAGGCGACCGTCAAGGATCTGTGGAGCAAGCAGGTGACCCGGAAGGTCAAGGGCAGCTATTCGGCTGAAGTGCCGTCGCATGGTGTCGTGATGGTAAGGATTACGCCGACGGTTTAGCGGTCTTCGGAAACGTGGGGCCAAACTGAGCGTGGAAAGTCATCATCCAGTCTGTGGCGCCTCTTTCTTAGTGAAACAGTGTTTTCAGACCCTTGAAGTCGGCGTCCGGTGAGGTGACGTGGTGCACCGGTACGGCCCTTAAGTAGTCCGAAATCCGGCCGCTCTTGCAGAAGCGGGCATGGAAGCGCTCACGGTCGAGGAACGGAGACAGCATGTCAACCAATTGGCCTGTGAGGTAGACGCCGCCGCGGCCCCCTGTCGTCAGGACCATATCCGACGCGGCGATGGCCAGCCAGTCAAGGCACATGGCGATCGATTGCCTGGCAGTGGCGTCGCCGTTGTTGGCCAGGCGAATGACGTCCTCGGCGGAAATCTCGGCGTCCTTGTGGCCCGACAAAGCCCTCCACGTGTCGCACAGGCCGTTCAGCGACACGGCGCGTTCGACCGAAACGTGGCCGTAGCGGGCGCTCATGAACCTCTGCACTTCGAACTGTTCGCTACTGCCCGCCGGCAGGTCCATATGGCCGCCGGCGCCGGCAAAGGCTGTCCATTGGTCGTCGCTGTCCTTCATCACAATAGCCAGGCCCAGGCCCGGACCCGTGCCGATGACGCACCTTGTAGCGTCGATCATTTCCGGCATAGCTTCACCCGGACTCAAGGTCACATAATCCTGCGGCGCCAGGTTGGGAATGGCCAGGGCGCGGGCGACGGTTGGATTGACGATGTGCAGGCGCTTGACGTTGAAGACGCGGCGCAGTTTCTCGCGCTCGATATCGTAGCCGTGATTGGGCATGCGCTGAATGCCGTCCTGCTCCCAGCCGGGGGCAGAGATCGCTGCGGCCGTCAGAAAGGGCGCGCCGTTATCGTCGAGAAAATCGTGCACGGCGCTTTCAAATGCCGGTTCGTCGCCAGCGGCATAGTCGGCAGTCGACTGGATCGCGTCCTCCCGGTTGACGAGGGCCAGACGGGCACATCCCTTGATGGCCAGGTTGCATAATAGTATGGCGTCCGACATGTGACGTTCCGCTCTGTTGCGCCCTCAGCGGTGTTGGTTGAGGCTATACTTGGGTATAAGCTATGCTTGGGTTGCGGCGATACTACAAATCCAACGATGAAGAATAGGCTAACGTCGTGATCAGGCGTCCAGCGAAGCGGTTTCGAGCAGCTTCAGCGACTCGATCAGAAGCGCTTCCGAGGCCTTCTTGGCGGCCTCGCCGTCACCGCGCTCGATCGCCACCAGGATCGCCTCATGGGCGGCGATGCTGGCCGTATGGCCGGAAATCTTGTTGGTCAGTTGGATCGACAACTGCAGGGCGTTGTTGATCAAAGGCTTCAGCCGCCAGAAGAAGGGGTTGCCTGACGCCTTTAAAATGGCGACATGAAAGTCGATATCGGCCTGGAGCGCGGCGTCCTGGTCGCCGGCCGTGGTAATCATGGCCTCCAGGCCCTGGCGAATCTGGGCTATGGCGCGCCGGTCCTGAACCTCAGCGGCCAGCGCGGCGGCTGTCGGTTCGATGGCCAGGCGCATCTGGGCGAACTCGCGGAAGATCTTGTTGGAAATCGGCCGCTCCATCAGCCAGCGCAAGACGTCCGGATCGAGCATGTTCCAGTTGTCGACCGGCTCGATACGCGTGCCCTGACGCTGGCGTGACGACAGCAAACCCTTGGCGGACAACATCTTGACGGCTTCGCGCATGACCGTGCGCGAAGCGCCGTAGCGCTGGCACAGTTCGGCTTCGGTCGGGAATATGGTGTTGTCGAATTCCCCGGTGACAATAGATTGGCCCAGCGTTTTCAAAAGGCCATAGGCCAGGCTGACGCCATGTTCGGAACGCATAATCATCTTCCATAAGGCGGCGCAGATTCGCGCACCTGCGCGCGAACGTGACAAAAAAACGACCATAACACAAGTTGCGTCAATTGGACTTGCCGTAAAGCTGACAATTTTATATTACATATTTCACAAGTGATAAAAAATGCACATATGGAAAGAGCCGGTGGAAATCTGGTTTTTTCACCATATGCGAGCGGACAGGGAGCTTCGGATGATCCAGACGACAGGCAAGCGAATCTGTGGTGTGGTGTTAGCGCTATCATTGATTTTGGCCGCGCCGATGGCGGTGGCTGCGGCAAAGAAGACGGCAGCGCCCTCCAAACCGATCCCGGAATTGGTTGAAAAGGATGGCAAGTTCGCGCTCATGGTCGATGGTGCGCCGTTCCTGATCCTTGGCGGTCAGGCGAACAACTCCAGCAATTATCCGGCGGCGCTGAAAAATGTCTGGCCGGCGATCAAGGACCTGAACGCCAATACCCTGGTCATGCCGGTGGCGTGGGAGCAGGTCGAGCCGGTCGAGGGCCAGTTCGATTTCAGCTTTGTCGATGCTCTGATCACGCAGGCGCGGCAGAACAAGGTGCGGTTGGTCATTCTGTGGTTCGGTACCTGGAAGAACACGGGGCCAAGCTATACGCCGTCGTGGGTCAAGACCGACAACAAGCGCTTCCCGCGCCTGACCAACAAGGACGGCTCGCTGTCCTACGCCCTGTCGCCGCTGTACGAGACGACGCGCGAGGCCGATAAGCGGGCCTATGTGAAGATGATGGAGCACATCAAGGCGATCGACAGCAGCCAGCGCACGGTTATCATGATCCAGCCGCAGAATGAGGTCGGGGTGTATGGCGCGGCGCGCGACTACTCCGCCAAGGCCAATGGGCTGATGGCCCAGCCTGTGCCCCAGGCGCTTCTGTCGCGCCTCAACAAAAATGCAGGAACCTGGAACGAAGTGTTTGGCAAGGATGCCGACGAATTCTTCCACGCCTGGTCGATCGCATCCTATGTCGACCACATCGCCGCAGCCGGCAAGGCGGTCTATCCCCTGCCGACCTATATGAACGCCGCCCTGAAGGACCCGCTCAATCCGGACCAGGCGCCGGGCTCCTACGCATCGGGCGGGCCGACCTATAATGTCATCGAAGTCTATCAGGCGGCGGCCCCGAACATCGATTTCGTCGCGCCGGACCTGTATTCGCCGGGCTCGCAGAGCTATGAAGCGACGCTTGCCTTCTATGCTCGCAAGGACAACCCGCTCTTTGTCGCGGAAAGCGGAAACAAGCCGACCTATGCCCGGTTTATCTTCTCGGTCCTGGGTCGCCAGGGAATCGGCTTCGATCCGTTCGGCTTCGACTATAGCGGCTATTCCAACTATCCGCTGGGGACGACCAAAACCGGCCCCGAGATGGTCAAGCCGTTTGGTGAACTCTATAGCCTGTTTCGCCCTCTGGAACGGGTCTGGCCGAAGTTGTCGTTCGAAAGCCAGGTCTGGGGCGTCTCGGAACCCGACGACCATTCGGCCCAGACTCTGGATCTGGGACCGAACTGGAATGCCAGGGTGACCTACCGCCAGTGGGAGTTCGGCATGCCGGAATGGGACCCGGACAACAAGAACGGCTATCCGGAAGGTTCGGACGTGCCCAGCGGCGGTGTCGCGGTGGCGAAGTTGTCGGACAACGAATTTCTGGTGGCCGGCTACCATGCACGGATTTCGTTCGGGGCAGGCGAGGCCAATAAGGCCAGAGGTTTTATCCTCGACCGTGTTGAGGAAGGTCATTACGATGCCAGGGGAAACTGGGTGTTCGAGCGTGTCTGGAACGGGGACCAGACGGATTATGGTTTGAACTTCGCCCAGGCCAGGCTGTTTAAAGTGCGTTTAGCGACGTTTGAGAAGTAACAAAGATACCCCTCCGTCGCGGACTTTGCCTACGGCCTTCGGCCTGCGGCGGCCGCGCCACCTCCCCATCAAGATGGAGAGGAGGGAGCGAGCTTTGGCGCCGACCAAGGGAGGCGTCCACAATAAACAGGGAGTTGAGATGATGAAGATGAAGGTTTTAGCCTCCGTTTCGGCGCTGGCCATGATGGTATGTGCGGGTTCCTCCTGGGCCGGCACGTTCGAAAAGACCGCCACCGGCGTGATTGTGCGGCCCGACGGCGGCGCCGAAAAGGAAATCGTCCTCGAGGTCATCCGCGACGACATCATCCATGTCGTCGGGCTGGATGACCCGAAACGGACACAGCTCCCGTCGCTGATGTCGATCGCCGAGCCGGTCAACAGCGGCTTCACCGTATCGAAGGCCGGTAGCACTGTCGTGCTCAAGGCCGGCAAGGCGTCGGTCAAGGTCTCCCTGACCGACGGCAACCTGACCTTCTTCAATGGCAAGGGCGAGGCCGTCCTGACGGAAGCCAGCAGCAGCATTACGCCGGTAACGGTCGAAGGCCAGCCCTTTGTCGCAACCGCTGTCCAGTTCAACAAGGGCACGGGTGAGGCCTTCTACGGACTGGGTCAGCACCAGAACGCCCAGATGAACCTGAACGGCGAAGACGTCGAGCTGCGCCAGCACAATATGGATATCGGCATCCCCTTCGTCGTTTCCGACAAGAATTACGGTATCCTTTGGGACAACAACTCGGTCACCCGCTTCGGCAATCCGGTCCGCTTCGGTCTGGCCAGCCGCGATCTGAAGCTCACCGCCCTCGATGGCTCGACCGGCCTGACCGCCCGTTACTATGTCGATGGCAAACTGGTGCTGACGCGTATCGAGCCCGATGTCCGCTATCAGTTCCTCAAGGACGTGGCCGAATACTGGCCGACTGACCCGGCGCTCAGCAAGGAAGCCACCCAGGGCAAGAAGGTCAAGGTTGTCTGGGAAGGCACCGCGACCTCTGACAAGCCAGGCGTCCATAAGATGAAGCTGTTCTCGGCCGACTATGCGACGCTCAGGATGGATGGCAAGACCATATTTGACCATGGCGTCTGGCGGATGGGCTGGAACGGCTGGTACAATAATTTTGAGCAGACCTTCGAAGCCGGTAAACCGGTCAAGATCGACCTGGAATGGGAACCGTCCGGCGGCATGATCTCGCTGCATCATTCCAACCCGGAACCTGATGCCGACAAGCACTCCCTGCGCCTGGCATCCGAAGCTGGCACCGCGCTCAACTACTACTTCATCGCGTCGGACTCGATCCAGGGTGTCATCGGCGGCTATCACCACGTCACCGGGACCCCGCCGATGATGCCGAAGTGGGCCTACGGCTTCTGGCAGTCGCGTCAGCGCTACGAAACCCAGGACCAGCTTCTGGGCGTGCTGAAGACCTATCGCGACAACAAGTGGCCGATCGACAACATCGTCCAGGACTGGTTCTACTGGCCGGAAGACCAGTGGGGCAGCCATACCTTCGACGCCAAGCGTTTCCCGGATCCGAAGGGCATGGTCGATCAGGTCCACGCCCAGAATGCCAACATCATGTTCTCGATCTGGGGCAAGTACTACGCCAATACCGACAACTATAAGGAGTTCGAGCGCAAGGGCTACATGTGGACCAGGAATGTCGAGAACGGCTCCAGGGACTGGGTCGGTCCGGGCTATCTCAATTCGCACTATTCGCCCTACAATCAGGAAGCGCGCGACATCTATTACCGCCAGTTGAAGGACACCCTGATCCCGTTGGGCATTGATGCCTGGTGGATGGACAATACCGAGCCTGACGTGAACTCCAACCAGCGGCTGGAGGACTTTGCCGAATTGATCACGCCGACCCAGATGGGACCTGGCGCCCTCGTTCACAACGCCTATGCGCTGATGAACACCCAGGCCATGTACGACGGCCTGAAGCGCGATCAGCCGGACACGCGTCAGTTTATCTTAACCCGCTCGGGCTTTGCCGGCGTGCAGCGCAATGCGGCTGCCCTGTGGTCGGGCGACGTGGTCGGCACCTGGGACAATCTCTTCGACCAGATATCGGCCGGTGTGCAAACGGGCTTCTCGGGCGTGCCGAACTGGACGCACGACATCGGTGGCTATGCCCAGGAAACGCGTTTCCAGGGGACGGATGTCGGCGGTCTGCAGGAAAACCGCAACGCCGGGGGCACCGGTACGGCCGAAGACCTGAAGGAATGGCGTGAGCTGAACCAGCGCTGGTGGCAGTTCGGGACCTTCTCGCCGTTGATGCGTTCGCATGGTGAAGGCGTGAAGCGTGAAATTCATGAGATTTCGCCAGCCGGCTCGCCGATGCGCGCCAACATGGTGTGGTTCCTGGAACTGCGCTATCGCCTGATGCCGTATATCTATTCGGCGGCGGCCGACAGCCATTACGAAGCGGCTCCGATCATGCGCGGCTTTGCCCTTGATTTCCCTGGCGATGCCAAGGGGAAAAACATCAACGACGCCTACATGTTCGGCAAGTCGATCCTGGTCGCGCCGGTCAGCAAGTTCAAGGCGACCTCGCGCCGTGTCTATCTGCCGGCCGGCGCCGCCTGGTATAACTTCTATACGGGCGAAAAGGTCGAGGGCGGCCAGGCCCGCGACGTCGCCGCGCCGCTGGACCAGATCCCGCTGTTCGTGCGGGCGGGCGCCATCCTGCCGATGGGCCCGGTGATTCAGTACTACAACGAAAAGCCCGACGCTCCGGTGACCTTCACCATCTATACCGGCGCCGACGGCAGCTACAGCCTGTACGAGGACGATGGCGTGTCCAACGCCTACGTCAAGGGCGCCTATTCGCGCATTCCGGTAACCTACAACGACAAGACCGGCGAAGTGACCATCGGCGATCGCACCGGCAGCTACCAGGGCATGATCGAAAGCCGGACGTTCCGGGTGCGCTTTATCACGCCGGGTGTGTCGACGTCGGGGACCCTGGACAGCCAGGCGGTCGAGGTCGCCTACACCGGCAAGGCGGTCAAGGTGAAGCGCTAGGCTTTTTTTGGTGGGGGGGGAGCATGGACCGCACGCGCCGGACGGCGCGTGCGGTTTTTTTGATTAATACCAACCCGCGGTGAGTCCAGGTCATCGAGGGTTGGGATAAGCCAGGGTCTGTGCTACCCGCTCAAGCAACTTCTTCTACATTTTATGAACGCAAAATGAACGTGTCATTAATGCCAAATATAGAGTTGATAAAAATGGATACTCTTCTTTCGCGTTGACTGCGCACGCCAACTTTTCGACGCAATTATCACATTTCTTACCAAGCGCGCATATATTTACGGGCCTATGCGTTTACAGATAAACTTCTATTTATATGGAGACTGAAATGTTGATATTAGGTACCGAGAACGATGACTATATTCTGGGCACTCCGCTTGCCGACAGGATTGAAGGTCTGAAAGGCAACGACCGCCTCTTCGGCCAAAATGGCAACGATACCGTGCTGGGCGGAGAGGGCTGGGACTCCTTGTACGGCGTCGAGGGTGACGACGTTCTCTATGGAGCGGCGGGCAAGGATTATCTCAGCGGTGGCAACGGCATTGACCGCATCTACGGCGGAGAAGACGATGACCGGATTAACGGAGGCGCCGGTAACGACAAACTCTATGGCGATGACGGTGCCGACGTTGTCTCTGGCGGTGACGGCGATGACCTGATTTACGGCGGGACGGCTGAAGACAGTCTTTTTGGCGGTGCCGGCATTGACAAGGTCTATGGCGGTGATGGGGACGATCTGGCAACCGGTGGTGAAGGTGCGGACTATCTCTTCGGCGACGCCGGAACGGACACGCTGAATGGCGATGCGGGTTCGGATCGCCTTACCGGTGGCGAAGGGGACGATCGTCTGACCGGAGGCGCCGACAGGGACTACCTGTACGGCGGTCTTGGCGTCGACTTCTTGTCAGGCGGCGCGGGTATCGACTACGTGTCGGGTGGCGGCGACGCAGATGAGTTCATCCTGTCACGTTTCGCTGTGGACAGAGACGTCTTTGTCGACTTCCAAATCGGCAGCGACCATATCGGCGTTACACGATCACTGTTCGGCAATCAGTTCTCAATCGGCAGCAATATCTCTGACGCTCAGTTGATTGTCGGTGTTGCGCCTGTGGCTGTCGAGGCGGGGCTCTCCACATTCCTCTTCAACTCCGTCAACGGCGTGCTGAAGTTTGATGTGGATGGCCTTGGTGGCGTTGCTGCGATCCATATCGCAACGCTCACCGGCGTAACCTCGTTGTCCACCAACGATTTCTTTGTTCTTTAGAACTATACGTCGATGGGTTGAAATCTGGAGCGGGATTTTGATGGAATCAAAATCCCGCTCTAAGGCGCATTGGGCTAAGGCGCGTTGGGCCTTTGTGGCGAAATGTACCGGATAGCCCGGCTTGCAACCCAGCGCCTTCACGTGCCTGGTATTGCGGTGTGAACTCGACGGCCAGGCACAAGGTCTCGGAGGACTACCAGGCGAAATATTACCGCAAGACGTTGGAAATTGCGGACCAGATCGGCAATTTGCGCGGCATGTCTCCATGGATATGGAAGAACTTCCGCTCGCCACACCGCGAGCGCCCGGGCTACCGGAATGGCTTGTACCGCAAGGGATTACTGTCGCAGACCTGAGCGCGGATCGAAGCTTTCGAGGTGTTGGCCACATACTCCAGGGACAAATCGCCCTGATCGCAGACCGCTGCGGCTTGTTTTCCTGTTAAGATTTGCCATAATTGGCCGAAACGCCGCATGGCTCGCCGCGACTGCGGCGGCGGGCGGGGGCCCTTGCCAAGGCGTCTTGGAATTTAGGCCCGGTCGCGCGTCCAGTTCCTGCGGTCCGACGTACAATAGACTCAACTTCCTGCCCAAGGTCGACCATGTCCGCTGATGCCTCCGCTCCCATGTCTCCCGAAACCGAACTGAAAGCCCTGCCGTTTCACCTGCGCAAGGGCGTCGAAATCCTGCGTCGCGTCTTCCACTTTGGCACGCTGGAGGTCGTACTGCCGTCGGGTGCCCCTTTGCTGGTCCAGGGCAAGGCGCCCGGACCAACCGGCGTTCTGCTGGTCAGGGATTTCAACTTCATGAAGCGCGTCATGACGTCCGGAGATATCGGTTTTTGCGATGGCTATCGCGAAGGCGAGTGGGACACGCCGGATCTGGCGACCCTGCTTGAGGTGCTGACCCTGAACAGCGAGCATCTGGGCCAACTCTTCACCGGCAACAAGATCATCCAGACGATCAACAACTGGCTGCACAGTCTGAACAAAAACACCAGGGACGGCAGTAAGCGCAACATCTTTGCCCATTACGACCTGGGCAACAATTTCTACGACCAATGGCTGGACCAGAGCATGACCTATTCGTCGGCGCTGTTCAGTGGCGACCGCTTTCGCGAGCACAAGGACCTGGGCGCCGCCCAGAACGCCAAGTATGCCAAGCTGGCCAGTCTGGTCGACCTGAAGCCCGGCCAGCACGTGCTGGAAATCGGCTGTGGCTGGGGTGGGTTCGCGCAATATGCCGCCGAGGTGATCGGCGCCAGGGTCACTGGCCTGACCATATCGCCGGCCCAGCGCGAGTTCGCCATGGAGCGTATGGAGCGGTTGGGACTGTCGGACAAGGTCGATATCCAGCTCATGGATTATCGCGACGTCCAGGGGCAATACGACGCGGTTGTCTCTATCGAGATGTTCGAAGCGGTCGGTGAGGCCTATTGGAAGACCTATTTCGACAAACTGCACGACGTCCTGAAAAAGGGTGGTAAGGCCGGTTTGCAGATCATCACCATCGCCGACGACATGTTTGATGACTATCGCACACGTGCCGACTTCATCCAGAAATACGTCTTCCCGGGCGGCATGCTGCCCTCGGCACAAAAGCTGGTTGAACAGACCCGGGCGGCCGGACTGAAGATGGTGTCGGACTTCAAGTTCGGCCACGACTATGCCGAGACCCTGAAACAGTGGGGTCAGCGCTTTGAAGATGCCTGGAAAGAGGGGCGTATCAAGGGTTTTGATGCCTCGTTCCGCAAGTTGTGGCTGTTCTACCTGGCCTATTGCGAGGCTGGCTTCCGCACCGAACGAACCAATGTCATGCATCTGGAGTTACAGAGGGCGGATTAGGATTGGCGCCGCGAAACCCGGAGGCCCGCAAACCTTACTGTATTCTTACATTATACGCTTTCTTATGCGGAAGGCTGGCGGTCGTTTGTCCTCGCTTGATAACAAGCGAAACAGGAAGTCCTCGAGGACTGCACCGCACCGTATGGGAGCGCGGACATGAAACAAATCGATGATATCTATCACCAGGTGCATGAACTGTTGAAAGACGGAGCGCCTCCATCAGCGCCGGGCTCGCCCGTGGAACTGGAGCGGCGGCAGATGAAAATGCATGGCATGATCGTTATCCAGCTGTGCCGGATAGCGGACGCCATGGGTGAAAAGTAGAAAAAGCGGTACGCGTCGAACCCTGTTCCCGATCCCGGAACGGGGCTCAAGGCTATAAAACACTTGCCCGGCCTGTTAAGGAACGTTACCAACAGGCCCTGTTTTAACGCCAAAGGCGAATCCAACCGGATCCGCCGATTTTGGGGGCCGGGTGCACGACACAGTCGCCAAGGATCAGGGTGTCACCAGCGCTATGCCGGCGATGGGCGCGATCACGCTTGTCCGCCACGGCGAGCCGGCGCTGTCACGCCGCAACACCATGGACTGGCGCGGTTACAAGGATTGGTGGGCAAAATACGAGCAAGGCGGGTTGCTGGCGGGCCAGACGCCGCCACATTGTCTCGACCGTTATGTCACCGAAGCGCGCTTTATCTTTTCGTCGACCCTGCGCCGGGCCATGGAAACCGCCCAGGCCGTGTGCAATGGCCGTTCATTTCAGCCCCTGGAAATCCTGGTGGAGGCCCCCCTGCCACCGCCACATCTGCCGACCTGGATCAAGTTGTCACCGAAATCATGGGGGTGGGGCACGGTGTCGCGGTTGTGGTGGTGGTATAGCGACCTGCATGACGCCGAAGAAACCCGCGCCATGGCCGAAAAACGTGCCAAAGTCGCCGCCGATTTCCTGGTGGCGAAGGCCCGCGAAGGCGGCGATGTCCTGGTCCTGGCGCACGGGTATTTCAACCTGATGATCAGCCTTGAACTGAAGAAAATGGGCTTTATAAAGACGGTGGAGCAGGGGTTCAAATACTGGGGGTGCCGCCGCTACGAACTGAGGAAGAACCTTCGATGAGCGATACGCCAAACCTTTCCTCACCTGAACTCTCGTTCGAAGAGGCGCTGAAACAGCTTGAACGAATTGTCACTGAACTCGAATCCGGTCAGGCTCCGTTAGAGCAATCCTTGAAACTCTACGAGCGTGGCGCGGAACTGAAAGCCCTGTGCGAAGCGCGGCTGGAAGCCGCCCGCCTGCAGGTCGAAAAGATATCCCTGAGCAAGGCCGGTGTTCCTGAAGGTGTTGTTCCCGCCGATTTTTCTTAGAGGCGTTCATGCGCCACGCAGGCCGTTCTGTTTGCGCTATCGCTTCGCTGCTTGAGTGCAGGCGTTCGCTCGGGCGGCCGATTGGCCCAACCGCGTTTCACAAGCGTGAAACCCGGAGCCATAACTTAACCGCGGAAGGGTGCCTATGACTCCGGTCGCCGCCAATACCGACCTGCCGCCGCTGCTGCAACGCATGGCGGAGACGGCCGACCTGGTTACCATGGCGCTGGATCAGCTCCTGCCGCGCGGCGACGGCCCCGAGTGCCGGCTGACCGAGGCCATGCGCTATGCCGCCCTGGGGCCAGGCAAG
This sequence comes from Asticcacaulis sp. AC402, assembly GCF_000495835.1. Lineage (GTDB taxonomy): Bacteria > Pseudomonadota > Alphaproteobacteria > Caulobacterales > Caulobacteraceae > Asticcacaulis. The sequence continues at coordinate 72,536 of NZ_AWGC01000006.1, forward strand.
CGCCTGCGGCCATTTTTTGCCCTCGAAACGGCAAGGCTTTTCGACGCCGACGAAAACGCGGTCCTGCGCGCCGCCTGCGCTCTGGAATGCATTCATGCCTACAGCCTGGTCCATGATGATCTGCCATGCATGGATGACGATGACCTGCGGCGCGGCCGGCTGACGGTGCATCGTGCCTATGACGAGGCCACGGCTGTCCTGGCCGGTGACGCCCTGCAAAGCGTTGCCTTTGAGATCATAGCCAGCGAGGACACCCACGACGATCCTTTGGTGCGTTGCGAACTCGTGCGCATGCTGGCCCAGGCGGCCGGGGCGCAGGGCATGGCCGGCGGCCAGATGATTGACCTGGTCGGTGTCCATGACGACCTGGGTGGCGTCGCCCGGATGCAGCGGATGAAGACCGGCGCCCTGATCGTCTACGCCTTCCAGATTCCCCTGGTCGTTGCGGACGTCTCCGAACGCGAAGGCATGGTCATGACCCACTTTGCCCAGGACCTGGGCCTGGCCTACCAGATTGCCGACGACGTCCTCGATATCGAAGGCGATGCTGAGGAAATGGGCAAGGCGGCCTCGGGCAAGGACGCGGCCAGGGGCAAGACCAACTTCGTCACCCTGCTGGGGCTGGATGAGGCCAAGAGCCGCGTCAAAATATTGTCGGATCAGGCCAAGTCTCGTCTTGATATTTTCGGCGGAAAAGCGCGATACTTGCGTGAATGTGTTGACTTTGTTCTGAACCGGCGCAATTGAACGCGGTTCGTTGCGTGTGAAACGGTTGGCTGATTTGCCCCCTGAAACTCCTGTTCTCGACAGCCTGCATGAACCGCAGGATATCCGCCGCCTAAGTCCCACCCAGGTCAAGGCGCTGGCCGACGAGGTGCGCGCCGAAACCATCGATGTCGTATCCAAGACCGGCGGCCATCTCGGCTCGGCGCTGGGCGTGGTCGAACTGACGGTGGCCTTGCACCACGTCTTCGAGACGCCGCGCGATATTCTGATCTGGGATGTCGGCCATCAGTGCTATCCGCACAAATTGCTGACCGGCCGGCGTGACCGTATCCGCAGTCTCCGCCAGGGCGGAGGTCTGTCCGGTTTCACCAAGCGTTCGGAAAGTCCGTACGATCCGTTCGGCGCCGCCCATGCCGCGACATCGATCTCGGCCGCGCTGGGGTTCTGTGCCGCCCGCGATCAAAAGGGCCAGGACCACAAGGTCATTGCGGTTATTGGCGACGGCTCGATGTCGGCCGGCATGGCCTATGAGGCGATGAACAATGCCGCCGAGACGACCAAAAACCTGACCGTCATTCTCAATGACAACGACATGTCGATCGCACCCCCGGTCGGCGGGATGAGCGCCTATCTCGCCAACCTGGTCTCCGGCGGTGCCTACCAGGCGGTGCGGCGGTGGGGCAAGAGCGTGGCTGAGCGCCTGCCAAGGTCGATCTTTGAACTGGTGCGCAAGTCGGAAGAGTTCTCCCGCACCTATGTCACGGGCGGGACCTTCTTCGAGGAGTTGGGGTTCTACTATGTCGGCCCGATCGACGGCCACAATATGGAGCATCTGTGCGCCGTACTGAAGCGGGTGCGCGAGATCCGCGACCGTCCGGTCCTGGTCCACGTCGTGACGCAAAAGGGCAAGGGCTACGAACACGCCGAGAACGCTGTCGACAAGTATCACGGTGTTGCCAAGTTCGACGTCATCACCGGCGAACAGTCGCGGCCCAAGTCCAACGCCCCCAGCTACACCGAGGTGTTCGCTTCGGAACTGATCAAGCAGGCGAAAGCCGACGACCGTATCGTCGCTATCACCGCAGCCATGCCATCGGGCACCGGGCTCGACCGGTTCGCCGAGGTTTTCCCGACGCGGTGCTACGACGTTGGTATCGCTGAACAACACGCCGTGACCTTTGCCGCCGGCCTCGCCGCCGAGGGCATGAAGCCGTTCTGCGCCATCTATTCGACCTTTTTGCAACGCGGCTACGATCAGGTTGCCCACGACGTGTCGCTGCAAAACCTGCCGGTGCGTTTTGCTATCGACCGCGCCGGCCTGGTCGGGGCTGATGGCGCCACCCATGCCGGTTCGTTTGATATCGGCTATCTTGGCGCCTTGCCGCAGATGATGATCATGGCGGCGTCCGATGAGGCCGAACTGGCGGCGATGATCGCCACGGCGACGGCCTATAACGAGGGGCCGTGCGCCTTCCGCTATCCGCGCGGGGACGGCGTCGGCGTCTCGATCCCCGAAGTGGCCGAACCCTTGGCTATCGGCAAGGGCCGGATCGTTCGCGAAGGTTCCACGGTCGCCATCCTGTCGCTCGGGGCGCGCTTGCAGGAGGCTCTGAAGGCGGCTGATATGCTGGCGGCGCGCGGCCTGTCGACGACCGTGGCCGATGCCCGCTTCGCCAAGCCGCTGGATACAGAGCTGATCCTGCAACTTGCCAAGCACCATGAATGCCTGATCACGATCGAGGAAGGCGCGGTCGGAGGCTTTGGCGGCTTCGTGCTGCAATATCTGGCCGGGGCCGGGGCGCTCGATGGTGGACTTAAGATCCGCACCCTGACCTTGCCGGACGTCTATCAGGACCAGAACAGCCAGGTGAACCAATACGCCGAAGCCGGACTGGATGCGGCGGGCATCGTAGTGACCGCGGTGCGGGCATTGGGGCTGGAGGATGTCCTGGCCGCCAAGCTGGTCAAGGGGTGATGGTTAGCGCGTGAACCAAGCTTTGAGTGGCTGACGCATCCGACCCCTTCGGCCTGGTTCTTGTTAGGGACGTAACATGCGTACTTTGAGCATATCCCCGGTTTTCCACGTTTCCGATCTAGATCAGGCCTTGAAGTTCTACCGTGATGGGCTGGGGTTCGATGAGGAATTCCGCTTCGACACCTATGTCGGATTGAGGCTGGGCGAGATTGGTTTGCACTTGGCCGAAAACCGGGACAACGGCCGTCCGCTCGGCGGCGGAACCGTCTATGTGGTCTGCGACGCTGTCGACGCCTATTACGCCCAAATCACCGCGAAAGGTATCATCGCCATTCAGCCACCGATGGATCAACTCTACCGGATGCGCGATTTCATTCTGCGCGATACGGACGGCAACCAGATCAGTTTCGGCCACGATCTCGGCGAATAGAAACGACGCCCCGCAAGGAGCGCCGTCGTCTGTCAGATGCCGCTCAGGATCTAGTAATCGCCCCCGATGATCAGGCCGGCGATCAGGCCGGTCGCCACAGCGGCCAGGACGTAATTGTCGTCCACCCTGCGCCATTCATAGCCGTAGGGGGGCGCGTACAGGTGCCGGTGGCTGCGGTAATCGACCCGGCGGCCGCGATGCCAGTCGTTGTAGCCGACATAGCCGCCGCGGCGCCAGTCTGAGCGGTCGCGCCAGCCATTGTGGTAGCCACGATTGTAGTTGCGGCGGTCGTCGCGGTATTCGCGGCGGCGTTCGTAACGGTTGTAATAGCGATCGTGACGGTCACGGCGATCGTAACGATCGTAGCGGTCGCGGCGATCATAGCGACCGTAGCGGTCACCACGATCATGTCGGTCGTAGCGATCGCCACGATCATAGCGATCCCCGCGATCATATCGGTCATAGTGGCCATTGTCGCGGGCCATAGCGGCATCGCTCAGGGCAAAAGTCCCGGCGAGAACGGTGGCCAGCGCAGCGGCAATCAAGCGTTTCATGGCGATGTTCCTCAAGCTTGTGTTTCAGTCGCCCCGTACGTCAAATCTAACAAGGATGACATGAACCCGACATGAACATTGCGGCTCAGGATTGTCGCCGGCGCGTTGATTTTTAATGTTCAAAAACAAGAGCTTGATAAAGGCGTCTTTGGGGCAGGCGTAAAAAAGCCAATCCACAAATTTCACAGATTTCACAGATTTTTTGCGCCGTCGCAAATTTCTTCCGGCCTGAGATGGCGCGCAAAGCGTGCATCCTTTCTGTGAAATCTGTGAAATCTGTGGACCTGCTTACTGGAGCCGGATGAGTTTTGATGGAATCAAAATCCCGCTCCAGGTTTTTGTTTTGTCGCGCAATTTTTCCGAAAACGGGGACGGCCGTGCGGTGGCGTCCACTTTATCGGATTGCGCTCTGAGGTCGGACATCCCGTTCAGACCTCCAGTTTCTCCTCTGGCACCGCGGGGAAAAAGACGCCGTCCGAGACGACGCCGAACCAGCCATCGCGTATCTCCCCCATGGCCGCCAAGTCCTGTGCCAGGGCCCGGGCCAGGCGCGCAAACAGGCCGATGCGGACCTCGACATAGGGGATAAAGCCGTTGTCGCCGGTTTCGAAGCGCAGAGGATGATCCCTGCCAGCAGTGACAACGTCATCGACGTTGGTGCGAAAGGTCAGGGTGCCGTCCACCACAGCCATTTCGACAGCGATAAACGGCACGTCCTCGACCGTAATGCCCAGCTTTTCGACCGGTGTAACCAGAACATAGCCGTCCTCATCCCGGCGTAACAGGCGCGAAAACAGCCGCACCATGGCCGGGCGACGAATCGGCGTGCCGTTGTGGAACCACGTGCCGTCGCGGGCGATGCGCATATCGATATGGCCGCAGAACGGCGGGTTCCAGGTCGCCACTGGCAAGGGCGCATTGTGGGGCAGGTTGCGCAGAAAGCCCGGCAGATCGCTCATCTCAGGCGGCCTTGAACGCGACGGGCAGGGTTTCGAAACCACGCACCGACAGGCCGCGCCGCCGCACCGCGAAATCCGCCGGTTCGATGTCTTTCAGCCTCCGCAAGAGGGTGGCAAAGACAATATCGAGTTCCATCCGCGCCAGATGATTGCCCAGACACACGTGGGCCCCGCTGGCAAAGGCGATATGGCGGTTGGGCGTGCGTCCAGCGTCGAAGTGGTCGGCCTGGGGAAATGCCGCCTCGTCGCGGTTGGCGCAGCCGTACAGCAAACCGAGCCTGGTGCCCTTGGGGATAGACCAGCCGTTCAACGCGATGTCGCGGGCAGCAAAGCGATGAAAAAAGGGCAGGGGGGCATCGTAGCGGAACATCTCCTGGACCGCCGTCGTCATCAGTTCGGGCGCGTTGCGCAGTCGCGCCAGTTCGCAGCGGTGGGCGAGCAAGGCTGCCAGCCCGTTGCCAAGGATATCGATAGTTGAGCCGTGCCCCGCCATCAGGATCAGCATGCAGGTCGAGATATAGTCGTCCTCGCTCAGTTCACTGGCGTCGTAGCGGGCGATCAGGCGCGACATCAGATCGTCTTTCGGCCGCCGGCGGCGTTCATCCGACAACCGTAGGAGATAGTCGTAGAATTCGGCCGTGGTCGTTTCGGCCAGGGCCTTGCGCGCATCGCTGCGGTCGATGTCGAAATACTGTACGATGTCCTCCGACCACTGCCGCAACGGGCCGCAGTCGTCTTCGGGCACGCCAAGGAAGCTGCCAATCACTGGCCCGGGGACGCGCGCCGCGAAGTCTTCGATAAACTCCATCTGATCGTTGTCGATCACGGCGTCGAGCAGCCGGTCGATATGCGCCTGGGCCGTGGCGTGCAGCCGTTGCAGCGAAGGGGTGCGGAATTCATTGAAGATGATCCGGCGCAGGCTCTGATGGACCGCGCCGTCGGCATTCAGCAGCGAAAACTGTACGAAGCGGCTGTGGAACGGCATATCGTGCCAGTTGTCGCGCACCTGCTGGGCGGCGATCTCGTCCCGGCTCATTACCGCTTCGGGGGAGCGCACGCAGGCGGGGTGTGTCGCAGCGGCGGCGACGTCTTCGTAACGCGACAGCAGCCAGATGTCGTACCCCGCGAAGTACCATGGCGCACCATAGCTACGCAGACGGGCATAGGCGGGATAGGGATTGTCAGCGAATTCGGCCGACAGGGGATCGAAGTCCATGTCCGGCTGAGATGCGGGCAGCCCGCTCATGCCACGTTCTCGCCAGGGCCATGATCTAAGGCCTGAGCCGGAACCTGGGCGTCCTCAGCCCGGGTCAGCCGCAGCAAGTCCAGCCAGTTGCGCGCCATGTCGCGGGTGGCGGTGCGCACCTCGTCGACGACGCTGGCCAGCAGGTCGAAGCCAAGCGGCAGATTATCGTAACGGCGGTAGACAACCTTGGTGCGGGCCTCGATCAGCCGGCGGGCAAAGGCTTCGGCCTGGGGCGCCAGCGGGTCCAGACCCGCGGCGACCACCAGCGTGCGCGGCTGGCCGATGATCAGCTTTTCGTGGGCAGGGGAAACGCGCGGATCGCTGAGGTCGGCGCCGGCGCCGGCGCCGGCATAGTGAGCGATCATGATGTCGAGGTCGGACGCACAGAGCGGCCACAGGCCGTCGCTGGCGGTCTTCAGGTGCGGATCGCCGAGGTCGAGAAGAGGCGTCACCAGCAGTTGCGCCACCGGCAGCGGCTTGAAGTCGCGTTTCAGGTCCAGGCACAGGCGGGCTGCCAGATTGGCGCCCAGGGTGACGCCGCCGATGGCGACCTCGCCGCTGCGCGCGCCCAGGCGGACGGCATTGGCTTGCGCCCAGTCCCAGGCAATACGCGCGTCGTCATAGGCGGCCGGGAAGCGGTAGGTCGGCGCCAGTCGGTAGTCGGGCAGGAAGACCGGACAGCGCGCCTCATGGGCGAACAGGGCGCAGAAAGCCCTGGACAGGTCGGGACCGCCGATCACGCCCACCCCCTGGTGAAAGAAGACCAGCAGCGGGGCATCGGGGGCAATGGCGGCCGGCTTGATGACGATGCCGCCGATGCCGCCCGGCGCGTCGCCCGCCGCCGGCTCGATTCGGACCTTGATGCCGCGCGGCAAGCCCATCAGGCTGGCGGTCTGCTGCCATTCCTCGCGGACGATTTCCAGGCTTTTGCCGCTCAGGCTTAGGGTGACGTCCTGTTTGGCGGAGGTGAACCAGGTTCGCCACAGGAACTGGATCTGGGCATCGAGGGTACGGCCACCGACATAGACGACGCCGCCGCCGGAGAAAAAGCGCAGCACCGCTCTGGGCAAGGACAGGATCTGGCGCAGCAGCCATAAACGCAGGAAGGGGGATGTCATGGTCGGTTTCTAGCACCTTTTCTGAGGTGTTCAGCGTAATTTTGGCCGTCAAACGGGTAAAGGTGGGACATTTTAGCCAAAATCCGGCAGAAAACACCGTGAAATTCACCCAAAAGGGAGTGTTTTCGTTTGACCACAACGTAAACAGCTGTCTTACTTGGGTTACAATCCGTTACTCTGGCTGCCTGCTTTTCCAGGAAGAATGTCTGGCCTACCGGGATTACAGGGTCTTGTGCCCTATGGTCTCAACCGCCTGCTACCGAGACGATTGTACGTGAGGTTGTTCAACGTCACGGCTCGATAACAGTTCGGACCAAGGGAGAGCACATATGGCCGAAGGTACCGTCAAGTGGTTTAACAGCACCAAGGGTTTTGGCTTCATTCAACCGTCCGCGGGCGGCAATGACGTCTTCGTTCACATCTCGGCCGTTCAGCGCGCCGGCCTGCAAGGCCTGGCCGACGGTCAGCGGGTGTCGTACGAACTGCAGAACGAGCGCGGCAAGACCGCCGCGGTCGATATCAAGCTGCTTTAGTCAAAGCCTGATGTAAGCGTTTTGAAGGCGCAGGCGGCCGGCGGTCGCCTGCGCTTTTTCATATGAGCTGAAACTGTACCTTGCGGCCAACAGCTCTAGCGGCGCGATAAAGGGTCTCCAGCGTCACATTGCCGTCTTCGGGATTTAGTACGCGATCTAACTGTGACCGTGTCGTATTCATTCGTTTGGCCATTTCGACCTTAGTCAGCTTGTTTTTTTTCATTTCTTCCTGAAGCTGCCACGCAATGACGCTTTTAACGGCATAGGCTGTGGCCTCTTCGAGAATGCCTTCCTCCCTAAGAAAGTCGTCCAAGGAAGGGCCGAGGTTTGGATGGTCGGGGTTTACGGGCATTTCAGGCTCATTCTTTCGAGGTGTTCGACAGGAATTCTTTCTTGCGCTCCCGGGCCTTCTGCAACTCTTGCTCAGGCGTTTTCTGAGTCTTTTTGATAAATCCCGAAACGATAATCAGGGTGTCTTCAAAGACAAAGAATAAAAGTCTCGCTTCTCGTTTACTGGGTAAGCTGCATCTTAACTCGTAAAGTCCATCGCCGAATGGGCGGCAAAGCGGCATGCCGACAGGAAAGCCGATTTGGACTCTTTTTAGATCGAAGCCGACCCTTGACCTGTCCTCCTTGTCCAGGAGTTTTAGAAACTCCCAGGCAGGTTTATTGCCGTTAGGCGTGGCGAAGAAGGCAACTTGAAAAGCAAGTTCGGGTTCCGGCACAGAAGGTCTTTCCTATATCTATCTCTATATACAAATCTTGGTCTTCTGTGCGGGACTTGAAATGTACGTTAAATGGTACAATTTGTCAAGCTACGCTTCTGGGTGTCTGCGCGATTATCTCGTTGATGTCCGCCGCCGTCAGACCCTCCGCACGATAATCCCGCAGAGATTTCGAGCCCTTGCGCTTGGCCAGGCGGCGCCCTTCACCGTCCAGCAGCAGGGCATGGTGCAGATACTGCGGTGTCGGCAGGTCCAACAGCGCCTGGAGCAGGACCTGGGTGTGCGTAGCGTCAAACAGGTCGCTGCCGCGGACGACATGGCTGATGTTCTGGCGGGCATCGTCGATGACGACCGCCAGGTGATAGGCGACCCCGATATCCTTGCGGCCCAGGATGACATCGCCATTGACTTCGGGCCGGGCGGGTTGGGCGCCTGACACCAGATCTGTAAACGCCAGATCGTCATAGCGCGCGCCGAGATGCCGACGCGCCGCTTCCAGCGACAGCCGCCAGGCCGGCGCCGCGGGCGCAGCGCCGGCGGTATCCTCACCTTGAGGTGCACTGAGGGCGGCCTCGGCCTGGCCCTTGCGTGTCCGGCTGTCGGCATAGAGCACACCCAGATCGCGCAGCTGGTCCAATGCCGCCTGATAGTCGCTGAGGTGATCACTTTGGCGCAAGTTCGGCGTCTCCCATGTGACCCCGAGCCAATTCAGGTCCTCATAGATCGCCTGTTCGAACGCCGGCCGGCACCGGGTATGATCGATATCCTCGATGCGCAGAATGAACTCACCGTCCATGTCGCGTGCAAACCCGTACGCCGTCAGGGCACTAAAGGCATGGCCGAGATGGAGATAGCCGGTCGGTGAGGGAGCAAAACGCGTGCGGATGGTCATGGCGGGGATCTATAGCAGGCGATGCCGTGGCGCCACAGACCGGGAAATAGGCCTGTCGCAAAAAATTGACGTTTCTTTTGCGCGGAATCGGAGGCAAACTATCCACAGGTATCAACTTCGGGCAGAAGGAGGTCCATCTTCAAACAGTGGTGTTTAAGATTGCCGCGCCCCGATCAACGAAGGAGGCGGCTATGCAGGTCCTGAAGGCGCCGCCGCACGACTGGCGCGCCCTTGTACTCAATGCCGATTTCCGGCCTCTGTCCTATTATCCTCTGTCGACCAAGCCCTGGCAGGACGTCGTCAAGGCTGTGTTCGAAGACCGCGTCGATGTGGTCTCGAACTACGACATTGAAATCCGGTCACCGTCGATGAGGATGCTGTTGCCCAGCGTGGTGTCGCTCAAGACCTATATCGACCAGAACCGGCCGCCGGCCTTTACCCGTTACAATGTCTTTCTGCGCGACCGCTTCCGCTGCCAGTATTGTGGCTCGCCCAATGACCTGACCTTCGATCACGTCGTGCCGGTCAGTCAGGGCGGAAAATCGACCTGGACCAACATCCTGACCGCCTGTGCGCCCTGCAACTTGCGCAAAGGGGGAAAAACACCGCTTCAGGCGCGAATGATGCCGACAAAAAACCCACACCGTCCGACAATGTATCAGCTCCAGGAACTGGGGCGGCGTTTTCCCCCTAACTATCTTCACGAAAGTTGGATAGATTACCTGTATTGGGATACGCTGCTCCAGGCTTAGCGGGGCGACAGGCGTAGAGGGTTTCTTTTTACAGGTCTTGGCATAGAATATGTCGTCTCCAGTGCGGTTTGAAATGGACAGGCGCGCGTTTGGCGTCGTGAACTTCCCACGGCCACGCGGCAAGACGCGTACGCCCATGGAGCCTCTGACCAAGGCGTTGCAAACCACCTTGGGGGTGCGTGTCCAGGCCAAGCGCAACTGGCTGTTCGGACGCAAGCATCACAGCTTTGTCTTTATGGGCGAACGCGTAAAGATACAGATTCTGGACAATGGCGACGCCACCTTCGATCTGGGCCTGGCCGACGACGAAATCCGCGAGACCCTGCTGGAGCATCTGCGCACCAGCCTGGATTTCGAGGGGCGTTAGACCGCCACGGCAACATCGAAGCTTCAACAAGGCCGGACGATCCGATGTTAACTGGCCTCCGATCGTGGCAAAGCAAAATGCAGAGAAAGCCCATGTCGACCAAGGTGAGTTGACAATCACTGACGGGCCGGCTGAAATTGCTGGCACCGGGGAGCCACTCAAGGAGGTTAATATGACACCTGTTGTTGCCAAACGCCGCGTTTTGAAATTGCTGACCGTTGCCGCCCTGGTTGCTGCCACACCCGTCCTGGCCCATCACGGCTGGGCGTGGACCGAAGAGAAACAAACCACCCTGACCGGCACGATCCAGAGCATTTCCATGGTGCCGCCGCATCCCGTGCTGAAGGTCAAGGCGGCGGACGGCGTGTTGTGGCAGGTCGATCTGGGCAACCCGGTTCAGACCGAAAAATCGGGCTTCCGGGGTGATACGGCCAAGGTCGGGGACAGCATCACCGTGCTCGGTAACCGGGCGCTCGACAAGACCCGGCACATGAAGGCCGTGCGCATAACCCTGGCCGGCAAAAACTACGACATGTATCCCGATCGGATCCACGCCCATTGATCGAGATCATCGCCAACTGGCCCGGCGCGGTCTGGCTGCAGCACAATTGGGTAGCCTATCTCTTTGTCAACGCTACCCATATCCTGGGGATTGGTCTGATCCTGGGGGCGATTCTGCCGCTGGATCTGCGATTGCTGGGGCTGTTCAGAACCGTGCCGGTGACGGTGATCGGTCCGTTCCTCTCCCGCTGCGCCGGAGTCGGGGTTGGCCTGGCGGCGGTGACAGGGCTGTGGCTGTTCTCGGTCAAGCCGGACGAGTATTTGGGTAATCCGGCGTTTCTGATCAAGGCGGGATTGCTGGTTCTCGCGGTCGGAAATGTGGTGGCCCAGCATAGGATGCCGGGCTTCCAGCCGGCCGTGCAGGGCGGGGCTGTTTCGATCAGCGTGAAGGTGTTCGCCGCTGTTTCGGTAGTGCTTTGGTTGTCGGTATTGGTGGCAGGGCGGTGGATCGGGTTTTTGTAGGTTCGAGCTTCTGGCTCCCCCTCCGTCTCGACGCGCTTCGCCTCAAGAAGGCTCGCTCGCTCGACACCTCCCCCGTAAACGAGGGAGGATAATTCAGGTCGAAATCGTGAAATAGACAAGGCACCCAGCCGCCAGGGTCATCAGCAAAAGCGCCAGGCCGCCCAGTATGTTTGACCAGCGGCCGTTGGTGAATTCCCCCATCACGGTCTTGTTGTTGGCGATGTGCAGAAGGATGCCGATCAGGACCGGCGCTGTCACGCCGTACAGTATCGCTGACCACAACAACGCCTGGATCGGCGAAATGCCGAGATAGTTGATCCCCAGACCGACCAGTAGTGACACGATGATGACGCCGTAAAAGGCCGGCGCTTCGTGGAACTTCTTGTCCAGTCCCTCCTGCCAGCCGAAGGTCTCGGCGACAATATAGGACAGGCAGCCTGACAGTACGGGAATGGCCAGAAACCCTGTTCCGATGACGCCGATGGCGAACAGGTAGTAGGCACCATCACCGGCGACCGGCCGTAAGGCTTCGGCGGCTTCGGCAACGGTGTCGATGTGGTGAATGCCGGCGGCATACAGGGTCGATCCGGCCGTCAAAATAATAAAGAACATGACGATGCTGGAAAACAGCATGCCGAGATCGACATCGAAGCCCATCTCCTTGATCAGGCGCTTGTCGACCACGACCTGTTTCTTGTGTAACTGCGCTTCGGCTTCCATAGTGGCCTGCCAGAAGAAGAGGTAGGGCGATATGGTCGTCCCCAGGATGGCGACCAGTACACCGATGAAGGCCTTGTCGAAATGGAATGTCGGCACAAGCGCGTGGTGCAGGACCGCCATCCAGTCGGTGTGCGTCATGAAGGGCACGACCAGATAGACCAGCAGCACGGCGCACAGCCATTTCAGCACCGAGGCCAGCCTTTGGTAGGGCAGGGCTATGATGGCTCCCAACAGGAGTGCGGTGAAGGCGACGCTGAAGACCTGGGCCGGGACCTGCGGGATCACCAGATTGGCCACGGCGCCCATGCCGGCAATATCGGCGCCGATGTTCAGCACGATGGCCGGAACACTGAACAGAAGCATCAGCCACAGGACGGGCTTTGGATAGGTCTTGCGCAGGATGCCGCACAGGCCCTGTGAGGTCACCAGGCCAATACGGGCGCACATTTCCTGGATCGCGGCCATCAGTGGAAAGGTGATCAGCGTGGTCCACAGGGTGGCCAGACCATATTGCGCGCCGGCCTGGGTGTAGGTCGCTATGCCGGACGGATCGTCATCGCTGGCGCCCGTGACAAGGCCCGGGCCGATGGATTTCCAAAGACGCGACAGTTTTCCTGGCCCAGGTTTACCTGGCTCAGGTGGGCTGTCGGCGGGGGCTTGGGGCGTCTCCATGCGTCTTCCTGGATTTCTTGCCGGACTCGCATGACAAGAGCCGCATCAGGAAGCGATGGCAATCAGATTTTCTCGCTGATTTTTATGGCGACCCGGCATCCGGCTTTTATCACGGCTGACAGCAGGGGATAGCCTGGCGCTTCGCGTGCACCCTGTGCAACGGCGTGGTCGTGGTGGCCCAGCTCATCATCGCGGAACTTTGACAACTGCGCCGCCAGTTCGGGATCGGACTGCGAAAGTTCGCGCACCTGATCGGCATAGTGTTCGCCGATGACGCTTTCGACGGCTTCGGTGCAGGCATGGGCGGCCTTTTCGCCGAGCAGGGCGGTGCCGACCCCGAGGCCCAAGGCGGCCAGGCGCCAGACCGGGGTCATGGCCGTCGGCCGGACCTGTTTGTCGCGCAAAAGCGCTTCGAAGGCTTCGAGGTGGACCTGTTCCTCGCCCTCCATACGCGTGAACTGTTCAGCCAGATCCCTATGCGGCGTCTGGCGGAAGACAGCGCTCTGGCCACGGTAGATGTGTACGGCGGCCAATTCTCCGGCGTGGTCGACGCGCAGGATCTCTTCCAGGCGGGCGCGCGATTCGCCCTGGCCGGGCCGGGGCGGGATGGGCCGGGGCGGGACGGGCCGGGTGGTCAGGTTTGAGGTCGGCTGGGTCATGCGGCTACTGTATCACGGATCGGTGACGGCGCGACGTGGCGTCTTGCCTCAGTGCTTCTTCTTGCGACGGAACCGCAGCGAAGCGATCAGGCTCAGTATGGCCAGGATAGCGCTGGCAATGGCGTTATAACCGGCCATGGAGATGCCGTAGAGTTCCCAGGCAATGACATCGCACATGGGGGCCCGGGTCGGGGCGCCACTCAGCAGGGCCGCCATGCCATCGAAGCTGATTTCACCGCCCGAGATGCTGCAGGTCTCCGGTCCGCGCCACCAATGCTGCTCGACTCCGGCGTGGAATAGCGAAATCGCAAAACCGGTGGTGAAGATGGCGAACAGGACAAAGGAAAACACCCGCGGTGGCCCCTTAGCGCCGGTAAACAACGCCCACACCGAGGCGACGAGGGACACGCCGGCAGCGATCCAGTAGATGTCGCGCTGCTTCAGGCACAGGTGACAGGGATGCAGGCCGCCGATCAGCTGAAAGCCCCAGGCTGTGGCCAGCATGGCGACCGAGACGATGAAAGCGGTGATGCTCCACCAGCGTGAGAAAGCCAGCCGCAGCTTGGCGCCGACATCGCCAGACGCTTTTGGGGTAGACGGTTTGGGCGTGAGTGACACGGAGGACCTCAGTGCGGGATCAGTTTGATGGCGACGATTCCTAGCACGATCAACACGACCAAAACAGTGCCCACAAGATAGAAGCGCTTTTCGAGCTGTTCGGTGATTTGTGGGCCGAAGCGCTTGCACGCCCAGGCAACGGCAAAGAAGCGGGCGCCGCGGGTGACGGCGCAGGAGACGAAAAACGGCAGCAGGGCCATGTGGGCGATACCCGACGCAATGGTCACGAGCTTGAAGGGAATGGGGGTCAGCCCCTTGCCCAGGATGACCCATACGCCCCATTTTTCCATGAAGTCGTGAAAATCGGCCAGGCGTTCGCCGTAACCGAGAAAATTAAGGATCATCAGGCCAACGGGCGTGAAAAAATAACCTATGGCATAACCGAACAGGGCACCAAAGACCGAAGCAATTGTGCAGACCAGAGCGTAGCGATAGGCCCGGTCCGGACGGGCCAGGATCATCGGCGCCATCATCAGGTCGGGTGGAATCGGAAAGAAAGAGCTTTCGGCGAACGATATGGCGGCCAGGCCTTTTTCAGCATTGGGGCCGGCGGCGATCTTCATCATCCAGACATAGAGCTGGCGCGGCCACAGGGCGATTGCGCGCAGGGGCGCAGGCAGGCGCTGGACAAATTCGGGCGTCTCAGAAGAAGGCGGCTTTGACACGGGCAATACGGGTTCCGGTGGCGGGTGCACTTCCCATAGCAGCAGATTTAGCCCTTGTCGCGCGACAGAACGGCGCGCGAGACAGTTTTTGGCGAAATCTTTTGGCCGGATGTTGGGCGCTTCGGCTAACCTTTAGCGAAATTAGACAAAGCCTTAACTATTACTGATTTGTCATTGGCGACCGGGTAGGGCATCAGCTAGCCTACCGAAAGAAGGACCGTGTTTCCATGCCGCATGACTCGTTGACCCTGGACGAATACACGCCTTACCGCCTGGCGGTGGCCTCCAGCGCCGTCAGCACCCTGATTTCGACGGCTTACGACAGCCTTTACGGACTGAAAATCCCCGAATGGCGGCTGATCATGATCCTTCGCGAAGACGGTCCCTCCACCCAACAGACGCTGGTCAAACGCGGCGGCATGGATAAGGTGACGATTTCGCGCGCCGCCCAGGCCCTGGCCAAGCGGCGGCTGATCACCCGCGCGCCCCATGAACACGATGGCCGGTCGCATCACCTGATTCTGACCGCTGAAGGCGAGCGCCTGTTCGCTGATGTTGTTCCCGCGGCGGCGGAATACGAAAAAGTCATGCTGTCCGACTTCACCGCCGACGAGGTTGCGACCTTCAAGAAGCTGCTGCGCCGTGTCGAAGAAGCCGCGCTCAAGGCACAAAACAACGGCTGAAACGCGAACCTGCGGATTCCTGTCGCAAAATGGGTGATGCGGGATGGCGCGCTATCTGGCAATCTGTTAACCTTTGTGGTTAGCTGCCCATGGTGGCTGGATGTTCTTATTTGCCAGTTGTTCTTTTTGGCTAGCTTTTCAGGGGCGCGGATCCGCGTCGCCAGGTGCGTGAGAGAGGAGGGGGCTTGCAGGTCGATTATACCAATGACGGGCACGGTCTCGCGTCCGACTTCCCCAGCGACCCCGTCTTTCCGTGGGAGCTGTTGCTGGGCGTTGTCGGCCTGGCATTGTTTCTGCTTGTCCTGGGCGGGCTTTTCATTTTTTTCCAGCGCCTGGGCCAGCAGATGGCCGAGCGCGCTTCGGACGATGCCATCGTCAAAAAAGTAGAACTCGTCTCCAAGGCACTGTCCAATGCCGCGCGGGCACCGCGCGACCAGCAGGAGGGCAAGCTGCGCCTGGCGGTCGAGGAGGTCGACAAGCACTTTGGTGCCACGCTTGCGGCGGCGGCCGGTGTCACCAAGGCGGTCGGCGGCATGAACACTTCGCTGGAAGGTCTGGTCAAAAAGGACACGGCACCCGCCAATGGCCTGTTCCCCAATGGCAGCCATGTCCAGGGCAATACCATCATCAATATCGCCGTCAATAATGGTGAAATCGGTCATGGCGCGTCAGGTTCCGGGCCGATAGGGGCGAATCCAGCGCCGGTCCCGGACTCCGATATCGAAATTTCGCCGCGCGAACGCCGTGAAATCGTGTGGGAGGCCGTCCAACGCCTGTTCGACTATTGGAAATTCCGTGCCGCCGTGGTGGCGCAGATCCGCGCCGTGCGCGTGCAACTCGATACGTCGCCGGCCTGGACGCCGCCGCGGGAGAACGAGCGCATGCGGCCGGTGTTTGGCAAACGCGACGAAGCGTCATGAGGGTGACATGAACGATTTCGACGACAATTTCGGCGGCCCGCCCGAGGGCGTTTATGGCGATCCTTATCTGGTCGACGCCGCGCTCGATCCCTACATCTTTATCGTCCTGGCCGTGGTGTGCGTCCTGGTCGTGGTGGTTTGCCTGACTGGTTTCTTTATCGGTCGTTCGGTTGCGCGCCGTCGCCTCGAGGCTCAGCGCAAGACGTCACGTGACGCCATCTTCCTGCATGTCCGCTACGCCCTCGACGCAGCGATGAAATCCTCCGGTGCGGTCATCCTGGAACGGGGCCGTGAGGTCGCTGATATCCTGGAGGCGCGCCTGGGGCTGCTTCTGGTCTTGCATAACAAACTGGGCAAATCGGTGGCTGTGCTGCGCCAGGCCCTGGATCCGAAAAAGCCGGAGCCGGCCAAGCCCGCCGACGTGAAAGTGCCGCGCGGCAGTTACAACCATGCCTTCGAGGTCTGGGAGGCGGTGCAGGAATTGAGCCTGTTCTGGCAGAAAGACACGGTCGACACCTTGTTGCGCCAAGCGCAGGTTGAACTTTCGACCGTGCCGGTGGTGCCTGCCGTCGAGCGTGTAGCGATGTTCAAATGGGAGCGCAAGAAACCGGCAACGGCGGCCGCTGTGGTAGCCGACGCCAACAAGGCCGGTCCGGCCCCGGTTGCGCCCCAGCCGGCTGAGACGGCGCCGGTCAAGTCAGAGGAAACGGCTCCGTCGCCTGAGCCAGATCCGACTCCGCCACCGGCACCGTCGCCCAAACGTGGCGGTTCGCTACCGGCCCACAAGCGCAATATGCTGGCGTGACCTTACCTCCCCAGGTGTTGTGGTGGCGCAATTTTCTTTCAGCGCCCTGCCACGCACATGGCCTCAAAGTCCACGCAAAAACCGCCAAAACGGACTTGCGAACCCTGGCAAAAGTCTTTATCTGTCCGGCCTCTCGCCCCAGGCCCCTGTGGTGGAATTGGTAGACGCGCCGGATTCAAAATCCGGTACCGCGAGGTGTGTCGGTTCGAGTCCGACCGGGGGCACCATTTCTCTGAGAGTAGAACCATACCCCCGGTTTTTTGCCGGGTCGGACTTCGTCCGATTGGGGGCACCACGGTCGCGGACCCTGATCCCGTTACGCGACAGCGCTGACGGTTGAAGTCTTGGTGTTTGGTTCGAGACGTTTGTAATGTCTCTCCGGCGAGTTAACTCTTTACTCTATAAGCTGTAACGGCAACCTCGTCCTTCTTCGCGCCTTCGCGTCTTCGCGTGCGATACTCATGTCGTTGCCCCCGCAACCGCCGAGGCAGGAAAGTCTCACGCGAAGACGCGAAGGCGCGAAAGTTCTTTGATTTCTGACAGCCCTGGCGGCCTGACCGACTCCGCTGACCGTTTTCGTCGTTCAGGTGAGTGAGACAATGAGGGCTGCGGCGCAAGCGGCGGGTGCGGCTCTGGTTGGTCGCCAAGCCTGCGCGGACAGGGGGCGCAGCATCCGTGGGCCTCTTGAAATCGCTGTACGGCGCGAAAACCATTCCTGACGTTTCGTGAAGCTTCTCCGACGAATAAAATCCTTATTCCATAAGCTATTGCCGAAAAATCTCTGGTAGAAAAAGGCACTACAGACAACTGAGAAATATCGCATTTAGCAAGCTGTCACCGTAATTAGTGATCGATAAACTGTGGATTTATAGATCATAGTTTGGCGTATTGTGATCCGCGTTTTTTTGAAGCTTGTCCGACGACTTATACCAAGCATAATAAAGAATGACGCTTGGTATTCGTTTTCTTCAGCTCAGGCGCCGCATGGCTCCTCGCATAAGCTCGGGCGCGCAGTCGCGCTTGCCAGCCCGAGATGAGTCAAGGTCATCGCGGGCTGGTATTAGAGCGGGATGGCTTTAGGTAGAATTCCCATCTCGCTCTAAGTTTTTGTTTTGTCTCGCAATTGTTCCGAAAAGGGGCGGCCGCTTTATCGGATTGCGCTATAGTGAACGCGGATCAGTGACGCGTCAGCCGGATGAGCGAGGCATCATAGCCCAGCTCAATCGCCCGGCTTTGCAACTGTGCCGCCAGTTCCGCCGATGGCACCGCTTCGCGAGTCAGAATCCAAAGGTACTTGCCGGAAGGCTCGCCGGCGATCGCCCAGTTGTAGTCGTCGGCGTGGTCGAGCACCCAGTAGTCGCCGAAATAAAACGGTCCGAAGAAGGACAGCTTCAGCTTGGCATTGCCGCTGTCTGGCTGGACGATGGCCTTGCCTTCGGACACTTTCGTCTCGCCCTTGCCGCCGTCGCGGCGGCAACTGTTGACAACCCTGATTTTGCCGTCGTCGAGAAGGCTGTACTGCGCCGTTACAGCGTCACAGTTCTTTTCGAAAAGGTTCTCATAGCGGCCGAATTCGTACCAGGTGCCGAGATAGCGGTTGAGTTCGACCACCTTGGCCGGCTGGGGTACATTGCGGTTGCCGATCGGCATGCCAGCGTGGGCGGCGACGCCCAGGCCGACGGCAGCAACGGCTACGAGCGCCGCGGTCCAGGCCAGGCGATAGCGCTGCTTGTTGTCGTGGGAAGCCATGTCAGTTCTCCATTTTAGGTCGTAACCTGCCCGTCCGGCCGTAAGGATTCCATGGCGCAGCGGCGTGTTTCTTGTTGGGATTCCCTATATAGTCTCAGCCATCAAATCTATCGGGTCACTCGCCGCAAACATGTTAAGGCGACGCACCATCTATCTATTGTCGTGATCGTCCCCATATGTATCTGGCCGTCGCCGTGTGGTCGTCACTCTGCTGGCTTTGTTAAGCAAGAGGTAGGCTATGAGGCAACGTAATACCACCGCAGCGATTGACTCCCTGGCCAAGGGGCTTTCGGGCAACGCCCGCAAGGAAGACGTCAAGGCCCACTCTGGCACCGAGGGCGAAGCGGTTCCGGCGCCCCTGGTCGAAGACCGCAGCGACATACGCCGCCGCCCGGCAGGCTACAACCGGTCCGAATTCTATCTGAAGATCGACGGCCTGTCCGGCCCGCGTCCTGCCCGCGACGGCAGGCCCGATTAAGGAATGAGCTTGCTCATGGTGATGTGCGGGATGGTGACTTCGGTGAACACGTCGCCTTGGGCCTCGTAGCCGTATTTGGCATAGAAGGCGCGCGCGGTGACACGGGACGCCAGGACTATCTGCGTGGCGCCTTCGGCCCGGGCAGTGTCTTCGGCCGCCCTCAACAATGTCTCCCCGATGCCCAGGCCACGATGCGACTCCGCCACCGCCATCTGGCGCAGCTTGAAGATGCCGGAATTGTACGGAGTCAGCACAACCGTACCGATCAGGCTGTCGCCGGCGAAGGCCGCCAGGTGGATATCGCCGGCTTCCGCGCTCAGTTGCTCCGCCGTGAAGTCAAGCCCCAGCGGCGTGCGCAGGATGGCGCGGCGCAGACTGACGGTTGCCTCATAGTCGGGCGTGGCGTGGGGGATGCGGCGAACGGCGAGGGGCATGGTCAATCCGTAAAAACTGTGGTTGTGTAGATCAACTCCGTGCCGGGGGGCAAGATGAAGCGCAAACCATGGATCATTGGGATAGTGGCGATAATCGCCTTGCTGGCCACCTATGCTGGCCTGCGCATGGTTGGCAAACCACCAGCGCTGAAAGACGGCGACCTGATCTTTCAGACGTCAGGCAGCCATCAGTCAGCGGCTATCCTGGCTGCCACCGGTAGCGCCTTCACCCATATGGGCATTCTCGAACGCGATGACGGCCAATGGTACGTTGTAGAGGCCGGTGGCACGGTGACCCGGACCCCGCTGGGCGCCTGGACGCGGCGTGGCAAGGGCGGGCGCTATGCCGTCTACCGGCGCGACCTGACGCCGGCCCAGACCCGGACCCTTCTGAAAGCCGCGCATCGCCTCGACGGGCGGCCCTATGATATCTTCTTCTCGTTCAACAACCGCGCCATCTATTGCAGCGAATTGCCTTACCTCGCCTTCGGCAAGGCCGGCATCACCATCGGCCAGGTCCAGAAGGTGCGCGACCTTCATGCCGACAACGGCCTGGCCAAAAGTTTGATCGAAAAGCGCTGGCGCCGTCATGACGACTGCAAGGGGCTGGATTTCGACGCCTGCTACGCCCGCATTCTGGACCAGGATCTGGTGACGCCGGTGTCGATCGCCAACGACCGGCAGTTCCGCCAGATCTTCAGCAATTATCCGCTTTAGGGGGCGTGCGTGACCGCTGACCACACAATCAGCCGCAGCGACATGGCGGTCTTTGCCGTCAAGTCAGGCCTGTTGAAACTGAGGCGCCTCGGGCTCGACCTGGTGTCCGGTGTGCAGCGGTGGCGGGCAATGCCCGGCCGTGGTGAAATTCTGGCCGAAGTCACCACGCCGCTGTGGTCCGACGACAGTGTCGCCGAACGCGGTCTGCAACTGGGTAAGGTGCAGAACCTGCGCATCGCTGCCAAGGCGCTGAACGGGCTGGTTGTTCCAGCCGGGCAGGTGTTTAGCTTCTGGGCTCAGGTTGGGCCGCCGACGCGGGGACGCGGCTTTGTCGAAGGCCGTGAACTGCGCCAGGGCTGTCTGATCCCGACCGTGGCTGGCGGTCTTTGCCAGATGAGCAACAGCCTGCATGTCGCCGCCAAACGCGCCGGCTGCGACATTGTTGAGCGCCACGGCCATACGGCGGTCGTGCCCGGCTCGCCGTTTGGGCCTAACGACGACGCCACCGTGTTCTGGAACTATGTCGACCTGCGTTTCCGGCCGCGCGAAACGGTTCGGCTACGGGTCATCCTGACCGAACACGATCTGCAGGTGATGTTGGAGCGCGCTCAATGAACCTGCATGCGCCGGAAAGTTGCGCCTCGTGCAACAGGGTCAATTGCCATATGAGCTTCCTCAGCCGTGACATCGCGCCGGTCGCCGCGGTGACGGCGTGGGTGCTGGACGAGATGTGGCCCGAGCATCGCGACTATGTCGCCGGGATCGCGCGGAACGAGGATCAGATCCTGACGCCCGGGCTGTTTGGTCGTCCGTTGGCGCGCTATGCCTGGGGGCGAGGGCAGGTGGTCGCCGGTTGGGCGACGCTTTTGCGCCATGCCTCCATGAAACGCGTGGCCAGGGCGCCTGGCGCCGTGCGTCAGGCGGCTTATCTGAAAGCCGATAGGGCAGTGGCGGATGCCATGGCGCGGGGCATCAGCTTCCGCGCCCAACATATCGTCGTGTCGCAAACCCTGTTGCCGTATGTGTGGCGTGATGGCGTTCTCGGTGGACGCAGTTTCGACGTGTTGATGACCCGATATCCGCTGGCTGACATCCATCGCCGTCTCGACGCGGTTCTGGCCTTGCACCCGGACAGCGTCACCATCGGTGACTTTCGGGCGCCGGAGGCGCTCGTTGATGCCGAAACCGAAGCCCTGGCGCAGGCGCGGCGCGTAGTGACACCGCATCACGACATCGCCGACGGTTTTCCTGAACGGGCAGTCTGGCTGGACTGGCAAAAGCCGGTACTGCGGCCGCGGCGTGGTGGGCGCAGGGTGGCCTTTATTGGACCGTCGATCACGCGTCAGGGCGCGCGCGAAGCCCGGGGCCTGGCGCGTGGTTTGCCGGATCCGCTGATCGTGTTCGGCGCCGACCTGGAAGGATCGGGTTTCTGGGACGGTGTGGCGACTGAGCGCCGCAGTTTCGGCGAAGGCTGGATGGACGACATTGGCGCTATCCTGCACCCGGCGGCGATGACGGCATCGCCACGACGCCTGGTCGAGGCCCAGGCGCACGGCATCGACATCTTTGCCCATGCCTCGTGTGGTCTGGCGCCGGGCAAGTTCCGGCCGCTGGAGACGTTCCAGCGGCCGTAAGTCTGCTTACCAAACGATATGTGCCAGCACGTCGGCCATGACGGCGTTGTTGACCGTGATGATGTTGGTGCTGTTGAGCGTGATCAGGACGTTATTGCCCGACTGGGTGACGAATTCGGCGTGGGCTACGCCGGCCGTAAAGCCGTTGACATTGATCGTGTCATTTTCAGCCGCGCTGAAGTCGGTAATGGTGTCCTTGGCCGCACCGGTCTGGAACAGGAAGATGTCGGCGCCCAGACCGCCTGTCAGGACATCCTTGCCGCCCAGACCGTTCAGGGTATTGGCGGCCGCATTGCCGACCAGGGTGTTGGCCTGGCTGTTACCAGTGGCGTTGATGGCGTCCGCCCCGGTCAGTTCCAGGGTTTCGACAAAGCGACCGGCCAGACTGTAGCTGACGTCGCTATAGATGATGTCCGCGCCTTCACCGGTGGCCTCGATGACCTTGGCGGCCGTGTCGTGGACGTAGTAGGTGTCATTGCCCAGCCCGCCGATCAGGGTGTCAAGGCCGATACTGCCGTCCAGCACGTCGTTGCCGGCGGCGCCGTCCAGCCTGTTGTTGCCGGGATTGCCGTAGAGCACATTGTTGCTGGCGTTGCCGGTGCCCCTGAGATTTCCCGCAGTCAGCAGGGTCAGGTCCTCGAGATTGTCGCTCAGGGTATAGCTGACGGAGGCATGGACGATGTCGAGGCCCTCGTTGGCGGCTTCGATGATGACATCACTGGCGGCATTGACGATGTAAAGGTCTTCGCCGGCGCCGCCCGTCATGGTGTCGGCGCCCTGGGCGCCGTCGATACGGTTGTTGCCGCTGTTGCCGGTCAGCACATTGGCGAGCGAATTGCCGGTGATATTGCTATTGGCGCCGCCGGTCAAAATCGCGTTTTCAACGGCCCGTCCGAACAGCGAGTAGGTGACCGCGCTATAAAGGGTGTCGGTACCTTCGAAATGGAGTTCGTTGACCAGGTCGTAGATATGGTCGACATAGTAGACGTCGTCGCCGAACCCGCCGGTCATAACGTCATAGCCCGTACCGCCGTCGATCGTGTCATTGCCGCCGGCACCGGTCAGTGTATCCTTGCCGCCATTGCCGTTGATCAGGTCGGCGGCGCTGTCGCCGGTCAGACGGTTGTCGCCTTCATCGCCGATCAGCGGGACCCATTGAGAGCTGTAGCTAAATGACAGGATGTCGTGAATTTCGGCGGCGCCGCCGGTGCTGGCGGTAAAACCAAGCGAGACCAGATTGGTCCCCAGGACCGAGATCAGGTCGATCTGATAGGTCAGTTGCGCCGTGGCGGGCTTAGTGCCCGTGTCGGACGCGAAGACGTTGAGCACACCGTTGATGTACTGGACCCAAACCTCCCAGACATTGCCATTGTCCATCGGCGTTTCGATCTCGGCGGTTGCGAGTGAGGTGACCGAGCCGTCCTGGTCGATGCCGATATGGTTGCCGCTTTCGTTGGAATTGGCCCAGGTGTCGAACTCGATCGCCACACTGTTGTCCAGACCGGCATAGCCCAGGCCTTCGCCATAGCCCCCCGGGCCGTTGCCCGTCTCGCCGGCGGCCAGGACGAAGGTAAAACCGTCGGCGCCGCCATTGGCGGGATCGGTGATGCGAAATTTGAAGTGGGCGGCAAAGGCCGCCGCGGAGACCTTGTCCTCGGAAAAAAACGCGCCCACAGCGCCGCCTTCGGCCGGCGTCAGGCGAAGGACGGTCTGGCCTTCGACCTGGGTCGTGGTGGCAGTACCGAACAGATTGAGACCGGTGAGGTCCGAGAAATTATCGTATTGCATATTCCATCCCCAGGGCCCTTTGTCTTGAAAAGGCTGCATCTATTCTGAGATTGATTAGACAAGGCGGACGTCAGGACCGGTCAATCCAGCCATACGTAAGGATGTCACAGGTAAACGTCACATTTACGAATATTAAAAGAACCTTGTTATGGTTCCACAGTGTTTTTTGAATTTGCCGAAAAGTGAAATGCTTTCCCTTGCCGTGCGTTGATAAAAAAGAGGGGCGCGGCCAATCGCACCGGCGCGTGCGACAGGCTAGTTTAACCGGCAACGGATAGATGATGGAGATAGCCATGACCCGGATAATCTGGATTGCCGCCGCCGCCCTGTTCGCGGTTACGGCGTGTTCGCCCAAGACTGAGACGACGACCACGACCCGTATCGTTGCGGAATCGGCAGCGACCTCGATTACCTCGTATGAAGCGTCGGCAATGGAGTCGGCGGCTTCGATGAATAGCTTCATCGGCACGTGGACCGGTCCGGAGGGCACGTCCCTGACCGTGACCCCCAAGGGGAGCGACTATGCCGTCACAGTCGTCAACCTGGATGGGCCCCGTGATTTCACCGGTACAGCGGTCAACGACGGTCTCCGTTTCACCCGCGACGGCCAGACCTTCACCATCCGAAAAGGGACGGGTGATGACACCGGCATGAAGTGGCTGGCCGGCAAGAAGGACTGTATTGTGGTCGCCCCCAGCGAAGGCTATTGCCATGACTGACCTGCGCCTGTAGGCCCCTTATTCTTTGTGAGGGTGGCTTTTTTGTGAGGGTGTAATGAGCGACGAGGACGAGATTGTTGTCAAGGACAGCAACGGCACGCGACTGAGCGATGGCGACAGCGTAACCCTGATCAAGGACTTGAAGGTCAAGGGCTCGGGCGGGGTGACGCTGAAGCGCGGCACGCTGATACGCAACATTCGCCTGACCCAGGACGAGGCCGAAATCGAATGCAATGCCGACAAGGTCAAGGGCCTGGTGTTGCGTACGGAATTTGTCAAAAAGGCCTGAACGCTCGCCACCCCCGGTCGTTGCCGGTTTCACCAGCCTTTCAGCGCAGGCGCGCGCGACCCGGCGCTGGTGCATGATGGATCGGGATGCTTTTTGGGTAGAATCGCCATCTCGCTCTAAGTTTTTGTTTTATCGCGCAATTTATCCGAAAACGGGGACGCCCGAGCGGTGGTGCCCACTTTATCGGATTGCGCTCGAGGTGACAGGGTGCGGCAGTGCCTCTGCCGGTTCGGTCGACGTGACCTGAACCTGAACAGTCATACCCAAGGAATCGATGCGGGAGCCGGTATGCGTGCCCCACAAAGGTATGGCCTGACGGGGATCGCGCGTCACTCCGACCCGGATCAGGTCGCGATTGCCAATGATACCGTTGGTCGGGTCGAACTCGACCCAGCCGGCGCCGGGCAGGAAGACCTGCACCCAGGCATGGGTCGCACCGCCACCCAACAGCTCTTCGCTATCGCGCGACGGCACATAGATGTAACCGGTGACAAAGCGCGCCGCCAGGCCAAGGGCGCGCGCCGCCTCCATCATCAGCAGGGCAAAGTCTCTGCAGGTCCCGCTCAGCGAGTAGAGCGTCATCTCCGGCGTTTGCGTGCCGGGATTGGTGCGGCGGTTGTATTTGAAGTCGGCCCGGATGGCATGAGTCATGGCTTCGAGCAGCAAGGCCGTCGCGGTCGGACCGCCCGGATTAATGAAACGCCGGGCCCAGGCTTCGACCATGCCGCCGTCGTCAGGATACTGCCGGGCGATGTAGGGGCTCAGGTCGGCCAGGTCCTCGTCGTCATAGGCGAAGGGCCACGACCGGGCGCTGTCGTCGGTGCGAAAATGCAGGCCATGCTGGGGGGCATGGTCGAGAACGATATCGGTTTCAAACCGCAGTTCATCGGATTGGCTGTCGAACGCCGCGACGGCGACGCAATTGCCGAAAACGTCGTGAACCCAGAACAGGTCGCTGGGTTGCGGCCAGATGCTCAGGGCAGAACTGACCAGACGCTGGTCAACGCTGTCGCGCGGGCGAAACATCAGCCGGTGCTGACCGAAACCCACAGGCCGGCGATAGGTGTAGGTGGTAACGTGATGAACCCGCAGTATCGTCATGTTTCGTTTCCGGCGCTCACTGGTGTCATCTTGCCAGCCTGGACTGGATTCGCCAATGCAATTCGCCGCCAGCGGCCAGAAAGCTCGTCGTAAAGCCCTTACGAAGGCGCGTCGCAATTCCCATATACCCGGTGGTGCGCAGTTTGCGCCCTCGCCACGGCTGCACTGCCTCGCAGGCGCTTTGGCTCACCCCAGGAAGGGGTAGCAATGACATCGACTGCGCCACTGCATTTTTTCAAAGTTTCGCGTGCCCGAATCAAGGCGCGAGTGAGCCTTGACCGGCTGGCGGAAGAGGTTAGCGAGAACGAGGGTATGGCCGAACATCCCGCCAAGGGTTCCGATCCGATCATGTGGGAAAAGGGCCGTATCCGCCGTTTTGGCGGCGCCTGGCACTACTGCGCCGCCGAAGCCTCCGGCCCGGGCTATCCCGCCAAGCGCTATCCTTGGAGCAGCTAGTGGGAGCGATCGAACGATCCGGGGCCCGGTTCGAGCGGGGCCGGACTGAAAAATGGAAACGTGCCGGTGCGATTTGAGTTGCGCCAGCGTGACGATATGTGGGAAGTGAACCGCAGTGGCCGGCCTGTCGGGGCTCTGTCTCCCGTGGCGACGCCCCGAAGCCGCCCAGCACGCCAATCCTGCGGTCTACCCGGCCGACGGATCGGCGAAACTGCTGACCCACTAAGTACCGTCCTCTAGATATCGGCCCACGAAACACCAGAATGACTATGAATTTCCGTCTTTACGAAAGCGCCTGGGTCGTCGTCGAAGGCTCCGACGCCGCAATGCAGGCGCACCGGGATCCGTTGCGGCCAGGGGCCTTCCGCGTCGGCGAGTTCAGTTACGACATCGATGCGCGTGCCTTGAGCCCCGAGGCGCCAAAGCTGCTGTCGATCCTGAGCCTGCAGGCCGCACGCGAGGCCGGACTGCGCAGCA
Organism: Asticcacaulis sp. AC402; assembly: GCF_000495835.1. Taxonomy (GTDB): domain Bacteria; phylum Pseudomonadota; class Alphaproteobacteria; order Caulobacterales; family Caulobacteraceae; genus Asticcacaulis. Next base: position 99,420 of record NZ_AWGC01000006.1, read on the forward strand.
ACTACGGCAGCGGTTCCGATGGTAGCCCACCGCAGGCTTCCGCCAAACGGCGCTAAGGCGCAATCCGATAAAGTGTGTGGCACCCGCACGGGCGCTCCCGTTTTCGGAAAAATTGTGCGACAAAGCAAAAAGTTTGGGCGGGGCTGTGATGCCATCAAGACGCATCCCGCTCTAACGCGATTAAAGCGTCTCGGGCATTTTCGGAATCGTGGCGACCAGGGCTGGCTGCGCGAGGTTCGCTACGTAATTCAGGCGAGTCGCCGTGAAGTCGTCGGCATATTTGACGAGGGTCATCGAACCGCCGGTAAAGCACCATTGCGTTGTGATATTGGTCAGGGTTTCATAGCTATCGCGCTCGCTGGTGGTCGCCTGGCTGCAGGGAATGCCGTAAGCCCTGGTCAGTTCGGCAACGACAATGTCATAATCTTTGGTCCGCCAGGCCACATGCAATTCCCTGAAGCCGGCGGCATCAAACAGGACGCTGGTGACCCTGGCTTGAACCCCGGCGACCGTGGTGTCTTTCAACGGACACAGGCGCGTATTGCCGGGCAACTGTTCCCCGCAGCCGGCCAGCATCGGCATGGCCTGCGCCAGGGTCTGATTTTGGTTCAGGAGTCGAAAGCTAAAGGCGGGCGCCGCGTCTATAGGTCTTGACGGCAAGGCCTGTGAACACCCTGCCGTCATTAGGGCCGCGGCCAGAAGTACATATTTGGATTGCATGGTCTTTTCTTCGGACCCCGCGCGCTTCGATGGGCGCGTCGGCCGACCCGGTAGGGCCAGTAAACAGAGGTCACAGATCGTTGTATCACAAAAACTTGTAAGGTATCGCTGCGCTCTTCGCATGTGCCGACGCGAAGTGCGCACGTTTGCAACAATGGCCCACGAAGTTGCGGCATGGCTTCGTCTGATACCAACCCTCGATGACCTTGACTCATCGCGGGTTGGCAAGCGCGCCAGCGTACGTTTCTGGGGCGCCCGAGCTTTTGCGAGGAGCCATGGGGGGCGCCTAGTCCGGCATTTGAGCTGAAAAAATGCGAATACCAAGCGTCATTCTTTATGAGGCTTGGTATGAGTTATGCGACCTTTTGGAGGATTCCATGGATATCACAGCCGTAATGGCAGACGACAAGGCGGACTGGCAGCCGCTGTGGGAGGCCTATCTCGACTTCTACAAACAGGATCTGGCGCAAGAGGTGACAGACCAGACCTTCGCCCGCTTCCTGGATGCTCAGGAATCGATGTTCATGGTGGTGGCCCGCGTCGACGGCGACATGGTGGGGTTTGCCACCTTCCTTGTTCACCGCTCGACGTGGGCGAAAGACGGCTATTGCTATCTCGAAGACCTTTATGTCGACGACAAGGCGCGCGGCAGGGGAATCGCGCGGGCCCTGATCGAACGGGTGGAGAAAGAAGCGACGCTACGAGGGATGGAGCGGCTGTATTGGGTGACGCACGACCATAACACACGGGCGCGGGCACTGTACGACAAGGTCGCCGATCTGACCCAACTTGTGCACTACCAGAAGGTGTTGTGAGTTGCTTGTCGGCTACCTCCCCAAACGCTGCGCGTTCAGGGAGGCAGCAGAAAGGTCGGTTACCTACTTCAGCGAGGTTTCCAGCGCTGTTGCGAAGGTTTCCGGCTGGTCCAGCATGACGAAATGCAGGCTGTTATCGACCGGCACGAAAGTTACATTCGGCTGGCCGGCATAGGCGGCCTTGTAGAAGCTGAGCGTCGCCTCCGTCGTCATGCCGAAACCGGTCGCCACGGGCACGATGACCACGGTCGGGGTCGCAATGGCTTTCAGTTCGGGCCGCAGATCAATGATCGTATCTTCATAGAAGCTCTGGGCAAAGACGCGGCGATCGGAGTTTACCGACCAGGCGACCACGTTTTCCAGATCAGCCGGTTTCGTGACCAGCCGGCCGGCGCTACCGCGCTGATGAGCGGCGAACGTATCCGCAGGTGCCGCCATTAAACCGTCGCGCATCGCCGCCGCCTGGGGCGCCATGGCTTCGACCGTGGCGTTCGGGTTGAAGATCAGGCCAACAAAGGGCAGGGCGTCGACAATGACCAGCTTGCCGGCGCTGTCCGAATGCGATCTGGCCAGCATCAGCGCCATCAGGCCACCCATGGAATGGCCGACGACTGTCGGTTTCCTCAAGCCCTGCGCTTTGATATAGGCGTCGACCGCGTCGACCGACGGCACGATGATGTCCCCGTTGGCATTGGCGGCGGCCGGTTCGCCGGCAAATCCGGCCAGGTTCAGGACGTGAAAGCGATACTGCCCCTTGAACCTGGCGACGGTACCGTCCCACACCGCGCCGGAGGAGGCCAGACCGGGGATCAGGATGATGTCCGGGCCTTCGCCGGTGACAGTGACGCTGAAGCGGGCAGAGGCGGCGTCGGGGTAGGGCGTGGCGCTATGGCTCTGGTTGGCGACCGCCACGGCTGTGACGATGGCAACGATGATGGCGATCAGGGCGCCGGGACGAGCGAAGATTCCGCGTTTGATCATGGCGTGGCTCCTTTAAGGGTCGGGCGATAGGGGTTTTCGAAAATGCTTTCCACCGACCGGTCAAAGACGGCGGAAATCTTGTAAGCCAGGTCGAGCGAGGGGATGTGCTTGTCGGTTTCCAGGGCTATGATCGCCTGGCGCGATACCCCCAGTTTTGCGGCGAGGTCGGCCTGAGTCAGGCCCATCTCGGTGCGCAACTCACGCAAATACTGTTTCATGCGGCCTGCCTTACGAAGACCGAGGTCAGGCCATACAGGCCCCAGAAGAGGGCATAGACCAGGTACAGCGAGAATTCGGGCGCGCCGGCATTGTCTTCCAGGAAGCCCCAGGCCGTGCACAGGAACAGGGTCAGGCCGGTGGCGATGACGAAACGGCGGGTCGTGACGGCACGAACATATTCATCGACGGCGTCGATATAGCGCAGGAAGACGACGATGGTGCCGCCGATGGGCACTGCCGGCGCCACGGCCAGGACATAGAGCAGGGGACCAGTGGGTTGAAGGCCCTTGATCAGAAAAATCGAGCCGATGAGCGCGGCGACATACAGCACCATCCAGAACGACAAGCCGATGGCATATTGGGTGTTGGGGGACGTAGTTTTCATGGTCGTTACCTGTCAGGAGGGATTGCGCGTTGCGCCAAGGGTGAAGGGTGTCACGACGGCCAGGCAGGCGCAGAAGACGGCGAAGACATACAGTCGCTCGAAGATCTTCACGTCGGCATAGTTTTCCAGGAAGGTGTAGGCCGAACACAGCAGCAGGGTCAGGCCCGTGGCAATGAGGTAACGCCGGACCAGCTGGCCACGGACATATTCGTCGCTGTCTTCGATATGGCGCAGCATGACCCAGATCATGCCGCCCACCGGCAGGCTGGGCATTACGGCGAACACATAAAGCCACGGTGCCTGGGGCACCCCCAGCGGCGAGGTGCTGCGGAAATAGAAGCCATTGAAAACAATGGCCGCCATGTAAAGCACCATCCAGAAGGACATGCCGGTCAGATAGCGGGTAAGCGGAGCTTTGGTCATGACGTTGGTTCCTGTGAATGTAAGGTCGACGTTACATTCTTCGTCATGTTAAGTCAACCTTACATCGGAAAAAAATGTCAGGTCAACCTGACTCCTTGTGGCGCTTGGTGTTGCGCACGTCCCGCGCTATGATCACGCTGTTGTTTTGCAAATATTTCAGGAGGTGAAGATGAACAGATGGATTATGTTTGCTGGTGGTGGCGCAATGGGCGGAATTGTTGCGGCAATGGTCATGGCGGGGACGGCCCAGGGCGACACAAATGAACAAGCGCGAATCGTCGCTTTGGAAACCCGTCTTCAGGCTCTGGAGGCGATCGTGAGGACCAGCAGCCCAGGCTCAGCTTCGCTGACTGTGGCCAGGAATTTGCAAGTTGTGACCGGTGAAGTCCTTACGGCTGAGACCGGGTTGAACACAACGCTGTCGACCGGCAGGGACACGAAGATTATGACGGGCGGCACGGCATCGATCACGGCTGGCAGTAACGCGACCCTTTCGAGCGGCGCGAACACCACGATCTCGACCGGCTTGAACACGACGATCTCGACCGCCAGGGATACGACCCTTTCGAGTGGCGGTAACGCGACGGTATCGAGCGGAAAGCGCCTGCACCTGACGGCAGCCGACGAAATACTGTTGACGACCGGCAAGGCGCAATTGCGGATGCGCAAGTCTGGTGAAATTGACCTGACTGGCACGGATATCAACATTACCGGAGCCGGCGTTATAAATGTCAAGAGCAGTAAGGACGTTATCATCAAGGGCAGCAAGGTCGCCGGGAACTGAAAAAGGCCGGCGGGGAACCGTCGGCCTTCAGTTTTGCTATACAAAAGTGTCTTGAGTCTGCCGGCACGGCGTGGCCGTTACAGAGGGTTGTGCTGCTATAGCCAACTTCCGGCATGGTTACATCGGCTTGGCTTATTTCTCGTTGGGAAGTCCAACCTTTCCGGTGGCGGCCTGAACGGTCACGCTGATATAGCCTTCATGAGAAAACGTCCGTTCGTGCTTACCATCGGCGCCACGTTCGTGCGTATAGCTGTAGCCATAACTATAGGCCGTCGGTGCGGCGTAGCCATAGGTACTGGTAATCCGCGTCTCGACCGTGGCGACACTTTGCCCGACCAGCCCAGGGTTGGACTGTACGACGATAAACCGTTCCGCGGGCAGGGGGCGAAACTGCACACCCAGGGTATTGCCCAGGAGGGCGAAGCGGTCCTCCCCAAAGGTACGAGTGACTTTGCCGTCGGCCTGCAGAAGCGTGACGGTCGGCGCAAACGTCCGGATCGCTTCCTGGACGCCGCCGACGGTAATGGTGTGGTTTTCACCGGACGCCGGGATGGCGTAGACAACGTAGTTGCTCAAGCTGCCATCGCCTGCCGACAGGCAAGGCGACTTGACGTCCACCAGAGTCGAGACCGTGTGAACGATCTGCTTCTTCACCGGTGTGAGAGACACGGCATTGGTCGTGGATGGCTCCGTCGCACAGGTCTTGCCCGACAGATCGGTCACGGCCATGGGCGGCGGAGGCGGCGGGACGGTGGCGCACGCCTGCAAAATCACAAGCGGTACAATGACCGCAAAGTATTTGAGCAGCTTCATATCCGCACCTGTCCTACTTCAGGAGTTGCGCTGTTGCGCGGGCCGAAGCCTCGATGGCCTTCTTGAGACCTTCGGTAGCCTTGACCGGGTCTGCCGCGATCGCTTCAGCGCTTTCGAAGGTGTAGGTTTCGTCGACCGGAATATTGACAGTCAAGGGTACCGGAGCAACGGCATTATATTCGACGCGGTTATCGAGGAGGACGTTTTTGGGGTCCTTGGCGTCGTACATTTTCAGGACAATGACGATATAGGGGCGCCAGTTCTTGGTACCGCCGACCTGCTGGTAACCGTAACCGTAGCCGTTGACGTCGAGTACGGCACTGCCGGCGGCCGCGTCGGCCTGGGGCGCCACAACGACCATACCGCGGTTTTCAGCGCGTGCTGTCTTGTTGGTGGTGATTTCAAAATTCTGCGCCTTCAGCTCAGCTTCGAATGCAGCGTCGAAAACGGCCTCACCATCAAATTTTTGCGACTCGAGCGCGCCGTTAATCTTCTTGTTCTGGTCGGCGGCAATGCCGGCCTCGATCCCCGCGGCAGCGAGGCCGACAACAAGACCCGCCAAACCCAGTCCGCTGGTCGCACTGGCCATATTCTGGCCGTTGGTCGCCAGCTTACGGACATTGGCCTTATCCGGCAGAGCATCTTCGACGATCTGGATCGTCGACACACCCGACGTCGCGCGATCAAACGGTATGGGACGATAGGGCGTGGCACAGCCACTGACGAGAGTCACGAGTGCAAGTGACGCCAGAACACGTTTCATTGGATAGTCCCCCAAAAAGAAGCGACAACCCTGGAAAGATTTTTCATCAGGGTGCTTTGCGCGCAATTTGCCAGAATGTTTTGCTTTTGCAATATCTTTATTTTTTTTGAAATACTTATGTCGTGCGCGACGAGTCCGTAAGGGCGATCGATTTCAAGTCCGGGGATGAGGTTCGATTTGCGTCGGTGCGCTTTTACGGTAGGGTCGCGGCCAAAAGGAGCGGGTTGTGTTCAGATCGAAAGGTCTGGCAGACTACAATCCGCTCTAAATTTTACGTGATACGCTACGAGCGTTTTTCCGATTTGATTCCGTGTAAACGCGCTTTGCTCAAGGGAGATTCCACTGTGGCCGAGGTCATTGCCTTCAAAAAACGCGACAAGCCAGCGGAAGCGCCCAAGCCTGCGCCGCCGCCATCGACGCGGTTCGAGGCCCTGGATATCCTGCGCGGGCTGTTCATCATCGGCATGCTGCTGGCCAACAATGCCGGTGACTGGGGCCATATCTATGCGCCGCTGGATCATGCGGCATGGCACGGCTTCACGCTGACCGACATGGTGTTTCCGGGCTTTATGACCTGTGTCGGCCTGTCCATGACCCTGTCGCTGGGGCGCAGGATGCAGGCTGGCGGCAAGACCGCCTTGCTGGTTCATAGCCTCCGGCGGGCGGCTATTCTGGTCGGGATCGGCCTGTTCCTCAACCTCCTGCCGCAGTTCGATTTTGAGCACTGGCGCCTGCCCGGTGTGCTGCAACGCATCGGCATCTGCTATGCGATCGCCTCGTGCCTGGTGGTTGTGCATTCGCATAAGACTGTGCAGGGCGGACTGGTCCTGCATGGCCGCGCCCTGGCGATCTGGGGTGTCGTTCTCCTGGTTGCCTATACCGTGCTGCTCAAATATGTGCCGGTGCCGGGCGGTTTCGGCGCCAACCAATGGGATGCTGTCCACTCCTGGCCGGCCTGGGTCGACATGCAGGTTCTGGGCGTCAATCATGTGTGGAGCGGCGCCAAGACCTATGATCCGGAAGGCCTGCTGTCGAGCCTTCCCGCGACTGCCAACATCCTGGGCGGCATCCTGATGGGGCTCTATATCAACGCCAAGACCCCGCGGAATGCCTGGGGCGGCGTCGCGATCATCGGCGTCCTGCTGATGATCCTTGCCCTGGTGATGGACAGCTATGTTCCGATCATCAAGAAGCTATGGACACCAAGTTTTGTGCTGTTGAGTTGTGGGTTCGCCTTTGCCGTCCTGGCGGTACTGATGGTTGTTATGGACCGGTTGGGCTTCAAGACCTGGGCGGTGCCGATCAAGCTTTACGGCACCAATGCCATCCTGGTCTATGTCTTCGCCTGGCTACTGTCGATCGCGCTCGGCATCAGCGGCGCAACCGGCGCAGCGACCGCCTGGATCCTGGCCCAGGTCGGCGACCCGTACCTGATGTCCTTCCTGTATGCCCTCGGTGTGCTGGTGATCTGTGGCCTGTTCCTGGTGCCGTTTTATATCAAGCGCTGGTTCCTGAAGATATAAGGGGAGAAGGGTGGGAGGATTGACTCCCGCCTTTTTCAGGCGTAATTCAGTACTGACCGGTCAGTACTGAATGGAGTTTCCATGGTTGAGCCCGTACCTTTGCGATCGCGCCGCGCCGCGCCAGAGATGCGTCAGGCCGATATCCTCGATGCTGCCCTGGCGGAGTTTTCTGAACACGGCTTCGAGGGCGCGCGCATGGAGGATGTTGCTCGCAAGGCCCGGGTCAGCAAGGGCACAGTCTATCTCTATTACCCCACCAAACAGGCCCTGTTCGAAGCCCTGATCATGCGCGATATCGCCCCGCGCGTCGCCCTGGCCACGCTCTTCCTGAAGGGGTATGAAGGCCCGCTGGAGCCGGCCCTCATGCGCATCGTCGAGATGGCGGCCGCGGCCATCGCCGCCGGCAAGCTTCCCGTCTATCCCAAGTTGCTGATCGCCGAGGCCCAGCGTTTCCCGGACCTGGCCGCCTTTTACCGCCGCGAGGTCGTCGGCAAGATGCTGGAGGGCCTTACCAGCCTGTTCGACAAGGCGCTGGCGCGCGGCGAAATTTCCGGCATCACCGGAGACATGGCGGCGCACCTGTTCATCGCGCCCCTCCTGAAATCGCTCATGTGGTCGCTGGTTTTTGCGCCGTCGGAAACGGTCCCGTTCCTGCCGGACCCCTACCTCAAAACCCACGTCCGGCTCTTTTTGCGAGGATTGAACCATGCGTAAGCTCGCCCTCGTTGTGCTGTTGGCCATGGCTGGCTGTTCCGACAAGGCCGCCGATAGTTACAGCGGCTATGTCGAGGCCCAGTCGGTGAGCATCGCCGCGCCGCAGTCCGGCTGGCTGGCCACGGTCGAGGTCGATCGTGGCGCCGTAGTTCAGGATGGCCAGTTGCTGTTTACGCTGGACCCGACCCAGGCCGGCAACAGTCTGGTCGGTGCCCAGAGCCGCGCTGACGCAGTTGCGGCCCAGGCCCAGGACCTCAGCAAGGGCGCCCGCGACGCCGATATCGCGCCTCTGCTGGCCCAGAAAGTCCAGGCGGAGGCGGCACTGGATTTGGCCGTGGCTAATGAAGCACGCTATACGAAGTTGGAGCCGAAGGGCTTTGTCTCGGCGGCCCAGATGGACGCCCTGCGAATGCAAACCCGGTCGGCGCGCGCAGCGGTGACCAATATTGACCGTTTGATTACCGAACGTCGGCAATCGGCCCGCCAGGACCAGCAACGGGCGGCGTCTGCTCAGGTCGCCGCGGCCTCAGCCGATGTCGCCAATGCGCAATGGACGGTCGATGAGCGGTCGGTGCGGGCACGACTCACCGGCCAGGTCGATGAACGCCTGCGCGAACCGGGGGAGTTTGTGGCGGCCGGGGCGCCGGTTTTGACCGTGCGGCCGAAAGGCCGGGAATTTGTACGGTTCTATGTGCCGCAGTCTGAACTGGCCCAATTCAAGGTCGGCACGTTGGTCAAGGTGTCGTGTGACGGCTGCCGGGTTCAGAATGCCAAGGTGCGGTTTATTGCCGCCAATGCCGAATTCACCCCGCCGGTTATCTATTCTGTCAAGGAGCGTCAGAAGCTGATGTTCCTGATCGAAGCCGTGCCGGAAAAACCCGACGCCTTGCATGCCGGCCAGCCGGTGGATGTCAGGTTATGAGGAAGTCGTTCGATCTCCAGCGCGTCTCCATACGTGGAGCTTGGCGTTCTTCACGTCTTGTACTCCCCCGTTTCTTTACAGACCACGCGCGTCGCTTTGCCCCCTTTCCCGCAGATGCAGATGGCGGGAGGTACGCATGACCAAGGCTGGAGACGATCTCGCTATCGACGTCCGGGGCCTGACCAAGATTTTCGGCAAGCGCACGGCTGTCGATCAGGTCGACATCGCCATGCCGCGCGGCCAGGTCTGGGGCTTCTTAGGCCCTAACGGTTCCGGGAAGACCACGACCATCCGCATGCTGTGCGGGCTGCTTAGACCGGACTCGGGGCAGGGGACATGCCTCGGTTACGACATCCTGAAACAGAGTCGCGAGATCAAGCGCCAGGTCGGCTACATGACCCAAAAGTTCTCCTACTGGGAGGACCTGACCATCCGCGAGAACCTGGAGTTCGTCGCCAATCTCTACGACATCGCCAACAAGAAGCAGGTGGTCGATCAGACCCTGGAACAACTGGGCCTGACCACGCGCCAGAATCAGCTGGCCGGTACCCTGTCCGGGGGCTGGAAACAGCGCCTGGCCCTGGCCGCCTGCACCTTGCACAATCCAAAGATGCTGATGTTGGACGAGCCCACCGCCGGGGTCGATCCCCAGGCGCGGCGCGACTTCTGGGACCAGATCCACCGTCTGTCGGCGCAGGGGCTGACCGTGCTCGTCTCGACCCACTACATGGACGAGGCCGAACGCTGCGATCAGATCGTCTATATTGCCTATGGCAAGCTGATGGCGCAGGGCCGGGTCGAGGACATTATCGACCAGAGCGGGCTATCTACCTTTGTCGCCGAAGGCGTTGGCGTGCGTGACCTGATGGAACGGCTGCGCGGCAAGCCTGGCGCCGAACATGTCGCCTATTTCGGCAACGCTTTGCACGTGTCGGGCGGCGATCTGAACGCGCTTATGGCCTTGATTGAGGACGAACAGGTGGACGGTGTCACCTGGCGGCAGGCGCGGCCTAATCTCGAGGATGTCTTCATTCATCTGATGGACCGTTCGATCGACACGTCGGTGGGCGTCTGACATGTTCGCAGCTCTGAACCGCATTCTTGCCATTCTGATCAAGGAATTCATCCAGATGCGGCGCGACCGCATGACGTTCGGCATGATGATCCTGGTGCCGGTGGTGCAACTGACCCTGTTCGGTTTCGCCATCAATTCCGACCCGCGCCACCTGCCGACCTTGTTGTACCTGGAAGAAGACTCAACCATCGTCCGGTCGCTGGCTGCCGGGCTGCAGAACTCGAGCTATTTCGACATCCAGGGTCAGGTGACCAGCGCCGGGGCAGGCACCGACGCCCTGCAATCGGGTGAGGTCGCCTTCGTCATCACTGTGCCGGCGGGGTTTACCCGCGAGTTGCTGCGCGGCGACCGGCCTCAGGTGCTGATCGAGGCCGATGCGTCTGACCCGTCGGCGGCGTCGAACGCGATCGGCATGATCCAGCAGATCGTCAGTTCATCGCTGCGCCAGGACCTGAAGGGCGAGTGGGCGGCCCTGGCCCAGGCGCCGCCGCCGGTCGATATCGTCGTCCATCGCATGTACAATCCCGAAGGCATTTCCCAGTACAACATCGTGCCGGGCCTGCTGGGGGTGATCCTGACCATGACCATGATCATGATCACCTCGATCGCCATGACGCGGGAGACCGAGCGCGGCAATATGGAGAACCTGCTGGCCATGCCGGCGCGCCCGTGGGAGGTCATGGTCGGCAAGATCGTGCCCTATATCGGTGTCGGCCTGATCCAGACGACGATTGTCTTGCTGGCATCAAGCTATGTGTTCGGGGTGCCGTTTATCGGATCCTTCTGGCTGCTGGCCTTCGGTGTGGCGTTGTTCATCATCGCCAACCTGGCGGTCGGCTTTACGTTTTCGACCATGGCCCGCACCCAGATGCAGGCCATGCAGATGACATTCTTCTTCTTCCTGCCGTCGTTGTTGTTGTCGGGGTTCATGTTCCCCTTCCGTGGCATGCCGGAATGGGCCCAGGCGATCGGCCAGATCTTCCCGCTGACCCATTTTCTGCGGATTGTCCGGTCGGTGATGCTGAAGGGCTCGGACTTTGCCGCCATGTGGCCCAATATCTGGCCGTTGCTGGTGTTTATCGCCGTGGCGATGGCAGTGGCGATGAAGCGGTATCGTTCGACATTGGATTAGGCGCTATTCTGCTACTTGCAAACGATAAGGCGAAAATAGAGATTGTGAGTGCGGTGTATCAATAAACTATAAGAATTCAAAAAAATATTGACCAATATCACCCTCATTAGGCCAGTTTTTAACATATACGGATAGTGTTTCTTTAAATTTGTCATTGAAATTGTTTGATATAATGATTTTTAAATCGCAATCTAAGGTGATTTCATATTTTGTATCGCTCCTTTGATCGAAATTATTTATATTCATTTCCAAGCATTTGCACAAATGAGAGCACATTTTTTCGATGTCATTACCTAAGTGAGCTCCCCCTTCTATCGGGCTTGAAACGTCACATTGTGTTTCCACAGTGAAAACAATTTCTCGTATACCGATATTTTTGGAGAATCTAAGACCTGTGGACGCAAACCTGACAGTAAACTCATCTAACCGGGCGCCAATCATGCCATTTAAGAGTTCTGGAATTTTGGGTTCGCTCATTGGTTTATTCCGGATACGCTGTAGCACCTTCGACTGGCGCCAGCGGTGAAGAGTTTCGCACGATCCAATCGGCAATCTTGTTGACTCATCTTTGAACTGGATACGCTCAACCTGTGGCAGCTTAGTGCGTTTGGCTTCTTTTATTCGCGTTCATTCGCGGTTCCAGAAGCCTTACTTCATATGCTCGCGGATAACGGTCATCAACGGGCCATTGCGCGGGATAGCTGCCGGCTTGCCTTCGCCCATCAGATAGTAGAAGCGGCCGGCTGGGAAATCTGGCGGAATTTCATAGTCCATCGCCTCCCAGACATCCTCGCGGAAACTGTAGAAGGCCCAGTGGGCGCCATGATTGTTCAGTATATCGAGCACGTCATTGAGGTACGCCCCGCAGTCCGTCCACACGCGCACGCAGCCATATTCACCAGCCACCATACGGTTGGCCGGCACGCCATTGGCCCTGGCCCAGTCGAACGGCTGGGCCAGGAAGGTCTCCATAGCCTTGCGGTCGAAGGTTTCGCCGCCAGGCCAGGCCGGTCCAGGATAGGGCGACTGCGGCTTGCGTTTGATCTGCGGTGAACTGGTGAGGTTCCAGGGCTCATACATGTGGAAGGCGTACAGGACCTGGTCGTCCTTCAGCGGCGTCCAGTAGGCGAAGCTGCCGGCATTGGCGTACCAGCCGCCATCGACCATGACCGGTGTATTGGGATCGACCTCACGGATCGCCTTGATAATGTGTTCGTAAAGCGCGGGCAAATCGCGCGTCGTGCCCTTGTGTTTGGCGTACCAGGCGATCCGCGTGGCCGCGTCGGCGTCCTCGGCCAGGCCCTGGCCTTTTTCCGGCGTCGGTTCGTTGAGCAGGTTGTAGCCGGCCAGCGCCGGATGGCCCTTCACCGCCACAGCCAGATCACGCCAGAAGGCTGCCGACTGGTCCCAGTAGGCGCGGTCGTTCCACAGGCGCTCGTCGTGCTTACCGCCGTTCTGTTGGTTCCAGCGGTCGCCCGGCAGGGACAAGGGCACCAGAACGACCTTGACGCCAGCAGCATCGGCGGCGTCCATTGTTTTGATCAGGGTTGCCAAATCGGAGGCCGGGATGCCGGAATAGACATCGGCGTCACCAATGAGAAAGTCCTGGCGCTCGCCCTTCCACTTGCTCCAGGTCAGGCGCACCCAGGCGGCGCCGGTCGCCTTCAACGCGCGGAAATAGGCCTCGTCGGGCGGCGCGCCGTTGAAGCTGTTGCCGCCATATTGCGGCGCGTCCCAGAAGGTGATGTCGCCTGCCAGGGCGGGGCTGGCCAAACAGAGCAGGGCGGCAACCGTGGCAAGCAGGCGCTTCATGTCAGCGCACGATCGGGAGACCGGCGGCGTGCCAGGCCTTGATGCCGCCCGCCAGATGGTCGGTGATGTCGAGACCTGCGGCCTGGCAGGCTTCCAGCGCGCGCACTGAGCGCACCCCGCCGGCGCATTGCAGTACCACGCGTTTGCCGTGCGGATCGGGAAGGGCCGAGGGATCGAAGGTCGACAGCGGGGCCAGGACGGCGCCGTCGATACGGGCGTCGGCGAATTCGTTTTCTTCACGGACGTCGATCAGCAGGACGTCACCGGCATCGAGATGTTGCGCCAGTTCCTCTGGGGGCATATTGTAGACTTGAACCATGCGGAGACTCCTTTGCCAGACTGATTTGAAAATGGGTGATGCTGGCCTGCAAAGGTCCGTTTTCTGCGCTTCCGGTGCTCACGTACTGAAGGACGCTCCGCTCCGGTTCTCGAAACCAGCCCTTTTCGGCTCAGCCTGACCCATTTTCAAATCAGTCTGACGGTCGTACATCACATCTTGCCGCCGAGCAAATGATGCAGCGCACCGTCGAGGTCCGGATGGCGAAAAGCGTAGCCTGAGGCCAGGGCGCGGGCCGGGACGACCTTCTGGCCGTTGAGCAGGATGGTTTGCGCCATCTCACCCAGCAGCAGTTTCAGGGCAAAGCCAGGCAGGGGCATGATCGCCGGGCGGTGCATGGCGCGGCCTAAGCTCCGGGTAAAGTCGCGGTTTTGTCGCGGCTGTGGCGCCACGGCATTGATCGGTCCCACCAGACCCTGATCGATGATGTGACCAACCAGGCCGGCGACATCGTCGATATGGACCCACGACATCCATTGCCGGCCAATGCCCATCGGACCGCCGCCGCCGAATTCGAACGGGAACAGCATCTGGGCCAGAGCGCCGCCGTCCAGTGACAGGACGATGCCCAACCGAAGCACAGCGACCTTGACGCCATGCTGCGTGGCATCCTGCGCGACGGCTTCCCACTGCCGGCACAGGTCCAGGGCCAGATCTGGTTCGCCGGGAGCAGAGTCTTCGCGGAATTCCAGGCTGTCGCTGTGGCCATAGGCGCCGATGGCCGAGGCGTTGATCAGGTGGCGGGGCTTTTCGGCGGCGGCGGCAATCCAGTCGACAAGATCCCGCGTCAGGTCCAGCCGGCTGCTGTACAGCTTGCGCTTCTTGGCCGTGGTCCACAGGCCGCTGCTCAAGGATTCACCCGCCAGGTTGATGATGACATCGACGGCCCGAAGCTGCGTCAGGTTGTCGATCACGGTCAGCCGGCCGCGGAACCTGACCGCTTTGGCCTTGTCGCGGGTAAGGACCGTGACCTCATGGCCATCGTCGATCAGGCCCTGGACCAGTCGCGATCCGATCAGGCCGGTACCGCCGGTGATCAGCACGCGCTGGTTCGGTTGCGCCAGATGCAGCGGCGGTACATCCGCCGGGGCGCGAAAACGGCGCGAGCGCAGATAGTCGAACACCGCCCAGGCCGTCACGCCGACGGCAAACAAGGTCATGATCCACGACCACAGTCCGTGGGATTGCACGTGGAAGCCGTGAGGCATGCCCGCCCAGCCCAGCAGCACCGGCGCCAGTAAACAGAGAATGACGCCGTAATTAATCGCCAGGATGGTGTGGGTGATGCGCTCGCTGGCCGGCAGCTTGCGGCTCTGGTCTTCGATGACGAAATCCCACAGGGTCAGGAGAACTTCGCCGACCAGCATGGCGGCGAAGATCCAGGCCAGTCCGCCGCCCCAGGCCACCCAACCCAGCGAGGCGAAGATGAGGCCGTAGAAAAAGTTGCGCACGCCGTGGATCCACAGTTCCTTCGAAGCAGAAGCTTTCCACGGCAGGCGCTCGCTGAATTCGTGGTGATAGAGCGTGTCGAAAGCGCCCAGGCAGCCCTGGATCGTCATCATCAGCAACAGGGCTTCCATGATAGTTCCGATCTTTAAGACGCTTTGTGAAAGACACCGGTCTGATAGAAGGTCCGGCCCAGAAGCGCATGGTCCATGGCAATCGTGAAACGAAATGTGCCGTGGCCGAGGTCGGTATGGCTGACGTGGGTACGGCCGGGCGACAGCCAGTGGGGCAGGGGGATCTGCACCCCGGCGATTTCCCAGAAGAAGCGTTCGCTGACGAAATGCAGTGCGCCGTTGCGCGCATAGGTACGTAGCCGCATGCCAAAGCCGAAGCCGACATATTCGCAGAGCTGGTGTCTGGCATTTTCGCGCTTGGCCGAGGTGACGACGAACGGAGTCTTGTCAAAGAAGTAGCTGCGCTGCCAGTAGACGCCGCTCTGACCCGGGCGCTTGATGAGATGGACCTGCATCGGCACGTTGCGGCCGCGATGAGGCGCCAGCGGATTGCCGATCAGCCGGGTCGCCTGCGCAAACAACCAGCCGGCCTTCGAGCAATGAACCTTTTCCATCACGCCCTCATAGAGGATTGGTTCGCTAACCTTTGGCTCATGCAGAAAGCGCGCCTGCACCGCAGGATGCAGGCGGTACCAGTCCGACCCCATCAGAGTCTTGAGCGCGCTGTCTTTTTCCCCGTCTTCCCCACTATGCCCCCTGAAATCTATAGCCTTGGCACCCATGGCCATTCCCCTTTTTGGGCCGCCGGCAATCCTTGACTTGTAAGCAAGGTCACCATATATTTAGCTAACTAGCTAATCGTTACGCCGCCCTTTTTGTTTCGTCAACCGGCTGAACAACGAAATGTCGAGGCTGCGCCATCCGGACGCATCTTTCATGAAAATGGTCAAAACATTCGAGGCCCTGGCCTCGGAGCCGCGCTTGAAAATCCTCGCCTATCTCAGCAAGGCGACCATGACGGCCGGCGAGATCGCCGAGCGTTTTGACATGGCCAAACCCTCCCTGTCAAAGCATCTGAGCATCCTGGAGAATGCCGGGCTTATCACCGGCGAAAAGAAGGGTAAGTTCATCCACTACAGCATCGTCTCTGACCATATCTTCAATCAACTGGATGGGTATGTGCAGGAGGTTTGCCATGTGCGCGGCCCCCTGAAGCGCGAGAGCGAGAAGAAGTCGGGTGCGACTTCGGATGGGCCGCCGACGCCTGAGAGGGATGGCTGATCCTTTCCTTTATCCTCCACCGCTTGCGGGGGAGGTGCTGAGCAAGCGAAAGCCGTAGGCTGAAGCGCGTCGAAGCGGAGGGGGGCGGTTCACTCCACTCCACTACGTACCTTGACCCGTCCTTTCGGGTGTGAAAAACCTTTCACATGATAAAAAATACGGGACTGTGAGGATGAACTGGACGGCACTCACGCTAGCGAGCGCAATAGCGCTGTTTGCCGGTAACGCCCAGGCTGAACCCTACACCTGGAAAACCATACCGTTCGAAGGCGGTGGGTTTGTCGACGGCTTTCTCTATCATCCCAAGACGCCCAATGTTTTGTACGCGCGGACCGATGTTGGCGGTGCCTATCGCTATGACTACGGCAACCGGCGTTGGGTGCCGTTGATGGACGGCTTTGGCCGGGACGACTGGGACTGTTTCGGCGTCATGACCTTCGCGGTCGATCCCAATGCGCCGCAGCGGCTGTATGCGACGTGCGGGCTTTATCTGAGCGATCGTGTGCCGGATGGTGGGGTGATCCGGTCTGAGGATCAGGGCGCGACCTGGCAAAAGACCACGTTGAAGGGCATCAAGCTGGGCGGTAATGCCATGGGACGCGGGGCCGGCGAACGGCTGCAGGTCGATCCCGGTAATGGCGATATCCTTTGGCTGGGGACGCCGCAGAATGGTCTGTTGAAGAGCACGGATCGTGGCAGGAGTTTCAGCCGGGTGGCGGCGTTTGTCCCCAAGGCGGTGACCACGGTGCTGATCGACGGCAAGACCATCTATGCCGGTTCGGGTGAGACCGGCGACGGGCTCTATCGCAGCGACGACGGTGGCGAGACCTTTCGCAAGATCGAGGGCTCGCCCAAGATGATCCCACATCAGATGGCGCTGGATGCGGACGGTAGCTTGTATGTCACCTTTGCCGATGCGCTGGGGCCGTGGGATGTCAGTGACGGCGCCGTGTGGAAGCTGAAAGGGGATGTCTGGACCGATATCTCACCCGCCAAGCCGACGAAGGCACTGACGTTTGGCTATTCGGGTCTTGATCTCGACCGCCAGCGACCCGGCACGATCGTGGTGGCGACGACCAACCGTTACAGCGGTGGCGGCGATGATATCTATCTGTCGCGCGATGGCGGGGCGACGTGGAAACCCTTCAAGGACCAGGCCGAGCACAAGGCCGATGGCCATCCGTGGTTGCTCAACTACATGAAGGGCGATGACGAGGATTCCGCGGCGCGCAAGGAGATGGGCCACTGGATGGATGCCCTGAAGATCAACCCGTTCAACAGTGACGAACTGCTCTACGGTACGGGCTACGGCGTGTGGATGACGCGCAACCTGTCGGCCTTGGAAGCGGGTGGGACGGTCGTTTTCGACTTCGAGAATGAGAATTTCGAGGAAACAGTGATCCTGGGGCTGGAAAGCCCGCCCAAGGGACCGAAGGTTTTGATGGCGGCGGGAGATGTGTCCGGTTCGGCCTGGCATGACCTCAGCAAGACGCCGTCGCGCGGGCTGTTTTCGCCAACGCACGAAACCAACCAGGGTGTTGCCTTTGCGGCCCTGGCGCCCAACATCATCGTGCGCAGCGCCGACAACGAAAACATCAGCGGCTATATTTCCTATGATGGCGCCGATAGCTGGCAGCCCCTGCCGGCCGAGCCGCCGCCCTTGCAGACGAAAGACTGGAACAACAACCGCGCCGGCAAGATCGCCATTTCGGCCAAGGGCAAGACGATGATCTGGGTGCCGGAAAACCATCCGGCCTATCATAGCAGCGACGGTGGCAAGACCTGGACCTTGTCCAAGGGCTGGCCGGCACCGCAACGCGGCCAGGAGGCGGTCGCCGACAAGGTCAATGATGCCACCTTCTATATGTTGGATCGGGCGGTCGGACAGGTTTTGGTATCGCGTGATCGCGGCCAGGCGTTCGGGTTACTTACCGGCGGCTTGCCCGCGGGCAATGGGCAGTTGCGGACGGTGCCGGGCTATGAAGAGGAGCTGTGGCTGGCTTCGGGGGCGGCGCTTTACCGAATCCGTAACGGCCAGCCAGTGGCGCTCGCCGGAGTCGATCAGGCGTGGCAGGTCACCTTTGGCAGGTCCGAAAAAAGCCGCAAATATCCGTCGATATTCCTGTGGGGCAAGGTGGGCGGCGAGGAAGGCCTGTGGCGCTCGGACGACGAAGGCGGCCACTGGACACGGATCAATACGGATGCGACTCGCTTCGGTCAGATGCGCGCCATTGCCGGTGATCCGCGTGAGCATGGCGTGTTATACATAGCGCCCGATGGGCGCGGCATTATGGTAGGGAGACCACAATGAACAGACGTGAAATTCTGCTGGCTTCGGCCGCATTGAGCCTGATCGGTACTGGCGCCCAGGCGGCCGAGGCGCCGTATTCATGGGCTACCATTCCGTTCGGCGGTGGCGGTTATGTCGACGGCTTCCTGTACCATCCCAAGGCGCCGAACATCCTCTATACGCGCACCGATATCGGCGGCATGTACCGCTACGATTTCGCGACCAAAAGCTGGATCGCCCTGCTGGATCATCTGGGGCACGACGAAGCCGACCTGATGGGCGTCTTGTCGATGGCCATCGACCCCAGCGATCCGAACAAGGTCTATGCGGCGTGCGGGCTTTACCTGGCCGATTGGGCGGGGAAGGGGGCGATCCTGCGCTCAAACGACCAGGGCAAGACCTGGCAGAAGACGGCTCTGGACATCAAGGTCGGTGGCAATTCTGATGGCCGTGGCTCGGGCGACCGGCTGGTGGTCGATCCGAAAGACGGCAATGTCCTGTGGTACGGTTCCAACCAGGACGGGCTGTGGAAGAGCACGGACGGCGGCAAGTCGTTTGGCAAGGTCAATGGCCCGGCGACACACCTCAGCCTGGTGCTGATCGATCCGGTGTCTGGCGCCATATTTGCCGGTGGTTATGACGCCAAGGCGGGGCTGTTCGTCAGCAGCGATAAAGGCGCGACCTGGCAACCGGTCGACGGCACGCCGGCCCAGATGCCGCAGCACGCGGTCTTCGCCGCCGACGGTTCGCTGTATGTGACGTTCGCGCATGGCGACGGCAAGAACGTGGTCAACCCCAGCTATGCCACCCAGGGCGGGGTGTGGAAGCGCGATCCGTCCGGCAAATGGCGCGAGATTTCGCCAATCAAGCCGGTCGGCGGCGCCAGCTTCGGCTTCTCCGGCATCGATGTCGGCCCCGACGGCACGGTGGTGGTGTCGACGCTGAACCGGTGGTGGCCGGGCGATGACGTCTTCGTGTCGCGCGATGGCGGGGGGACCTGGATCGCCCTGGAAGATAAGTCGAAGCACGACGCCTCAAGCTATCCGTGGCTGATCAGCTATCTCAAGGGCCAGGACAAGATGGGCCACTGGATTTCGGACGTGAAGATCAATCCGTTCAATGGCGACGAGATGATCTACGGCACCGGCTACGGCCTGTGGATGAGCGAAAACCTGACCAAGGCCGGGACGGGCGAGACGGTGCGCTTTGCTTTTAACATCAAGGATCTGGAAGAAACCGCGACGATCCAGATGACGTCGCCGACCGGTGGTGCGGTGGTGCTAGCGGCTTTGGGTGATGTCGGCGGGGCGGCGTGGGACGACCTGACGGTGACGCCATCGACGGGTCTGTTTGCTCCGGCCAGCGACACCAATTACTCGGTCGATTACGGCGGCCAGGCGCCGGCCTTTGTGGCCCGGACCACCAACAGCGGCAATCACGGCATGTATTCCGAGGATGCGGGGGCGAGCTGGACGGCATTCCCGGCGTCACCCTATCGGCGGCCGGCGGATGGTCAGCCGTGGAAGGGTTCAGGCATTATCAATGTCTCGGCCAAGGCGACGTCGCTGTTGTGGGTGCCGGAAAAGGAAGGCGCCTACTATTCGACGGACAAGGGGCGGACCTGGAAGGAATCAGCCGGCTGGCCTTTGGGCCGGGATCAGGGTCTGACGCCGATCTCGGACAAGGTTGCGGACGGAGTCTTCTATGTCCACGACCGGTTTGCCGGCAACATCCTGATCAGCGTCGATCATGGCGCGACGTTCAAGCCGATTGTGTCGGGCCTGCCCAAGGTCGAGGGCTGGCAATCTGCCCAACTGGCCGTGATGCCGACGCGGATGCGGGATCTGTGGTTTGCGGCGCCCTATGGGCTGCTGCATTCGCGCGATGCGGACAGCGCGATGAGCCAGGTCAAGGATGTCGATGTCGCCTGGTGTGTCGGCTTCGGCGCGGCCAAGGTCAAGGACGGTTATCCGGCGGTGTATCTGGCCGGCAAGGTCAACGGGAAGGAAGGGCTGTGGCGTTCGGACGACGAGGGCAAGTCGTGGGTGCGGATCAATGACGACGCGCACCAGTTCGGCAGCTTCCGGGCGATCGCCGGTGACCCGCTGGAGTGGGGAACGCTGTATATCGCGCCGCATGGGCGGGGGTTGCTGGTGGGCAAGCCGGGGTAGGGGGCGATATTGTCTCTGACTCCCTTAGTGGTTAGTGGTGGGCAAACTTATTGATTTGAGAATCTGGGTGGGTGGCCCAAGGAGGTCTTGTTGGTGGATGACGATCGTTCGCAATTGGTAATTGAGCTCGCAAAGACATTTATTGAGCTTGCGATGGAGGTGGATTCGTCGTGGACAAAGGCATATTTTCGTTTTTCCCATGAGGGAAACAGGCTTGGGTCTAATGCGTCTTGCGTGTCGAACGGGGTGGTCAATTTAGTTAGTCCATTTCAGCATGACTCGGCATGGGATAGGCTGAATGAAATAAGCGAAAATCTGTTTCAGGAAATAGGTAAGCCTAAAGCCGTCATTTTGCTTATCGTAGACAACGAGTTTAATTTTGATGTCAAATTTGAATACGACGATATGAGGAAGTGGACTATCACCAAGATTGATGGGGCCACGGGAGTTCCGGAAGGATTTTGAGGAAGGCACCAGTTCCGCAGCTTCCGGGCGATCGCCGGCGATCCGCTGGAGTGGGGGACCTTGTATATCGCGCCGCATGGCCGGGGATTGCTGGTGGGGAAACCGGGGTAGAGGCTAACCGATGACGTGCCTGGCTCTTGATTGCCGAAGTCACAGACTTGTTTACGGACGTGTGTCTCATGAAAACTTGCTGCGCAGGAAACGACTTCAGCCGGCGCGCCCTGCTCAAGGCCACCCTCGCGGGGCTGCCCGCGTATCTTGCCGCTCCGGCGCTTGGCGAATATGTGTCGGCCGCGCCACCTCCCGCAGGTGCGTCTCCATTCGATGCGGCGCATGCCTTCCTGGCAAGTCAGGTACGCCTGCTGCCGGGCCGCCTTTTCCACCGGCGCCCTTGACCAGCTCGAAGGCAAGCCCGGGGCCAATGCCGACAGCGAAATGGTGTCAGAGTCATTATCGACACGACCATCTTTGAATTGAGTGAGGGCCACGAAATTTGGTCGTGTTGGCGCTGTCCATCTGGCTTATCTGGCTTATCTGTGGACAACACTTTGCCGAGTTTCCGCCGCGACGATGGCCGAGACTATCGCCCGGCAACCAAGCCGCTGAAGTGTCGTTTTTTTAGTCCACAGATAAGCCAGATAAGCCAGATGGACTGCGTAAACGCTTGAATCGTCGGGGAATCGTCGGAAATGGGAAGGCGCTTCGCGCGGGATGCTGATGGCTTGGGAGGTTGACCGGAAAGAGGACCCCTCCGTCTCGACTCGCTTCGCCTAAGAAGGCGCGCTTGCTCGCCACCTCCCCATTGAAGAAATGGGGAGGAGAAGGAAGAAGGACGTCCTTTGCTATGGCTTTGGCGTTTCCGGAAGAAAATCGCCCCACCACCATTTCGCTCCGCTTCGCTGCGTTACGCTGCAGGTGATCTTTACGCTTGCCGGGATATATCTCGGCTGCGCTCACCCCACGCAAGAGGCGCGGGGAGGTATCTGTGATTGGTGATGCGAGGGAGCGGGAAAAGGCGTCAGGGCCATTATGGCAGGCGACTTGCCCGGATGACGCGGCTGACGAAACCCTCCGGATTCCAGGCGCCATCGAACCGGGTGTCGGGATCGTTGGAGACCATGGCCAGCACAAGGTCTTCGTCGGGCACGCTGATCACCATCAGCCTTATGCCGCCGACCCAGCCCTGGCGTTCGACGAAGCGGATATCCTGGCCATCGAAGGGGAGGGTGTAGCTCCATGAGCCCATGGCGTGGGACTGGAATTCAGGGCGGCCTTCCAGCATCTGCGCGGTCCATTTGGGATCCAGACGTTCGCTGTGAACAAGCGCGCGTTCAAAACGGGCGACATCCTTCAGCGTGCCCGTCATGCCGGCTGCGGTGGAATAGGCCCAAAGCCCCGGCGCCGGCTCAAGCTTATCGCCGACAACATAGCCGCGGGCCGTTGTGTCGCGGCCAGGTTTGGCGGCCACCCACGACTTAAGACCCAGGGGGCGGGCGACCCTGTCCTGGGCCAACTGGTCCCAGGATTGGCCGGTCAGCTGTTCAAGGACGGCGCCCAGCCAGAAATACTCGCAATCTCCGTATTGAAATTGCGTGCCGGGGGCTGCGACCGGTGCGTCATGGCATATCCGTGTCGCCTGGTTGCGGGGACGGGCGAGTTCTGCTGCGCTGGAAGCCGGGTGGAAGGGGAAATCATAGGATTCGCCGGTGTCGGCCTCGCGCAGGCCCGATGTGTGGCGCAGGAGATGCTCGATCGTGACTGTGCTGGCCCAGGCCGGTGCATCCTTGATATACCGCGACAGGGGGGCGTTCAGGTCGATCCGTCCGGCCTGGACTTCCTGAAACACCAGAAGGGCGGTGATTTGCTTGGTCAAGGAGGCATATCGGGTGGGGGTGCTGGTCTTCTAGCGTTTACCCGTGGCCCGGTCGGCCAGGCCCCAGCCATGATCCACGATCGGCTTGCCGTTTTTCAGGATGATGACGGCGCCGGAAAAGCGACCCGCCTTGGCTTCAACGTTTATCACGCTGCGCGCTGCACGACCTTCGGCCAGGGCAGGGTTTGAAAGACCGGTCATAGCGGCTGCGAGGCTTATGGCCATGGCCAAAAGGGTCGATCGGATCTTTTGCGTGGTCATGGGCTGGCCCCTTGCTGGTGTTGTTACGTTTACGCTGTCCTTACGGGGTTAGACTTGAAACCTGATGACTTTCATTGCCTGATCCAAGTCGCAGGAACAGGTGTCAGAGTTGACATTGACAGGTCGATCTCAAAGTCGCGTGGGTGCCGCGAAGTTTGATCGCCTGGCGCTGTCCATCTGGCTTGGCTTGAAAAACCATATGGAAGGCGTCTAGGCGCTTGATCTGGCCGCATTTCCTTCGCGCCATCGCGTCTTCGCGTGAGACCTCTTGAAGGTCTTTGTCCGCCGCCACATGCTGTCTGAACGGTCGCAATATTTCACGCGAAGGCGCGAAGACGCGAAGAAGAAAAGGAAAACCGTTGTTTTGATACCGACTCTTAATCGTGGACGTGTAGGCTTTGCTTGTCCGTAAAGAAGAAAAGGTGTCAGAGGCATTATCGACATCAATTCGGGTATTCCCTCGCGATTGCCGGCGATCCGCTGGAATGGGGACGCTCTTCATTGCGCCGCATGAGCGGTGGGCTGCTGGCGGGGAGGCCGAGGTTAGGAGCAGTCTTGTCTCCCAACCCTTTCTCAGGTCTGGTTGTTCTTTATGAATCAATGGGATGTGAGCATGCCGTGGTATCGCCAGACGCAGAAACCGGCCACCTTTGTCTCCAGCCTACAGGCAGAGTCGCTTGTTGACATTGTTGTTGCGTTGCGTCAAAAAAATCTTTTTGGAGGCCTTTTATGCCGCGCGCACCGCGTTTGCCCCGTGCAGGATCTGGTATGGTAAGCGGTTCAGGGAGGGGCAGGGCGAGGAGGTCATAAGCGTCTGGTGATGGGCGCAGCTTGGTTGGAGCCGCCAGCAGTGCTCGCTCTCGCATCAGGTGCAACACGCGTTGATTCGATGGGTTGAGCGACCCGGCAAAGGGCGCCCGCGAAAGGTCCGGGACGATGTCGTCTCGACGGATACTCAACTTTCACAGATGCTTTAGATTAAATACCTCGCCCCCGGTAATCTCCGCGCGAACGACGATTAAGGTCCTCAAGGAGTCATAATGACCAAAACCGCATTGATAACGGGCGTCACCGGGCAAGATGGTGCCTATCTGGCCGAACTTCTGCTTGAGAAAGGCTACATCGTGCACGGTATTAAGCGTCGGTCATCGTCGTTTAATACGGGGCGCATCGAGAATATTTATCAGGATCCGCACGAAACCAACGCGCGTTTTTTCCTCCATTATGGCGACATGATGGATTCCACCAATTTGATCCGCATCGTGCAGGAAACGCAACCGGACGAGATTTACAATCTCGCCGCGCAAAGTCATGTTCAGGTTAGCTTTGAAACACCGGAATATACGGCTAATGCCGACGGGATCGGGACACTCAGGCTTTTGGAAGCCATTCGAATCCTGGGTTTAGAGAGCAAATCCCGCTTTTATCAGGCATCGACCTCAGAACTTTACGGTCTGGTACAACAGGTACCGCAAAGCGAAACAACGCCGTTTTACCCCCGCTCACCTTATGCCGTGGCGAAGCTTTACGCCTACTGGATCGTTGTTAATTACCGCGAAGCCTACAAAATGCACGCGTCCAACGGCATATTGTTCAATCACGAAAGCCCTCTGCGGGGCGAGACCTTCGTAACCCGCAAGATCACGCGTGCCGTCGCCGCAATCAAGCTCGGGCGTCAGGAAAAACTATATCTGGGAAATCTGGATGCGCAACGCGATTGGGGACATGCCCGCGAATATGTTCGTGGCATGTGGCTGATGTTGCAGCAGGATGTGCCGGACGACTATGTCCTTGCCACAGGGATAACCACCCCCGTCAGGACCTTCGTTGAGTGGGCCTTCCAGGAAGTCGGTGTGACGATACAATGGAGCGGCACGGGCGTCGACGAGAAAGGCCATTGCGCCGAAACGGGAAAGTGTCTGGTGGAGGTGGATCCCCGTTATTTCCGTCCGACAGAGGTGGAGTTGCTTCTTGGCAATCCGGCAAAAGCCCGGGAGAAGCTTGGCTGGGAGCATAAAACCACACCCCGAGAGCTCGCGTCTGAGATGGTGCGCGAGGATCTGAAAGTGATGCGGACGTCAACTGTTATGAAGGAGGCTTGAGTGCCCGATGCTGCTGTCTTCGACTTGCAGGGCAAGCGAGTGTTTGTCGCCGGGCACCGGGGCATGGTCGGCAGCGCCGTCGTACGCCGTCTCCAACAGGAAGGATGTGAGATACTCACAGCTGACCGTCAGACTGTGGACCTGAAGCGGCAGGATGCCGTAGAGGCGTTTCTTGGTAAAAGCCGGCCGGATGCCGTGGTTATGGCGGCCGCCAAGGTTGGCGGCATTCTCGCCAATGACAGCTTTCCGGCAGACTTTCTATATGACAACCTCATCATCGAGGCCAATGTTTTTCAGGCTGCGCACGAGGCCGGCGTAGGCCGTTTCCTTTTTCTCGGCTCGTCCTGTATCTATCCGAAATATGCCGAACAGCCCATTTCCGAATCCGCGCTTCTGACGGGGGCACTGGAGCCAACCAATGAATGGTACGCCATTGCGAAAATTGCCGGTATAAAACTGGCACAGGCCTACCGGCGGCAGCATGGACGGGATTATATCTCGGCCATGCCGAGCAATCTCTACGGTCCGGGCGATAATTTCGATTTGAATTCGAGCCATGTGCTGCCGGCCATTATGCGCAAGGTTCATGCCGCCAAGGTGAGCCAGGCTGGTGAAGTCGTGGTTTGGGGAACAGGCACACCGCTGCGCGAGTTCCTGTTTTGCGAGGACTGCGCAGATGCCCTGGTTTTCCTGCTGAAACATTACTCAGGGGATGAACATGTCAATGTCGGCTCCGGCACGGACATCTCCATCCTGGACCTCACGAAGCTGGTTTGCGAAGTTATCGGTTATGAAGGCCGGATCGTCCATGATCTGTCCAAACCCGATGGTACGCCGCGCAAACTCATGAGCGGCGATAAGTTGCGAAACCTTGGCTGGGCACAGCAAACGAGCTTGAAGGATGGGATTTCGCAAACCTATAACTGGTTCCTTAACAATATCGTCGCGTCCGCCGCGTAACCCTTGCAAATCAAGATCTGAAATGACCTCTCCCTCTTCCTCGTCTGCGCAATCACTTGTCAATCTGGCGCCTGGCAAGACGGCGTCGCAGAGTTCGCTGTCCCATTGGTCCGGCAGTCTTGGTGCGGCAGGAGCTCTGGTTAAGGATGACGAGCGGACATTCGGTTTTCATACCTCCGAAGAGGACTCGCCCTGGTGGCAGGTCGATTTGCACGCGGTTTATCCGATCGATACCATCAATCTGTACAATCGACGCGATATTCTGTTTGAGCGTGCGCGCACAGTGTCTGTAGCGGTTTCTCTAGACGGCAACGATTGGCAAGCCGTTCATGCGGGCATGGTCTATTTCGGTTATGGACCTGATAAATCTCCGCTCTCGTTGCCGCTCGGCGGACAAGTGAAAGCGCGCTACATCCGCTTGCAACTGCATGAGCGAGTTCCGTTCCATCTATGGTACGTCGAGGTGCTCATTCAGAACTCCGTTGAACGCATAGTCAAGATTCGCGGCGACCTGGGATTTGGTTTTCCCGTCAAGGATATTGACCCCGACAGCGGCGGAAGCGCCGGATACGAACTCGTTGCCGCGACGCCGGAAGACTTGGATGGGACGCTGATTGGTCTTGACATCAACAATAGCGGGGCCTTCGGAAATAGCGTTATCCAATATGCAACGGCGATCGAAGTCGCCCATCATCTTGGTTTGAAATATGTCCGTGCGTCGCCGGGAAAGTTAATTCGTCTATCGGCACCCATCAGAGTCGGGCAAGTCGACGTATTGCCGAGTGATACTTCTCTTCCCGGAGGCGGCGCGTTTCTTAGAGGGAACTTCTTTTTCCGCAATCATTTTAAAACCGCACTCACGAAAAGCACATCGCAGAGCTATTACGAGTTGGTCCGCAATCATGTCAGCAAGCTTTATACGGGCATTGATATCACCCAGATTCCAAGCCGGCCGAAGGATGAGCTGGCCATACATATCCGTTCTGGCGACATCTTCTCGACATGGATTCACGCCGGTTACATCCAGCCCCCCCTTGCATTCTACGAACTGGTCATTGATCGATTGGTCAGGGAGAAGGGGATTAAGCGCATCCGCCTCGTTTATGAAGATAAGGGAAACCCCGTCATCGACGTGCTTGAGGCGCGCCTGAAGGCAGCCGCGATTCCGTTTTCGAGCCAAAGCAGTACGGTCGAGGACGACATCATGGCGCTCATCGACTCGCAACATCTGGCCTTCGGTATTGGCACTTTTGGAACCGGAGTTTGCCATTTCTCGCGACAGATCGAAACGGTTTATTACTTCTCGCCCACGGGCGGCTGTCCCTTTGCCGGTATTCCAAACGTCCGGCACGTCGTGCATATCACTGACAAAGCCGGCGCGTACATAAAGGAAGGGCAATGGGCGAACTCGCCCGAACAGCGTCAAATGATGATTGATTATCCCATCGAGAACCTTGCGGTCAGCGGCGAGTGGACGCATCCTGTGGTAAGCGATCTGGGCTCCTGAGTTCCAGGCGGTAATGAATACGGGGGCGGGAGCCATATTCCCCAACCGGCTTTAATGCGGGATTGCAGGACCATGGGCTGACCCAGGCTTGCATCTCACAGCTGTCGTCTTGCCGCACGACGAGCCCTGGCCTCGAGCACGCGTTCCTGACATGTTGGCAATAGTGCGCCTGTTACCGTATGCCCAACTCGCCGGCGATCACCCGATTGACCGCCCCGATGACGAGATCGGGGCGCTGGTTTTGGATAAAGTGGCCGGTCGGGGCATCGACGATCTCACCGTGATCGCGGCGCGCCACCTCCGCCATCAGGTCGCGCCGTGCGGACGCATAGGCGCTGCTGGTTGGACCTTCGAGGTTGAGCGCACGCAGGATGATGGTTGGGCCGCGATAGGGTGGGCACGCCGCCACGACTTGCTCGGCACGTTCGCTGCCATCAAATTCGGCGCGCGCGCCCGGCGCCATGGACTATGGCCATAGCCCGGGCGGTTGTAGCCCATGGCCCGTGCCGTCGATCCGATCGGCCCGATCACGTTAGACCAGGTCTCAAGATCGCTGCCGAGCCAATGCAACATCACGACGGATGGCCCTGTCTCGCCCCGCACCGTAAATTGCAGGTTGTGGTCTTGCGACAGGCTACCAGCCCCATCCACGGTGGCGCATCCGGAAAGCCACAGCCCAGCGGTGCCGGCCAGGACATTTCGGCGTGATATGGCGGTCATGTTCGGTCTTTCAATTGCGACAAGGATGACGCGTTTTTGGCGCGTAAACTTGCCGGCGTCGTCCCGTCCCATGGGCCCGGACGAGCTTTCGCGTCTTGACCTGACCGGAATGTTCACGGCGGTCTGCGTTCGCGTTGCGGCTCTGTCCCTCGCATGCTTTGTCGCACAGACTTGCCGGGTCTTCGCGGCGCCGGTAGGTTATCAATGGCTGCGACCGGGGAGATTCGCTGTGCAATTCGGGCTATGGGAAGCCTTATCGGGCGCGGCGGGAATGGGCATCAGCCTCAGTGGCCTGGCCTGTCTGGTCGCTGCCACTTCGATCCCCCACGAGAACAACGCGCTGATCGCTTCCCGTCGCTGGTTGATCCTGCTCATCCTGCTCCTCGGTTTCCATCTGTTATGTGCGACCCTGGACGCCCTGGGTGTTTTTGAACGCCATCCCGTCCTCGTGGGCCTGGAAAGTGTGCACTGGCCCTTCCTGCCCATAGCGCTTCAGGGCTATGTTCAGGCACTGACGCGCGCGTCGCTCGCCGAACCGCCTGGACGCCCGCTTTGGCGCCGATTCTGGCTCGCAGGGCTGGCCGTTGTCTGTCTCATTCCCTTGCTAACGCTCAGTCCAAACCTGCGACACGACCTGGGTGCGGACAATTCCGCCGCTATGAACCCGTCGCTACACCTGATGCTCGCAATAATCGGGATTCTCGTGTTCTGGATGATCTGGATGGGGCTGCTGGCCGCCGCCGGCTGGAGGATGTGGTGCGACCTGCGTCGACACGATCGTTGGCTGCGGTCAGAATACTCCAACATCGAAGGGCTGGACCTAAGCTGGACGCGCTGGCTTCTGGCCGTTGGCCTCGTACCCGTCGCCGTCACCCTGATCGATCAGTGCCTGACGGTAGCCGACCTGCCGAGCCTGCCCGACGCGGTCTTCTCCATGCTGGCTGGTTTTTTGTCCCTGGCGTTCTGCGCGTTGCATGTGCGTCACGACCGGTGGGCTCAGAGCAGGGCGATTTACCACGCCAAGACTGGCCCCGACGCCGCGCTCGCAGACGCGCCTAACGCGGAACCAGACACTGGGCCAGACACTGGGTTAGACACTGTGTCAGACGCCGGAACCGCACGCTATGCCCGCTCAGCCATGACCGAGGCCGATTGCGAGCGCGTCCTGGCCAAGCTCGACGCCGCGATGCGTTCGAATGCGCTCTGGCGCAATCCTTTTCTTAGCCTGGCCGATCTGGCGGCCGCCTCCGCTACGCGGCATCATCAGATCAGCCAGGCCTTGAATACACGGCGCGGCACCAATTTTTACGATTACGTCAATGCCCTCCGTATCGAAGAGGCCTGTCTTCACCTGCGCTCGGGCACCGCGACGGTTCTTGAAATCAGCGAAACGGTCGGCTTCAATGCCAAGTCGACCTTTAACGAAGCCTTCCGCCGCCACACGGGCCAAACGCCGACAAAGTATCGCGCGGCTGCGGCAAGCCATGCCGCAACGGACGAGGTCGCTACCGACACGTCCGTTGCGACCGGCAAAGATGTCGCCTTAGCGCCATCCGACAAGGTGTGAAGCACCTTTCGGACAAATTGCGCGACAAAACAAAAGCTTAGAGCGAAATGGCGATTCTACCTAAAGCCATCCCGCTCTAAAACCTCATAGCCACGCGTAGAGAAGCTGAAGACGTGCCGTTGTTGTCGCCAGACAGGGCGTGCTCGTATCGTAAGCCGAGGGCGACGCGTTGTCCAAGGTGCAGGTCGGCACCGCCGCCAAGGGTCAAGCCCGTGTTGGCGATGTTTCGCACGGTAACGGTCGCCGGATCAGCCAGATCGCCAAGCAACGTCGATTCGATCTTGCGCGATTTCCCTGTCAGTAAGACGCGGTCGCGCACCACAATGAACGGCGCCGCCGTCACCCAGCCCCAGCGCGTTGGATCTAGTCCGAACTTCGCTTCGCTGTCCAGCATGAGGCGGTCCGACGATTGACGGGCATAGGCCAGGTTCAATCCCTCCGCCCCGTCTTCCTCAAACCCATCAATCCTGACATGACGGTAACTGAGCCGGGTCAGAAATGTCGCATAGCGCCCTTTGTCCGCCGACGTTGTTTTTAACTGCGCCGACAACCCGTAGCGTTCACCCCAGGTGTTACCTGCCGTCACGAGGCCAAGCGCACCGACATCGCGCCGAAAAGCCGGCACAGTGTCCCTGCCGTAGCTGGCAACCGCACTCAACTGTGCCGGCCCCAGATTCGTCCTGACCGAACCCGACACTGACCATTCCCGGGTGGCAAAGGTGTTGCTGGCACTGTGGCTGGCGTCCTGTTCCAGATAGGCTGCCGAAGCGGCGACCACGACCCGGTCACTGACCGGCACCTGTAGCCCGACCAGCAGGCCGTTCTGGGTCACCGCCGCCTTGTTCAGACGCGCCGTTCCGCTGATCGCTGCGCCATAGCTGAAGACTCGGGAGTCGTCGCTTTCCAACGCGTCGCGCGCCGCCATGTCCTCCGCTTCGATCCGGTCGGCGCCCAGGTCGACGGCGTCCACCAGGCGGCCGCTGCCCAAGGCGGCATCACCTGAAGCAGCGCTCAGCGTCGCCCTGTACCAGTCCGCCAACAGGGCATGTCCCGCAGTTGTAAAGTGATTGCTGTCAAAAAAGACATAGCGATTCTGCGCCTGCAGATCGCTTGAACAGAGGTTACCCGTGGCGACATCGGCGCAGGCATCCTCGAAGTTCGAGAAGCCTAACCGAAGGTGATCCCGGCGCAGAAGGTCGAGAAACGCAGATTGATCGACAATAATCAATTGCGTTCCGGTGGGCAGTGTGGATCGCACACCGACGAGGGCGGCGATCAGATCCGTATTGGTCTGCGTGACAAACTCGCTGGCCAACTGCCGTAGGGGGGCATAACTGTCGCCGGCGAGGAAGGGCAGGTACTGAACCGGCTGGACCTTGGCGACGACAATGGTGCGGGCACCAGCTTGGGACAAGACCCTGACATGGTCGGTCGTTGCAGCGACGATATCGGCCCGAACGACATCGGCCGGTTCGCCGTCGAAGAGACGCAGCATGTCGTTTGTCCCGGCGTGTACAAAGAAGCGGTCACCGCCGCCAACCTTGATCGTGCCGTTCGCTTGCAGCGCCGAGAACCAGGAAATCTGCTGGCCGACGCCGGTGGGTTCCGGCAAAGTCGGATCGCCGCGATCGGTCATATGAGCGCCCGACACGGCGAAGTTCAGCGAAGTCCCGGGTGCCGCGGCCGCAAGAGCCGGCAGAACACCGGGTGACAGATATTCAGCCCAGTTCGGTCCATTCGAATCGCGGCACAGTACCGTACCGCAGCTATAGAGTGGATGGCCTGCGCCGACGGTCTGCGCCAGAACCTGGAAATTTCCCTGCTCCAGATCAGAATCTCCGAAGAAGTAGTCCTGGGCGGATTCTCCGGCGAGAGCAGACGATCCAGCCAGAATGGCCGTGGTGACACTGCAGTTGATGATAAGTCGATGAAGTTTCATGTGATTTAGAGCTCCCAAAAATGGACCTCCAGCCTATCGGGGCTATCTCGACGCGTCGTCCGGACCGGTTAGTCCGAACGATTTATGATGGCCGAGTGACCCATCCGGATCGTGTCCCAGGGCGTGGTTTAGCCCGGTTGGTCGCGGGCGATCGTCGGCGGCCAGCATGGGTGCGGGCCGCTCCACGTAGCACTGGAAGGTGGTGCTGGGTCGGTAATCCCGGCTAAGCCGTGGTTCGACGGCCGTTATCCTGGCCGAGGAAAAGTGCCACCGGCCAGGTGACCTGAAACCGGGTGCCGGCGGGCAGGTTGTCGTCGATCGTCAGCACACCGCCGGTCTGCTGACAGATGTCACTGACAATGGCCAGACCCAGTCCGCTCCCAGGGGCCCGGGTATTGAGGCGGGCGAAGCGGCTGGTGATGAAATCGCGTTTGTCAGCCGGAATGCCGGGCCCCTGATCGGCAACGCTCAGGGTCACATGGCTTGAGGTCTGAGCCAGGGATATGTGCACCTGCGTGGCTTCAGGCGTGTGCA
Organism: Asticcacaulis sp. AC402; assembly: GCF_000495835.1. Classification (GTDB taxonomy): domain Bacteria; phylum Pseudomonadota; class Alphaproteobacteria; order Caulobacterales; family Caulobacteraceae; genus Asticcacaulis. The sequence goes on from NZ_AWGC01000006.1 coordinate 131,968, forward strand.
GGACCGCGTTTTCCACCAGATTGCGGACAATGGCGGTGATGGCGGCGCCATCGACCGGCAGACGCACGCCCGGTGTAATCGCCACGGACAAGGCGTGGTCGCGCGCCGCCGCGCTGTGGCGTACGGCGTCAACGGCTGCGGCCACGGTGCCGGAGACATCGCACAGGCCGACGGCGTGCTGCGTCTTTTGCCGTGCCAGGCTCAGCATCTGGTCGACCACCGCGGCCGTGCGATCCACGATCTGGAGCAGTTCGTCCATCGAGGCGCGCGCCCGGTCGTCGGGTTCGATCAGCTTCGATGTCACTTGGGCCCGGGTCTTGAGTGCGGCCAGCGGCGTGCGAAGTTCGTGGGCGGCATTGTCGGTAAAGTCGCGTTCGCGCTGCAGGCTTTGGGATAGCCGTCCGAGCAGGCTGTTGAGCGAGGTCACCAGCGGCGATATCTCACGCGGCAGCACCGCCGGAACCAGCGGGTCGAGCCGCGCCGCATCACGGGCGGCTATGTCCTCGGACAGGGCGCGAAACGGGACCAGGACGCGACCCAGCCCCAGGAACAGGGCGACCAGAACCAGGGGCAGCATGACCAGCAAGGGCAGGGCCACGCTGGCGCCGACCTCGAAAACGGCCTCACGCCGCGCCGTCATGTCCTGGGCCACTTCGACGATAACATTGTCGGCCTTGTCGACCAGGGTCAGCATGCGCCATTTTCCGTTGGCGCCGTTGACGGTGCGAAAGCCTTCGCCGGCCGGTGCCGGGTCGAAGACCGAGTCCGGTGTATTGGCGGAGGTCGCAACCAGCGTTCCGCTGCCCCAGATGCGAAAGGCGATGCGTTCCTCGGCCAGGGTCTGGACCTGCTCGACGCGGCTGCCCAGAGTGGCTGCGATGTCTTCGCCTTCCAGAGCCTCATGCCGGGTCAGCAGGTTCAAGGTGCCCGCCAGATGCGACATTTCAGCGTCCGCGGCGCGGTTGACCTCACGCGAGGCCGAGACAAAAGCTGCGCCCAGGCTGACGGCGACGATCAGCAGCAGGGCCGGCAGGAAGCTGAGCAGGGCGGCGCGGTGCAGGGAATAGGTCTTCATGTTTGGGTCGCCAAGCGATAGCCCATGCCGCGCACCGTCTGAATAACGTCGCGCGACATCTTGTGGCGGATTGACGAGATGTGGACCTCGACCGTGTTGCTGTCGATGTCGCGTGACCAGTCATACAGTGACTCTTCGATCTGGCCCTTGCTGACAATGCCGCCGCGTGCCGCCACCAGGCGCTCGAACACCGCCATTTCCCGCGCCGACAGGTACACGGCCTGATGATGATACAGGATGCGCCGGGCCTGCGGGTCGTAATCAACGCCCGGCGCCACTTCACGCAGGGCGACATGTTCCGAGGCGCGCCGCAGCAGGGCGCGGCACCGGGCGATCAGTTCGTCCAGGTCGAAGGGTTTCACGAGGTAGTCGTCGGCGCCGCTGTCGAGGCCTTCGATGCGATGGCCGACGGCGTCGCGTGCGGTCAGGATAAGCACGGGCGTGCTGTCGCCGGAACGCCGTAACTGGGTCAGCCAGGCCAGACCGGAACCGTCGGGCAGGCCCAGGTCCAGGAGGACCAGGTCATAGGTCGTGGTGCTGCGCGCCAGGGCGGCATCGGCCAGCGTCCTGACCCAGTCGACAGCATGGTGCGGCGTCAGCCCGTCGCGGACCGCGCTGCCCAGCATGGCGTCATCCTCAATCAGCAACAGGCGCATGGCGATCTCTCCATCGAGTCCGGACGTTAGGCGCGACGGTAGGCAAAGGCAACTCTGTCACATCATCAGGAAAACATCGCGTCTTCAGGTTGGCTTCAGGTTGGCGAGGCATTGCACAGCGATAAAGGCCCCAACCGGAGATTTCCCATGCCCCTTCCCGTGACCAAACTGTACCTGTCCACCTTGCTGACGGAGGCGGATGAAGCCTATGAACTGCTGGCTGACGAACCGGGCTCCGTGTCGCTGACGCCGCTGACGTTTCCCAGCGCGCGCTGGGTGTCGGGCCTGAATGATATCAACGGCGACGGCGTGGCCGACCTGATCGTCGGCGGCGCAGGGGATGACGACAAGGACATTGATGCCGGTCGCATCTATGTCCGATTCAGCCTGGCCACGGGCGGCACGTCCGACGTTCTTCCGGATGCCATCAACGGCATGATCATCGATGGCGTCAATGCCGGCGACATGGCCGGCGCGGCCGTCGGCAGCGTCGCCGATATGAATGGCGATGCTCGCGGAGAGATCCTGATCGGAGCGCCATTGATGGAAAAAGGCGCTGTTGTTGATGCCGGCGCCGGCTTTGTTATCTGGGGCCTGCCCGGCGGCGGTGTCGACCTGGGCGATCCGTTTTCCGGCGGGGGTGACGGTTGGGTCATGAAGGGCGAGGCCGCCGGCGACCATGCCGGCCTGGCCATGGCCGCCATCGCCGACCTGAATGGTGACGGGCGCTCTGAGATCCTGATCGCCGCGCCGGGCAATGACGCCGGTGGCGCCGACGCCGGCAGCGCCTATGTCGTTTGGGGCAAGACCTCGGCGTCGGCCGTTCAACTGGTCAATGTGGCAGCCGGAACGGGTGGCTTCAAGATCGTAGGGGAATCCGCCGGTGACGAAGCTGGCATCACCCTGGCCAGCCTGGCTGATCTCAATGGCGACGGCAAGGCCGAGGTGGTGGTGGGAGCGACGGGCAATGATGGCGGCGGCACAGATGCCGGGGCCGTCTATGTCGTCTGGGGCAAGTCGACCACAACCCAGGTCAATCTGGATCTGGTTGCCGCCGGCACTGGCGGTTACAAGATTACCGGCCTGGCCGGCGAAGGCGCCGGCGCCGGCATTGCCGCGATTGGCGACGTTAATGGCGACGGTCTATCCGACCTGCTGATCACGACACAGGCCGGTGACAAGGCCTATGTCGTCTTCGGCAAGGCGACGGGCGACGCGGTGTTCCTGTCCGACGTCGAGGCCGGTATCGGTGGCTTCGCGATTGTGGCGGAACAGGCGGGCGATCTTGCTGGCGCTTCGGTGAGCGGCGGCACGGATTTCAACCAGGACGGCGTCGCCGATCTGGTCATCGGCACCCCGCACAACAGTGAAGGCGGATACGACGCCGGCGCTGTCTATCTGGTGTGGGGCGGCGCAGGCGAGGTGGTCGACCTGTCGCTGGTCGCGCAAGGCGCCGGCGGAGCCAAGATTGTTGGCAGCTCTGGCAGCCTGACCGGGGCGGCCGTGGCGGTCAACGGCGACATGAACGGTGACGGTCGCGCCGACCTGGTGGTTGGCGCGCCGGGTTCTACCGAGTCGGTCAGCGTGGTCTATGCCAGCGACCTGTGGCAGCCGGATCTCAACATCTATGGCACCCAGTCCGATGACCTCATGACGGCCGGTTATGGTGGCACGCGCAAGATCGACGACACGGCGAATTCCATCTATGCCTTTGATGGTAATGACACCCTGGCGGCGGGCGGCGGTAACGATCTGGTCGATGGTGGCCAGGGTGCCGATGAGATGGCCGGAAACGCCGGCGATGACACCTACTATGTCGATGACGCCGGTGACGCGACGATCGAAGTCGCTGGTGAAGGCCTTGATGAGGTTGTGGCCTCGGTCGACTGGACGCTGGCGGCAAATCTTGAAAACCTGACCCTTAAGGGATGGGGCCTTGCCGGCACCGGCAACAGTCTCGCCAATGCCCTGACCGGGACGGACGGAGGTGATGCGCTGAACGGAATGTCCGGTGGCGACACCATGGTCGGTGGGGCCGGCAACGATTCCTACTCTGTCGATACGGTGAACGACGTCGTTACCGAACTGGTCGGCGGCGGAACGGACACGGTCTATGCCTCACGCAGTTGGGTCCTGGGCGCCGATCTCGAAAATCTGGTTTTGACCGGTGCCGCGCGGGCGGGGACGGGCAACAGCCTGGCCAATATCCTCACGGGTACGGCATTCGCCGATACGCTGGATGGTGGCGCCGGTTCGGACCAGTTGATAGGCGGGCTGGGGGACGACAGCTATAAGGTCGACAACGTCGCAGACCTGGTCGTCGAGGCCTCGGGCGAAGGCACGGACGTCATCACCACAACGGTTGACTACACGCTGGGCGCCAATATCGAAACCCTGCGCCTCAGCGGCGCGGCGCGGCGGGGAACGGGCAATGCCCTGGCCAACAGCCTGTTCGGCACAACCAGCAGTGATGTGCTGGACGGTGGCGCCGGGGCTGACAGCCTGACGGGCGGCAAGGGTAATGACAGCTACCTGGTCGATAATGCCGGTGACGTGGTGCTCGAGTCGGCCCTGGAAGGAACTGACACGGTGACGACCACGGTCGATGGATACGTGCTGAGCGATCAGGTCGAACGGCTGGTGCTGGCGGGAGCGGCTCGGCACGCAACGGGCAACGGTCTCGACAATCTGATCACCGGCACCACCGGTCACGATGTTTTGGATGGCGGTCTGGGCGCGGACAGCCTCAGCGGCGGGGCCGGCAATGATACCTATTATGTCGATAGCGTTGCGGACCGGACGACCGAGCTTCTGGCCGGGGGCTCCGACAGGGTCGTTGCGTCGGTCGACTGGACCCTTGGCTCCAATGTTGAAAATCTGACCCTGGTTGGCGGTGCGCGTGTCGGCCGTGGCAACGCCCTCGATAACGTTTTGGTCGGTACTGTGGCCAATGACAGCCTTTATGGCGGTGACGGCAACGACCTGTTGGATGGCGGCGCCGGAGGTGATCGTCTCTCGGGTGGTCTCGGTGATGACACCTACCTGATCGACAGTTCTATGGACGTGGTCGTCGAGTCGGCGGGCGCCGGGTACGATACCGTTATTGCGACCTTCGACTATGTCCTTCAGGCCAATGTGGAGGTGGCGCGGCTTCTGGGTTCAGGGCACACCCTGACCGGCAATACGGGCAATAATATCCTGGAAGGCGGTGCCGGAGACGACGTGCTCAATGGTGGCGGCGGTGATGACCTCGAACTTGGTGGTGACGGCCATGACGATCTGGTCAGTACGTCCGGCCATGACACCCTGTCGGGCGGCAGTGGCGATGACGTCTATCTGGTTGACGGCGGCTGGGCGGAAATAGAGGACTTCTTGGGTCATGACACGATTGATTGTCATGATGGCACAGAAGACAACTATATCGATCTGTCCGGTGAAACCGAGTCCGAGATCGAAAACGAAGTCTGCGAGCTGGGGCAGGGCGGTACCGTATCCGGTCCGCTGGACGTGCAGTTTTTGCAGGATCTGACCGGCTCCTTCGGCGACGACATCGCCAATGTGCGCGCCCTGGTGCCTGCCATTGTCACGGCCTTGCGTGCCGTGCAGGCCGACAGTCGGTTCGGCGTTTCCGACTTTGTCGACAAGCCGATATCGCCGTTCGGCGCGCCTGGCGAGTGGGTCTACCACCTGGCTCAATCTCTGACCTCGGATGTGACCGCCTTTGAAAGCACCTATAACAGCCTGTCCATCCGCAATGGCGTGGACGCCCCCGAGGCACAGATCGAGTCGCTGATGCATCTGGCCCTGACCTCTGCCGAGGCGGGTTTCCGCACGGAATCCGCACGGTTTGTCATCCTGTTCACCGACGCCCCCTTCCATGTCGCGGGTGATGGCGCGGCGGCGGGCATCACCACGCCGAATGATGGCGATGCCATTATCGATGGCAATGGACTTGGCGAGGACTATCCCTTTGTGGCGCAACTGAAGGCCGCGCTGGAAGCGGCGAATATCATCCCGATCTTCGCTGTGACGGCCGATGTCACGGGCGTCTACGCCAATCTGGTCACTGAGCTTGGACGGGGGACGACCGTCACCCTGACGTCGAACAGTTCCAATGTCGTGGCTGCGATAACGGGCGGATTGACGGAGGCAACCCGGACCGTGATCGAAGACGCGATCGGCGGCTCGGGCGACGATGTTTTGCTGGGTAACAGCGCCGCCAATGGCCTGACCGGCGGCAGCGGCAATGATGACCTGTCCGGGCGCGCTGGCGACGATCAGCTGCTGGGCGGCTCAGGCAATGACAGCATCGCGGGCGATGCCGGCGACGACCTGATGGATGGCGGTACCGGCTATGATACGGCCGACTATGCCGCGGCAGCGGGCGCTGTGACTGTGAACCTCAGCCTGTCCGGTGCGGCCCAGGTGACCGGCGGCGCCGGAACCGACACGCTTGTCTCGGTCGAAAACGTTACGGGCTCGGCCTTTGCCGACAATCTGACGGGATCGACCTCCGCCAACCAGATTGACGGCGGCGATGGCAATGACACGATAGATGCCGGTGGCGGCACGGACGTGTTGACCGGGCAACTGGGCGACGATTTCCTGCTGGCCGGAACGGGGGCGGACACGCTGGACGGCGGCGACGGCAATGATACACTGGACGGCGGAAGCAGTAACGACACGATAACCGGCGGGACGGGCGACGATGCCCTTACGGGCGGTTCTGGCGCGGACCTTCTGACCGGGGACGCAGGCAATGATGCGCTAGATGGCGGTACCGGAACGGATACGGTCGACTATGGTTTGGCGGCGGCGGGGGTTTCGGTCAGCCTGTCCATGCCCGGGCTTGCTCAGGTTACCGGCGGCGCGGGAACCGATACGCTAGCTTCCATCGAGAATCTGACGGGGTCAGAATTCGACGATTTCCTCATTGGCAGTTCCGGGTCAAACATCCTTATGGGTGGCGGTGGTCACGATCAAATCGTCGGTCGTGGCGGCAATGACGGGCTGACCGGCGGGGCGGGCGCGGATGATTTCGTCTTCGGTCTGGCCAGCGGCGCCGATCGCGTTATGGACTTCAATGCCGCCGACGGTGACCAGCTGGATCTGAGCGCCTACCACGCCCAGACGACGGCCAGCATCTATCAGTCCGGCGCCGACACGGTCATCGATCTGGGCGGTGGAAACTCGGTCACGGTCATCTCGATGCTGGCGTCCGACCCTGGCCTGCTGAGCCATATCGTCTGGTAGCTGCGCCTTCGACGGATCCCGGGGGGCTAATGCCAACCACTGAAATGATAGACACATACTGCGCCTACTTTGCGGTTGGTATTTGCTTTTTTTCAGCTCAAACGCCGCATGGCTCCTCGCAAAGGCTCGGGCGGGCGGTCACCCTTGCCAGGCAATGATGAGTCAGCATCATCGTTGCCTGGTATCATTCCCCCGGGATCAGGACGAACGCCGGCCCCATATACACGGTCTGCTTGGCGCCGCCGAGATGCACGACCAGCACGGTCGTCTTCTTGTCATAGTCCTGCGTCGCCACAGTCTGGATCGAATACAATTGCCACTCTGCACCCACGGTCTGCGAACTTTCAACCAGCGCATTGTAGGGCGCAGCATTGACCTGAAGCCGCATGTTGAGCCGCGCTGGCTGACCATCCTCGGTCTTGGACTTCAGCCAGACAGCCGCCAGGATCTTGTCGCCCTTTTTGATGTCGCCGGTAATGTCAGTCTGGGCGGAACTGTCCCATGAATTGGCGCCCTTGGCTGGAATCTTGACCTCGATGGCATAACCGCCCTGGACGGCTGAGTCTCTGACCCGTTTGTTGGTCTGCTGACCATAGACCTGCCAGCCAGAGCTCGGGTCGTTGATCAGCTTATCCTCGGCAAAGGCCGGCGCTGCGGTAAAGGCGAGGGCGCACATTGCGCCCATAAGAAAATCGCGACGTTGCATTGGTAACTCCCTGGAGTTTTTTGTCGTTTCCAAGGAAGCTACATCCGGTTACGGCTTTTGGCTATAGGCATAGGGCCCGATAATCGTACCAACAAAGCCTCCGGCCTTACGTGTGCTCAGCACTGTGGCGTCTGCGTCCCAGGCGAGGCGCTTCTTGTCGGTCTTCATGTGGTCGGCGGCCGGGTTGTACATGCAGTACAGTTTTTCACGGCGGACGCCTAAGGTGACATGGACGCCGTCCTTCGCGTCGACTGGCTGGGCGTTCAGGACGACCCCGTCGCGCGGATCGTCGGCACTGGCACGTTGGATCAAGGCGATCTCCGTCACGCCGTTACGTTTGGTGACACCACAAAACACCCAGGCATCATCCGACTGAACCGCCAGCAGGCCGGCGCGATCGCCTTCGTTCGGCGTAAACGCCACCTTCGTGTCCATGGCGGTGAAGTTGCTCTGCTGGCGCAAACCGACAAAGGCCGGGTTGGCGTTGACGTCGCCGATCGGCTGAGACAACGCCTTCAGGGTCAAGACCTTTCCGCCGTTGCTGACGCTGAGGAAACCATCCGACGGGCCCCGAATCGACAGCCATTTCAGTGGATCATAGCCCGAAATGTCCTGGTAATGGGGACTGGCCTGCGGCGCATCGCCCAGGCCCTTTGGGCGCTTTTCCGACAAGGGAATGACCTTGCCACGGTCGAGGATCACCGGCCAGCCGTCGACCCATTTGACGGGCAGCAGGAAGGTCTCGCGACCGGTATTGTAGAGATCATCGCCGTAGGGGCGCACGGCCAGGAAGATGGCGTACCATTCGCCTTGCGGTGTCTGCACCAGGTCGGCATGGCCGGCCGAGGTGATTGGATTAGGCCGGTCGCGCGGCAGATCGCGCTGGGTCAGGATCGGGTTTTTCTCCCACGGCTCATATGGACCCCACACGTTTTTCGTGCGGAAGACGACCTGGGAGTGACCTTCGGCGGTGCCGCCTTCGGCCGGCATCAGGTAGTACCAGCCATTGATCTTGTAGATATGCGGGCCTTCGATCCAGATCGGCTTTTGCGAAAAATCCGCCCCGCCGTTGACGATCATCTTCTTCTCGCCGACCATGCTGAGGGTCTTGGGATCGAACTGCTGCATCCAGATGGCGCGGTGCCCGTCATACTCCGGTTCGCCGATCGGACCGTCGTTCCAGGTGATATAGGCCTTGCCATCGTCATCGAAGAAGATCGACGGATCGATACCGCCAAACGGCAGCCATACCGGATCGCTCCACGGACCGGCCGGATCGGTGGCGGTGATAACGAACTGGCCTTTACAGTCGACGCAGGTATTGACGATGTAAAAGGTGCCTTCGTGGTACGAGATCGCCGGCGCGAACACGCCGCGCGATATGCCCAGGCCGCTGAAATCCAGCATGCCCGGCCGATCGATGGCGTTGCCGATCTGCGTCCAGTTGACCAGGTCGGTCGATTTCCAAACGGGGATACCGGGGAAATGCGCGAAGGTCGAGTTGACCATGTAGTAGGTATCGCCGACGCGATGGATCGAAGGGTCGGGGGAATAGCCCGGCAGGATCGGGTTGCGGTAGTAGCCCGGCTTTTCCGGCACATCCAACGGGTAGGACTGATCGACCATGTGGCTGCCGCGCAGGACGGTATCGGTGAAGACGGCCTGCGACTGGGCGGCGGCCTGGCCGGTACTGAGGATGACCGCCAAGGCGGTGAGGGCGATGGTACGGCGCATGATTTACCTCGCGGGGGCGTTCTTGAACGAGTCCGCGATAGCATAGTACAGCGGCTTTTTCTCGAAATTGGCATCAAACGGCGTCGGACGCAGCGGCAGCTTGTCCTCGCGCGGCGTGAAGTCTTGCAGCCAGTTGTAGTGGTCTGGCATGCCCCAGAATACTACGTCCTTCGTCTGCTTATAGCTCAACATCTGATCGAGATAGATGCGGCCGACGGTGGCCACGATGGCGTCGCGCTGTTCGATATCGCCCGTCGGAATACGCTGGTCGTCGACGTCGAACTCGGTGATATGCAGGTCGAGGTCCAGCGCCACCACGGCGTCGAGCCAGTCTTTCCATTGATTGACCTGGCCGCCCAGCAGATCGAAACCGTTGCCGATGTGCGACTGGACACCCAGGGCGTCAATCGGAATCTTCTCGTTGCGGAACCAGCGCAGCAACTTCAGAACCCCGGCGCGATGGGCCTCGTTGCCGGCTTCCCAACTCATATAGTCGTTGTAGACCAACTCGGTCTTGGGTAGGTGTTCGCGCGCCGCCTCGAAGGCGATGCGCAGGGTGTCCATGCCCAAAATGCGCGTGAAGACGTTGTCGCGGACCTCGCCGGTTTTCGGATCGATGGTCTCGTTGACCACGTCCCAGGAACAGATGCGCTCGCCGTAACGGGTGGTGACGACCTTGATATAGTCGCGCAGCAGGCGCTCGGCCTCGACCTTGGGCTTAGGCCCGAAATCGTAAGATTTGAGCCATTGTGGGGTGAATTCGTCGCGTGCCCAATAGAGGTTATGGCCGCGCATCGGGATATTGTGGCTTTCGGCAAAGCCCAGCAATTCATCGGCCGGGGCAAAGTTGTAGTCGGTCGCATTGTTGTTGTGCGTGACGTACATCTTAAGTTCGTTTTCCATGACCAGGACGTTGCATTCCGCGATCATCAGCGCCTTGACCTTGGGGTCCCGGAACGGGCCCATGCCGATGGCATTGCCGAATCGCAGGCCCTTGGCGGCGGCCAGGTCTTTCAACGGTGTTGCGTTGTCGGCAAAGGCCGGGAGGGCGGCTGCGGCGCCAAGCGCGGCAACGGAGGCCAGGGCGGCGCGGCGGTTCACGGCAAAGTTTTCAGACATGAAATTCTCCCTGTTGTCTTTTTTTGGTGTTACCGCTAACACTGTCATTGATCCACAGCGCCGTCAAGCTCGCTGCTTCGATGATTCCATACTGGAAATTCGCCGGGGGCGCGTTTATGGTCAGACCAACCGGTTCACCAAGGACCGAGCATAAAACAGGGAAGTTACCAAGATGAAGCCGCAAAGCCCCCGCCACAGTACCCATCTGACCCGCCGCCTTTTCGGCGCCTCGTCCTTTGCCCTCACCGTCGGCGCGGCGACCGCCGCCGCCGCTGCGCCAAAGAAGAAGGTCAAGAAGGACCTCCTGCCTTACCAGGACGCAACCCGGCCGATTGCCGATCGCGTCAAGGACCTGATCGGCCGCATGACCCTGGACGAAAAGGTCGCGCAGATGCTGTGCGTCTGGCAGCAAAAAGGGGCGATCCAGAGCGAGAAGGGCGACTTCGACCCGGCCAAGGCGACCAAGGTTTACCCCAATGGGCTGGGCATGATCGCGCGTCCGTCCGACCGCGTCGGCGTTAATGTCGCGACCGGCGCCGGCGACAATGGCGCAGTCGCCAACCGCAACGCGTTTGAGACGGCCACCTATATCAATGCCGCCCAGACGTGGGCGATGGAACAGACCCGCCTCGGCATCCCGATGATTATGCACGAGGAGTCGCTGCACGGCTTCGTCGCCCGCGACGCCACCAGCTTCCCGCAGTCGATTGGCCTGGCCTCGTCCTTCGATCCCGACCTGGCACAAAAGATTTTCAGCGTCTGCGCCCGTGAAATGCGCGCCCGCGGCGCCAACCTGGCCCTGGCTCCCGTCGTCGACGTCGCCCGCGATCCACGCTGGGGCCGGATCGAGGAAACCTACGGTGAAGACCCGTATCTGTGCGGCGTAATGGGCAAGGCGGCCGTGGTGGGCTTCCAGGGTGACACCCTGCCTCTGGCCAAGGACAAGGTGCTGGCGACATTGAAGCACATGACCGGCCATGGTGAGCCGCAAAACGGCACCAATGTCGGGCCGGCGCAGATATCCGAGCGCGTATTGCGCGAAGACTTCTTCCCGCCGTTCGAAAAGATCATCAAGGAAACCAAGATCGCGGCGGTCATGCCGTCCTACAATGAAATCGACGGTGTGCCGTCGCATGCCAACAAATGGCTGCTCACCACCATCCTGCGCGGCGAGTGGGGCTTCAAGGGCATGACGGTGTCCGACTACTTCGCCATCAATGAAATGATCACCCGACACAAGCTGGTGCCGGATGTGACCGAAGCCGCCTACCGCGCAATCAAGGCCGGCGTCGACATAGAAACCCCGGACAACCAGACCTATGGCAAGCTGGTCGACCTGGTTAAGTCCGGCCGCGTCAGCCAGGCCGAGATCGATGAACCGGTGAAGCGCATCCTGGAATGGAAGTTCCAGGCCGGCCTGTTCGAAAACCCCTACGCCGACGCCAAAAAGGCCGACTCCCTGACCGCCATGCCGGACGCTGTCGCTCTAGCGCGTCTGGCGGCGCAAAAGTCGGTGGTCCTGCTAAAGAACAACGGAATCCTCCCTCTGGATGGCAAGGCAGTCGGCAAGGTGCTGGTGCTGGGCACCCACGCCAGGGACACGCCGATCGGCGGTTATTCCGACATCCCGCGCAAGGTCGTGTCGATTCTGGAAGGTTTGCAGGCCGAGGGCAAGGCCCAGGGTTTTGCGGTCGCCTACAGCGAGGCCGTGCGCATCACCGAGCAGCGCATCTGGGGTCAGGATCAGGTCAACTTCACTGACCCGGCCGTCAATGCCAAGCTGATCGCCGACGCCGTCGAAGCCGCCAAGTCGGCCGACACCATCATCATGGTGCTGGGCGACAACGAACAGACTTCGCGCGAGGCCTGGGCCGACAACCACCTCGGCGACCGCGATTCGCTGGACCTGATGGGCCAGCAGAACGACCTGGCCGCCGCCATCTTCGCGCTGAAAAAGCCAACCGTCGTCTTCCTGCTCAACGGACGTCCCTTGTCGGTCAACCTGCTGGCGGAAAAGGCCGATGCCCTGGTCGAGGGCTGGTACCTGGGTCAGGAAACCGGCTGGGCCGCTGCTGACATCCTGTTCGGCCGGGCCAATCCGGGCGGCAAGTTACCCGTGACGATTGCCCGCAGCGTCGGCCAGTTGCCGGTCTATTACAACCACAAACCCACCGCCCGCCGCGGCTACCTCGCTGGCGAGACCAAGCCGCTTTTCCCGTTCGGCTTTGGCTTGTCCTACACCACGTTCGACATCGGCACCCCGACCCTGTCGCAATCCACGATCGGCATCTCCGACAGCGTCCGGGTTCAGGTTACCGTCAAGAACACCGGCGCTGTTGCCGGGGACGAGGTCGTCCAGCTCTATGTCCGCGACGATTTCTCATCGGTCACCCGCCCGGTCAAGGAACTGAAGGGCTTCAAGCGCGTTACTCTGGCGCCGGGCGCCAGCGAAACTGTGACCTTCCTGCTTACGCCGCGGGAATTGCAGTTCTACAACATGGACATGCAGCGTGTTGTCGAGCCTGGGACCTTTACGATCTCCGCCGGTCCGAATAGTGTCGACCTGAAGACGGTGACCCTGACGGTCGCCTGACAACGGGCGGAGTAGGCGATGAGCGTGGTACGGCGCGGTATTCTTGGCGGGGCCATCCTGGCGGGTGCGTCTTTGGGTTTGGCGAAGACGGCAGGGGCCCAAGCCCTGCCTGTCAATGTGCTCTTGTCGGTTAACGAACCACAATTGGCGACTGACCCGGTCGCCTTGCGCGATCAGGTCGAGGCCGTCGCACCGCCATCGCCGCAGGTCGCGTGGATTGGTCAGGACTGGGCCAATCTGCACCGCTACAAGGCGGCCAACCGCGAAGTTATCCGGCTAGCGGCCTTCAACCGTCGTGCCGTTTTGATGGGCGACTCGATCACCGATGCCTGGCCCGTCCAGGCCGGTGAGGTGTTCCCGAAGAACGGCCTGATCGGGCGCGGCATCGGCGGCCAGACCACGGCCCAGATGGTGGTACGTTTTCAGCCGGATGTCATCGCGCTGAAGCCTCTGGTGGTGCACGTCATGGCCGGTACCAACGATGTCGCCGAAAACCTCGATCCGTACGACTTCGTGACGACGAGTAACAACCTGATGGCCATGGCCGCCATGGCCAGGGCCAACAACATCCGCGTGGTGATGGGCTCAGTGCCGCCAGCGACCAGCTTTGCCTGGCGCCCGGCCCTGGGCAACCGCTCGAGCGAGATCCAGACTCTGAATGCGTGGATCAAGACGTTCTGCGCCAACCACGGCCACGTCTATGCCGACTACTGGCCAGCGCTGGGGGACGGGCAGGGTGGTCTGAAGGCCACTCTGGGCGCGGACTCGGTCCATCCCAATGCGGCCGGCTATGCCACCATGACCCCGATCGCCCTGGCGTCCATTGACAAGGCCATGAGCCGAGGAAGATAATGATGAAACTGCCGGCGCTGATCCTTGTGGGCGCGTTGCTCGCGTCTGGTGTTCAGGCCCTGCCGGCTCGGTTGAGCGATAAGGGATTGATGGTCGACGGCAAGCCGTTCCTGATCCTGGGTGGTGAGGTCGGCAATTCGTCGGTATCCGATCCGAAACAGATGGCCCCGGTGTTCGACAAGGCTAAGGCCATTGGCCTGAACACTTTGCTGGTGCCGGTAGAATGGGACCAGATCGAACCGGTCGAAGGCCGTTTCGACTTTACCGTCACCGACGCCCTGCTGGCCGAGGCCAGGGCACGCGACCTGAAGCTGGTCATCCTGTGGTTCGGGGCGTGGAAGAATTCGATGTCGACCTATGCTCCCGCCTGGGTCAAGACGGATCAGAAGCGGTTTACCCGGGCACGGTCGGCGGAAGGCGTTGCGCAGGATATCCTGACGCCGTTCGATGAGGATCTGTTGATGGCCGATGTGAAGGCGTTTTCGGCCTTCATGGCCCATCTGAAACAGGTGGACACCAGCGGCGTGGTCATCATGGTGCAGATCGAGAACGAGATCGGGATGCTGCCGTCGGCGCGCGATCACTCCGACCTGGCGACCAAACAATTCATGGTGACGCGCGATACGGAGGAGCGCTTCCAGGCGCGCAGCTATGCACGCTTCGTCGAGGCCATGGCCAAGGCCGGCAAGGCGCAGTACGACCTGCCGATGTATGTTAATGCGGCGTTGAACCGGCCGGGCAAGTTGCCGGGCGAATATCCGTCGGCCGGACCGCTGCCACACCTGTTCGATATCTGGAAGGGCGTGGCACCCAGTGTCGACATGCTGTCGCCGGACATCTATTTTCCGGATTTCGTCGAGCGGGTGAAGCCCTATGCTTTTAAAGGCAATCCGCTGTTTATCCCCGAGGCCCACTATGCCGGTGATGCGGTGGCCTCTGCCAATGCGTATTATGCCATAGGGGAACTGGATGCGATCGGCTTCTCGCCGTTTTCGATCGAGAACCTCCCCGACGGCGATCCGTTGATTTCGGCCTATGCGCTGCTGGACAGCCTGGCGCCCCTGATCAATGCCCAGCGCGGTAAAGAGACGATGCGCGGGCTGCGGGCGCCTATCAACTATGACGGGGTCATCGATACCACGCCGCAGGTGTTCGAACTGGGCGGCTGTCGCTTTACGGCCGCCTTTATCGATCCGTGGACGGCCAGGGACAAGCAAAACCCCAATAGCCATGGCGCGATGATCATTCAGACCGGCAAGGACGAGTTTGTCGTCGCCGGCTCTGGCGTCACCCTGACCTTTGCTGATACCGGCAAGGAACGGATCGGGATGGAACAGGTCGTTGAAGGTACCTATGAAAACGGCGTCTTCGTGCCGGGTAGGTGGCTGAATGGCGATCAGACCCACCAGGGACGGCATCTGCGTCTGCCGCCGGATACATGGGGTGTGCAGAGGCTGAAACTCTATAAATATAATTAAGAACAGAGCTGGGAGTGTATCATGAAGGCGATTTGGCTGGCGGCGATGGTCTGGCTGGCGCCCGTGGCGGCGCTGGCCTGCGAAGGCCCGGTGGCGGTGTGCAAGAGCAAGCAGGATGGCTTTGCCCTGATCTCCGGCGGCAAGCCGGCCACGGTGTATGTCGATGCGAGTTCCGCCGCGCCGGTACAACAGGTGGCCAGGGATTTTGCCGCCGACCTGGAACGGGTCTCAGGAGTCAAACCGGCCATAGTTCATAACCTGAACGGCGTGAGCGGGCCGGTGGTGATCATCGGCCAGGCTGGGCAGCCGGTCATCGACGGCCTGGTGCGCGACGGCAAACTGGACCTGATGGATATTTCTCAAAAATGGGAAGGATATGTTCAGCAGGTTGTTGTCGGGCCGATGCCGGGCCTGCCTATGGCCTTGGTGATAACGGGTTCTGATCCTCGCGGCGCCGTCTATGGTACCTATGATGTTTCCGAAAAAATCGGCGTATCGCCGTGGTACTGGTGGGCCGATGTGCCGGTAGTGCGCCAGGCCGATGTGACGGTTCTGGCCGGTGTGCGCTCGGACGCGCCGGTCGTCAAATACCGCGGATTCTTCCTCAATGATGAGGAGCCGGCGCTGGGCAATTGGGCGCGCGAAAAGTTCGGCGGCATTAATGCCGAGTTCTACAGCCATGTCTTTGAACTGAACCTACGTCTGAAGGGCAATTTCCTGTGGCCGGCCATGTGGGGCAAGTCGCTTCCCGACGACGACCCGAAGAGCCTGGAGATGGCCGACCGTTACGGCGTAGTACTCAGTACCTCGCACCACGAACCGATGGCGCGCGCCCATGTCGAATGGCAGCGCCAGAAGGACGCTGGGCTGATGTCCGGCAAGTGGGATTATCGCAGCAACGCTGAGAACCTGCGCACATTCTGGCGCGGTGGGATGGAAAGAGCGCGCGGCCATGAACAGGTGATTACGCTGGGCATGCGAGGCGATGGTGACGAGCCGATGACCGAAGGCACGGCGACAGCGCTTTTAGAGACCATCGTGGCTGACCAGCGCAAGATTATCGAAGAGGTAACGGGCAAACCGGCGACCCAGACGCCGCAGGTCTGGGCTTTGTACAAAGAAGTTCAGGATTACTACGACCACGGTATGAAGGCGCCCGAGGACGTGACGCTTTTGTTCGCGGATGACAACTGGGGCCAGATCCGGCGTTTGCCCCAAGCGGGGGCGGGGCCTCGCGTGGGCGGTCATGGTGTCTATTATCACTTCGACTATGTCGGGGGACCGCGGAACTACAAGTGGCTGAACACCAACCAGATCGAAAAGGTCTGGCAGCAGATGGACCTGGCCTACGCGTCCGGCGCCGACCGGCTGTGGATCGTCAATGTTGGCGACCTGAAGCCGATGGAGTTCCCGCTCGACTTCTTCCTCGACATGGCCTGGAACCCCGAGGCTATGGACGTCAATGCCCTCTATGCTTATCCGGCCAACTGGGCCGAGCAGCAGTTCGGCGCCGAGCAGGCGAATACGATTTCTTACCTTCTGACCGACTCGTCGAAATGGCTGGCGCGGCGCAAGCCGGAGTTGCTGGATGCCGGCGTGTTTTCTGCGAACCCGGATTTCAAGGTGATGACGCGCGACTGGCAGGACATGCTGGCGGCGTCAAAAGAGGTCCGGGCGGAGTTGGGGCCGGAGTCTGATGCGGCCTATTTCCAGTTGGTCCACCATCCGATCGCTGCGGCGGCCAATGTCTATGAGCTCTACAATGCCGTCGCCGACAACCAGGCCTATGTCGCCAAGGGCGATGCCGCGGCGGCAAACAGATCAGCCGATATTGCCGAGCAGGCTTTCGAACGCGACAAGGCTATCAGCGCCGAATTCCATGCGCTGCTGGGCGGAAAGTGGAACCACATGATGTCGCAGACCCATATCGGCTACGATAACTGGCAGCAGCCTGACAAGGACATTATGCCGACCGTCACGCGCCTGCCCGTCAACGGCGTTGTGCCCGCTCGGCAACCGGCACAGGCCGATTATAGCGATGTCCCGGTTATCGAGATTCCGCGCCACTATGGCGGCAGCTATACCGACGAACACGGCTATGTCTCGATTGATGCCGAGTTTTTCACTCGAGCCTTCAGCGAGATCGGAGGCGATGTCTACTGGGAACTGGTGCCGGATCTGGGCCGGACCGTTGGCGCCGTGATCAGCTTGCCGCAGAACGCGCCGCCGTCGGACCCCGCGGCCAAGTCGCCGATGCGGCTGGAATACGATGTCACCACGGCGAATGACGCTGACGCGACGCTGCACCTCTATCTGGCGCCGACCCTGGATACGCAGGGGCAGGGCGGGTTGCGGATCGGTGTCTCGATCGATGGTGGGGCGGTTCAGGTGTTGAGTTTTGATCTGAAGCCGGATGCGCCGGATTGGAACGAGGCCGTCAAGAACAACATCCACGTGTTGAAAGCCGCGTTTCCGGGTTTGAAGGCGGGCGCGCATACGATCAAGGTGTTCCGCATCGACGGTAATGTCGTGCTGCAAAAGCTTGTCCTGGATACGGGTGGGCTGAAGCCGTCCTATCTTGGGCCGTCGCGCAGCTATCAGAATTAGGTTCGGGTCTTCTTCAATCGCCTGGCATTGGCCACGGCGCGGCTGTGGAAAGGCTTAATGGCTTTGCGGCTAAGGGTTTCCGGTGAGTCCTGGCGCATGACGCCCAACGACAACGCGGCAATGGACTCAGCGGCAGCGGCGGCCTTTTCCTGGCCCATCAGCATAAATTCGGTCCTGTCCTTAGGGCTGAGTGGGAATTGCGCCATCGCCATGCGGTTCACACGATGGCGGATTACCTGGGCTGAGGCCGCCATCATCTGGGCCGTCTGCCAGCCGAGACTCGTCCACCGGGTGAAGGCGATGGCTCCGGGAAGTTTGCGTTTTGGCATCAGTCACCTCTCACCGGGCAGGGTATTGCTGCGCCGGTAAGGAACCCATGCCGGTCTGGGGCTGGTCTGACAATTGTTGCAACAGGATACAGGAAGTGACGCCGTGTCAGGGTTGCGCCTGCTATACCTTGGTCAATCAAACAGCCACACCCGTTGAGTCCATGTCCCGTCCTGCCGACCATCCCCTGCGCGCCTCGCTCAGCGACCTGATGCATGCCCGTGTCATTCCCGTCTTCGCCGCACCGGCCGTGGTGCGCAGCTGGGTCTATCTGCTGACGGACGAGGAGCGGGCGGCCGAGCGGGCCTGGATCGACGGCCTGCCCGGCGATCACGGCGCCGAGGGCTGGACCCTCCACGACATTGGCAAGACCGGCGGTATGATCTGGGAGCGTCACGGCGAGTTTTCGACCTATCTCAAGTTCACCACGCAGGTCGACCCGGATGCGGCGACGCAGAACGGATTGGGTTTTTGCAGCCTGAAGACGGCGGATTTCGCCTGGTTGTCCGAGGCGCCGGGGACGGTGTTCCGCAGCGTAGAGATCGCTGTGTTCTCGTATGAGCCAGAGCCTGCGCAGCTTCAGGCGTCGATCGACCTGACGCAGGCGGTGTGTTGCGACGTCTTTGGTGGCAAGGCGCGGATCTGGTCGGATTTCCGGATGCATGAGGGCGGGGCAGGGCGGATCTATGTCCATGACCGCGGTTTGCAAAATGACGAGCTGTCGCGTCTTCTCCAGAATCTGATCGAGATCGGGCATTATCGCAAGCTGGCCCTGTTGGGCTTTCCGGTGGCGCGTGGGTTAATGGGGTGGCTTAAGGAAGCTGAGGCGCGGCTGGCGGCGGTGACGTCGGACATGGCCAGCCAGTCGGCTTCCCAGGAACAGATTCTGGAACGGTTGATGGGCTTGTCGGCTGAGGTCGAGCAGCGGGTTAACGAGGTCAGTTTCCGCCAGGGAGCGACGCGGGCCTACGCGCAACTGGCCGAAGACCGGCTGGTGTCTTTGCGTGAGAGCCGGGTCGAGGGCTTTTCGACCATGCAGGAGTTCATTGAGCGGCGGTTACGGCCGGCGATGCGGACCTGCGATGCGGCGTCGCGGCGACTGGATGAGATTTCGGCGCGGATCGGCCGGGTCAGCGATCTTTTGCGGGCGCGAATCTCGATTTCGCTCGAAACTCAGAACCAGGATCTTTTGAAGAGCATGGATTTGCGGGCACGACTGCAGATCAAGCTGTCGGGCCTGGTCGAGGGGTTATCGGTGTTTGCGGTCAGCTACTACGTCTTCAGCCTGTTGAAGTATGTGGTGGATTCCGTGGTTTCCAAGGAAGTAGCACATTGGTTGTACGGACCGATGATTGCCGTGATCGTGGGCCTGGCGTGGTTGTTTATCTATCACCGCAAAAAGCGGATCGAGGAACAGGCCGAGTAGCTGTCACCAGAAGAGTCCGAAAAGCCATTTAAAGCCCAAAATCACCCCCACGACGACCAGTCCGAAGAGGATCGCGTCCAGCGGCGCGAACCACAAGTCCCAACGGCGTCGCGGTAAGGTATGCGGCGGATACTGGATGGGCCATTGTCCGGCATCGACGGCTTGCTGCAGTAGATTCAATGTGATGGGTATGTGCTGAACGCGCTGGGCGGGCGCTTTGAACAGAAGGCGGCCAAGCCGCGAGCCGACTTCTTCGTCGTGATGAAAGTACCAAAGAAACGGCGTCATATCGACGCCGAACCGTTCGCGAAATGCCTCCAAAAATTCGTCGCAGCAGTCACCGTCAAGTCCCAGAATTTTGAACAGGTCGGCGTCGGGAGGGGGGACGTCGCCATACTCTTTGACAAAGGCTTCCAGTTCAGGGGATGGCGCGGTCATAAGCCGATTAATGGCACCGCCGCATTCGAACGGCAACCCAGGTCGTAAAAGCAAAAAATCCGTTTCGAGTGTTCCAAACCATGACCGCACGGCGCTAACTGGCTACACCTGCCTCATGACCCCAATCCCAATCCACGGAGACGGCTGCTTGAGCGGTGCCGCACGTCATATGAAAATTCTGTACCGCCTAGCGAACCGGGCTGACCTAGGAATACGCCAACAAACCGGACGAGGTTGACGTCACCACCTGTTCCATGGGCGATCCCGACGCCTTCCCAACGACCCACCATTCCTGGCTCAGTCACGATGTCAAATGGATCAAGCTCGGCGCCAGCTTGCCCACATTTCCACAATCGCGCTATGGTAATCCAGCATGAAAATCTGGCCTGTCCTCCTCATCCTCCTGTTGCCTTCGGCTACCGATGCCGCCTCGGTGATGAAGAGTACCAGGCCCTGGCCCAACGCCACGGTGCCGTATCACCTGACACCGGACCTGCTCAAAACTGCCGGTACAAAAAGCAAGGACTGCACCGGATGGGCCAAATGGCCGGCCGCCTCTGCCGCCCACAAGGTGTGCAAGGCCATGGACGACTGGTACCAAAGGTCCGGAGTCCGCTTCATCGCCCGCGACCGGATCGACTCCGTGCAGATCAACCTGAACCGAAACGCAACCACCGCCACGGTTGGCTATCTCCCGATCGGCAACCAGGTCAATATCCAGCCTGGCGCCAATTACGGTTCCATCCTGCATGAATTCGGTCACACCCTGGGCCTGGCGCACGAGCATCAGCGCACCGACCGCGCCAACTTCCTGACGATCGAGCCCTTCCTTCAAACCCACCTCGATACTTGCGGGCTCAAGTTCGACCCCGTCTGCAATGATGTCCGCAACGCCTTTCCGACCAAGGCCATGCGCCTGACCTCGGACTACGACCCCTGCTCGCTGATGCACTACCTGGCCAGCCAGACGCCGCGCCACAAGGAAGACCCACGCTGGGGTCGCATCTTCACCCTGACTGCCAAAGGCAAGGCTGCCGAAAAGGCCTGCCTGCCGCAGTTCGCCAACCTGCCACCGCGCTGCCGCAAAGTCGGTCAGAAATGCGCCATTTCAATCCAGGACGCTGCCATCGAACGTCGTTTCCACGGCCTGGATCAGCCCTCGTAACGCGAAAGCCCCCCATTGGCCGCGACCTTGACCGGACCGCCACTGCTCAAGGGCACCGTCGCCGGCCAGCGCACGCCATTCGGCAGCAGGCGATCCTTCTTGATTCGGGCGATGCTGACCTTGTCCGACTGATTGCCACCCAGGATGTGATAGGCGACATTGTCCTCGCCGGCATAGAAGCCGACATGGCCCTTCCAACTGGTCGGCCTTTCACGCCAGAACACCAGGACGGCGCCCGGCCGCACGGTGCACGGGGCGCCGAACCGCAGCCAGTTTTGCGCGCCCAATGGATTGGCGGGCAGGGCTTCCGTCGTCAGGGTCGAACCGATGCAATGGGCGACAAACAGCCCGCACCAGGCAATATCGTCGCTCTTGTAGGGGATGCCGGCGTCCGTAGCCCAGTCCAGAATTATCTGATTGTTAGCGCTGCCTGAACCTTCTCGCACGCCCAGAAGCCGTCGCGCCTCCTGAAACCACATCAGACTGACGTCGTCGAGCGGTTCCGCTGCCGGCACCGCATGGCCAAACAGCGCATCGGCCGTCTTGGGGCCGACGATGCCGTCGACCTGCAAACCTGCCTTGGCCTGAAACGCCTTGACGGCAGCGTCGGTGCGGCGGCCCCACACGCCGTCGATATTGCCGGGGCTGAACCCCTTGGCCGCCAGGGCCTGCTGGATTGCCGTTACGCGCTGCTTTACCGACATGAAATGCCTCCCTTGATCAGACCCACCCTGGCCGGTTCCGTGAATACCACTTTTGGGGGTGTTTTCTGTCGTGATTTTTCCATTTCACGGGAATTTGTCTGCGACTCGATCCGGGGCGTTTAAGGCCTGTTTCTGCCAGAGTGTAAGCCTGGGGCAGATTTCGCTTGACGGAGGCCTTATGTCTGGAACAAATTAAAAACATAGCTCGCGCAGAAGGCCGCGTTTCCAAGTACACAGGACCTTCCGGCGTGGCGCGCAGCCCATCCAAACCTTTTTCCGACAAGCTTTTTGACTGCTGCTGGGTCGAACTGGCGGGGTATCCGCGCCCGGAGTTGGTTATTCAGAAGCGGCTGAAGCCTAAGATTTTCGCGATCGACGAGTTCCTGTACGACGAACGCGGCACGGCACTGCCCGTCAATCCCGAAGCGCCGGCCATTCATGTCATCTACAACACGACTGTGTCACCGCGGCGCCGGGTGGCTTGACGTTACGGCGTTTGCGCTTGATCGCCCAAAAGGCGAACGCTAGATTGCTCACCCAATGCCGACATCGAGCCCGATTTATTGATGGGCTACCTCTGGGGAAAAAATCATGATCCGTACATCTTTGGCCGTCGTGTTGGCCACCTGCGCGCTGCTCGCCGCTGGACCTGCTTTTTCCCAAAACGGGCGCTTTTCCACCGGCGAACCCCTGGCGACGAGCAAGCCGTTTGCCGACATGACCCTTGTGCGCGAGCGCGCCGGACAGGCGGCCTTGCAGATCAACGTCGCGCGGGCCCTGGCGCCTGACTTTGAAGTGACTGGCGAGGTGACCATCGTCGATGGCCCGTTGAAGGACGGCTTTTTGGGATTGGCCAAGAACCAGGTCGTGCTCAGCGTACCGGTTCGTTTCCGTCAAGCGGCGACCCTGGACGCCGACTTCGCGTTTGATAACGCGAAGATGTACAAGGGGACCCAGATGTACCGGCGGTTCCTGCCTCAGACACCCGGCGCCCGAACGGGATACGAGGACTGGTGCGGCTCGGCGTTCGTCGTTTTGCATAACAACAAGGTCGAAAAACAGGCCTTGTGCTTCGGCAAGGACCAAACCGGCGAAATTAAAATGTACACCTCCACCCAGGGGTACGGTGAGGGGGACGCATTTTACCGCTTTCCGCAGACCGACGGTGATTCTGGCAGCATACGGAGTGCGAGTAAGGTCTATGCCGACTACAAGGGCGGCGTGCCGTCGATGACGCCCCAGGTGCCGGCGCCGGGCGACATGACAGCCGAACTGCTTGCCTTCCCGTCCTCCATGTTGGACAACAGATTTGTATGGAGCCTGAGGAAGGGAAATTCGACGATCGCGCTCGGCTTTTCGAACGAGACCCTCGGCAACATGACGCGAAAGGAAGGCGAGGTCGATGTTCTGCGGATGGCCTGGCTGGATCTGGCTTTTACCAAAAAGGGCAGTCGCTTTATCTACGAGGGCTATGTCGATCTGGTTGCTGAAAACCCTGAGTTGGCAGATAAGGCCACCAGCGTCGATGACACCATCGCGGGGGCACCAGCGCGGCCTGTGGACCTCTGGAGGCTTGGCACACTTGATCTCGATCCGAACAGCCTGGTGATAGACAGCAGTAAGGCGGCGACGGAAGGCGTTACGCTGACCTTCAAAGGTCGCTTCCATCGCAAGGTCCGGCTGCTCGAAACCTCCAAGAAGCGTTACCCGATGCTGGATCAACCGGATCAACAAGGCACGCTCAAAGCCGGTGAGATATTTTATGAAACCCTCGTCGACGGCAATTATAACAACGGTCAGCCTTATTTCCTGAGCGGCTGGTGTGGTGGTGTCGCCCCGCCGAAGCTTTTCGGCGCGACTATACATGCGACACGCATGACCTGTTTCTCGCCCGACGAAATCGGGACGACGTCCTTCTGGAACCACGCTGAGGTTTGGGAAACGGTTCCGTCGTATGTAATTGAGCGCGGATCGCCTTCTTTTACGCCACGGCTTCCGAGGTACGAAGAGGTCGCGCTGGGGCCTGATGATGTTCGCAATGTCGTTTTGTATTTCTATCGCAACAAAAAAGAAGACAATGAAGGTGCCTATGCCTATTTTCGCGTGGCGATCAAGGATGCGGAGAGCCTCAGGATTCAACGCACCATCAGGAGCAGGTTCGATGACAGCGGAAAGGCTGTCTTCATTTTGTGGGACCGTCGTCTGATCGTCACCAAGCAAGGGGAGACCAGCGTTTCGGTGGAAATGCAGGACGGCGGCGACGGCCTGGGCGCCCGTTGGCTTAGGTAAGGGGCGTTCGTCTCCAGCTTGACGTGACGGCAGCGATACTGCACCTGTCGGGAAACAACGATGGAGAAGACCATGGAGTCGCTTACCCTTGCCCTGGTTCTTGCGTTCGCGTCCGCCGGTTTCGCTCAGGCCCAGTCGACGGATGTCAAGCTGACCCGGCTGGATTGCGGCGATATGGGCGAACGCGATGTGGCGTGGTTCTCCGACGCCCACACCTTCGACGGCGTGAAAAAACCATTTGTCGCCAGTTGTTACCTGGTGCAGCACGGGAACGATTATCTCCTGTGGGATGCCGGCTTCAACCAGGGCGCCAGGCGTGATGACGGCACGACCATCGTCAAGACCAGCCTCATCGACCAACTGACGCAATTGGGTGTGAAACCTTATGCCGTCAAATATGTCGGCATAAGCCATATCCATGGCGACCATACCGGTCAGGCGAGTTCATTCCCAGCGGCGACCCTTTTGCTGGGCAAGGGCGACTGGGACAAGATCAAGGCGGCCAACAAGGCCGACGATCCTCTGGTTCACTGGGTGTCTGGCACGGGCAAGAGTGAACCTGTTCCGGCCGACAAGGATGTCTTTGGCGACGGTAGCGTGGTCATGCTGAACATGCCGGGCCATACCGATGGCCACCACAGTCTCCTGGTGAAGCTGAAGGCCAATGGTTATGTGTTGATTTCGGGCGACCTGGCCCATTTTCATGAAGCCTATGACGGCAACGAAGTCCCGGGTTTCAACACCGACCGTGCCGACAGCCTGGCCTCTCTGGACCGTTTCAAGAAGATCGCCAAAAACCTGAACGCCACAGTCATCATCCAGCACGACCCGCGCGATATCGCCAAGCTGCCGGCCTTCCCCAAGGCAGCCGACTGAGCTTCGCGAGCCGATACCTGTGATAACCGGGTTGTGCCGCTGCAGCGACCATGGCATTTTCGTGTAACAAAACCAATCGCGGGAGGGTACAGATGCGTAAATGGGCAGGAGTCCTGGTGATCATGGCCGGAATGGTCATGTCGACGGCCGCTGCGGCGGATGCCGGCTTTCTTCAGATAAAGGGTAGCAAGCAAGGCGAAATCAAGGGCGACGTCACGGCCAAGGGCAAGGAAGGCCTGAACACGGTCATCGCTTTCGACTACAGCGCGCCCGGCGCCTCAACGCGCCGCTTCCAGCCGCCGGTCACCTTTACCCTGCGCTGGTCCAAGGCGACGCCGATGTTGGTCAATGCGGCCGTTAACGGAGAGGTTCTAAGTCAATTCAAATACACCAACTGGTCAACTCTTCCGTCGGGCATTGTCGGGCATACCGCCACACTGGAATTCAGCGGCGCCAAGATCACGTCGGTCAATATCCATGACCGTACGGGCGACAGCGATGCGGTCGAACCGGTCGTCGATATCACCATCAGCTATCAGAAAATGACCATCACGCATGTCGAGGGGTCCATCACGGCCGACGATGACTGGGGGGCGAAATAGACCTTATCGCGTCCTTATCTTCCGGAGCACGCGTCCAGGGCGCCCTTTCAGGTGCCCTGGCTATGGTCCGCCCATAATCTCAGCGAGTGCGATCCCACGGAAAAGATTCTCGATAGCGGCTAAGGCTTTGGCGGCGAGACCCAACAGAAAGTGCCGAAAAAGGGGCCGCGCCAATTGCGAGCCCAACTCTCCGGCCGATAACGGCGAACCGACCGGTCCGCGCGAATGCCCGATGACCGGTTTCAAGACCGTCGCTGCGGCGGAGGGCCAGGACGAGCAGGGCGTCAAGCTGCGGGTCGGCTGGAGTTGTTTGCCGACCACTATTCCCGGGCGCGGCCGTTCTTCCTGTCGCAGCCCTCGTCGGAACAGGCGCATATAGCTTCGGCGTTCGTGTTCGAGCTGTCGAAGGTCGGCATCGCGGCCGTGCAGGCTCTCATGGTGGCCAATTTTCGCAATTTCGATGACGGCCTGGCGCAGCGGGTGGCGGACAGGCTGAACATTCCGCTGCCGAAGACGAACCCGGCGGCGCGCGAGCCGGTGGATTTGCCGCCTTCGGACGCTTTGTCGATCCAGAAGAACGCCAAGCCGATGATTAAGGGGCGCCATTTCGGCATCCTGATCGCCGATGGTTCCGATGCGGCAGCCTTCGTGAAACTAAAAAAGGCCATCACCGATGCCGGCGCCAAGGCGGTCATCGTTGCGCCCAAGGTCGGTGGTGCCAAGCTGTCCGATGGCAAGGTGATGAAGGCCGACCGGCAACTGGCCGGATCGCCGTCACAACTCTACGACGGCGTCGCGGTGGTGCTGTCGGAGGATAGAACGACGGCGCTGCTGAAGGAAAGTGCCGCCGTCGAATGGCTGACCAATGCCTTTGTGCACCTGAAGGCGATCGGCCATACGACCGAAAGCCATCCGCTGCTGAAAAAGGCCGGCGTCGAACACGACGAGGGCGTCGTCCTGCTGGACGATTTCGTCGCAGCGGCAGGCACGCGGTATTTCGACCGCGAACCGAAGGTGAGAACGCTGGCTTAATCGGATTGGTAACAAGTCTCTCCCTCTGCCTTCAGCCTGCCTTCTTGTGGGCTGACGGCAGATGTTTCTACCTATCCTCCACCGCTTGCGGGGGAGGTGGCGAGCAAGTGAGCCAGGCCGAAGGCCAATGGCGAAATGCGTCGAGCCGGAGGGGGCTATTCGGGCGCTGAAATTCCGAGCCTTTCGCGAACCAATTGAACTATACCTTCCGATATATCCGCGGAATTGGCCATGATTTCAAAACCGGGAATGCGCAGGGTTTCGATCCCAAGCTCGGCCAACCATTTGTCGCGAGCTTCATCCTTTTCGGGTTGATTGCCGCGGCTGTGACTTTCGCCATCGACTTCAATGGCCAGTTTGGCTCTCTCACAGTAGAAGTCGAGGATGTACGGGCCGACGGGATGTTGTCGCCGGAAGGTGATGCCTTCTTTCGAATGCCCCTTCAGCCCAAGCCATAACAAGACCTCGGCATGGGTCATCTCCTTGCGGAACTTCTTGGCTAAGCCTGTCTTGGCTCCGATACGCATGTGGTCAATTTAGCACATTCGTTCGGAGTCTGTAACGCCCCCTCCGTCTCGACGCGCGTCGCCCGAAAGAGGGCTCGCTTGCTCGACACCTCCCCCGCAAGCGGGGGAGGATAAGCAAGTCATGTTTCACTCCGCACGGGTTTTGACGTCGATCTCGCTGCCCAGTTCCTTGAACTTGTGCGACATCTCGGCCATGCCCGCCTCGATATCGGCGCGTTCGTTATCGGTCATGTTGGCGGCAAACTCGCGCACCTCCTGGCTGATCTTCATCGAGCAGAACTTGGGTCCGCACATCGAACAGAAATGCGCCGTCTTGTGCGCCTCCTTGGGCAAGGTCTCATCATGGAAGGCCCGCGCCGTTTCCGGATCGAGCCCCAGGTTGAACTGATCTTCCCAACGGAATTCGAAGCGCGCCCGGCTCATGGCGTCGTCCCACATACGGGCGCCGGGATGGCCCTTGGCCAGGTCGGCGGCATGGGCGGCGATCTTGTAGGCAATCACCCCGTCCTTGACGTCCTTGCGATCAGGCAGGCCCAGATGTTCCTTCGGCGTGACGTAGCAGAGCATGGCCGTGCCGTACCAGCCGATCATGGCGGCACCGATGGCCGAGGTGATATGGTCGTAGCCCGGCGCGATGTCGGTGGTCAGTGGCCCAAGCGTATAGAAGGGGGCTTCGCCGCAGGTCTTGAGTTGTTTATCCATATTGGCCTTGATCTTGTGCATCGGCACGTGGCCGGGGCCTTCGATCATGACCTGGACGTTCTTCTTCCACGCAATCTGGGTCAGTTCGCCCAGAGTCTCCAGTTCAGCGAACTGGGCGGCGTCGTTGGCGTCAGCAATCGAGCCGGGACGCAGGCCATCCCCCAGCGAGAACGAGACGTCATAGGCGCGCATGATGTCGCAGATCTCGTCGAAGTGGGTGTAGAGGAAGTTTTCCTTGTGGTGGGCCAGGCACCACTTGGCCATGATCGAGCCGCCGCGCGAGACGATGCCGGTGACGCGCTTGGCGGTCAGGTGGATATAGGCCAGGCGAACGCCGGCGTGGATGGTGAAGTAGTCGACGCCCTGCTGGGCTTGTTCGATCAGCGTGTCGCGATAGATCTCCCACGTCAGGTCCTCGGCGACGCCGTTGACCTTTTCCAGCGCCTGGTAGATCGGCACGGTGCCGATGGGGGCGGGAGAGTTGCGGATGATCCATTCTCGGATGTTGTGGATGTTGCGCCCGGTTGACAGGTCCATGACATTGTCGGCACCCCAGCGGATCGCCCAGACCATCTTTTCGACCTCCTGCTCCATGGCGGAGGTGACGGCCGAATTGCCGATGTTGGCGTTGATCTTGACCAGGAAGTTGCGGCCGATGATCATCGGCTCGACTTCGGGATGGTTGATATTGGCCGGGATAATGGCGCGGCCGCGGGCGACCTCGTCACGGACGAATTCCGGCGTGATGAAGTCGGGGATCTCGGCGCCGAAATCCTCACCGTCGCGGATGACCTCGGCGTCCTCGGCGCGACGAAGATTTTCGCGGATGGCGATGTATTCCATCTCAGGCGTGATGATACCGCGGCGGGCATATTCCAGTTGCGTCACCGACTGACCGTCCCTGGCGCGCAGCACCTTGGGCAGGTTGGGGAACTGCGGCGCCAGGGCGCCCAGCGAAACATTGCCATTGTCTTCGGGCTTGACCTCGCGGGCGACGATTTCCTCGACATCGCCACGGCCGCGAATCCAGGCGTCGCGCAGGCGCGGCAGACCCTTCGAGATATCGGGGGTGAAGCCCGCCTCGGTGTAGGGACCGGACGAATCGTAGATGGTCAGCGGCACTTCTTTGGCCGACGGATGGACGCGAACTTCGCGAAACGGCACGCGGATGTCGGGGTACAGGGTGCCTGTCTGATAGACCTTGTGCGAGCCCGGAATAGGAGAGGATTCGACGGTGATGGTCTTGTGTTCGAGTGGCTTGTTCATGGTGAATCCCTTCATTGTGTTGCCCTGCCGTTTCGCGGCTTGAGGGCTAATTAAAGGGATCATGCGCGTAGAATGCGGGCGCCCATTTTAGTTGCTCTATCGCTTCGCTGCTTGAGAGCACTTTAGTTGCTCTATGGCTTCGCTGCTTGAGAGCATTTTGGTTGCTCTATGGCTTCGCTGCTTGAGAGCATGGGCGTATCCAACTCCCTTCGCCGGCATGACCCGGATCAGGTTCGGCGGGTTTAAGGCACTGGCGCCTCGTCTCAGCCCGCCTCAAACGCGCGGACACCCCGGTGAACTAACGCCAAGCATAGAAGCAAAGGCGGGAAGGTCAAGGAAAACAAATGGGGTTGTTGGGCACCGCCGCAAACCCCGAGTGTTCGCCTTGACGCTTCCTTAAGGTCTGAGGCTCAGACTTATCCACAGTCTGTCCCCAGGGCGTTTATCGCCACCGAGGTTAAATCATGCCCGCCCGACACATTTCGCGGCCGGTCGACGAAGTGGACCTGCATCTCAAGGTCGGTGCCTACGACGAGTATCATCACGCCCATGGCTATGCCCACCCGCGCGAGAAGCACCACTGGTACTGGTTCGCCGGCATAGCCGTCGCTATTTCCCTGATCGCCGTCATTGCAGGGATTTATACCCTTTACGATCGCGCCATGTCCCCAATGTGCAGCCGCAGCGACAGCAAGACCCGAATGTCGCCCGACGGCGCCTATGTCTTGGAATCCGTCCTCGTTACCTGTGCCGGCGCCGCGCCCAACCGCCGCGTCATGGTTTATGCTCCGAGCAGCGCCGGCAATGTCCCGGCCGTGGCCAGTTTCGACGAAGCCGCCTTTGTCCGCATCCGCTGGGATGGTGACGACACGGTCGTACTGACCAAGTCCGGCGGACGCGTGTGGAGCTTCCGCCCGCACTACCGCGATATCCGCGTGCATTACAGGACCCAGTGAGGCGCAAAAATTCACGCCGAATGCCTTTCTTTTGCCGCGCCGCTCGCTACATCTTCCCTGGTCCAATCGCAGGAGGATTCGCATGTTCGGCTCATCTGTTCCCACCACCCATCATCACCGCAGCTCAAGCGTCGCCGACGATATCGACTTCGAAATCAAGGGCCAGGAACTTCAGTTCGTCGAGATCGAACTCGATCCCGGCGAAAGCGCCATCGCCGAAGCCGGCGCCATGGTTTGGAAAGACGCCTCGGTCGGCATGACAACAGTCTTCGGCGACGCCTCGGGCCAGCAGGGCGGCGGCTTCATGGGCGCACTGCTGGGCGCCGGCAAACGTCTGATCACCGGCGAATCCCTGTTCACCACCGTCTTCACCCACAACGGCCAAGGCAAGGCCCGTGTCGCTTTTTCGGCGCCCGTTCCAGGCGCCATCGTGCCACTGAAGCTGTCGGATGTCGGCGGGCGGCTGATTTGTCAGAAGGATAGCTTCCTGGCGGCGGCCAAGGGCGTATCGCTGGGAATCGCCTTTCAAAAGCGCATCATGACTGGCCTCTTTGGCGGCGAAGGCTTCATCATGCAAAAGCTCGAGGGCGACGGCTGGGTCTTTGTCCAGTTCGGTGGCATGGTCGTCGAACGCGAACTGAAAGCCGGCGAACAACTGCACGTCGATACAGGCTGTATCGCTGCGTTTACAGATACAGTCGATTTCGACCTGATCCAGGCCGGCGGCATCAAGTCGATGCTGTTCGCCGGAGAAGGTGTTTTCTTCGCCCAGTTGACCGGTCCCGGCAAGGTATGGATCCAGTCACTGCCCTTTTCGCGCTTGGCTGGCCGGATCGCGGCGGTTGCCGGCGGCGCGGGCCCCAATCGGGGCGAAGGCTCGGTCCTGGGCGGGATCGGCGACCTTATTGGCGGTAATCGATAAGACCAAAACGCCAAAAGTGGTATGCCATGTCCTGGCGCTTGGCGTCCACTGGCCGGCGCTGCGCTTGCCGCTGTTTCGTCACAGACCGTCTCTGGCGGCGCCGCACAACGCCGTAATTTCGAGTTTCATATCCTGCAAGACGTGCATTTTTCAAAGTGGCTGTCACGACGCCCACGTGCCGGGCGGTGTTCCCTGACAAGCCGGCCCGCCATGGGCAAAGGTGCATCTGCAGACAGGTAAGCGCACCGTAACCCCGGCTGCGCATACGTATTCAAGTAGGCTTTGCGGCTCGCCCGTGGCAAAAAGGTGGCAACAAACAGGGCAGGGAGCTCGACCATGAAACTCAAGACTTATCTTGGCGCCATCGCGCTTATGTCCACCCTGGCGGCCGGAACGGCCCACGCCCGGATCGATGTGTCAGCCGTGGCTGCGACGCACAAGGCCAGCGCCCTGCCGAAAGACTGGAACAGAACGGCCGCCTTCACGGAGATCTTTGTCCGCTCCTACAAGGACAGCAATGGCGATGGCATCGGTGACTTCAAGGGCCTGACCTCGCAACTCGACTACCTTAAGGACCTGGGCATTACCGGCATCTGGCTCATGCCGATGAACCCGTCCCAGGACGGCGACCATGGCTATGCCGTCAACGACTACCGCGCCGTAGATCCCGACTACGGCACCATGGCCGACTTCGAGGAATTCCTTGACGAGGCTCACAAGCGCGGCATTGGCGTCATCATTGACTTCGTCGTCAATCACTCGGGCAGTGGCAACGCCATCTTCCTCGACGCTGCCAAATCGAAATCCAGTCCCTATCGTGACTGGTACCTGTTCGCGGATAGCAACCCCGGCTGGTACGACCAGAATATGCGCGGCGTCAGCGGCGCTTACTGGAGCGATCCCTGGAAGCCCGTGCCAAAAGTCGTGCCCGGCGGGGAGGGGCTTTATTACGGCGTCTTCGATACCACCATGCCGGACCTCAACCTGCGCAATCCGAAGGTCATCGCCTATCTCCAGGACTCGATGCGCTTTTGGATGAACAAGGGTGTCGATGGCTTCCGCCTGGATGCGGTGACCATGCTGCTGGAAGACGGCAAGGCGGCTTATTTCAATAATTCCGGAAATCCCACAATCGTAAAAGCTTTCAAAGACGTCGTCGACGAATACGATAACCGCTACCTGATCTGCGAGGTATCGGAGGGCCGCGAACTTTATCTCGACGTCTGCACCGCCTTTGCCTATGGCGTGCAGCAACACCTGATCGCCGGCATCAAGAACGGTGTCATCGCGCCGGAGGTCATTGCCTTCCTCGAAGACCCCAGACGCGATCTGATGCCGCTGGCCCTGCAAAGCCATGACGCCTATGTCGGCGACCGGTTGACCAACCAGTTCGGAGTCAATGGCGACGCCAGCTACAAGGTAGCGGCAGCGGTCTCGATCCTGGTTTCGGCAACACCGTTCGGCTATTACGGCGAAGAGATCGGCATGAGCAATGGCGGGACCTATAACGATCCCGGCATCCGTTCCCCGATGTCGTGGACCGGGGAAGTGCTCAAGCAGCGAAGCGGTAGCACATCGACAAAAGTTGCGGCGGCCGGCTTCTCGACCGTGATGCCGTACCGCGATCCGGCGATCAATTTCGCCAGTCAGAATGTCGCCAGTCAGACTGGCGATCCGTCGTCGATCCTGGAATACTACCGCGCCATCTATGCTGTCCGCAAAGCCCATCCGGTGCTGGCGACGGGGACCTTCAAGCTATTGTCCAAGGCCGGCGATCCAGTATTGGCCTTCTCGCGGACGGATACCAAGGAAACGGTCGTGGTGGCGATCAATGTGTCGGATGCAATGCAGTCCGTGACGGTGGATGCGGGCGTGAAGAATGCCCGCTTAGGTCAGGCTTTCAAGGCGCCGGATGCGGCCGCGGCGCCGGAAGTGACGAGCGACAAGTCCGGTCAGGCGAGGGTGCAGTTGGCGCCAAAGTCGTTGCAGGTGTTGGTCAAGGCGCATTAACGGCGAAAGTGCGCCATGACCTGGTTGTGGAGTGTTTCGATCCTGTCGCGATCGTTGCTTTCGCTCAGGGTAACTTCGAGTCCCTTCGGCGTCGTCAGCACCAGTCGGAAAAAATTGTCGCTGTCGCTGTCTTTGGACGTGTGGATGGCAGGCGGTTCGATGTCGTTGGGTCGAAAGCGTTCTGTTTCGGTTTTCCATGGCCAAGTTTGGTGTACGGTAATGTCGTCATGTGCGATGGTGGCGTGAACCAGAGGCGGTTTGAACGCGTGGGCGCTGCCGGCCGCGCCGAAGACCCAGAACAGCAGGACGACGCCGGTTTCTACCGGCTGGGAGAACTGGCCGAAGCCGCCGTCGCGAAGGAAGACCCACGTCATCAGGAAGAGGAAGCTCATCCAGATGGACATGAAAATCCAGCCAGCCAGGGGCATCAGGTTTCGGATTTTGACAGGCGCCGCCCTCATGAGGCCTGTTGTAGCTGAATTAGGCTACAGGTTTGTTAAGGGGGGAGGCGCATCTTGTTCGGAAAACGCACGGCGATCGTGCTTATGCAAGATACCCCTCCAGCGCTTCACGGTTCCACTTCCACTTCGTGGAGAGGAAGGCGCTTGTGACATCCGAAGGGGATTCTCCGGGGTGTTGACAAGTCCCGTTCCTCCGATAGCAGGCCGTCTCGAAGGTTGGTTCGTCCGACAAGACCCCATCCAAGCAGGGAGCAGTCGTCGCTGGCAAGCCTCGCCCCTCTCAAGAATCAAACGATCACAGTCGTACTGATTAGCGCTTGACGGGGTAGGGCCTGTCCTCTATAGCCCGGCGATCATTTTCGAGGCGGCCCTCAAAAGCTTTCCCGATCTATTCAATGCAAGGGGCTGTGTCCCCGCCGTAACCTCCATAGCGCAGGTTGCGGCTTTTGCGTTTGTTTTGATCAGGAGCGATTGAGGTGGCCTTCAAGAACGGTACATATGCTAACCGAAGTCCTTCGGCCAAACGGCACAGGCTTCCACATCCAGAGAGACATCTTCTACGATGCCCACAGTCAACCAGCTTATCCGCAAGCCTCGCCAGCCGAAGCCCAAGCGCAACAAGGTGCCGGCCCTGAAGGGCTGCCCGCAACGCCGCGGCGTTTGCACGCGCGTCTACACCACGACCCCGAAGAAGCCCAACTCGGCTCTGCGTAAGGTCGCCAAGGTCCGTCTGACCTCGCAGATCGAAGCCGTGTGCTACATCCCCGGCGAAGGCCACAACCTTCAGGAACACTCCGTGGTCCTGATCCGCGGCGGCCGCGTCAAGGACCTTCCCGGCGTCCGTTACCACATCCTGCGCGGCGTGCTCGACACGCAAGGCGTCAAGAACCGTAAGCAACGCCGTTCGCACTACGGCACGAAACGTCCGAAGTAAGGAGCAGACCACATGTCACGTCGTCACCGCGCAGAGAAGCGCGACGTCCTGCCGGACCCCAAGTTCGGTGATCTGGTCGTCACCAAGTTCATGAACTACGTCATGTACGAAGGCAAAAAGGCCGTTGCCGAAAACATCATCTATGGTGCTTTCGACATCCTGGTCGCGAAGAAGAAAGACGCAACCGCGATCGAAACCTTCCACGCTGCTCTCGACAACGTCTCCCCCTCGATCGAAGTGCGTTCGCGCCGCGTTGGTGGTGCGACCTATCAGGTCCCCGTCGAAGTGCGCCCCGACCGCCGTCGCGCCCTGGCCATCCGCTGGTTGGTCAACGCTGCCCGCAAGCGCGGCGAAAACACCATGACGGAAAAGCTGGCCGCCGAACTGCTCGACGCCGCCAACAATCGTGGTACTGCCGTCAAGAAGCGTGAAGACACGCACAAGATGGCCGAAGCCAACCGCGCCTTCTCGCACTATCGCTGGTAGTTGCGGTGCCTGGCGCCGGTCTCTTGACCGGCATTTTGCAGGCGCAAAAAATTTGCTTTGTATGCGCGGACGGTTTGGTTTAAACCGCCCGCGCTACTTGCAACTGAAATCTGTTTTATCCGACCCGTTTAGGTATTGAGGCTCTCCCATGCCCCGCACACACAAGATCGAAGACTACCGAAATTTCGGTATCATGGCGCACATCGACGCCGGCAAGACCACGACCACCGAGCGCATCCTGTACTACACGGGCAAGAGCCACAAGATCGGCGAAGTCCACGACGGCGCCGCCACCATGGACTGGATGGAGCAGGAGCAGGAACGCGGTATCACCATCACGTCCGCTGCCACCACCACGTTCTGGCTGGGCAAGCGCCTGAACATCATCGACACCCCGGGCCACGTTGACTTCACCATCGAAGTCGAACGCAACCTGCGCGTCCTCGATGGTGCAGTCGCCGTGCTCGACGGTAATGCCGGCGTAGAGCCGCAGACCGAAACCGTCTGGCGCCAGGCTGACAAGTACAAGGTGCCGCGCATCGTGTTCGTCAACAAGATGGACAAGATCGGCGCCGATTTCGACAAGTCGGTCCAGTCGATCCGCGACCGTCTCGGCGCAAAGGCCGTGCCGATCCAATTCCCGATCGGTTCGGAAAACACCCTCTCGGGCCTGGTCGACCTGGTCCGCATGAAGGCGGTGATCTGGGACAACGACGCCCTGGGTGCCAACTATCGTGACGAAGAAATCCCGGCCGATCTGCTCGAAAAGGCCAAGGAAGCGCGTCAGTACCTGATCGACAATTCCGTTGAACTCGACGATGAAGCCATGGAAGCCTATCTCGATGGCGTTGAGCCGTCGGAAGAAGTGCTGAAGAAGTGCATCCGCAAGGCCGTTCTGAACGCTGCCTTCTACCCGATCCTGTGCGGCTCGGCTTTCAAGAACAAGGGGGTCCAGACCCTGCTTGACGCCGTTGTCGACTACCTGCCGTCACCGTCAGACGTTCCGCCGACCCATGGCATCGACTACAAGACCGAAGAAGACGTCGTCCGCAAGGCTTCGGACGACGAACCGCTTGCCATGCTCGCCTTCAAGATCATGGACGACCCGTTCGTCGGTTCGTTGACCTTCTGCCGCCTGTATTCGGGTAAGCTGGAAACCGGCCAGGGCCTGCTGAACACGACACGCGAAAAGAAAGAGCGTGTCGGCCGCATGCTGCTGATGCACTCCAACGACCGTCAGGACATTAAAGAAGCCTATGCCGGCGACATCGTCGCCCTGGCCGGCCTCAAGGACACCCGGACCGGAGACACCCTGTGTGATCCGCTGAAGGCGCCGGTCATCCTGGAACGTATGGAATTCCCGGCGCCGGTTATCGAAATCGCCGTGGAACCCAAGTCGAAGGCCGATCAGGAAAAGCTGGGCGTTGCGCTGGCCAAGCTGGCGTCCGAAGATCCGTCCTTCACTGTTTCGACCGACCACGAGTCGGGTCAGACCATCCTGAAGGGCATGGGCGAACTGCACCTCGACATCAAGATCGACATCCTGAAGCGGACCTACAAGGTCGAAGCCAATATCGGCGCGCCGCAGGTTGCCTATCGCGAGTCGATCACACGCAAGGCCGACATTGACTACACCCACAAGAAGCAGACCGGTGGTACCGGCCAGTTCGCCCGTATCAAGGTGACGGTCGAACCGGGTGAGCCCGGCTCAGGCTTCGTGTTCGAATCCGCCATTGTCGGCGGTAACGTTCCGAAGGAATACGTCCCGGGCGTCGTCAAGGGCTTTGAAACCTCCAAGGAAAACGGCCTGCTCGCCGGCTTCCCGCTGATCGATTTCAAGGTCACTCTGACCGACGGTGCCTATCACGACGTCGACTCCTCGGTCCTGGCGTTCGAAATCGCTGCGCGCGCTGCCTTCAAGGAACTGCGCGACAAAGCCGGTCCGCGTCTGCTGGAACCGATCATGAAGGTCGAAGTCGTTACCCCGGAAGAATATCTGGGTTCGGTTATCGGTGACCTGAACGGTCGTCGTGGCATGATCCAGGGGCAGGACATGCGCGGTAACGCCATCGTCGTCGACGCCTTCGTGCCGCTGGCCAACATGTTTGGTTATGTGAACACCCTGCGCGGTATGTCGCAAGGCCGCGCCCAGTTCTCCATGACCTATGACCACTACGAGCCCGTGCCGCAGCACGTTGCCGACGAAGTGATCAAGAAGTACGCCTAAAAACCCTCTTGGCCCGTCGCACGGACTGTGCTACGGGCCGCAACCTTATACAGATCAACCCTAGCAAATGAAGGCCCGCTACCGGCGGGATTTGTGAAATGGCCAAGGAAAAATTCAACCGTAACAAGCCGCACTGCAACATCGGCACCATTGGTCACGTTGACCACGGCAAGACGACGCTGACGGCTGCGATCACGATGATCCTGGCAAAGTCGGGCGGCGCGGTCGCCAAGAACTATGCCGACATCGACGCCGCGCCCGAAGAAAAGGCGCGCGGCATCACGATCAACACGGCGCACGTCGAATATGAGACGGTCAACCGTCACTATGCGCACGTCGACTGCCCGGGCCACGCCGACTATGTGAAGAACATGATCACCGGCGCTGCCCAGATGGACGGCGCGATCCTGGTGGTTTCGGCTGCCGACGGCCCGATGCCGCAAACCCGCGAACACATCCTGCTGGCCCGTCAGGTCGGCGTTCCGGCCCTCGTCGTGTTCATGAACAAGGTCGACCTGGTCGACGACGCCGAACTGCTGGAACTGGTCGAAATGGAAGTGCGCGAACTTCTGTCGTCCTACCAGTTCCCGGGCGACGATATCCCCATCACCATGGGTTCGGCCAAGGCCGCGACCGATGGCGTCAACCCGGACATCGGTGAGAATCAGATCCTGGCCCTGATGGCGACCGTCGACGCCTACATCCCGCAACCGGAGCGTCCGATTGACCTGCCGTTCCTGATGCCGGTCGAAGACGTGTTCTCGATCTCGGGCCGTGGTACGGTCGTGACCGGTCGCGTCGAACGCGGCATCGTCAAGGTTGGCGAAGAAGTCGAAATCGTCGGCATCCGTCCGGTGCAAAAGACGATCTGTACGGGCGTCGAAATGTTCCGCAAGCTGCTGGACCAGGGCCAGGCCGGCGACAACGTCGGTCTGCTGCTGCGCGGCACCAAGCGTGAAGACGTTGAACGTGGCCAAGTCCTGTGCAAGCCGGGCTCGATCAAGCCGCACAGCAAGTTCGTGGCCGAAGCCTACATCCTGACCAAGGAAGAAGGCGGCCGTCACACGCCGTTCTTCACCAACTACCGTCCGCAATTCTACTTCCGCACCACCGACGTGACCGGTATCGTCCGTCTGAAGGAAGGCGTGGAAATGATCATGCCGGGCGATAACGCCGAACTGGACGTCGAACTGATCACCCCGATCGCCATGGAAGAGAAACTGCGCTTCGCTATCCGTGAAGGTGGCCGCACCGTCGGCGCCGGCGTCGTGTCGAAGATCGTCGAATAGTAAAAGGCGAGGGGGGTGAGGAGCGCCGATTTTCTCAGAGAGCAAATCGGATGGAATCGCCACAGTGTGGCGATTCCCGCGACGAACGGGCCCCCTCGACCCCCGATACTTGATGGTGCTGAACGCGGCTAAGCGGTAAGCAGAGATACAAACTAAAAGACCCTTCCCGCTGAAGAAGCGGGAAGGGTCTTTGAGTTTGTATTTTCGTTTATCACCTGCCTCGATCAACGCTGTCGAGTTTCTGGGTCCAGGGGCCTGCGGCCCCTGGCCTTATGCCTTTCCTCGACGATTTCGACGTTGTAGCATGCTGCGCATGTCCGACTATATCTCTTCCCTGGGCAAGGCCTTTCTGGCGCACCGTTTCAAGCGGTTGTCGGAGACCTTTGTCGACGACATCCAGGCCTACCTGCAGGCGGCCGGGCTGCGCGCGCCGGCGCGGGCCTTTTCGACCCTGCGGTTGTTGAGCGATACGCCGGGCTTGAGCGTTACTCAACTCGCCGACCAGATCAAGCTGTCACATCCGCTGGTCATCCATCTGCTGTCGCAACTGGAGACCCTGGACCTGGTGTATTTCGACATCGACTATGATGATCGGCCGCGGCGGTTGGTCTATCTGACGGAGGCCGGGCATGTGGATGTTGCGCGACTGAAAGCCGCTGAGCCGGCGATCTGCGCAGCCTATGACGGGCTGTCGGCTGAGGTTGGGGCGGATGTTATGGAGATTGTCGGGCGTCTGGATGTCGCGCTGGATAAACGTTCAATGGCGGATAGACTCAAGACATCTTTAGCTGGTTCAAGGAGGCGCCCATGATTCTGATCGGCCAGTATGATTCCCCCTTCGTCCGCCGTTGTGGCATCGCCATGACGCTTTACGGCATGGTGTTCGAGCACCGGCCGTGGTCGACCTTCGGCCAGGGCGACAAGATCAAACCGTTCAATCCGCTGCGCCGGGTGCCGACTCTGGTCCTCGATGACGGTGGTGTGGTCATAGACAGTGCCTGTATCCTGGATTGGGCCGACGAACAGGTCGGACCAGACCGCGCCCTGATCCCTGCGTCCGGTGAGGCACGGCGCAAGGCACTCTATTACATCGCTCTGACAACCGGCTTTTCCGACAAGTGCGTCGCGCTCTTCTACGAAAAGGTGCTGCACAAGGTAACCTCCGATGTCTGGCTGAGCCGGCTCGAAACCCAGGTCAGCGAAGTTCTGGATGTGCTGGAAACGATCCGCGCCGACGCCACGACACGCTGGCTATTCGGCGACTATCTTGGTCATGCCGATATTGCGCTGGGTTGCGCCATCCGCCATGCCCGTGAGGCCCATGGTCCTGCCATCGACTGGTCCGGTCGCCCGGCGCTCCTGGCCCATAGCGACATTTGCGAAGCCTTGCCGATTTTCGAGACAATATCCCAGGTTTTCATTGGACCAAAAGAAGATTAACCACCTCACTTAGTCCGGCATAAACCCTGCTGTGTTACACCCCACACAGGTAACAGTGTTTCAATCCGAGGCGAAGCATGACGGTGACGCAGCATATCGATCTGGTCCAGGCCAATGACCTGACCGCCGCCGATGAAGCTCTTTGGAGGGGTTTCGTAGCGTTGCGGCCGGAACTGACCGGTCCCTATTTCGATATTCGATATGTTCGCAGCATCGCTGCGGCTGTGCCAAATTGCGCTATCGCCCGATTCCATGAAGATGGCCGTGTCACGGGCTATTTTGCCTTTCAGAAGCGCGGTGATATCCTTTTGCCGATGGGCGCGCCGCTCAGCGATTACCATGCCGTTGTAGGCGCCTGCGATTTTGTCGCCGACTTTGACCGGCTTATGCGTCTGACCCACACGCGCCGCCTGGAGTTCCAGGGCATGGTCGGTACCCCGACCGGCCGTGGCGCCCACGTGGGCCTGACCCGCCGCGTTGCCGACGCCACCAACGGCTTCGACCACTGGTGGGAGACCCAGGACGCAGCCA
Organism: Asticcacaulis sp. AC402; assembly: GCF_000495835.1. GTDB lineage: Bacteria > Pseudomonadota > Alphaproteobacteria > Caulobacterales > Caulobacteraceae > Asticcacaulis. Next base: position 172,651 of record NZ_AWGC01000006.1, read on the forward strand.
ACCACAAGTTCTTCAAGAATGTGTCGCGCTGTATGCGCAATGTCGAAAAGGATTTCGGCGGATTCGCCTTTACCTGGGAAAAGGTGTCGCCCGAGCTTATGGACTGGGTGATCGGCCTGAAGCGCGACCAGTACCGTCGTTCCGGCATGCACGATGTGTTCGGCTGCCGCTGGACCCGCGCAATGCTCGACCAGTTGGCCGCCGTCGATTTACCCGACTTCGGTTTGCGCTGCGGCGTCTTTCGCCATGACGGCCGCCTGGTGGCCGTTGAGATCGCCCTGGTCCAGGGCGAAGACGTCCACCTGTGGTTTCCGGCCTATGATCAGGACTACGGCCGCTATTCGGTCGGCATCCTGCTGACCATAGCCATTATAAAGAATACGGAAGCCCTGGGCCTGAAGCGTTTCGACTTTGGCACCGGCGGCGAAGACTATAAGTCGCCGATGACGGTTCCTGGCGCTGTCTGCCTGGAAGGCGAGATCGAGCTCCAGCGCTCGCTGCAAAGCCGCGCCCTGGATGCAGCCGGGCTGTTCCTGCCGCGAGAACGTTTCGAGCGGGCAAAAACCAGTCTGCGCCGTCGCGTCAAGGTGATCCGTGCCACTGAGACCAACCTCGCCGGGTGGGCGCGCGCCTTGACCGATCTGGGCCGGCGCGCCCTTATGCGGGCGGGGATATCCCGGATCTATACCGGCTTCCTGAAGCGCACAGCCGTCCTCGCCACCGTTACCGTCGTTGGCTAGAGCGCAATCCGAAGAGTGCTGCAGATTTTACCGGATTGCGCTCGAAGCCCTCTTTGCGAACCGGGCCAGCGGCGACAGGCGCGCCGCTTGCAAAGTGGCTATAAACAAACCCCCTATAGCCGTAGTTTCTCGATGACCTGACAAGGTGACGCGCCTACGATATCTGTGCGCAAAGTCCCATACCAATTTGCATCCGGCCCGGCGATCCGCTATGGGGTGCACGCGCTATGTTTCGATCGTTCGAAGGCTTATTTCTTGGCCCTTTCGCACTTTCGGGCTTGACCTTGCTGAGTCGTTCGGTCATATACGCGCACTCTGTTGGATCGGCTGTGACGCGTACGCGTCAGACGCGGTTCGCAAGGCACAAAATTCAGACGCCTCGGCAGCCCCAAACGATTGGGGAGTGAGGTTCCTGTTCAACGGCCCGCATCGGGGACTACTCGGTGTTGGGCTTTGTTTTTGCGGATATCGCTTCCGGCGAGGGTAACCTCGACGGGCCTGGTCTTTGAAATGGTTCACTGGACGCGGTAACGCAACCACCCTTATTGGAATACGAGCGATATGGATCGTCAGAATATCCGCATCAGGCTCAAGGCCTTCGATCACCGCGTCCTGGATCATTCCACGCGCGAAATCGTTAACACGGCCAAGAGAACCGGCGCGACCGTCCGGGGGCCGATACCCCTGCCGACGTTGATTGAGCGCTTCACCGTCAACCGTTCGCCGCACGTCGACAAGAAGTCGCGCGAACAGTTTGAAATCCGCACGCACAAGCGCGTGCTCGATATCGTCGATCCGACCCCGCAGACCGTGGACGCGCTTATGAAGCTCGACCTGTCGGCGGGTGTCGATGTCGAGATCAAGATTTAAGGGGCGGTCTTATGCGTACAGGTTTGCTCGCTAAAAAGCTGGGTATGACGCGCTTCTTCGACGCCGAAGGTATGCATGTCCCGGTGACGGTGCTGTCGCTTGACGGCTGTCAGGTCGTCGCCCAGCGTACTCAAGGCCGGGACGGCTATGTCGCGCTCCAGTTGGGCGCCGGCACCAAGAAAGCCAAGAACACGTCGAATTCCGAGCGCGTTCGTTTTGCAAAGGCTCAGGTCGAGCCCAAGGCTGTCCTAACGGAATTCCGCGTTTCGGAAGACAATCTGATCGATATCGGTGCCGAGTTTACCGCAGATCACTTTGTCGAAGGCCAGCGCGTCGATATCCAGGGTGTCACAATTGGTAAGGGTTTCGCCGGCGCCATGAAGCGCTGGAACTTCGGGGGGCTGCGCGCGACCCACGGCGTGTCCGTTTCGCACCGTTCGCACGGTTCGACGGGGCAGCGCCAGGATCCCGGTCGTACCTTCCCCGGCAAGAAGATGGCCGGTCACTACGGAACTGAAACCGTCACCACCCTGAACCTAACGGTTGCCCGCATCGACGCTGAGCGCGGCCTGGTGTTCATCCGTGGCGCCGTTCCCGGTGCGGAAGGCTCCTATGTCAAGATTCGCGACGCCGTGAAGAAGGCGGCTCCGGCCGGCCTGAAGTTCCCGGGCGCGATCAAGTCCAACGCCGCTGCGGCGCCTGCCGCAGAAGAGGCTCCGGCTGAAGAGGGCGCTGAATAATCATGAAACTCGACGTTCTTAAACTCGACGCCACGTCAGCGGGTTCGGTTGAACTTTCGGATCTCGTTTTCGGGATCTCGGAAATTCGGGCTGACATCCTGCACCGCGTCGTCAACTGGCAATTGGCCAAGCGCCGTGCCGGCACCCACAAGGTTCAGACCCGCAACGAGAATTCTCGCACGGGTAAGAAGATGTACAAGCAAAAGGGCTCCGGCGGCGCTCGCCACGGTTCGCGCCGCGCGCCGCAGTTCGTCGGTGGTTCGCGCGCCTTCGGTCCGGTCGTGCGTTCGCATGCTTTCGACCTGCCCAAGAAGGTCCGCGCCCTGGGTCTGCGTCACGCCCTGTCGTCCAAGGTAAAGGATGGTTCGCTGATCGTACTGGATCAGGCCGTCGTCGACTCGCCGAAGACCGCTTCGCTCCGGGCTTCTTTTGAGAAGCTGGGCCTTGTCAACGCCCTGTTCATCACGGGCGCCGAGGTCGACACCAACTTCGCGCTCGCTTCGCGCAACATCCCCAACATCGACGTGCTGCCGACGGCAGGCCTGAATGTCTATGACATCCTGCGCCGCCACAAGCTGGTGCTGACGACGGCGGCGGTTGAAGCTATCGAAGCCCGCTTCGCTGATTCCGTAAAGACGACCTCGGCTGACGCCCTGGTCGGTGGGGAGGCCTAAGTCATGGCTGCTACCATCCGCAATTTCGACGTCCTGCTGGCGCCGCACATCACCGAAAAGACGACCCTGCTCTCCGAGCAGAACAAGGTTGTCTTCCGGGTCGCGCTCGACAGCTCCAAGGACGAAGTCGCTTCCGCCGTCGAGGCCATCTACGACGTCAAGGTCACCAAGGTGAACACCATTGTCACCAAGGGCAAGACCAAGCGTTTCAAGGGCATCAAGGGCCGTCGCAGCGACATCAAGAAGGCGATCGTGACGCTGGCCGAAGGTCAGTCCATCGACGTCTCGACCGGTCTGTAAGGGAAGGCTCGCACAATGGCATTGAAACATTTCAACCCAACGTCGCCGGGCCGTCGCCAGTTGATCCTGGTGGACCGTTCGGAACTGCACAAGGGCAAGCCGGAAAAGTCGCTGGTCGAAGGCCTGACGAAGTCCGGCGGCCGCGGCGCCGGTGGCCGCATCGCCGTGCGCTTCCGCGGCGGCGGCGCCAAGCGCCTGTATCGGATCATCGACTTCAAGCGTCGCAAGCTTGACGTCGTTGGTACCGTCGAGCGCCTGGAATACGATCCGAACCGTACTGCCTTCATTGCACTGATCTCTTATGCTGATGGCGAGAAGGCCTACATTCTGGCCCCGCAACGCCTCAAGGCCGGAGACCAGATCATTTCTTCGGAAAAGGTCGACGTGAAGCCAGGTAACGCGGCGCCGCTGCGCAGCCTGCCGATCGGCACGATCATCCATAACGTTGAGCTGAAGCCCGGCAAGGGTGGTCAGCTGGCACGTTCGGCCGGTGCCTATGCTCAGCTGGTCGGCCGCGACGCCGGCTACGCTCAGATACGTCTCGGTTCGGGCGAGCTGCGCATGGTTCTCGACTCGTGCATGGCGACAGTCGGTGCCGTGTCCAACCAGGACCACATGAACATCAACCTGGGTAAGGCTGGCCGTTCGCGTCATATGGGCTTCCGTCCGCACGTTCGCGGCGTTGCCATGAACCCCGTCGACCACCCGCACGGTGGTGGTGAAGGCAAGACCTCGGGCGGCCGTAATCCGGTTACCCCGTGGGGCGTTCCCACCAAGGGCCGCAAGACTCGTACCAACAAGGCGACGGACAAGTACATCATCCGTTCGCGTCACGTTAAGAAGGCTCGCTAAACCATGGCTCGCTCCGTTTGGAAAGGCCCGTTCGTGGATGGCCATCTTCTGAAGAAGGTGGAAACCGCGCTCAATTCGGGTCGCAAGGAAGTCGTCAAGACCTGGTCTCGCCGTTCGGTCATCATGCCGCAATTTGTCGGCGCGACCATCGGTGTCTACAACGGTCAGAAGCATGTCCCCGTTCTCATCAACGAGGACATGGTCGGCATGAAGCTCGGTGAATTCTCGCCGACGCGCAACTTCCCCGGTCACGCCGCCGACAAGAAGGCGAAGAGGAAGTAACATGTCGCAGACCAAGAATCCGCGCCGCGTCAACGCTAACGAAGCCCGCACCAAGCTGGTTTCCGTGCGCATCTCGCCGCAAAAGCTCAACCTTGTCGCTGCCTCTATTCGCGGCCTCAGGGTCCAGCGCGCTCTCAACGAGCTGGAATTCTCGCGCAAACGTATCGCCAAGGACGTCCGCAAGGCGCTCTATTCAGCGATCTCGAACGCCGAGAACAACCACAACCTCGACATCGACAACCTGGTTGTCGCCGAGGCCTATGTCGGCAAGGGGCTGGTCATGAAGCGCTTCGCTTCACGCGCCCGCGGCCGTTCTTCGCGTATCATGAAACCCTTTTCCGAATTGACGATCGTCGTTCGTGAACTTGGCCAGGAGGCTGCGTAATGGGTCAGAAAGCCAATCCGATCGGCCTTCGCCTCGGCATCAACCGCACCTGGGACAGCCGCTGGTTCGCCCAGCGCCAGGAGTACGCCAAGCTGCTCCACCAGGATCTGCGAATCCGCAAGATGCTGAAGGAAAAGCTGAACGCCGCCGGCGTGTCGCGCATCATCATCGAGCGCCCGCACAAGAAGTGCCGCATTACCATCTACGCCGCCCGTCCGGGTGTCGTGATCGGTAAGAAGGGCGCCGATATCGACAAGCTGCGCAAGGACGTTTCGGTCATCACTGACGGCGAAGTGTTCCTGAACCTGGTCGAAGTCCGCAAGCCGGAAGTCGATGCGCAACTGGTGGCCGAGTCGATCGCCCAGCAACTGGAACGTCGCATCGCGTTCCGTCGCGCCATGAAGCGCTCGATCCAGTCGGCCATGCGTCTTGGCGCCAAGGGTATCCGGATGAACTTGTCGGGCCGCCTTGGTGGTGCTGAAATCGCCCGGATGGAATGGTACCGCGAAGGCCGCGTGCCTTTGCACACCTTGCGTGCTGACATCGACATGGGTTTCGCCGAAGCTTTGACGACCTACGGCATTATTGGTGTCAAGGTGTGGATCTTCAAGGGTGAAGTGCTGGAGCACGATCCCTCGGCCCAGGACAAGCGTTGGGCGCAGGAAGCGGCTGGTCCGTCGTCGAACGACCGTCCGGAACGCGGCGAGCGTGGCGATCGCAACAACCGCGGCCCGCGCCGCGACCGCAACAAGGAGAACTAAGTCATGATGCTCCCCAAGCGGACTAAGTACCGCAAGGCGTTCAAGGGCCGCATCCACGGTAACGCCAAGGGTGGTTACACCCTGAACTTCGGTTCGTACGGCCTTAAGACCGTTGAGCCCGAGCGTCTCACCGCCCGTCAGATCGAAGCCGCACGTCGCGCCATCACCCGTCAGATGAAGCGTCAGGGCCGCGTATGGATCCGTATTTTCCCCGACCTTCCCGTCACCGGCAAGCCGGCTGAAGTGCGGATGGGTAAGGGCAAGGGCGCTGTCGACTATTGGGCCGCACGCGTTCACCCGGGCCGTATCCTGTTTGAAATCGACGGCGTGCCCGACGACATCGCGCGTGAAGCGCTGCGTCTCGGCGCTGCCAAGCTGCCCGTCTCCACCCGTGTCGTGACCCGTCTCGACGCCGGTGTTGCTGCGGCCGCGGAGTAAGTTAAATGACCAAGATTGCTGACTTTCGCGTCATGACCCCGGACCAGTTGCATGAGCAACTTCTGAGCCTGAAGAAGGAGCAGTTCAACCTGCGCTTCCAGAAGGCGACGGGTTCGTTCGAAAAGACCCACCGCGTCGGTGAGATCCGCAAGGACATCGCCCGCATTCAATCCCTGGTAACGGCTCAAAAGGCCGCTGCCAAGTCCGCCTAAGAGGATTTAGACCATGCCCAAGCGCATTCTCGAAGGTCTGGTCGTCTCCGACAAGGGCGACAAGACTGTGGTCGTAAGAGTGGAACGCACCATCCTGCATCCCGTCCTCAAAAAGACGGTGCGCAAGTCCAAGCGCTACCATGCTCACGACGAAAACAACACGTACAAGGCCGGCGAAAGCATCCGCATCATCGAGTGCGCGCCGAAGTCGAAGCTGAAGACGTGGGAAGTTATTCCCCGCGAAGCCAACTAAAGGACGTTTGATATGATTCAGATGCAAACTAACCTGGAAGTTGCCGACAATTCGGGCGCGCGCCGGGTCATGTGCATCAAGGTGTTGGGCGGCTCCAAGCGCCGCTACGCCTCGGTGGGCGACCTGATCGTGGTTTCGGTCAAGGAAGCGATTCCGCGCGGCCGCGTCAAAAAGGGCGACGTTCTGCGCGCCATTGTCGTACGGACGTCCAAGGACATTCAACGCAAGGACGGTTCGGTTATCCGTTTCGACACCAACGCCGCCGTTATCGTCAACAAGTCGAGCGAGCCGATCGGCACGCGTATCTTCGGGCCTGTGCCGCGTGAACTGCGCGCCAAGAACCATATGAAGATCATCTCGCTTGCCCCCGAGGTCATCTGAAATGACCTCGAAGACGAATAGAAGGAAGGTCATCTAATGGCTGCCAAGATCAAGAAGGGCGACACGGTTGTCGTCCTGACCGGCAAGGACAAGGGCCGTAGCGGCACCGTCACCAAGGTCCTCCCTGAGAACGAGCGTGTGCTGGTCCAGGGCGTAAACATGGTTCAACGCCATACGCGTCCGTCCCAGGGCAATCCCAACGGCGGCATCATCAACAAGGAAGCGTCACTGCACGTTTCCAACGTCGCCCACATCGACGCCAACGGCAAGCCGACCCGCGTCGGTTTCAAGATCGAAGGCGACAAGAAGGTCCGCGTTGCCAAGACGACGGGAGAGGTCATCAATGGCTGATACTGAAACCCCGGAAACGGTTTACGTTCCGCGCGCCAAGCAGGTCTATCTTGATACGATCCGCGCCGCGTTGAAGGAAGAGTTCGGTTATACGAACGAAATGCAGGTCCCCAAGCTCGACAAGATCGTCGTCAACATGGGTATCGGCGAGGCCACTGCCGACTCCAAGAAGGTCAATTCGGCCATTAAGGACCTGGCGGCCATCACCGGTCAGAAGCCGGCTCCGACGCGCGCGCGTCAATCCATCGCCGGCTTCAAGCTGCGCGAAGGCATGGTGGTTGGCGCCAAGGTGACCCTGCGCAAAGACCGTATGTACGAGTTCCTGGACCGCCTGATCACCATCGCCCTGCCGCGCGTGAAGGACTTCCGTGGCCTGAACGGCAATTCGTTCGACGGTCGCGGCAACTATGCCATGGGTCTGAAGGAGCACATCGTGTTCCCGGAGATCAATTACGACCAGATCGACCAGATGTGGGGCATGGACATCGTCGTTTGCACCACGGCCACGAGTGACAAGGAAGCCAAGTCGCTTCTGAAGCACTTCCAGTTCCCGTTCACCGCGTAAAGGACGGGTAGAGAGACACAATGGCAAAGAAATCCGCTGTCAACCGCAATGAGATGGTCAAGAAACTGGTGGCGCAATATGCCTCCAGACGCGAAGCCCTCAAGGCCAAGGCCAATGACGAAACACTGCCTCTTGAGGAGCGTTTCGAAGCCCGCCTGAAGCTGGCCAAGCTGCCGCGCAACTCGGCTGCGGTCCGCATCCGCAACCGCTGCGAAATCACCGGGCGCCCGCGCGCCTATTACCGCAAGATGCATATGAGCCGGATCGCGCTCCGGAAGCTGGGCAATGAAGGCCAGATTCCGGGCCTGACCAAGGCCAGCTGGTAAGGGGAGGGTACATTCATGTTCGTTAACGATCCCCTCAGCGATATGATCGCGCGCATCAAGAACGGCGCCATGCGCAGCCGCTCCAAGGTGCTGACCCCGGCCTCCAAGCTGCGTGCCCACGTCCTGGACGTGCTGCGCGACGAAGGCTATATCCGCGGCTATGAAGTCCTGGAGACCCCGGGTGAGTTCCCGCAGTTCGAAATCGAACTGAAGTATTTCGACGGTCAGCCGGTCATCGCGGAAATTGCGCGCGTGTCCAAGCCGGGCCGCCGAGTCTATTCGTCGATCAAGGACCTCAAGCCGATAAAGAACGGCCTGGGTATCTCGATCCTGTCGACGCCGAAGGGCGTCATGTCTGACACAGCTGCCCGCGACGCAAACGTCGGTGGCGAAGTTCTCTGCCGCGTCTACTAAGACGCGTCGGCTGAACACTTAAGGCACAAAGGTAAAATTATGTCTCGTATCGGCAAGAAGGCCATTACTGTACCGAACGGCGTGAATATCACGCTCTCGGGACAGGATGTCGCCGTCAAGGGCCCCAAAGGCCAACTGTCCTGGAAGGTCGTCGAGGAAATCGAAGTCCGTCAGGAAGGCAATGTTCTGCACATCAGCCCGCGTGGCGAAACCCAACGCCACAAGGCGATGTGGGGCCTGTCGCGGACGCTGATCGCCAACATGGTCAAGGGCGTCACAGACGGTTACGAAACCAGCCTGGAAATGGTCGGCGTCGGTTACCGCGCCGCTCTGAAGGGGCCAAACCTGTCGCTGCAACTGGGCTTCTCGCACGATGTCGACATCGTGCCGCCAGAAGGCATCAGGTTCGAAGTGCCGAAGCAGACCGAAGTCAAGATCATCGGGATCGACAAGCAGGCCGTCGGTGAGTTGGCCGCCAAGATCCGCAAGATCCGTCCCCCCGAGCCCTATAAGGGCAAGGGTGTTAAATACGCCGGCGAAAAGGTTCGCCGCAAGGAAGGCAAGAAGAAGTAAGCTATGGCCCTCTCTCCTCGTCAGCTGCTCGCGCGCCGTGCGGAACGCAACCGCACCCGTCTCAAGAAGCTCTCCAACGGCCGCCCGCGTTTGTCGGTCTTCCGTTCGGACAAGAACATCTATGCCCAGGTCATCGACGACGCCAGCGGTGTCACGATCGTGTCCGCTTCGTCGCTCGAAAGCGGCAAGAAGCAGGGCTCGGATCAGGCTGCCGCGACCGAAGTCGGCAAGCTGGTCGCTCAGCGTGCCATCGAAAAGGGCGTCTCGGACGTGGTTTTCGATCGCGGTGGCTACATCTATCACGGTCGGGTGAAGGCGTTGGCGGAAGCCGCGCGTGAAGCCGGTCTCAACTTTTAACGTGGTCGCGCATCGTAACCGGAAAGTGCTGACACTTTTCGGGATGCGCTCGTAAGGAATCCTGCATGGCCCGTCCCAGCGAAAACCGCGGCGACCGTCGCGACCGTACCGAGGAGCCCTCGGAATTCGTCGAAAAGCTCGTCGCTATCAACCGCGTCGCTGCCACCGTCAAGGGTGGCCGTCGTTTCTCCTTCGCCGCACTTATGGTTGTTGGCGATCAGAAGGGCCGCGTCGGCTACGGTCACGGCAAGGCGCGTGAAGTGCCTGAAGCGATCCGCAAGGCGACCGAAGAAGCCAAGAAGTCGATGATCCGCGTTCCGCTTCGCGAGTCGCGCACGCTGCATCACGACGGCTACGGCCGTTGGGGCGCTGGCAAGATCCAGATGCGCGCCGCCCCTCCGGGCACCGGCGTCATCGCGGGTGGTCCGATGCGCGCTGTGCTCGAAACCCTGGGCGTTTCGGACGTCGTCGGCAAGTCGATCGGCTCGTCCAACCCCTATAACATGGTGCGTGCAACGTTCGAAGCGCTGAAGGTCCAGTCGTCGCCGCGTCAGATCGCTTCCAAGCGTGGCAAAAAGGTCGCCGACCTGCTGTCGCGCCGCACCGATGGCGCGTCGTCGCCGGAAGCTTTGGAGAGCTAAGTCATGTCAGACAAGAATGGGGCTACGATCAAAGTCAGGCAGACCGGTTCGCCGATCCGCCGCACCAAGGACCAGCGCGCCACTCTGGCTGGCCTGGGTCTTAACAAGATGGGGCGCGTCTCCGAATTGGAAGACACGCCGTCCGTCCGCGGCATGATTGCCAAGGTCCAGCACATGGTGGAAATCGTCTCGTAATCGTCAGATTACATTGCGAGTTACAGATCGAGGCGCAGGTGTCTGCGCCTCGATTTGACTTTTAGAGAATTTGGCGCCATAGCCGCCAGACGTTTTAAGCCGAGTAGGGCGTCGCCCTGCGTATATAGCCCTCAAGCAGCGAAGCGGCAGGGCATACAAAATGGAGATTTAGGCACATGACCAAGCTGAACGAAATTCGCGACAACGAAGGCGCTACCAAGAACCGCATGCGTGTCGGCCGTGGTCCGGGTTCGGGCAAGGGCAAGACCGCCGGTCGCGGTGTCAAGGGCCAGAAGTCGCGTACCGGCGTCAGCCTGCTGGGCTTCGAAGGCGGGCAGATGCCGCTGTACATGCGTATGCCCAAGCGCGGTTTCAATAACCCGTTCGCCCTTAAGCTGGCCGAAGTCAATCTGTGGCGTCTGCAGGACGCCGTCGATGCCGGAAAGATCGACGCTTCCAAGCCGGTCGACGGCGCGGCCCTGGTGGCGGCCGGCGTCATCCGCCGCGAGCTGGATGGTGTCCGTGTGCTCGGCGAAGGCAATCTTACAGCCAAGCTTGACCTGACCGTCTGGTCAGCCTCGGCCTCGGCCGTCAAGGCCGTTGAAGCGGCGGGCGGCACACTGATCCAGAAGCGCCCGGTTAAAGCCGAAGCCTAAGTTGACCTTTCATTAAGCCTACCCCATATGGGGCGAGGGCGGTTGGAAGGTCGCGGGAAACGCGCATTCGGCTGTCCTCTCCCATTTGATAAGACTACCTGGGTTTTGAGGACTTTATGGCATCTGCTGCTGAACAACTTGCGGCCAATATGAATTTCGGGGCCTTTTCCAAGGCCACCGACCTGCACAAGCGGCTTCTCTTCACACTCGGCGCTTTGATCGTGTACCGCCTCGGCACATTTGTGCCTCTGCCGGGCATCGATAAGGCGGCATACGCGTCCTTTTTCGAACAGAACCAGGGCGGCATTTTCGGCATGATGAACATGTTTGGTGGCGGTGCCATCGAACAGATGGCCGTGTTCGCCCTGAATTTGATGCCCTACATCTCGGCCTCGATCATCGTGCAGTTGATGGGTTCGGTCTACGGCCCATGGGAAAAGCTGCGTAAAGAAGGCGGCGAAGCCGGGCGTAAGCAACTTAACCAGTACACCCGTTATCTGACCGTCATTCTGGGCCTGGTTCAGGCCTTCAGTATTGCATTTTCCCTCTACAATGGCGGCTTCGTCCTTGATAGTTTGAGCCAGCCCGTCTTTATTGCGTCGGCGACGATAATTCTGACGGCAGGTACTCTGTTGCTGATGTGGCTGGGTGAGCAGATCACGGCGCGCGGCATCGGCAATGGATCGTCCATGATCATCTTTGCCGGGATCGTCGCGGTCCTGCCGCGCACGATCGGGACAATGTTCAGCCTGGGGTCGACCGGAGATCTGCCAGTACCGGCTCTTGTCGGTATCCTGATCTTGCTGCTGGCCTGCGTCGTCTTCATCGTCTTCATGGAGCGTTCCCAGCGTCGTCTGCGCGTGCAGTATCCGAAGCGCCAGGTCGGCAACCGGATTGTAGGCGGCGAAAGCTCTTTCATGCCGCTGAAGGTCAATACGGCCGGTGTCATTCCGCCTATCTTTGCTTCGTCCCTGCTGCTGATGCCGACCTCGGTGGCCAGTTTTCTTAGCCAGAACAACGCTGCGGACCAGCCGCAGTGGTTACAGATCGTCGGCCAGGTGGCCGGCACCCTGACCCACGGCAATGCAATCTTTACCGCGCTCTACGCCTTTCTGATCATCTTTTTCTGTTTCCTGTACACGTCTTTGGTGTTCAATCCGGAGGAGACGGCGGAGAACCTGCGCAAGTATGGCGGCTTCCTTCCAGGCATCCGTCCGGGCAAGCGTACAGCCGAATATCTTGATCACGTCTTGACGCGAGTCACGGTCGTCGGTGCCGGTTACATCACCATCGTCTGTCTTTTGCCGGAAATCCTGATCTCGACCATGGGCAACGCCTTTTATTTCGGCGGCACGTCGATCTTGATTGTGGTTACGGTGACCATGGACACGGTAGCCCAGATCCAGTCGCACCTGCTGGCGCATCAGTATGACGGGCTGATCCGCAAATCAAAATTGAAAACGGGCGGCAAATCGGCTGCTGGTGCTGCCAAGAGTCGGGGAGCTCTGCGATGAACATCATCCTGTTCGGACCGCCGGCGGCGGGGAAGGGGACGCAGGCCAAGCGTCTGGTCGCGACGCGCGGCATGGTTCAGCTCTCGACGGGCGACATGTTGCGGGCGGCCATCGCCTCCGGCTCCGAACTGGGGACACGGGTCAAGACCATCATGGATACCGGCGGCCTGGTATCGGATGCCATCGTCATCGACCTGATCAAGGACAATCTGCCACGTACTGAAGCCGCCGGTGGCGCGATCTTTGACGGTTTCCCACGCACCGTAGCCCAGGCCGAGGCTTTGGACGCGATGCTGGGTGGCCGCGGCGCCAAGATCGACAAGGTCGTCCGCCTGAAGGTCGACGAGCAGGGCCTGATCGACAGGATCGCCAGGCGCTTCGAAGAAGAAGGCCGGGCTGACGACAACCCGGAATCTTACAAGGTTCGGCTGGCGGCCTACAACGCTCAGACGGCGCCGCTCCTGCCCTACTACGCGGCGCAGGGCAAGCTTTATGAAATAGACGGCATGGGCGCAGTCGACGACATTGCCGCCCGCATCGAAGCCGTGCTGGGCAAGAACGAATCCGCCACGACGGCTTGACCGTCGGGCTGAATTTCCGGGTCCTTTATGCGGGGCCGGATTGTGAGACCGTAAAAAAAGACTTGCTTTTTTTGCGGAATAACCCATTGACGGGAGCGAAAACCCTTCTATAAGGGCAAGCTTCCGCGAAATGACGCGTATGCGCCTTGATCCGGCCGGACGGCAGGTTCAGGGAGGCTTACGTGTCCTCTTTTCGTTTTACAGGTGCGCTGATGGCGCATTTCAGGAGATTACCTCGTGGCCCGTATTGCTGGTGTCAACATACCGACCAACAAGCGCGTGATCATCGCGCTTCAATATATCCATGGCATCGGTCCCAAGAAGGCCGAGGAGATCGTGCACAAGGTCGGCATCGAAGACGCCCGCCGCGTCAACCAGCTGTCGGACGCGGAAGTGTTGCAGATTCGTGAAACCATCGACCGGGACTATACGGTCGAGGGCGATCTGCGCCGTGAAGTTTCGATGAACATCAAGCGTCTGATGGACCTGGCCTGCTATCGCGGGCTGCGTCACCGTAAGGGCCTGCCGGTCCGCGGTCAGCGCACCCACACCAATGCACGTACGCGCAAGGGCCCGGCGAAGCCTATCGCCGGCAAGAAGAAGTAAGGATAGCCCATGGCCAAGGACACTTCCCGCGTTAAAAAGCGCGAACGCAAGAACATCACCTCCGGCGTGGCACACGTCAACGCTTCGTTCAACAACACCATGATCACCATCACCGACGCACAGGGCAATGCCGTGTCGTGGTCGTCGGCCGGCGCCATGGGGTTCAAGGGTTCGCGCAAGTCGACCCCGTACGCTGCCCAGGTCGCTGCTGAAGACGCTGGCAAGAAGGCCATCGAACATGGCGTCAAGACGCTCGAAGTCAGCGTTGCCGGTCCGGGTTCGGGCCGTGAATCGGCACTGCGCGCCTTGCAGGCTGTGGGCTTCACCATCACGACTATTCGTGACGTGACTCCGATTCCGCACAACGGCTGCCGTCCGCCGAAGCGTCGTCGCGTTTAATTCACCTATCAGATTTTTCGTCGCTCCGTCCGGCCTCCGGCTATTGGCGGGGCGACATTTCCTGTTCTTAAAGGGACGTCAATGATCGAAAGAAACTGGCAACAGCTTATTCGTCCCGAGAAGCCACAAGTCGAAGCAGGCACAGATCCTTCGCGCAAGATGCGTCTTGTCGCGGAGCCTCTGGAGCGTGGTTTCGGCGTGACCCTCGGCAACGCGCTGCGTCGCGTCCTCCTGTCCTCGCTGCAAGGCGCGGCCGTCACCTCCGTCCAGATCGACGGCGTGGTGCACGAATTCTCCTCCATCGAAGGCGTTCGTGAGGACGTGGTCGACATCATCCTGAACATCAAGCAACTGGCCCTGCGTATGCACGCGGAAGGCCCGAAGCGGATGGTGCTGCGCGCCTCCGGCGCCGGCCCCGTTACGGCCGGCCAGATCGATGTCCCGGCCGATATCGAAGTGCTGAACCCGGATCACGTCATCTGTACACTGGACGAAGGCGCCTCGGTGCGCATGGAGTTCACAGTGCAGAACGGCAAGGGCTATGTTGCGGCCGACCGTCTGCGTCCGGAAGATGCGCCGATCGGCCTCATCGCCGTCGACGCGCTCTACTCGCCTGTCAAGAAGGTGGCTTATCGCGTCGAACCGACCCGTCAGGGGCAATCGCTCGACTATGACAAGCTGGTCCTGGACGTTGAAACCAACGCCGCCGTCACGCCTGTTGACGCCGTCGCTTTTGCCGCTCGTATCCTGCAGGACCAGCTTCAGATCTTCATTACCTTCGAAGAGCCGAAAGCTCCGGTCGTGGAAGAGGGCAAGCCGGAACTGCCGTTCAACCCGGCCCTGCTCAAGAAGGTCGACGAACTGGAACTCAGCGTCCGTTCGGCCAACTGCCTCAAGAACGACAACATCGTCTATATCGGCGATCTGATCCTGAAGACCGAGAGCGAAATGCTGCGTACGCCGAATTTCGGCCGCAAGTCGCTCAACGAAATCAAGGAAGTGCTGGCCTCGATGAATCTGTCGCTCGGCATGGACATCCCGAACTGGCCGCCAGAAAACGTCGAAGATCTAGCCAAGAAGTTCGAAGACCAAATCTAGATTGTTTGCAAATGGGTGAGGCTGGCCTGCAAAGGCCCGTTTTCTGCGCTTCCGGTGCTCACGTACTTGAGTACGCTCCGCTCCGGTTCTCGAAAGCAGACCTTTTCGGCTCAGCCTGCCCCATTTTCAAAACAATCTGAGGCCGTCGACAAAAGAATAGAGAGCCGGATGGGGACACCCTTCCGGCTTTCCCTATTTTTAGGAGGTCCATTTTTGGTTCTCTGACTTACTGCGAAAGACCAAAACCTTGTCGCAGTAACTTCCGGGATTTCCCGGACGTCCGAAGCGGGCAGGGGCCGTCGGCCCTTCGACCTTTGCCTTTGGGCTCGATTTTGGGCCGCGCCGAGCCAAGGTGCCACGCGGTCTTATGGAGAAACCTCATGCGTCACGGTCACGGTCACCGCAAACTCGGTCGCACCACTTCGCACCGCATCGCCATGTTCGCCAACATGGCCGCCTCGCTGATCAAGCACGAACAAATTGTCACTACCCTGCCGAAGGCCAAGGAACTGCGTCCCTTCGTCGAAAAGCTGGTCACGCTCGGCAAGTCGGGCTCGCTGCACGACCGCCGTATCGCCATCTCGCGCGTCCGTGACGTGCCGCAGGTCGCCAAGCTGTTCGACGTCATTGCCAAGCGTTATGCCGACCGCAACGGCGGTTACATCCGCATCCTGAAGGCTGGCTACCGTCACGGCGACAACGCGCCGATGGCGATCATCGAGTTTGTCGATCGCGACGAAGCCGCCAAGGGTCTGGACTCGGGCCCGGTGTTGGAAACGGCCGGCGACGAAGAATAGGCCTCACTTGCAGGCAAAGCGAAAAGGGCCCCCGGTTTCGACCGGGGGCTTTTTTGTACCGCATCGATGCGTCTTCAGGTTTTGGTCATCTCATACCAATCCACGATGACCTTGACTCATCGTGGATTGGCAAGGGCGACTGCCCGCCCGAGCTTTTGCGAGGAGCCATGCGGCGTTTGAGCTGAAGAAATGCGAATACCAAGCGTCATTCTTTATGAGGCTTGGTATCAGTTAACGCGCCTGTGATGTTTCGTCAGCAACCGTTATTTCCGCAACTGCGAAATAGCTGTTAGCGTCATGGTGCGGCCGCTCAGACTCAGGCCGCGATTCCGTTCACCGCGCACCTGAAGGAGGCCTAAATGACCGACGAAGCCCTGTTGGAAGCCCCCATCGATGAGACGCAAGAAGCGTCCGGCGATATGGCCACAAGTAACTCGCTGACGCTGGAAGCGTCGAGCGAGGGCGTACTGCTTTTCAGTTCTCCCGTACTTGACCGTATCCGCACCAGCGATTGACGGTTTCGACTCCTGAAGACATTGGACCCCCGGCCTTGGAGCCGGGGGTTTTCTTTTGGGCTGCATTCAATTCGTCGCAAATCTGTGGCAGGAATAGGTTTCTAAATCTGTATTTGGAGCGGGATGAGTTTTGATGAAGTCAAAATCCCGCTCTAAGTTTTTGTTTTGTCGCGCAATTTTTCCGAATAGTGGCGTCCACTTTATCGGATTGCGCTCGAGGGTGCACCATGGGTCGTCTGGCTTGGCTGCTGCTGGTTCTGGGGCTGATGACCGGCTGCGCGTCGGTACCGCCGCAGAGGGCCGAGACACCGCTGTTGATTCTGGTGTCGATCGACGGCTTTCGCGCTGACTATCTCGACCGTGGCGTGACCCCGAACCTGAAACGGCTGGCCGATACCGGCGCTACCGGTCCTATGCGGCCGTCCTTTCCCTCCCTGACCTTTCCCAACCACTATACCCTGGTGACCGGGCTGCGGCCCGACAAGCACGGGATCGTTAACAACACCATGCGCGATACCGCCAAACCGGGTGTGACCTTCAGGATGTCCAACCCGGACGCGGTGCAGGACGAATTCTGGTGGGCGGGTGGCAAGCCGGTGTGGATCAGCGCCGAGGCGCAGGGCATGAAGGCTGCGACTCTGTTCTGGCCGGGTTCCGAGGCGCCCCAGGGAGGTGTCCGGCCCAGCTACTGGCTGCCTTTCAATGACGATATGCCGCACGGCGACCGTATCACGCAGGTCATGTCGTGGATCGACCTGCCGGCGGGGCAGCGGCCCGGATTTATCACCCTTTACTTTTCCGATGTTGACCACGCCGGCCATGATTTCGGCCCCGATGCTCCGGAGGTCGATACGGCCATGGCCGTGGTCGATGCCTCGATCGGGCAACTTCTCGATGGCCTGAAGGCGCGCGGTCTGGACGGCAAGGTCAATATCATCATCGTCTCGGACCACGGCATGGCCAAGCACCGGCCGGAGACCTTTATCAAGCTGGCGGACCTGTTGCCGCCAGACAGCGCTGACATGATGGGCGGACAGGTGGCCGGTTTCAATCCCAAGCCGGGCCGCGAGGCCGAGGTCGAGGCGGCACTGTTGAAACCGCACGATCACATGACCTGCTGGCGCAAGGCCGACATTCCGGCGCGGTTCCGCTATGGCCACCATAGCCGGGTGCCGGCAATCATCTGTCTGGCCGATGTCGGGAGCTTTATCGTGGCGCCTTCGAAGGACGGCTGGATGCCTAAACTTCAGGGCGGCAGCCATGGCTACGATCCCGCGGCGGTCGAGATGCAAGCGCTGTTCGTCGCCAACGGTCCAGGGATCAAACCCGGAGTTAAGCTTAAGACCTTCGACAATGTCGATGTCTACAGCCTGGAAATGGAGTTGCTTGACCTGCGACCCGAAGCGTCGGATGGCAGGCTCGGCACGTTCCGGCCGGCTTTACGCCGCCATTGATGCCAGCTTGACACGATCAGCATGCGCCCATAGGAATAATCCCATGTCCGCCAGCCTGATCCAGACCATGATCCCGACAACAACCCGCTCCGGCGGGGTGTGTTCGGGTTTGCGTCACGTCTGACGCGACGTTCGAACCGAAGCCCCGCCGATGCGCGGGGCCGTTCCGTTTTTGACCGGCAAAATCCCGCGCCTCCGCACATTCAGGAGACGCCTATTATGAAACCGGCCATTTCTTCTTTCCATCCGCCCCATGTGGGTATTGTCGGCGCTACCGGACTGGTCGGCGAGATGATGCGCGCCCTGTTGGCGCAGCGTAACTTCCCACTTGCTTCCCTGCGCCTGTTCGCCTCGGCGCGATCGGCGGGGACGCGGCTGAGTTGGCGCGACCAGGAGATCGTTGTCGAGGACGCCGCCACGGCAGACTATGACGGTCTGGACATCGTCTTCTTCTCGGCTGGCGGCGCAACGTCGCGCGCACTGGCGCCGAAGGTCGCAGCAGCAGGTGCCACCGTCATCGACAACTCTTCGGCCTGGCGCGACGACCCGGACGTGCCTCTGGTTGTCGCCGAGGTCAATGCCCATGCCCTGGAGTCGATCCCCAAGGGCATCATCGCTAATCCCAACTGCACCACCATGGCGGCCATGCCGGCGCTGAAGCCGCTGCACGACGCTGCCGGGTTAAAGCGGCTGGTCGTCAGCACCTATCAGGCGGTGTCGGGCGCGGGTGTCGCCGGCATTGCCGAGCTTGAGCGCCAGATCCGCGCCGTGCCGGACGGTGGCGCCGCCCTGGCCCGTGACGGCGAGGCTGTCGCCTTTCCGGCGCCTGAAAAATGGGCGGTCCCGATCGCTTTCAACGTCGTGCCGCTCAACTATCGTCTGGGTAAGGATGGCTATACCGAGGAGGAACTGAAGCTGCGGGACGAAAGTCGCAAAATTCTGGATATTCCGAATCTTCCGGTCTCAGGTACCTGCGTACGCGTGCCGGTCTATACCGGCCACTCGCTGTCGATTAATGCTGAGTTCGAACGTCCGCTCTGCGTCGCCACGGCGTTGGAGTTGTTGGGCAAGGCGCCAGGCGTGGTGCTGAGCGATGTGCCCAACCCTCTGGCGGCGTCGGGTAGGGATCCGGTGTTTGTCGGCCGCATCCGTCCCGATCCGACGGTCGAGCATGGCCTGGTGCTGTTCGTGACAGGTGACAATCTGCGCAAGGGCGCCGCGCTCAACGCCATCCAGATTGCCGAGGTCCTGTTGCAGCGCCGATGAGGCCGGGATGGCCCTGGGCGACAGACTGCTGACGTCTTCTGGCGGAACAGGGCCTATCCCGTCGCCATAAATTCCTCTAAGGACGGGCATCGCCGCAGGGGACACACCATATGTCGGATAAGCTCAGGGCCGCTGCGCCCTTCATTCTGGTGACCGTCTTTCTCGATATGCTGTCGATCGGGGTGATTATTCCCGTCCTGCCGCACCTTATCGAAGAGTTCGTCGGTTCGGTGTCGGCGGCTGGCCTGTGGATCGGCATCTTCGGCTCTGCCTGGGGGCTTGCGCAGTTTATCTTTTCACCGATCCAGGGCGGCCTGTCTGACAGTATAGGCCGCCGGCCGGTCGTGCTGGCTTCGAACCTGGGTACCGGGCTCGACTTCCTGTTCATGGCGTTTGCCCCCGGCCTGTGGTGGCTGCTGGTCGGCCGCATCATCTCAGGCATGACCTCCGCCAGCATCTCGACCGCCTACGCCTATATGAGTGATGTCACCCCGCCGGAAAAGCGCGCGGGCGTTTTCGGCATGATGGGCGCCGCCTTCGGTATCGGTTTTGTTGTCGGTCCCAGCCTGGGCGGCATACTCGGCGGCGGCTTGCACTGGCCGGCGCTGGAAACCATGGGGCTGGGGTTCTTGCAATTCGAGGGCAATGCGCGATACCCCTTCTTCTTTGCCGCAGCCCTCAGCCTGTGCAACTTTCTCTACGGCTGGTTTGTCCTGCCGGAATCGCTGGCGAAGGATAAGCGCAAGCCTTTCAGCTTTCGTACCGCCAACCCGCTGGGCGCGTTCAAATTCCTGGCCAAGTCGCCCCAGGTCCTGCGGCTTTCGGTGATGTATCTGCTCATGATGTTTGCGCAGTCGGTCTTTCCGACGACGACGGTGCTGTTCTGCGCCTATCGCTTCGGCTGGGGGCCGACGCAGGTCGGATTGATGCTGGCCGTTGTCGGCATCTGCTCGGCCATCGTTCAGGCGGGGCTGACCGGGATATTCGTCAAAAAGCTAGGCGAACTGAAGTCCATGTATCTGGGTCTGTTTTGCGGCATGATTGCGTTTATCGGCTACGGCCTGGCGCCAAGCTGGGAGTGGTTTATCGCCACCATTCCAATCGGCGCCCTGTGGGGCCTGGCGACGCCCAACATCCAGGCCCTGATGTCATCCAAGGTTGATCCGAAAGAGCAGGGGACTTTGCAGGGCGCCAATATGGGCCTGTCGGCCATGTCGACCATTTTTGCCCCCATTTTGTTTGGTCTTACCCTGTCAGCTGTTACCCATGACTCGGTGCCGATGTGGCTGAGCGGGGCGGCCTTCTGGCTGGCGGCTTTGTTCATGGTGCTGTCGCTTTGGCTGGCCGGTGGCGTCAAACAATCACTCAGGGTCGAGCCTGGCGGCGAGGGCAAGCCGAGTTGACGAAACCGGCTTCCCTAGCCGGCAATGTGGCAGAAACCGGCTTTCACCAAGCCTTGATACCGCCGCATTAATTCTTAAATGTGGGACCATCGTTTCCAGGGGATTTCACATGAAATCGCGTCTTATCTCCCTCTTGCCGGTGCTCGCCCTGCTGGTCGCCTGCGGCCCCGGCCATTCGCAAGACACCAAAACGTTCGAAGGTACCGGTTTCGGCAATGAGCCGCGCCAGGTGCCGAGTTCGGCCGTCGGCATGAAGACCTCGTTTGCGCCGGTCGTGCGCACGGTCGCCCCCGCCGTCGTCAATGTCTACGCCAAGGCCAGGGTGCGCCAGCAGGTCGATCCGTTCTGGCAGATGTTTGGCTCCGGCGTGCCGGAATCGCGCACCCAGGAATCGCTGGGCTCCGGCGTGATCGTGCGCAAGGACGGGATTGTCGTCACCAACAACCACGTGGTCGCCGGCGGCCAGACCTTCATGGTGGTGCTGAACGACCGTCGCGAGTATCCGGCCAGGCTTTTGCTGGCCGACCCGCGCACCGATCTCGCCGTGCTCAAGCTGGAAGCGCCCGGGGAAAACTTCCCGACCATCGAACTGGACGAGGGCCGCGACCTGGAGGTCGGCGACCTGGTTCTGGCCATTGGCAACCCGTTTGGTGTCGGCCAGACGGTGACCAACGGCATCATCTCGGCGCTGAACCGCACCAATGGTGAGGGCAGCTATATCCAGACCGACGCTGCCATCAACCCAGGCAATTCGGGCGGCGCCCTGGTCGACATGAACGGCAAGCTGATCGGTGTCAATTCGATGATTCTGTCGCGGTCGGGTCAGTCGTCGGGCGTCGGCTTTGCCATCCCTTCGGCCCTCGTCAAGCGCGTCGTCGACAGCGCTGCCGGCGGGGCAACCTCGGTTAAGCGGCCGTGGCTGGGCGCCAAGGGTGACACTGTCACCTCTGACATCGCCAAGTCGCTGGGCATGGACCGGCCGGAAGGCGTGCTGGTGTCGGACGTCTACAAGGGCTCTCCCGCCGACCAGGCCGGGGTCAGGGCAGGGGACGTCATTCTGCGCGTCAATGATCAGCCGGTAAATGATGGCGGCGGCCTGCGCTACCAGATCAGTCTCCTGTCGCTGAACCAGACCGCCAAGGTGGAGGGGCTGCGTTCCGGCAAGCCGTTCCGCGCCAGTGTCAAGGCGGCGCCGCCGTCGGATTCGCCTCCGCGCGACGAACGTTTGATCAAGGGCGAAAACCCGTTCGCTGGCGCCAAGGTGGTTAATCTATCGCCCGCCGTCGCCGATGAGATCGGCGTCGATCCCTTCGACGCCCCCAAGGGTGTCATGGTCTATTCGCTGGAGTCGGCGCGGACCTATGCCGCGGGCGTCGGTCTGCAACCGGGCGACATTATTCGCGAGGTGAATGGCCAGCCGATCGACAGCTCCAGTGAACTGGACGCCGTGCTGAAAACAGGCGCGCGGTCGTGGCGGATCAGCATCCAGCGCGGCGGCCGCATTATTACGGCACAGTTCAGATAACAGCCGCACGAAAACGTGACCAATCTGCAACGCGCCCGCTTCTTGTGCATTGCAAGGTGCGGGTTTTACAGAACTGTCACAGTCCCCGGCTAACGGCAATGCATACGGTGGCGTGCGAGCCACGGCGGGTGCGCATGGTGCGCGCATGCAAAGCTGGGGATACCGAGAATGTTGTTGAATAAGAAAGGCGCGCTGCGCCTGGCGCTGATGGCCGGCGCGTCCTTTATCGTGGCGGGTCAGACCCAAGCCCAGGAAGCTCAGGCACAGGCTCAGGTTGAAGAAACCACGGAAGTGACCATTATTGGTCGCCGTCCGCTGGCCGAAAGCCAGGCAGCCGCCATGCGGACGCAAAAGAACTCGGATTCGCTGGTCACCGTCCTGTCGGCTGACGCCATCGGCGACCTGCCTGACCAGAACATCGCCCAGGCCGTTTCGCGCCTGCCCGGCGTCGGTATCGAGCGTGACCAGGGCCAGGGCCGCTATGTCAACCTGCGCGGCGCCCCGCGTTACTGGACGACCCTGTCCTTCGACGGCCTGTCGGTCGTCTCGCCCGAAGGCCGCCAGACACGCTTCGACAACATTCCTTCGGCCATCGCTTCGCAAGTCACGATCCAGAAGGCCATCGTGCCGTCCATGCCGGGTGACACGGTCGCCGGCAATGTTGACATCCGCACGCGCCGCGCCTTCGACTATAAGGGCCAGAAGATCACCGGCAAGCTTGGCCTGGGCCATGTCGAACTGGGCGACGGTCAGGAAATCGATGCCTCGCTGGTCTATTCCAACATCTTCTTGGACGGCAAGCTGGGCGTTGTCGCCCAGGCGTCCTTTTACAGCCGTGAAATGGCGACGGAAAACTGGGAAACCGACCCCTATGCCACGCCGCGTGCCGTGGATACGTCGAAGCGCTTTGCCGTCGATACCAAGAACAAGCACTATCGTTTGTACCGTGAAAACACCTCGGCCTCGCTGCGCCTTGATTATAAACTGAATGCCGACAACACGATTTTCGCGTCGACCATCTACTCGGATTTTTATGACGACGAACTGCGTGACCAGTTCATCTTTAACCTCGAGACAGGCACGAATGCGGCCGGCGTGGCCTATAACAGCGACGCCAATTTCACGGCCAGTGATCCCAAGCGCGGCACGGTTTACGGCGTCCGCACGAACGCGCGTATCACCTACCGCGACAACCACGACACCATGTCGACCAACACCGTGGGTGGCGAGCATCATTTCGGTAACGGCCTGGATGCCTCGTGGCGTTTGAACTACACTTGGACCGAAAACCGCGGCGATAACCCGGCGGAAATCCGTTTCCGCAGCGGCAGCAACTTCGCTTCGCGTCCGACTGTTGACTACGACTTCCGCGATACCACTTCGAACTTCGTTCAGTTGTTCCGCACGACGGGCACCACGACGGCGCGCACCAAGGGCGACCGGGTGATGAACATCGAAGACTTCGCCATGCCGCTGAACCAGATCTCTATGCTGGAGGCGGCCGAAGAAACCAAGGCGTGGACCGGCAAGGTTGATTTCGATTACCAGACCGAACTGTTCGGTCGCGAAACCAAGGTCGAGTTCGGCGGTCTCTACACCACTCGCGAAAAGCAAAACCTGGAATATGGCTTCAGCGGTTCGACCTCGGGCAGCACCCTGACCTACAGCCAGTTCGCGCAGGATGGCGATTACCTGGGTGAGCAGTATCTCGGCTATACCTTCCGCTACTCCAACAAGGACGCGGTGCTGAACGCCATCGCGACCTCGCGTGGTACGACGGCCCTGACCCAGAACCTGGCCAACTACTGGAAAGTCAGTGAGGACATCACGGCTGCCTACCTGATGGCGACGACGCAGTTCGACTGGGGTAACATCGTCTACGGCGCTCGTGTCGAGTCGATCAGCAACACCGGTGAAGCCTACACCTTCGTCGGCAGCACCAATAACGGTCTGTTGGAAACCTCGTCGGATGAAACCCTGGTTTACCCCAGCGTGCACCTGAACTGGAACCTGTCGGACCGCCTGAAGGCGCGTTTCGGCCTGACGACCTCGGCCTCGCGCGCCGACTTCGACGATCTGCGCCCGAACTTCACCATTGACGACACTGCCGACACGATCTCCGGCGGCAACCCCGATGCCAATCCGGAAAAGCAGGTTGGCCTGGACGCCTATCTCGAATATTACGGCAGCAACGACACCTTCTTCTCGGCTGGCGTCTTCTACAAGGACATCAGCGACGTGCTGTTGTCGACGTCCACCACCTACGGCAAGGACGATCTGGATGTGACCGGGTTCGACCGGACGAACTACGCCTACTCGACGGTTATCAACGGCGGCGACGGCCACATTCAAGGCCTTGAACTGTTCGCTTCGACGACCGCCGAATCTTTGGTCGAAAGCAATGGCCTTCCGAAATGGCTCGGCGGCTTTGGCGTTCGCGCTTCGGCTACCTTCACCGAGTCAGAACTGAACCTTGGCGCGCGCACGATCAGCCTGTCCGGGACCTCGGACTCGGTCTACAACGTTCAGGCTATCTACGAAAAGTACGGCCTGACCGTTCGCCTGGCAGCCCAGTATCGCACGCCGTGGCTTCAGGAAGTTGGCAGCTACACCACGGTTGCCGGCAAGATGGTTCCGAACGGCAATGGCGACATCTATTGGGACAAGGACCTGGAAGTCGACCTGTCGGTCCGCTACCAGATCAACAAGAACTTCGAAGTCTTCTTCGACGGTGTCAACCTGACCAATGACGGCTCGGCCCGCTACGGCGATACCGATCAATATCCGATCGAGTACGAAAAGTTCGGCAAGCGTTACATTGCCGGCGTTCGTTTCAACTTCTAAAGACGTCTGATATCCGACAAAGGGCGCCGCCGGTTCAGCCGGCGGCGCTTTTTTGTATCCGTTTCCGGCTCTTTACAAAGACGGATCCGCGTGAAAAGTTCCTCCTGAAACCTTTGGAGGTGCAGATGAAAGCGTTCGCGGCATTCGGTATGGCTTTGATGCTGTGGGTCGGGACCGCCCAGGCGCAATCCGTGCCTCCCGCCATGCCGGCGGCCCTGCCGCCAGGCCTGCCGGCGCCGCAGGATGTCGACTATCCCGGCACGATCCAGCTCCATGTCGACGCCAGTGACACCGACCGTCACATCATCCGCATCCGGGAAGTCATTCCCGTGGCCCAGGCTGGGCGCCTGACCCTGCTGGTGCCGAAGTGGCTGCCCGGTCACCATTCACCCGCCGACACCGATCTGACCAAGATCGCCGGGCTGCGGGTGACCGCCGCCGACGAGGTACTGCCCTGGACGCGCGATGGCGTCGAGGTCAACGCCTTCCATGTCGAAGTGCCGCAGGGCGTGTCCGAGGTGGTCGCCGAGTTCCAATACCTTTCGCCGGTCCAGGCCAGCGATGGTGACATTGTCCACACCGAGTCCATGCTGGCCCTGCAATGGGTCGGGCAGAGCCTCTATCCGGCCGGCTGGTTCACGCGCCGCATCCCCATCCAGCTCATCCTGACCCTGCCGAAGGACTGGCAATACGCTGCCGCCCTGGAAACGCAAAGCCGCACGGGCGATGTCGTCACTTTCAAGCCGATCGCCTACGACCACTTCATCGATTCACCGCTGATCGCCGGCCGCCATTTTCGCACCTACGACCTCGATCCGGGGGCCAAGGTGCCGGTTCGCCTCAACATCGTCGCTGACGACCCCAAGGACCTGGAGATCCCCGACAACGTCGTCGATATCCACCGCCGTGTCGTCCAGGAGGCCTACAAGCTGTTTGGCTCGAAACACTATGACCATTATGACTTCCTGGTCACCTCATCGAACACGGTCAGCATCGGCCTGGAGCATCACCGGTCGTCGGAGAACGGCGTCGAGCCCGGCTATTTCCGCGACGTGGCGGGCAAGGGCTTCGGCCGCAATATCCTGGCCCACGAATACATCCACAGTTGGGACGGCAAGTTCCGCCGGCCGCAGGGCCAGTTCACCGGCGACTTCCAGGCGCCGATGCAGGACGACCTTTTGTGGGTGTACGAGGGGGCGACCACCTACTGGACCTGGGTGCTGGAGGGGCGGGCAGGGCTCTACACCTTCGATCAGACCCTGCAGCAGCTCGCCGTCACCATGGCGACGTACGACAACCTGCCGGCGCGGCAGTGGCGCAACCTGGTCGATACCACTTACGACCCGATCATCTCCAACCGTGAACCCAAGTCGTGGCTCAGTTGGCAGCGGTCGGAAGACTATTACTTCGAAGGTGCCCTGATCTGGCTGGAGGCGGATACGCTGATCCGTGGGAAGACCGGGGGCAAAAAATCGCTCGACGATTTCGCCCGCGGTTTCTTCGGCGTCGAAGACGGCACCTGGGATCCGGTGACCTATGTTTTCGATGACGTAGTGGCTGCATTGAACGGTGTCTATCCGTATGACTGGGCGACGTTTCTCACCGACCGCATCACCCGCACCGGCGGTGGTGCGCCTTTGGACAGCCTTGCCCGGGCCGGTTATCGTCTGGTCTATAGCGATACGCCAACAGACTACATCACGTCCTATGACACCAGGCGCGGTGTCGTCGGGTTTATGTACGGCCCGGGCCTCAGTGTCGCCAAGGACGGGACGGTGCGCGGTGTCATGTGGGATGGGCCGGCCTTCAAGCTGGGCCTGGCCGGCGGCATGAAACTCGTCGCCATAGACGGCCGCGCCTTCACGACCGACCGGCTGAAGGCGGCCCTGGTGGCGGCGCACGGGACCGACAAGACGATCGAACTGTGGGTTCAGGACGGCGAGCGCTTCCGCATCGTCACGCTCGATTACCATGATGGGTTGCGCTATCCCAGGCTGGAACGCATCGAAAGCCAGGCGGATGGGCTGCGGCCGATCTTCACAGCGACAGAGTCCAAGCCGGCAAAGAGAATCACATCGGAAAGCGGAGTGAGGCGAAACGCAGACTGACTCTCTGTGCCGCAGAATCTGAAAATTTCAAAAAAAATCTTGGCGGCATGTCGAAATTTCCAAGTGGCGTTCGTCACCCTGTCGAAGGCAACCGAGCCTTCCCATTGGAGGATGTGACGATATGAAGCCCATTAAACTCGCACTGATGGTTTGCGGCATTGGCGTTGCGGCGATCGCTGCCACCTTTCTTCTGCCGCACCAGGTCACCGTTGAGCGCCGTTCGACGGTCAAGGCCCAACCGGAGGAGATTGTCGCGATGCTCGCCTCTGAGCAAGGGTACCAACGCATCAACCCCTATCGCACCCGTGATCCCAATCTCAAGACGCAACCGTTCGGTCCAACATCGGGCGTCGGATCGGGATTCCATTTTGCCGGCAAGGACGGCGAGGGATCTCAGACTGTAACCCGTGTGACGAAAAACTCTGTCACCTACGCCATTGATCTGGGTGACTTGGGCCAACCGCGCCAGGCTGTGTCCGTGATGCCTGTCGCGGGCGGATCTGAGGTCGTTTGGCAAATGACCATGGACCTTGGGATGAACCCCGTTATGCGGGTCATGGGGGTGTTTATGGACGCGATGCTGGGAGAGACCCTGGAAACCGGCCTGTCAAACCTGTCTCGCGTATCGGGCCAGGCGTAGCTTTCGGCCTATGTGCAAAAATACAGTTTACGAAACGGGAAGCTGCAATATGACTGTTGTTCCAGCGACCTGCCTGTAGGCCAAGCCCTTGACCACCATCTTTCTCAACTTGCCTTTTCAACGTGACAAAATCGCGTTTATGCCTGCCCTGTCGATCCCGGTGATGCACCCGGGTCTCAGCCCTTTCAACCTGTAATCCTTTCAAAACTGGAGACACCCTATGAAGTATATGGCACTGATCTACTCAGACCCATCTCTCGAACCCGCCTATGGGACCACCGAATTCGAAGCCATGATGCAAGGCTATGGCGCCCTCAATGAGGCCCTCAAGACCGCCGGCGTCTATGTCGCCGGAGATGGTTTGCAGGATGTCGACACGGCGACCTCCGTGCGGGTCCGAGGCGGCAAGACTGAGACCATGGATGGCCCGTTTGCCGAAACCAAGGAACGGCTGGGCGGGTATTACATCATCGACTGTGCCGATCTTGACGAGGCTCTGCGGTTTGCCGCCATGATTCCCTCGGCTGCCTATGGTACTGTCGAGGTCAGGCCCCTGGCGGACTACGGACTTTGATAAAAGCCCCCGGTTCTCATGAGGTTGAGACGGCTATCGCGCAGTTTATGCGTGAGGACCGGGGGCGCGTCCTCTCCAGTCTGATGGCGAAGTTTCGTAACTTTGACCAGGCCGAGGAGGCGCTTCAGGAGGCGCTGGCCTCGGCCTTTACGCATTGGACACGCAACGGACTTCCCAGCAATCCGGCCGCCTGGCTCCATACCGCGGCCAGCCGTAAGGCTATTGATCGCCTGCGCAAAGCCAGGCGCGACGAAGGGCTAAGCCAGGATATTGGTTTGCTGTCACAAGGTGATGTCGCCTCTGAAAGTCACGGGGTGACCGACCAGCGGCTCAGTCTGATTTTTACCTGCTGTCATCCGGCCCTGGAGCCCAAGTCAAGCATTGCGTTGACGTTACGGACCCTGGGCGGCCTGACGACGACGGAAATCGCCAATGCCTTTCTGGATGCCGAGACGACCTTGGGGCAACGTCTTTGTCGGGCCAAGGCCAAGATTGCGCAAGCCGGCATTCCCTTTCGTGTCCCTGAGCCTCAGGATTGGGATGAACGGCTCAATAGTGTGCTTAAGGTCATCTATCTGATTTTCAATGAGGGGTATTGCGCGTCTTCGGGCGCTACTTCGGTGCGCGTTGATCTGTGCGAAGAGGCGATCTACCTGGCGCGGATGATAGAAACCCTTCGTCCGGATGAGCCGGAGGTCCTGGGCGTGTTGGCGCTGATGCTGTTTGCGCACGCCCGTTACCGGGCCAGAATCGCCGGAGCCGGCGTCGTGCCGTTGGAAGCCCAGGATCACCTATTGTGGGATCAGGGAAAACTGAAAGAAGCCGAAGCCTGTTTGGATCGCGCTCTGACGCTTGGCAAAACTGGCCCTTACCAGATTCAAGCGGCCATCATGGCTTTGCACAGCCAGGCGGCGGCCCGCGATTGGGGGCAAATCCTGATGCTGTATGATGCCCTGATCACATTCGATGCCAATCCGGTCATTCGCCTGAACAGGGCCGTCGCCCTGGCCGAGGCGGGTTTTCTTGAGCTTGCGCTTCAGGAACTGACGGCGCTGGAGGGGGCTCTGACCATGTACCAACCCTACTTCGCGGCCAAGGCTGACCTGTTGCGCAAGGCCGGACATGAGGCCGCGGCGCAAACCGCCTACGCGCAGGCCATAGGCCTGGCCAGAAATGCTGCCGATGTGGCGTGGCTCCAAAGGCAGAAGTCGGCCGCGACGTGAAAGCAGGAGCTGATTTCGCCTAACCCGGACCCACCAGGATCGTGCGCCGCCAGTTTTTCTCGTGTCCGCCGCCCCCGGCTATCCCCACTGCCATATTCCTCGTCGATAGGTCCAAGTAGGCGTTGAAACCCCGGGGGATGGTTCTATACCTGTGTCATGCCCGCCCCCAATACAGACCTTTTCGGCCATGTCGCGCCGACCGCCAAGTCCACCCATAACACTCCTTTGGCGCAGGTCGATGACGCCGCCAAGCCGCTGGCCGACCGGCTGCGGCCCAAAAGCGTCGATGAGGTCGTCGGCCAGGACCATCTGCTGGGGCCCGACGGCGCCATCTCGCGGCTGATCGCGCGTGGATTCCTGCCCAGCCTGATCCTGTGGGGACCGCCGGGCGTTGGCAAGACCACCATCGCCCGGCTGCTGGCAGAAGCTGCCGGCTATGCGTTCCAGCAGATATCGGCTGTCTTTTCCGGCGTCGCCGATCTCAAGAAGGCTTTCGAACAGGCGCAACAACGCCATCAGATGGGGCAGCGCACCGTGCTGTTCGTCGATGAGATCCACCGCTTCAACCGTGCCCAACAGGACAGCTTCTTACCGTTCGTCGAGGCCGGGGTGGTCACCTTGATCGGGGCGACGACGGAAAACCCGTCGTTTGAGCTCAACGGCGCGCTCTTGTCGCGGTGTCAGGTCTTCGTGCTGAAGCGGCTGGACGACGCGGCTCTGGATCAGATCATCGCCAAGGCCGAAGATCATATGGGTCGCAAACTGCCGCTGCAGCCCGAGGCCTATGACACGCTGAAATTGCTCAGTGATGGCGATGGCCGCTATATCCTCAGCCTGATCGAGGCGCTGGACCATATGGGTTTCGAGACGCCTCTGTCGTCGGAGGCGTTGCTGGCGCAGCTTCAAAAGCGCCGCCCCAACCATGACAAGGACCGCGAGGGCCACTACAACCTGATCAGTGCCCTGCACAAGTCGGTGCGCGGGTCGGATCCGGACGCGGCCCTGTACTGGCTGGCGCGGATGCTGAACGGCGGCGATGACCCCCTGTTCATCGCCCGGCGGCTGATCCGCATGGCGTCGGAGGACATCGGTAATGCCGATCCGATGTCGCTGCTAATGTGCCAGGCGGCGCGGGATACCTACGAAGTGCTGGGCTCGCCCGAGGGCGAGTTGGCCTTGGCCCAGGCGGTCGTCCACATGGCCTCGGCGCCGAAATCCAATGCCGTCTATACCGCCTTCAAGGCGGCGCAGAAGCTGGCGCGTGAGACCGGCCATCTCGATCCGCCGGCGGTCATCCTCAATGCGCCGACCAAGCTGATGAAGGATATCGGCTATGGCGCGGGCTATATCTACGATCCCGACGATCCGGATGGATTCTCGGGTCAGAACTATTTCCCCGACGGTTTGGCCAGGCCGAAACTGTACGACCCGGTCGGTGATGGCCACGAGGCCAAGGTCAAGCAGCGGCTGGAATACTGGGCGCAGCTTCGGGCGACCAAGCAGAAGGCGCGCGGGGAGGGGTAGGTTGCATTCTGCTTTCCCGGTGGGAGGCAGGATTTGGACACCCTGACGAATCTGCGTAACTATGGGCTGCGGAAAAAGGAAAAGTTCTATGGGAACGTCGTCGATCTGGCTTTTGCTGCTCATCATCATGGTATCTGTCGTGCCGGCCTTCCTGCCGCTGATTATCGCGCGAACCACTGGTGTCAATCGTTATGGTCCGGCGCCCCGCACAGGATTGAGCCTTTCTGAAGCCGTCCAGGCCTGTGTGAACAAATATGCCCAGTTCCAGGGACGGGCATCTCGTTCTGAATACTGGTGGTTTTATCTGGCGTGCCTGATTGCCGGTATCGTTCTTGAAGTGCTCGCCTATATTTCGGGCTTCCGCTTCCTGAACATCCTTGCACTCGCCTGGTTCTTGCCCGGTCTGGCGTCGGTTGTCCGGCGCCTCCACGATAACAACCGCAGCGGCTTTTGGATATTGATCGGGTTCGGCTTTGGCGTCATTCCGCTCATCTACATGCTGACCCGGCCGACGCAGGTGGACGCCCACGACAAGGCAAAGATTTTCGAATAGGTTTTGACCTTGGTGACATGGCGCTGTAGCTACGCGCCATGGCGAAATACTCCCCGCAACACCTGAAGGCGATGGCCAGCCGCGCCCCGCGGCCCAAACAGGCGCCGAAACTTGTCCCGGCGTCCAAGCAGCCGCGCAACCTGTCGCCGGAGGACATCGCCTGGGTAAAGTCCATGGTGATCTATGAAGACGCCGAGATCATGGGCTTCAACAAGCCGTCGGGTCTGTCAAGCCAGGGCGGGCGGGGTAATGGGCACAATCTCGACGACATGATGTGGGGCTTCGCGAAGTCCAACGGCAAGCGTCCCAAACTGGTGCACCGGCTCGACCGCGATACCTCTGGTATTCTGCTGGTCGCCAAGACGCAACCGGCGGTCTCATTTCTCGGCAAGGCGATGATCCGGCGCGCCTTCGATAAGACCTATCTGGCTATCGTGTCCGGCGCCGATCTGCCGGATCGTTTCACCGTCGATGCCGCATTGCGGCGCGAAGAAGTTGGTCGCGAAGCCTGGTCGCGGGTGTGCCCGGCCGATCATCCGGACGCCCAGACGGCGCAGACCGCCTTCGAAGTCCTGAAGCGGAGCGATGACGCCGTCCTGCTAAGCTGCCGACCCCACACCGGGCGCATGCACCAGATTCGCGTTCACCTGGCGCACCTGGGGGCGCCGATTGCCGGTGACGTCCGCTATGGCGGCGCGCTCAGTCTGGGGGGGCAAGGTGTCAAGAGACTGATGCTGCACGCCCTGTCCCTGACCTTTCCTCACCCGTCAGGGGGGGAGATGACCCTGTCGGCGCCGGTTCCCGCAGATTTCAACGAACTGCGTTCGCTGGCAGGGCTTTAACCTTAATACATCTGCCAAAGATTTAACTATAGATTAGGCAATTTACAATAAATTATAGAAAAAATTTGATAATCATGAACACGTAGTTTTCTTAATATTTCGGCTTGTTTTCTTAACGTATTTCTTTTCTTATTTTTTAATCGCCGGGTGCTAATTTTCTGGAAGTTGCCGAATCAACTTTCCGGAAAAAGCCATACATTCAGCCCCAAGGCGCGCGTCCCATGACCCCGTACATGACTAAGTTTAGTCGCTACCTCCGTCAGTTCACCTCGGATATCCGTGGCAATGTCACCATGGTCGTCGCGTTTTCCGTTATCCCGATCGTTGCTGCGGTCGGGGGTGGGCTCGACTTTGCCAATATTCAGGCGGCACGCGCCAAACTTCAGGACGCGGTCGATGCCGGCGCCATCGCCGGGACGCTGGATTCGTCAGCGACACCCACCCAAACCACACGGGCGGCGGCGGCCAAAAAGGCGTTCTGCGGCAACATCAAGGATTCGGGCGGACTGCAGAACGGTTTTTGCAGCGCCAAGTCAATCGATACACTGGCGACGGCATCTGCCACGCTCAGCGCGTCGACGTCCAACAACATCATGACCGTGACCTATGCCGCGACCGCGCGAGTGCCGACCTATCTGCTGGGACTGGTCGGAATAGATACCGTCGATATCGACGCCGTCGCCAAGTCGGGCGTCAGCACCAGTACGGCCGAAGTCGCCTTCGTTCTCGATAACACCGGTTCGATGTCGTCGAACAGCAAGATGACATATCTCAAATCGAGCCTTGACGCGGTGCTGGCTTCGCTGCTTGATTCCACCGGCAAGAACTACGCCAAGACCAAGGTCGCCCTGGTGCCGTTCGACACCCAGGTGTCGCTGCAAAACGTCGCGGGCATGATCAACTACACCGGCAACTTCGTCTCGGTAAGTCCGACCTACAGTTGCTCGGGTTTTTCCTCCGGCCAATGTCAGATTATCTCGGAAAACGTTACGGCGATGTGCGGTTCCAACACGTCGTGCGTCGCCAACAATCGAAACTCTACGCGTAGCTGGACGAGCAATGGCATCTCCTATTTCGGTGTCTTTTCTACATCATACTATACGTCAAATCAGACCTATCGTTACTATGGCAATACATACAACTATACCTACATCGCCTATCGTCAGGTTGTTTACCGCGTCAACGGTTCGACCCTGACACTCAACAGTACAAACAGCAATGGTGACTATTACACCTATCAGGCCTACTACAGCGCGCCCAACAACTATAGCCGCTATAACGGCTCAGTAACCTATGCGACGCCGACGGCAGGGGGGTACAGCTCCGGTTCAACGACGGTGATCAAGGACAACAACACGATCACCAGCAACGACGACCTTCTGGGTGTCGGTACCAACAACTGGACCGGTTGCGTCATTGACCGGACCCAGTCCTTTGATGTGACGGCCGATGCCCCGGTGTCGAGCAATGCCAGTACACTGTATCCGGCAGCCAAGTGCGCCACCAACTCGCTGCTGCCCATCATGCCCTTGACCCTCGACATTGCCGCGGCCCGTACCTACGCCGCTGGCATGACGCCGGCCGGCAATACCAATGTCACCATCGGCGTGCAGTGGGGCATGGAGGTCCTGTCCTCAACCGCGCCGTTCGTGGAAGGTTCGGCGTTTACCGACAAATCCGTCCAAAAATACATGGTCATCCTGACCGACGGTATCAATACACAGAACCGCTGGACGACCAACAATGGGCAGATCAATGCCCGCCTGGCCCTGGCCTGCGCCAATGCCAAGACCCTGGGCATTACCCTGTTCACAGTGCGGGTAGAGCAGGGCGACTCCAGCACCTTGCAGACCTGTGCCTCGCAAACCAGCTACTACTATAATCTGTCCAACGCTGATCAGCTTCCGGTAACCATGGCCAAGATCATGAAGGCCATCAGGAAGGTCCGTTTGACTGAATAACGCCTTCCATCTCAACGTGTCCCTGACCAAGCCTCAGGTGACAAGCCTTATAGAGCGCAATCCGATAAAGTGGATACCACCGCACGGGCGCTCCCGTTTTCGGAAAAATTGCGCGACAAAACAAAAACGTAGAGCGGTATCTTGATTCCATCAAAACTCATCCCGCTCTGGAAATTTGCCGCCCCGTGAGGGGCGGCTTTTTTATGTGACGATTTCGGTTACGGTTAACAAGTCCCTAACGCGCGGTACGCGGTTTGCAAAACCAGGATCAGGTGTCCCGTTTTCGGACACAGTTCCATTTGCAACCGAGGATCATCGCCGTGACGACCCTGGCACGCCGTTCTTATCGTTTAGAAAGCTTTTTGCGCCGCCTGAGCGCAGATAAACGCGGAAACGTCCTCATGATTTTCGCGCTCAGTTCCTTTGTCGTCCTGGGCTTCGTCGGCGCGGCGATCGACTTTTCGCGGGTCGATTCTGCCCGCCGTCAGTTGCAGGACGCTGCCGATTCCGCCGTCCTGCGCACCATGGCGATGAAGTCGGCCTCTGACGAGAGCCGCGCGTTGGCCGCCGACAAGGCGTTTGCCGAAAACTTCGCCCGGCCAGGCGTCTATGGCGTCGCTGGCGAACTGAACCGTGACGTCAGTGACAATGTCATTAGCCAGACCTATACGGTCAACGCCACAGTGACCTCCTATTTCGGTGCTTTTTTTGGCAAGGACAGTTACCCGGTGTCGGTAGTGTCCCAGGCGCAGACCTCGCTAGACATGTTCGAAATTGCCTTTGTCCTCGACACCACCGGGTCCATGGCTGAGGCCAACAAGATGCCCAACCTCAAATCGTCGGTCGATGCCGCCATGGCCAGCCTGCTGGACGACAGCGGCAACAACCTGTCGGGCAGCAAGATTGCTGTCGTGCCCTTCAACACCCAGGTCCGTCTCAACGCTGCCACCGTAACTGCCGTGACGGGCCAGGGCCTGTTGACGGGGGCAGGGAACTGCGTTGTCGACCGCGATCGCCTTTCCAATTACGATGTGTCCGCTGATCCAGCGGAGAAGATCAAGGTGAAATCGCTTTATCCGCTTCGCAAGTGCGAGGAAAGCAGCCTGAAGCCTGTTCAGGGCCTGAGTGACAACATCACTTCGGCGCGCAACTTCATTAAAACCCTCCAGCCTGGTGGCTACACCAACATTACCATGGGCGTGCAGTGGGGCGTCGAAGTGCTGTCACCGAACCAGCCCTTCACCGATGCCAGCGCATTCGGCAGCGACTCGGCGCGGAAATTCATGATCGTCGTGACCGACGGTGACAACACCAAGAGCGAAACGAGCTGGAACTCCAGCGTCATCGACAAGCGTACCGCCCTGGCCTGCCAGAACGCCAAGGCCAAGGGTATCACTATCTATACCGTCAAGATCATCCAGGGCAATTCCAACATGCTGCGCCAATGCGCCAGTGCGCCGGAATACTTTTACGACCTGACCAATGCCAACCAGCTGAATGCGACCATGGCCGGCATTTTCAAGTCGATCAACAAGACCCGCCTGTCGCTGTAGTTTCGCTTGGTCGTCCGCTCGGGTTTGGTATAACAAATCCTCAGGGATTGACGACGAACGGAGCGCTGCATGAATCCGAAGACAGACTGGGCCGAACTGTTCTTCTCCGCCAACGGGCGGATCGGGCAGGTGCCCTTTACCATTGCCGCGGCCCTGTTGCTGGTTGGGGTTGCCGTCTATCAATCGGCCTTTCAGGGGCCGATCGAATTCGTCGCTGGCATTGTCGTCTATTCTGCGGTTGTCTTCATGGGCGCCTGCGTCCTGGCCAAGCGGCTGCACGACCGCGGCCGCTCGGGCTGGTGGGCGGTGGTGATCCTTCTGGCCGTCGTCATGGTGTGGCCGCAGCCCAATGGTTTCTTTGACTTCCTGGCCGGCCTGGTGGTCCTGTGGGCGGTTGTCGATCTCTGTGTCATGCCCGGTGAACGGGGTGACAACCGCTACGGCAAGACGCTGTTTCGTACGAAATCAGTGGCCTAATTCCGAGCCAACCGCGAAGCGGTGCGTTAAGGTAGGCGGGTCCACGGATTGGACAGATTAATACCAACCCTCGATGACCTTGACTCATCGTGGGTTGGCAAGCGCGACTGCGCGCCCGAGCTTTTGCGAGGAGCCATGCGGCGCCTGAGCTGAAAAAAAAACGAATACCAAGCGTCATTCTTTTTGAGGCTTGGTATAAGTTACTGAATAATATGCGTAATCTGTGGGCAGTTTATTCTGCCTCTACGGGCCCGAACAGCTTTGTGAAACTCCGCATCAAGGCGTAGTCGACCTCATCCATGGTCACGGGCAGGCCGAGATCGAGCAGGCTGGTGACGCCGTGCTCACGAATGCCGCACGGGACGATGCCTCCGAAATGCGACAGGTCGGGTTCGACGTTCAGGCTGATACCGTGAAAACTGACCCACCGTCTTAGCTTGATACCCAGTGCGGCTATTTTGTCTTCCTGGTAGGTGCGCTCAGGCGCCCCAGGGCGAATTTCTAATTCGCCCTTCTCGTTAGGCGTGTCCCAATCTGCTTGCAGATTGGGTGGGGCGCCGCGCATAAGCTCGGGCGGGCGCTCACCCTTGCCGGCTGACACAAGGTCATCCGGAGACACAGCATAACCTTTATCCTTGCGCTCGACCCAGACGCCGACGCGGCCGTCGCGGATATGGCCTTCGACATTGAACTGCCACAGGGTGTCGATAATCCACTGTTCCAAAGCCTGGACGAAACGGCGGACGTCCTTGTGGCGGCGGTTGAGGTCCAGCATGACATAGACCACCCGCTGACCCGGACCGTGATAGGTGTATTGGCCGCCGCGCCCGGTGGCAAAGACGGGAAAGCGCTCCGGCGCAATCAGGTCGTCCGCTCGGGCCGAGACGCCGGCGGTATAGAGGGGTGGATGTTCGACCAGCCACACCATTTCCGGCGCCTCACCCGCCAGGATGGCGGCGACGCGCCTCTCCATGAAGTCGACCGCCTCCGGATAGGGGACAGTGGCGGGGGCCACGACCCATTGCGGCGGGCTGGCGTCGATTTGGCTGTGGAAACCTGGTTGCGTTAACCCATCATAAAACATGACACCCCATTGAGAGACTGTTTACAAATATGTACGGTCGGCCTGCAAAGGGCCGTTCTCTGCGCTTCCGGTGCCCACGTACTACGTGTTAGTTGTGCTAACGCTTCGCTCATTGAGCACGGTACGTTCCGCTCCGGTTCTCGAAACCAGGCATTTCGGCTCAACCATACACATTTTCAAAACAGTCTCTGAGTTATAAAGTTTTAAGAGGCAAGGGCCTAGTGTAGGTCTTTAGCCGGTATTGGTGAGGGTGGTAACGCGTGACGTCGTCTCAGGTAGGTGCGGTTCCGGTCGAAATCTCTGTGCTTCTCGGGCGTTCGGTCCTGCCGATGCAGCAACTTCTGCGGATGGGCCGCGGCGCCGTTATTCCGCTGGATGCGCGAGAGCATGATGAGGTGTGGATCCTGGCCAACAATCATCCGGTGGCCCGTGGCGAAATCCAGATATTCGAGGAAAAGATTTCGATCGTCGTCACCAAGTCGGCCAATGTCTACGACTTTATGGCGATAGGTTCATAATCGCGCTCAGACACCGCCGCACGGACGGCGCCGATGGCTCGTCCTAAGGCGGGGGGCTGGTCCTGCTTTCCGACGTCCTTGCCAGGCTGCGTACAGCCTGGAGGAATTATTCCGCGACCGCTTGAATTAAAGACTTCACAAAGCCTGAAACAGTTGCTATCTGCCCGCCTCTCCGGATGACGTGCGGTCGTGGCGGAATTGGTAGACGCGCAGCGTTGAGGTCGCTGTATCGCAAGATGTGGAAGTTCGAGTCTTCTCGACCGCACCAGCCTTCGTGAACGAAATGCGCGAACGCTGGCTCTTCTAAGCGTAGCAAAGGCCGTCGGTAAAGCCCCGGTTTGCTACGGCTCGGCAAGCCATCGCTGGTTCCCACGGCAGACGGAGATCCGGCATGGGCAAACAAGGAAACGCTATCGCGCGCTGAAAAGGGGGACTGGGCTATGAGCCAGACATCGGACACCCCGCAGAAGCCAGATAGCTCCAGGCTTTCAGCCGAAGACGTCATACTGAAAGCTGACGCCATCCTGACCACCCCAGAGGACATCGAAGACTTTGCCCTCAAGGACGACTACGCCCTAAATCCGCAGTATATCACCCTGGTTATCGACGCCGCTGACCGCGGCGACGGCATGCGCCTGCGCGAACTTCTCGACGCCCTGCGTCCGGCCGACATCGCCGACTTGCTGGGTTTCCTTTCGGAAGACTACCGCGAAGAGGTTATCCCGTGGATTCCGGCCGACGCCCTCGCCGAAGTGCTGCCGGAGCTGGATGACGACATCCGCGATGAGGTCATCGAGACCCTGCCCACCGCTGACCTGGCCGAAGTGCTGCAGGAACTCGACTCCGACGATGCTGCCGCCGTTTTCGAAGACCTGGAAGAGGACCAGCAAAAGGCCGTCCTGGCTGCCATGCCCCTGGCCGAGCGAGAGGCCATGGCCACGGCCCTGACCTACGAAGAGGAAACCGCCGGCCGCCTGATGCAGCGCGAAGTCATGGCGGCACCGAGCTTCTGGAATGTTGGCCACACCCTGGACCATATGCGTCAGGCCGGCGACGACCTTCCGGAATTGTTCTTCGACATCTACGTTATCGACCCGTCGCACAAGCCGATCGGCGCCATCGCGGTATCGGTGCTGATGCGATCCAGGCGTGAAGTGACCCTGGCCAGCCTGATGGAGCCAACGACCGAGATCGCTATCGATCAGGACCAGGAAGAGGTCGCCTATATCTTCGAGAAATACCATTTGATCTCGGCGCCCGTCGTCGACAACTCGGGGCGGCTGGTCGGCCAGATCACCGTCGATGACATCGTCAACATCATCAAGGAAGAGCATCGCGAAGATCTGCTGGCCCTGGGCGGGGTTTCCGATGACGAGGGCCGCGATGCCAGTACCTTCGACATGTTGAAGTCGCGCCTGCCGTGGCTGTCGGTCAATATGCTGACGGCCTTCTGCTCGACCTGGATCATCTCGGCCTTCCAGGACCAGATCCTGAAGCTTGTCATCCTGGCCACCTTGATGCCGATCGTCGCCTCGATCGGCGGCAATTCCGGTACCCAGGCGCTGACGGTCAATGTTCGAGCCCTGGCGGCGCGCGAGCTGACGGTGGCCAATGCCTGGCGCACCCTGTGGCGTGAGGTGCGCGTGGCGTGGATAAACGGCGCGGCACTGGGCTTTGTCCTGTCGATCATCGCCACCCTGCTGATGTGGAATACCCAAATTCAAAAAGACTGGCATGGTGCGCTGGGACTGGGACTGGTCATGTGGGGGGCGGTGGTCATTAACTTCACCGCCGCGGCCCTGGCGGGCACGCTGATGCCGCTGGGTTTGTCGAAAATGGGTCGCGATCCGGCGGTAGCATCGCCCATCTTCGTCACCATGGTGACCGACACGGTGGGTTTCTTCAGCTTTCTGGGCCTGGCGGCCCTCGTGCTCCTTTAAAATAAAGCAGAAGACACTTGTCAGTGTTAAACGGTCTGTGGTTTGCTACGACGGGGCGTAAGTGGCGCAAAACGTCTTGTTTTGGGTCAGAGGTGGGTTAGTTTCACTCGCTGTAAGGCTAGGTTAGGGTCATTGGGATGAGAGCGCGTCAAAAGGTCTCCCGCGCCGGGGTCGAGTTGATCAAGAGTTTCGAGGGGTTGCGATCGAGCGCAGCCCGGCTGCCGGATGGCCGCTGGACTCTTGGTTATGGGCATACCTTTTCGGCCCGCGAAGGGGCGAAGGTTACCCAGGAGGATGCCGATGCGCTGCTGCGCTTCGACCTCCTGCCGATCGTCGACACCCTGAACAACCTCGTGCTGGTGCCCCTTAACCAGAACCAGTTCGATGCCCTGGTGTCCTTCTGCTTCAATATCGGCGCCGACAATTTCGGTCAGTCAACCGTTCTGAAGCGGATCAACGAAGGTCGCATGACTGAGGCCGCCCTGGCCATGGATGCCTGGCGCTCCGCAGAGTTCAACGGCCAGACCTATGTGCTGGCACCGCTGATCCGCCGCCGCGCCGCCGAAAAAAACCTCTTCCTGACTCCGGACGAAGCGTCCGGCAATGCGCCGACACTGCTCGTGCGTCCCGTTGAAGACTCCGGGGGCGCCGCTGTTCAAACTTCGGAACTGAATTCACCGGACCGCGGTGGCATCCTGTCGGCCTACCCCGTCGGTGTCCAACAGGCGCCTGAACCGACCGTCATGCCGACCGTGACACCGCACGTGACGCAGCCGTCGGCCTTGCCGGCGGACATGTTGTCGCCCTATGCCCGTCCTGCCCCGGCCACCTTCGGAATGCCTGCGTCGCAGCCGCTGGTTCAACCGCTTGCCCAGCCGATGGAACGGGTCGTTGAGAGCTTGCCGGAGGGCCTGGTGGCTTCCAGCGCCATGCGCGAAACGCCGGTCCGTGAAGAAACGACCAGCCCCTATGCCAGTGTTGCCGGTAGTGCGGATCTTGAACCGCAGATGAGCCCGGAGGTGGCGGCAGCGATTGCCCGCGCTCAGGAGGAGCAGCGCCTGCGCGACGAAGCCCTGCGTCAGTCCCAGGCCCTGGCGGCCTCTCGTGCCGCCGATGAAGCCCGGTTAATGGAACTGCAGCGTCTGGAACTGGCCCGTCTGGAGCAGGCCCGTCTTGAGCAGGCCCATCTTGAGCATACCCGTCTTGAATATACCCGTCTTGAGCAGGCCCATCTTGAACGGGCCCGTCTTGAGCAAGCCCGCCTTGAGCAGGAAAATCTGGAGCGCGAACGTCTGGCGGCAGCCGAAGCCATGCGGCTGGAACAGATCCGTCTTGAACAGGAACGCCTGGACCGTGAGCGCGCCGCTGAAGCCGCACGTGCGGAGCAGGAACGCCTGGAGTTTGAACGCGCCGCCTCAGCGGCGGCAGACGCGGCGCGACGCGAACAGGGCCGGCTCGAACAGGAGCGTCTGGAGCGCGAGCGTGCCAGCGCTGAAGCTGCGCGTCTCGAGCAGGCCCGCCTTGAAGATGAACGCCGCGAGCGCGAAGCGCGCGAACGTGAAGCCATGGAGCGTGAAGCCATGGAGCGGGAAGCCAGGGAGCGTGAAGCCAGGGAGCGTGAAGCCAGGGAGCGAGAGGCGCGCGAGCGTGAAGCCCGCGACCAGGCTGCCCGGGATCAGGCTACCCGCGACCAGGCTGCGGCGACTGCTCAGCCCAGCAGCGAAGAGGCCGAAAAGATACGCAAGGCCGAGGCAGCCGCTGCTCTCATGCGGCTGTATTCGCCCTACGGTGGCGGCGCCCTGGGCCGGCCCCTTGGGTCTCCGATGGCACGTCCGGCGCCTGCGCCAACGCCTGCGCCTGCGCCTGCGCCTGTGTCAACGCCTGCGCCGGAAGAATTTATCAATCACAGCGTGATCGCACCGCAGTCGTCGCAATCGACGCCGATCGAAATTTCAAGCCGTCCGGAATCCATTGCGACGAAACCCGAACCCGAAGTGATCGAAGACGAG
Source organism: Asticcacaulis sp. AC402 (assembly GCF_000495835.1). Classification (GTDB taxonomy): domain Bacteria; phylum Pseudomonadota; class Alphaproteobacteria; order Caulobacterales; family Caulobacteraceae; genus Asticcacaulis. Next base: position 214,625 of record NZ_AWGC01000006.1, read on the forward strand.
CCGGCGATTGGCGGCTTTACCCCATTCAAGCCTGTCGTGTCGCCATCGGCCATGCCGGCACCGGTGATCACGGCACTTAATCCTTATGCCAAGCCGATTGGCGCCAGGGTCGAGCCGCAACCCGCGGCCGTCGCGGATGTGGTTGAAGTACCGCGTCCCAAGGCCGTCGACCTGGCGTCCGCGCCCGTACCAGACCTTTTCGCCAAACCCGTGCTTGTGAAGCCCGAGCCGTTAAAGGTCGAGCCATTAAAGCCCGAACCTGTGAAGCCCGAAATTGGCCGTCCGGCGCAATCGGCCCACTGGCGCGAACAGCTTCAGCGGCCGCTGCCCGAAGGTTATCGCGGGTCAGATACGGTTCAGCCCGAGCAGCAGGGCAGCCTGCTGAGTGCGGCGACCTATGAAGACGACAACAACGCCTGGACGCTGGATGGCGACCGTATCGCCTTGTCCTCGGAAGAGATGCACGAGGAAGGCGCCAGCTGGGGCAAGATGATTGCCCGCACCATGTGGTGGATATTCATCTCGGTGATCGGCCTGGCGTGTCTGGGCGTTGGCGCTGCGGCCTGGTTCAAGTATCAGGATCCATCCGTGGCGCGGCTTGGCATGACCGAGGATTTCCGCAACCTGTCGATTATCTCGGCGGCGCTGGGCATCTTCTTCGTCTCGGTTTCGGTGTGGCTCATCATGAAGCGCCTGGGCGGACTCAAGGACTAGAGCGGGATGGCTTCAGGTAGAATCGCCATCACGCTCTAATACCAACCCGCGATGACCTTGACTCATCGTGGGTTGGTAAGCGCGCCAAAGAACGTTCTGGGGCGCCCGAGCTTTTGCGAGGAGCCATGCGGCGCTTGAGCTGAAAAAAACGAAGACCAAGCGTCATTCTTTATGAGGCTTGGTATAAGTTTTTGTTTTGTCGCGCAATTTTTCCGAAAACGGGGCGCCCGTGCGGTGGGGTCCACTTTGTCGGATTGCGCTCTGGTATTCAGCCAAACAGACTGAACTTCGTTCCCTGCTTTTGCGGGGGCTGTGACGCCAGCTCGACATAGCTGTCATCCGGCGTGAAGGCCGGAATGTTGGGATGGAGACTGACGCCATGCTTGCGTAGCGTCGTCACCGGCGAATCCAGTTGGGCCAGGGTCGCCACCGTCGTCTGGTAGCCGTTCTCCACCGCCCTGTCGTAGGCCTTCCAGTCGCGGATCTCCACGCCGGCGGGTTCCGGAATGATAAGCAGGTCGGTTGCGGCGCGCGACTGGGCCAGGTCGGCCGCCGTAGTGATGGTGGCCGAACGCATCAACACTGAAACGATCGGCGGACCACGCCGCCAGTCACCGCGGGCGAACCAGCCGGCGAGGTTCTTCGGCACGCTCAGCGCCTTCGGGTCGACACCGCGCGCCCGGGTGACGTCGACGCCGATCACCGTGCCGAGATGAGCATTGCGCATCATGGTCGCCGGGAAGGAACGCATGACGGCGCCGTCGACCAGGACTTCGCCGTCCTCTATCACCGGTGGCATAACGCCCGGCAGCGAAATTGACGCCCGCAACGCCTTGCGCAGCGAACCGGTCTTGTGAACCTTCAGCGTGCCCGTGGTCAGGTTTGACGACAGGCAGAAATAGGGCAAGGGCATGTCCTCGATCTGAATCTCGCCGAAGTGTTTCTGCAAGCGTTCGTCGACCTTGCGGCCGCCGGTCATGGCCAGGAAGGGAAAGGTGACGTCGTCCAGCGGTGACGAGTCGACGAAGGCATCGCGGATACGCCCTTCTATCTCGGCATCGTCCCACTGCAAGGCCAGGGTGGCGGCGAGGATGGCGCCCATCGATGAGCCGCAGACGAAATCGATTGGGATGTGGGCTTCGCGCAGGGCCTGGATGGCACCGATCTGCGAAAAGGCTCGCGCGCCGCCGCCGGAAAAGACGATGCCGACGCTATGGCCGGCGATGATCCGCGCCAGCCGGCCCAGATCATGGATATCATCAGGACACATGTGAAACCAGCGCGTCGGCTTAACCTGATCCAGCCAGGCGCGCGTGCGCCCGTTGGCATGGTGGGTCCTGGCGCGGTCAGACGGATACATCAGCACCAGATCGGGCGCGCGATGCAGGAGCGATTTTTCGCCCTCGACCTCGATGGCGTCGGGTTGTTCGCAAACGTCGGCCAACAGGAAGACATGGTCGACCTGGCGCGAACTTAGCAGCCGCCAGTGGGCTTCATGGCGTTCCGCCGCATGCAGGACATAGTCGTTTTCGGCCTCGATGTTGGAGAAGGCTTCGGGCGTGGTCCCATGGAAGCTCTTGTCGAGTACGGCGACCTTGTAGCCCAGGGCGCGGATCTGGACGGCGACGCGTTCAACCATCGGGCGGATCGGCTGGTTGCAGATGGCGTAGAAGGCAAAGACATTGGGCGTTAATGCCGGGACGTCCCGGCGAACGCGCTCGATGACCTTGCGTGACAAGGCCAACAGGAGGTCCGGTCGCGAATCGATCAGGGTCAGGAAACTATCGCGCGGCATGGCAAGAAGATCGGAATCGCGCAAGGCCATGACGGTGTAACTGTGAGCCGTCCCCGCCAGCAAGGACATTTCGCCAACCGGCTCCCCTGGCTTGATGATACCGATCAGGCTCAGTTCGTCGTGATCTTCATCGTGGCGAAAAACGCCAAGCCGGCCGGAGCGCAACAGGTAGAGGTGGTCGGATTCGTCGCCGGTATTGAACAGGCGTGAACCGCCGGGCAGCGAAATCAGGCTGGCACTTTCGCCCTGGACGGTGCCGAACAGGCTCTCCAGCGCCTGCTGCAGAGAAGTCCGTGGAAGGAGGTCGTCTTTCGCCATACGCTTTGGGTACCTTTACGCGTTTCCGTCTTTATCTTCCCATAGGATTGCGCCTAAAGACTCAGAGCGCAATCCGAAAAGTGTGGCTCAGCCGCGCGGGCGTCCCCGCTTTCGGGTAGATTGCGCGTAAAAGGCTAAAGACCCGTTTACCAGGTTTTCCATAAGGCAGTGATGACTGATATCCACATTATGAAGCTGGCAGTCGGCGCCGACAGCCTGGAAGATATTCTGCGTTGGGAGCACGAGCGTGGTCTTGCTGAGGTGTCCTGCATCCATACGCGTCATCGCCCGACACGTTGGGAGGAGCTGATCAACGGCGGGTCGCTGTACTGGGTGGTCAAGGGCGTTATCCTGTGCCGACGTGAGATCGTGTCGTTCGATTATGTCGAGGCTGAGGACCACTGGCTGATCGGGCTCAAGACGAAGAACATCCTGACCGAGGCCCAGCCGCGCCGGCCTTTCCAGGGCTGGCGCTATCTCAAACCGGCTGATGCGCCCAGGGACCTGCCGACGGGCGACCAGGGCGACATGACGCCGGAACTGGCGCGCGCGCTGAAAGAGGCGGGTGTGTGGTAGAAACCTGGTTGCCGCGGAGCGGCAGATTCGGGCTGGAGCGCAATCCGATAAAGTGGAGGCTAACGCACGGGCGTTCCCGTTTTCGGGTAAATTGCGCGACACAACAAAAACTTATACCAAGCCTCATAAAGAATGACGCTTGGTATTCGCTATTTTTCAGCTCAAGCGCCGGACTAGGCGCCCCCCGTGGCTCCTCGCATCGACTCGGGCGCCCCAGAAACGTACACTGGCGCGCTTGCCAGCCCGCGATGAGTCAAGGTCATCGCGGGCTGGCATTAGAGCGGGGTTTTGATGCCATCAAAACACATGCCGTTCTAAACCGCGATGTTGTCGATCAGCCGCGTCTTGCCCAGCCACACGGCGGCCAACAGGCGGCGCGGCAGGCCCGCTCGAATTTCACCTAAGGTTTCGGCGTCGCGCAAGGCAACATAGTCGATGTGGCCAAAACCAGCTGTTGTCAGCGCGTCCTTCGCGCCGGCAATGACGGCCTCCGCGTCTGCACCCGACAAAACCGCAGAACGGATTTCCTCCAGCTCTGCATGCAGCCTGGGCGCAATCGCACGTTCCTCTCTCGACAGGTAGGCATTGCGCGATGACATAGCCAGGCCGTCAGCCTCGCGCATCGTCGGGTAAGGGACGACCTCGAGCCCCAGGTCGAAATCACGGACCATGGCGCGGATAACGGCTAACTGCTGGAAGTCCTTTTCGCCGAACACCGCCAGGTCAGGACGCACCTGGTTGAACAGCTTCATTACCACGGTAGCGACCCCGGAAAAAAACTGTGGCCGGACGTCGGTTTCCAGTCCCATGGCCGGGCCTGTCATCTCGATACGGCTTACGAAACCCTGCGGGTACAGTACATCCACGGTCGGCAGATACACCAGGTCGCAGCCTGTGCTTTGCAGCAGGGCGATGTCGCCGGCTTCGTTGCGCGGGTAGCGGTCCAGGTCCTCGGATGGCGCGAACTGAAGCGGGTTGACGAAGATCGATACCACCACCTTGTCGGCGCGGGTCCTGGCATGGCGGACCAAAGCCAGATGGCCCTCATGCAGGGCACCCATGGTCGGCACGAAGGCGATTTTGGCGCCATCCTGGCGCAAAGCGGCGACAGTGGCGCAGAGCGCTGCAACCGTCGTCACGCGGGTTAACGGGAAAGCAGAATCGGGCATGGGACGTCCGGCATTAACCATAGCTCCTAACCGTATTTTATACGGCCGTGGGCATAATTGGTTTATGACCCATACCGCCCCCCTCCGTAAAGCCGTAATTTTGTGCGCTGCAGTGGCCGCGCTGGGAAGTCTCTGCGCCTGCGATAACGCCAATTTGAGCGAGACTTTCGAAAGGATCAAGACGGCCGATGTCGATGCCGGCGGCGACCGGCCAGCTGCCGACCGCAAAAAGCTGCACAGGGAAGATATCGAGCTGGCGGTAACGACGGCCAAGGATCTGGTGATCGGCGTGGAACAGGAGACCAGGGACGCGGCGCAGCAGAGGCTGCAGATCGCCGTGGTCGATCCGCTGGACATGCCCAGTGCCGCTTCGGCGGAGACGCCGGTAACGGAAACACCTGCCGTATCTGCCGCCGAGCCTGCGGCTGTGCCGAAGCCCGAAACGCCGGCCGGCCGGGCGATTCAGGTCGGCTCTTTCGGCTCGATGGCGGCGGCAAAGGAGGCCTGGCTCACGCTTCAGGCCAGATATCCCGGCGTCGAACGCTACAGCCCGACCTATCAATCGATCACGACCGCCGCCGGTCAATCCATGGTCCGGTTGAAGGTCGGTCCGGTTACGTCCCAGGCCCAGGCGGCGGCCCTGTGCGGCCAGTTGGGCGTGCGCGACGCCTGGTGTGCCAAGGCGTCTTAAAGACCAGGATCTCTAAATGAACGTCAGTTCTTGGTGAAAGCGCAGGCCTTCGGGCGAAACCTCCCAGGCGACCGGGATGAACTCGACCCCGGCTTCGCAGGCCAGGTCATAGGCCTTGCCGAAGCCCGGATCGCAGTCGCGGGCGATGGCGAACGTGGTGACATCGTGACGCTGGACGCAAAAAACGACGACGGCGCGAAAGCCTGTGTGCACCATGTCGATCAGTTCGAGCAGATGTTTGGCGCCACGCAAGGTAACGCAGTCGGGGAACTCGGCGAGGCCCGCCGAGCGCGACAGGTGGACATTTTTGATCTCGATATAGGTATCGGGGCGGGCAAGGTGACCGCTGGCCAGCAGGTCGATGCGTGAATTTCGGCCATATCTGACTTCCGGCTTTATGGCATTATAGCCGGCCAACTGTGGAATGAGGCCGGCTTCGATGGCGCGGGCAATCAACCGGTTGGGCCACTGGGTATTGACCCCGACCCAGCAGCCGCGTTCCTTGAGCGCCTCCAGCCGGTACTGCAGTTTTTTGGCCGGAGTGTTGAGGTAGGTGACGAGGGCTTCGGTGCCCGGCGCGAGCAGACCCAGCATCTTGCCCGGGTTCGGGCAGTGTGCTGTAACGGTTTCACCCGTATCCAGTTCGATGTCGGCGAAGAATCGCTTGTATCGCGTCTGCAAACGGCCTTTGATAAGCGCATTAAATTTGATCAGATGATCCACCGGAAGTCCCTGTCATGAGCGCCAATCCTACTGCCGCCATCATTATAATCGGCGATGAGATTCTGTCCGGCCGTACCACCGACACCAATGTCAACACAATTGCCAAATTCCTCAATGCCTTGGGCATCGACCTGAGGGAGGTGCGCATGGTGCACGACATCGAGGCCCAGATCATTGAAGCCGTCACCGCCGTGCGCGATGCCTACGACTACATCTTTACCACCGGCGGTATCGGCCCGACCCACGACGATATTACCGCCGACTGCATCGCCAGGGCCTTCAACGTCCAGATCAGCGAACACCCGGCGGCACTGAAGCTGCTGGTTGACCGGGCTGCAAAGATGGGCTGGGAACTGAACGACAACAGCCGCCGCATGGCGCGGATCCCCCACGGCGCCGAGTTGATCAAGAACCCGGTTTCGGCGGCGCCGGGCTTCCAACTGGGCAATGTTTTTGTTTTGGCCGGGGTGCCCAAGATCATGACCGCGATGCTCGAGGATGTGGCGCCGCGTCTGCGCACCGGGCGGCGCGTGCTGTCGCGCACGATCAAACTGACCTATGTTGGCGAAAGCTGGGCGGCCGACGTCCTGCGCGACATCGACCACCGTTACCCCGACCTGTCGCTGGGCAGCTACCCTTACGGCCTGTTGCCAGGCGAGTTTGGTACCCACCTGGTGGTCCGAGGCCAGGACGAGAATGACCTCGATGCTGCCACAACCGAGCTGATCAAACGTCTAGAACCTATTGTTGCCGAGACCCAGCAGCGCCAGCCTCTGGCCAGTCTCGAGGAACTTACTGTTTAGGAGCCCTGAATGAAACCGATCCACTTCGCCGCTGCCCTCGCGGCAGGCCTGGCCGTTGCCGCCACTCCGGTTTGGGCCAGGCCAAAGAAGGCGACAACGGTCGCAGCGGCCCCTTCGGCCCTGGCACCCGCAGAACAGGCGGCGAGCCTGCGCGACGCCGCGCTAAAGGACAACAATGCCTATGAATTCGTCGCCGAGCTGACGACGCGTTTCGGCGCCCGTCCGGCAGGTTCGGCTTCGGAGACGGCCGCGGCGCAATGGTCGGCGGAACAACTCAAGGCCATGGGCTTCGACAATGTCCGCATCGAAACCTTCCCGCTCGAAATCTGGCAGCGCGGAGACGAGCAACTCGAAATGGTCGGGCCATTTCCGCAGAAACTGATCGCCACGGCCCTGGGCGGGTCGGGCACGACACCGCCGCAAGGCGTTGAGGCCGAGGCGGTGCTGTTTGAAACCTATGACAGGTTCAACACCTCGACCATCGATCTGAAGGGCAAGATCGTCGTCATTCTGCAGCCGACGGTCGCTACCCAGACCGGTGTCGGCTACGGCGTCAATTCCGGTTCGGTCCGGCGCCAGGGCCCGGAAATCGCCCGTCAGAGGGGCGCTGTCGGCTATATCATGCGCTCGCTCGGCACCCACGATCACCGTTTTCCCCATACGGGCGGGACGCGCTTCCTGGGGGCTGATGGTGTACCGGCCATGGCTATCTCGCCGCCTGATGCCGAGCAACTGGAACGCGTTCTCAAGCTGCAAAAAGACGGCAAGGCGGGTCCGATCCGGCTGAAAATGCTGTCGACACCGAAATTCCTCGGTACCGGTCAGTCGCAGAACGTCATTGCCGAAATCACCGGTGCCAAGCGGCCGCAGGAGATCATCACCATCGGCGGTCACCTCGATAGCTGGGATCTGGGCACGGGCGCAATCGACGACGGGGCAGGGGTGGCCATCACCATGGCGGCGGCCAAGACCATTCTCGATTCCAAGGTTCGGCCGGACCGCACCATCCGGGTCGTCTTCTGGGGCTCCGAAGAGGTGTCGCAACCCAATGACCGCGGCCTGACGGGCGCAAATGCCTATGCCACGGCCTACAGGGCGGAGTTTCCCAACCACATTATCGCGGCCGAGTCCGACTTCGGTGCCGGCGTCGTCTATAGTCTGAGCCTGCCAGCGACCGATTCCACGGATTTCACCAAACAGATCGGCAATGTCCTGTATCCGCTGGGTATCTTTGTGGACAAGGCGGTCTCGACCGGCGGTGGCCCCGACACGACGCCTTTGTTCAATGCCGGCGTGCCGGTGATGGACCTGAACCAGGATGGCATGGACTATTTCGACACCCACCATACGCCCGACGATGTCCTGGAACGAATCGACCCGGTCAAGATGGACCAGAACGTGGCGGCGTGGGCGGCGACGGTGTGGCTGATTGCAGCGACTGACGTGAAGTTCAAGGGTGTGGCGCCGGCAAACTGATCGGGTTCAATCAGGTTTTGACGCCGGGCGAATACAATGGCACTCGACTAATTGGTTCTCCCGGTTATAAGACGGCCTGGTTAAGGCGGGCATGGCGGAATGGTAGACGCAACGGACTTAAAATCCGTCGGGGAGACCCGTGCCGGTTCGAGTCCGGCTGCCCGCACCAGCCTTGGAAAACGAAGTGTGCGACGTGAGTTGGGTCAGTGAGCCAGGCACCTCTTTTTCCGGATGTCGCCAAAAAAGGCCCGGCGTGTGAACTCCGGGCCTTTTCCGCATTGGCGTCGGACGCGCCTACAGGACGCCGAGCATCTGGGCGACCAGAGGGTGACGGACGATGTCCTTGTCCTTCAGTCGCACCACGGCAATAGTTTCAACAGCCTCAAACTTGTCGGCGACATCGGCCAGGCCGGACAGGCCCTGCATCAGGTCGGACTGGGCCGGGTCACCGGTGACAACCATGGTCGAGTTCCAGCCCAGCCGGGTCAGCAGCATCTTGAGTTGCACGTAGGTACAGTTCTGGGCTTCGTCGATGACGACAAAGGCATTGTTAAGCGTGCGGCCGCGCATATAGCCGACCGGGGCGATCTCAATGAGGCCCTCCTGGATGAGCGCCTTGACGCGTTTCATGCTGAGCCGGTCGGTGAGGGCGTCATACAACGGGCGCAGGTAGGGTGCCAGCTTGTCCTCCATGTCGCCGGGCAGGTAGCCGATCGACTCACCGGCTTCGACCGCCGGGCGCGACAGAACGATGCGGCCGACCTTGCCGGCTTCCAGTGCCTCGACGGCCTTGGCGATGGCCAGGTAGGTCTTGCCAGTGCCCGCAGGCCCCAGCGCCATGACCAGGTTCTTTTCGTCCATGGCGGCCAGCAGGGCTATCTGTCCCTCGGACTTGGGCTTGATGGTCTTGACGTAGGACTGGCTGCGGTCTTCGTTGGCCGGGCCAGCCATGGGCGACCAGGAGGAACTGACGCCGCCGGCGTGTATGCTCAAGCGACGCACCTTGGTATCCGAGGCATACTGCTCGGCGTCCAGGGTTCCTTCACGGAGAAAGCGTTTAGCGGATCGCTTGGTCATGGTGGGCTCCTACAAATGACCCGTGCGGTGTCTGGCCGCATGCGGGCATGAAAAAAGGCGAGGCCCTTAGAGGCTCGCCTTCGGTTACGATGGGGGAGGAGAATCGACGGCTGTCAGAAGTGCCGCCGTCGTTGGCAGGGGGCGGCGGGGAAACACCAATTGGTATTGACGCTTCCCCTTGGATTTGTCGGGTTGTGACAGGTTCATGGAACCGATCACGACGACGACCTTGCTGGCAAGCCATGATGCGAGCCGGTTCAGTCATTACTCGACGGGGCCTTATTGCCACTTTTACCTCTAAGGAATGAACCTTAAAATGGTGCCGACAGTGGGGGTGGTGATTCCCCCGCTCTGACGCTATCAGATTCTCGCAATTATCTTACTGACTTCTTAAAAAAGCGGGTTGGGTCATCTCGCACTCGCGAAAAAAAAATGAAAAGAGGCATGTGTCATGACGGTTTATCGGCTTGGAGAGGTGGGGCCTGCATTGCCGGCTTCTGGCCGGTTCTGGATCGCACCGTCGGCCGACCTTATGGGTGATGTTCGATTGGGAGAAGACGCAAGTGTCTGGTTTAACTGTGTTCTTCGCGCCGATAACGAGCCCATGACGATCGGTGCCCGCAGCAATGTTCAGGACGGCAGCGTACTGCATTCGGATCCGGGATCACCGCTGACGGTCGGCGAGGGCGTTACGGTCGGTCATAAGGTGGTGTTGCACGGCTGCACCGTTGGCGACAATTCGCTGATTGGAATCGGCGCGGTTGTTCTGAATCGGGCGGTGATCGGTCGCGACAGCCTGGTCGGCGCCGGCAGCCTGGTGCCGGAGGGCAAGATTTATCCGGATGGAGTCTTGTTGCTGGGCTCGCCGGCGCGGGTGGTGCGCGAACTGACGCCGGCGCAGATCGCCGGTCTGCGTCGGTCGGCGGATCACTATGTCGAGAACGCCTGTCGTTTTGCGTCTGAATTGACGCAGATACCTTGATTTTCGCAAGTGCGACCCAATGTCGAAGTGAAGTCAACAAGAGGAGCCACCATGCCTGCCGATGTTTCCACCATGTCCTGTCCCGTCTGCCGCGGCAGTTTTCGGGAAGTCCTGCGCGAAGGCATTCTGATCGACGTCTGTACGCAATGCCGCGGTGTGTGGCTGGACCGCGGTGAACTGGAAAAGCTGCTGGCCCTGGCGCGTGACGAGGGCGCGATCGAGGCGCCGCCGCAACGGCCGGCCGCTCCCCCGCCACAACAGCCGGTCTATCAACAACCGCCGCAGCCGCAATACCGCGAGCAGGAGCGCTATTCCCGCCGCGACGACGATGACGATGACGACGATAAGCGCAAATACTATGCCCAGCACGGCCAGCACGGCGCGCCCTACAGGAAGAAAAAGAAGGGCTTCGACTTTCTGGATATCTTCGAGTTCGGCGACTAAACCCGCTGGCTGCGGGCCTCGTTAATGCCGCGGTTGGCCAACTGGTCGGCGCGTTCGTTTAATTCGTGGCCGGCATGTCCCTTGACCCAGTGCCACTTGATCTTGTGGCGCTGGGTGGCAGCGTCCAGTCGCATCCACAGGTCGTCATTCTTGACCGGCTTGTTGTCCGCCGTCTTCCAGCCGCGTTTCTTCCAGGCGTGGATCCATTCCTTGATGCCCTTCAGGACATACTGGCTGTCGGCGTGAAGTTCGACCTCGCACGGCTTCTTCAAAGCTTCCAGAGCCTGGATGACGGCCATCAACTCCATGCGGTTGTTGGTCGTCTCCGCGTCGAAGCCGTACAACTCCTTCTCGTGTTCACCCGAGATGAGGATGGCACCCCAGCCGCCTCGGCCGGGATTACCCTTGCACGCGCCGTCGGTATAGATGGTGACTTTGGGAAGAGTGGACATAGAATAAGGCTTACCGAGGAGTCGCGCCGGAGACGAGTGCGTTTATCTGGCTTATCTGGCTTATCTGTGGATAGCCACTTTGGAAAGCACGGTGGTTGGCTGACCGTGGAGGCGTCTTGCGCTGCTGGAGATGGACCTTCGTGGCGCAAACTCTGGCGGGCCAAATCCCCCCACCGACTCATGGGCTATGGCCCATGATCCACCTGCCCCGTATAACGGGGGAGTATAAGATATTGTTATGGCAAAATTTTCATTGGTTAGACGTCAGGCGTCTGTCAAGACCCTGGGCAGTTTGAAGGTCACCGTCTCGCGCACACCCGACGATTCGATCACCTCCGTCTCATAGCGGGCGCTGATCGCCGCGATCAAATCGCTGATGAGGTTTTCCGGCGCCGAGGCGCCCGCCGATACGCCCACCGACGTCACACCCTCGAACCACGTCCAGTCAACATGCGAGGCGTCGTCGACCAGATAGGCGGCCGGCGTGCCGGCCTTTAATGCGACCTCGACCAGGCGTTGGGAGTTGGACGACTTGGCCGAACCAATGATCAACATTAGCCCGCAGTCGGCTGCCACCGCCTTGACCGCGTCCTGGCGGTTGGTGGTGGCGTAGCAAATGTCTTCCTTGTGCGGCAGCTTGATCGACGGAAAGCGGGCGCGCAGGGCGGCGACGATGTCGGCCGTGTCGTCGACCGACAGGGTGGTCTGGGTGACGAAGGCGACGTTTTCGGGATCGCGCGCCACATAGTTTTGTGCATCGGCCACGGTCTCGATCAGGGTCACGGCGCCGTCGGGCAATTGCCCCATGGTGCCGATGACTTCCGGATGGCCGGCATGGCCGATGAGTAAAATCTCGCTGCCTTCGATGAAATGGCGTTCGGCCTCGACATGGACCTTGGAGACCAGCGGGCAGGTAGCGTCGAGATAGAACATCTGGCGTGACTGGGCCTCGGCCGGCACCGACTTGGGCACGCCATGGGCCGAAAACACCACCGGCCGGTCGGGCGGACATTGGTCCAGTTCCTTGACGAAGACAGCGCCCATGGCCTTCAGCCGGTCGACCACGTGCTTGTTGTGGACGATCTCATGGCGGACATAGACCGGGGCGCCGTACAGTTCGAGGGCGCGTTCGACGATCTGGATGGCACGGTCGACGCCGGCGCAAAATCCGCGCGGCGTGGCGAGATGGACGGTAAGGACGGTCATGGGTTCTAGATAAGGTGTTTTGCCGGTCTTCGCCATAGATGTCTTTACCACAAACGACAGTAATCGCCGCGCAGGCGAAAAAGGCCGTGCCTCCGGTGTCACAGGTGACGGGGTTGCGCCGTGATTTCGCCGCAACTGGCCGATAAACCGCTTTGACAAGCGTTCGTCTTACGCTACCAAGGCGGTAAGGGGTCGGCCGATGGCCCCGTATTCACACAGGATTCTTGAAGCTCATGTCCCTTCGCGCGCGTCATCTTATCGCAGGCGTTTGCCTGGGCCTCATGATCAATGCCGGCGCGTTTGCCGTCCAGGCCCAGCAGCGTGGCCGTGGCGAGGAAACCGCCGAGGATGCGCAGAAGAAGGAAGACGAGTGGGCTGACCGCGATCTGCGCCTGAAGGCCGTCAAGGCCGAGGGGCCTTGCCCCTTTGTCAAGGTGCTTTACGATGCCGCGCGCTATCATGAGTTCAAGGACAATCGCGAAGCCACCTCTGCCGCCATATGGACGGGTGAAATCAACGGTGTGACCTCTGACTGCGCCTACAAGGGCGAGGCGCCGATTCAGGTCGGGATGAGCGTCGGCTTCTCTCTTGGCCGCGGGCCGATGGCCGTGGGCGAAACCAAGGTGTACAAGTATTGGGTTGCCGTTACCGAGCGTGACACGACCGTCCTGGCCAAGCAGTATTTCGAGTTGCCCGTTACCTTCCGTCCCGGCGAGCAGAAACTCGACGTCAACGTACCGATCGAAGGCATTATCATTCCGCGAGCCGACGTGACGGTTTCGGGCTCAAACTTCGAAGTCCTGGTCGGCTTCGAGGTCACGCCGCAGATGATCGCTTTCAACCGCGACGGCAAGCACTTCCGCTATACCACGGCGGTCGAACGGAAATAACGACGCCCAACAGAGTTGTCAGGGCGTAACGCGCCCTGTATCAGGGCCCGACCTTGTGATCGGACCTGAGCCATGGCTGAAGACTTTATTCCCTCCAACGATTTCCGAAGCCAATTGACCGCGACTGCCGGCGCGGCTTTTGCAGCAGAGGGTTTCGATGTTACCGCCGGCCGGGTTCAGCCATCCGATCGCCCTGACCTGGCCGATTTCCAGTGTAACGGAGCGTTAGCCGTCGCCAAGGCGGCAAAGGCCAACCCGCGTGAGGTCGCCACCCGAATTCAGGCTCGGTTGAGCGATGACGTGCGCCTCGACAGCCTGGAAATCGCCGGGCCAGGCTTTCTGAACTTCAAACTCAACGATGTGGCCTTGAGCGAGCGTGTCAACGTGATTGCCGGGGACAGGCGGCTGGGAGCGCCGGCTGTGGCGCAAAAGCGCAAGGTGATCATCGACTTCGGCGGGCCTAACGTCGCCAAGGAAATGCATATCGGCCACCTGCGGACGGCGGTGATCGGCGAAAGCCTGAAGCGTATCATGCGTTTCCTGGGCGATGACGTGATCGGCGACGCCCACTTTGGCGACTGGGGCCTGCAGATGGGGCAACTGATCGTCGGCGTGTCGGAAGAGATGCCGGAGTTGCCCTATTTCGATGCGGCGTTTTCGGGCCCCTATCCATCCGGGTCGCCGGTAACGCTGGCCGATCTCGGCCGCATCTACCCCAAGACCAGCCAGCGCATCAAAGCCAAGGATATTGAGTTTTTGAACGCGGCGCGGAAGGCGACGCGTGAGTTGCAGCAGGGGCGGCCAGGCTATCGCGCCCTGTGGCAGCACTTTGTGGTGGTCAGCCGTGAAGCGCTGAAACGCGACTATGCTCTGTTGGGCGTGGAGTTCGACCTGTGGAACGGCGAGTCCGATGCCGATCCGTACATCGAACCGATGATTGAAGACCTTAGAGCCAAGGGCCTGCTGGTCGCGGACCAGGGTGCTCAGGTCGTCCACGTCGCACGGCCCGGCGAAACCCAGAAGAAGAAGCTGGAAGACGGTTCGGTCGTCGAGGTTGCCGATCCGCCGCCACTGCTCGTCGTCTCTTCGGAAGGTTCCGCCATGTATGGCACCACCGATGTGGCAACAGTTGTGCAACGTAAGACCGAACATCAGCCGGACCTCAGCCTCTATGTTGTTGACCAGCGTCAGGCCAAGCATTTCGAACAGGTGTTCCGGACGGCCTACCTGGCGGGTTACGCCGCAGAGGGAACGCTCGAGCACGCTGCCAACGGCACGGTCAACGGCCCGGATGGAACGCCGTTCAAGACGCGTGACGGCGGGACTCTGAAACTGCATGTCCTTGTGTCGGAGGCGGTTGAGAAGGCCGTTGCCAGGCTACATGAGCAGGAGTTGGGCGAAGGCCTTTCGGCGGCGGAATTCAACGATACGGCGCACAAGGTGGCTGTGGCGGCGCTGAAATTTGCCGAACTGTCCAACCATAGGCTAACCAACTACATTTTTGACCTCGACCGGTTTATGACCTTCGAAGGCAAGACGGGGCCGTATCTGCTATACCAGGCAGTGCGGATGAAGTCGATCCTGCGCAAGGCGATGGAGCAGGGCTTGGCTCCCGGTGCTGTGACGGTCGGTGAGCCGGCGGAGCGTGAGTTGGTCTTGTTGCTGGACGCATTCGATGGCGCGCTGAAAGAGACCTATCTAAAGCGTGCGCCGAACATCCTGGCCGATCATGTCTACAGGCTGGCACAGGCATTCTCGAAATTCTATGCTGCCTGTCCGGTTTTGGCCGGTGACGCCGAGGCGGTGAAGACGTCGCGGCTCGGCGTAGTTCAGGTGGTTCTGAGGCAATTGGAACTGGGCCTGGATCTGATGGGCTTGAGCGCACCGGATCAGATGTAAGGTTTTGGCCACGGATAGCACGGATGCGCCGGCCGTTGGCCGGCGTCACGGATCAGCACGGATTTCATGCACCTGAAATTCTCGCGCGAAGCGCCTTCCTAAGAGGCCAATTCGCGCGATGTGTCCGTATACCATAAAATCCGTGCTGATCCGTGACGCCGCAAAGCGGCGCATCCGTGACATCCGTGGCTAATTTTTCTTTTCTTTTGCTGACAAATCCCCGGACTTGGGTTTTAGTGTTACGCGAGCGTTAGAGGGGCGTTAAAATGGCGAAGGGCGGCAAGACATCGGGCTGGCATTTGCCGCTGTTTCGCCAGCGCGCCGCCTTCTATTTCGACGGCTTCAACCTCTATCATGCCGTCGACGCCTACAAACGCCCCTATCTGAAGTGGTTGAATCTAAAGGCTCTGGCCCGTGCCATTGCGCCCAGGTCCGAGGCCGTCAAGCGCGTCGTCTGGTGTTCCGCCTTCCGACCGCAGAACAAGTCCAAGCTGAAACGTCACGAAGACTACCGCAAGGCCCTGGAAGGGCAGGGTGTTATCTGCCGCATGGGCCATTTCGTCCATGCCACGGACGGCTGCAATTCGTGTGGCCACAAGTGGCAGATCCATATTGAAAAGCAGGGTGACGTCAACTTGGCGCTGTCGATCGCCGCCGACGCCGAAGACGACCTGTTCGACGTGTGTTATCTGGTCACCGCTGATGGCGACCATGCCGCCACGGCGCGCTATATCCGTGAGCGTTTCCCGAAGAAGAAACTGATCCTGGTGTCGCCGCCCGGACGCCATCCCAATCGCCATATCGAACGTCTGGCCCATGCCTGCGTGGAGATCGAGATCGCCCATCTGGAGGCGTCTCTGTTGCCGCAAATGGCCAAGTACAAGGAACGCTTCCTGCGCCAGCCCGAACGTATCGGACGGCCAGAAGCCTATGACCCGCCTCAAGTCCGCGTGAAACAGCACCTGAGGTTAGTCGTCAATAACGGTTGACTCTTCGCAGACGTTAACGCAAGAAGACCTTCGCTCATGCGGGAGAGATCGGGATTCGTCCCCCGACGCCGAAGGCGCAACCGCCCCGGAAACGCTCAGGCAAACGGACCGCAACCGAGCCACCAAACGCTGGAAAGTAGCGCTGTATAAGCGTTCGCCGAAGGAGCAAATCTCTCAGGCCATAAGGACAGCGGGGGCAGACACGTGTTCAGACGATCTGCGAGACCCCATGCCCGATTCCACCCTGTCGCTAAAATCCACAGCCCTCTACGATCGTCATGTCGCACTCGGTGCACGCATGGTGCCCTTCGCTGGCTACACCATGCCGGTCCAGTATGACGGCGTCCTGGCCGAGCACAAATGGACACGCGAAAGTGCGGGCCTGTTCGATGTCTCGCACATGGGCCAGGCGCGCTTGATCGGTGCCGACGCCGTCGCCACCCTGGAAGCCCTGACCCCGACGGATTTTGCCACTTTAGTTCCAGGTAAGCAGAAATATTCTCTGCTGCTGAATGCTGAGGGCGGGATCCTCGATGACTGGATGGTGTCGCGTCCGGAAGGCGAGGGTTTCCTGCTGGTGGTAAATGCCGCCTGCAAGGATCAGGACTTTGAAATCCTGGCCCGTGAGACTATCGGCAACAGCCAGTTCGAGGTGCTGGATGCACGCGCTTTGCTGGCTTTGCAGGGCCCCAAGGCGAAGGACGTCATACAGGCGGTCTGCCCGGCGGCGTGCGAGCTATACTTCATGGAATGTGGAAGTTTTGACTTGCTGGGCCAGACGGCCTTCATCTCGCGTTCGGGCTATACCGGTGAAGACGGTTTCGAGATCAGCGTCCCCAACGCCATCGTCCGCGAACTGTGGGACCTCCTGTTAACGCACGACGTGGTCAAGCCGATCGGTCTTGGGGCGCGCGACAGCCTGCGCCTCGAAGCCGGCATGCCGCTTTACGGCCATGAGATGGATGCGGGCTACACCCTGGTAGAAGCCAGTCTTGGCTTTGCCATGCAGAAATCGCGACTAACCCGAGGCGATATCCGCGGCATAGACCGCATTCGCCAGCAATTGGCCGGTGACCTGGCTCGGGTCCGGGTCGCCATCCGCGTCCTGGAAGGCCCGCCGGCGCGTGAAGGCGCGAAAATCCTCAGCGAAGACGGTGCTGAACTGGGTATCGTCACGTCAGGCGTGCCGTCGCCGTCGTTGGGGTATTCCATCGCCATGGGTTATGTGCCACCGGCCGCGTCCGATGTCGGAGCCAGGCTGAAACTGGAAGTCCGCGGCAAGTCGTATGCCGCGCAAATCGTCACTCTGCCGTTCGTTGCGAACGGCTATCACCGCAAACCGAAAGCTTGAGAGGGCCATCAGATGAAATTCACCAGGGATCATGAATGGGTCGAAGTAACCGGTGACACCGCCTTGGTCGGCATCACCGCCTATGCCGCCAACGCTTTAGGCGATGTGGTGTTTGTCGAGGTTCCGGCACCGGGTACCGCGCTAAAAAAGGGTGACAGCTTCGCCGTGGTCGAAAGCGTCAAGGCGGCGTCCGACGTCTATGCGCCGGTGTCGGGTGACGTCATCGACGCCAATACCGACCTGTCCAGCAGCCCGGATACGGTCAATGCCTCGCCCGAAGGCGCAGGCTGGATCGCCAAGATCAAGCTGACCAACCCGGCCGAACTGGACGCGTTGATGGATCGCGACGCCTACGAAACCTATCTGGGCACGCTGTAAGGGGTTTTTGTATGCGTTATCTGCCGTTGAGCGAGGCCGACCGGGTCTCGATGCTGGACAAGATCGGCGTCGGTTCGATCGACGACCTGTTTATTGATGTACCGCAGCCGGCCCGTCGTTCGGGAACGGTCGATTTGCCGGTGTATACCGGCGAACTGGAGGTCGAGGCCCAGCTCCAGGCCTTTGCCGCCCAAAACGTCAGCCCGGCGAAGGTGCCGTTCTTTGTCGGTGCTGGCGCCTATCGCCACCATATTCCAGCGACCGTCGACCACATCATCCAGCGCTCGGAATTCCTGACCAGCTATACGCCGTATCAGCCGGAAATCGCACAGGGCACGCTCCAGGTCCTGTTCGAGTTTCAGACCCAGGTAGCGCGCCTGACCGGCATGCCGGTGGCTAATGCCTCGCTGTATGATGGCTCGACCGCCGCCGCCGAAGGCGTGCTGATGGCTACACGCGTCACCAAACGCAGCAAGGCGGTTTTGTCGGGCGGGCTGCATCCGCATTATCGCGAAACGGTCGAGACCCTGGCCCACGCCGTCGGCATAACGACCGAGGCGTGCGACCTCGCAATCGACGACGAAGCCGAGGTGTTGAACCACATCGACGCCGATACGGCCTGTGTCGTCGTCCAGACGCCGAACGTCTTCGGAACCGCCACCGACCTGACCCAGATCGCCGCCGCAGCCCAGGCTGCAGGCGCATTGCTGATCGTGGTGGTGACCGAGGTCATGTCGCTGGGCCTGTTGAAATCACCCGGCGAGATGGGCGCTGATGTCGTCGCCGTCGAAGGCCAGTCGATTGGTGTGCCCTTGTCGTTTGGCGGCCCCTATGTCGGGCTGTTTGCGGTTAAGGAAAAGTACCTGCGCCAGATGCCGGGCCGACTGTGCGGCGAAACGGTTGATGCCGATGGCGAGCGCGGCTTTGTGCTCACACTCTCGACGCGCGAGCAGCATATCCGCCGCGACAAGGCTACTTCAAACATCTGTACGAACTCAGGTTTGTGTGCGCTGGCCTTCAGTATCCATATGAGTTTGCTGGGTCAGGAAGGGCTGAAACGGGTTGCCAGGATCAACTATGCCAAGGCTCATGCCCTCCGCGACCGTCTGGCGGCCGTTCCGGGTGTCGAGGTGGTGACACCGCGTTTCTTCAACGAGTTCACCGTCAAACTGCCCAAGGCGGCCGCCGGTGTCGTCGAGGCGCTGGCCGCTCAGGGCGTGCTGGGTGGGGTGCCCGTATCGCGCCTGGGCGTCGCTCCGGAGTTCGACAATCACCTCATCGTCGCCACCACCGAAACGGTCAGCGACAGAGATATGGATGCTTTTGTACAAGCTTTGAAGGCGGTGCTGTGATGGGTGATATGAAGATGAACACAGTTGGCCGACCCAGTGCTCCCGATTTCGATGTCGAAGCTACCTCGTTTCACACCCTGCTGGGCGGCCGTGGGTTGCTCCAGTCCGAAAAGCTGATCTTCGAGTGGGATGACTATCACCGCACCGGCGTCGATTTCGCCGATATCGCCATAGACACGTCCGACCTGGACGGTCTGGTCCGCGGCGACGATCTGAATCTTCCGGGCCTTACCGAACCGGAGTGCGTTCGGCACTATGTCCGCCTGT
The DNA here is from genome assembly GCF_000495835.1 of Asticcacaulis sp. AC402. GTDB lineage: Bacteria > Pseudomonadota > Alphaproteobacteria > Caulobacterales > Caulobacteraceae > Asticcacaulis. The sequence goes on from NZ_AWGC01000006.1 coordinate 234,177, forward strand.
CGCAGAAGAACCACGCCATCGACTTGGCCCTCTATCCGCTGGGCTCGTGCACCATGAAGCACAATCCGCGTCTCAACGAGAAGATGGCGCGAATTGCCGGTCTCGGCGACATCCACCCGCTGCAGCCGGTATCGACCGTCCAGGGCGCCTTGGCCCTGATGGACAGCCTGGCGCACTGGTTGAAGACCCTGACCGGCATGCCGGCGGTTGCCCTGTCGCCCAAGGCGGGCGCCCATGGCGAACTGTGCGGCTTGCTGACGATCAAGGCCGCCCACGAGGCCAGGGGGCAGGGCCATCGGCGCACGGTGCTGGTCCCGACCTCCGCCCACGGCACCAACCCGGCCACCGCCGCTTTCGTTGGCTATACGGTCAAGGAAGTCGCCCAGACCGCCGATGGTCGCGTAGATGTCGCTGACCTGGCATCGAAACTCGGGTCAGACGTCGCCGCCATTATGGTGACCAACCCCAATACCTGCGGCCTGTTCGAACGCGATATTCTCGAAATCTCGCGCCTGACCCATGAGGCCGGCGCTTACTTTTACTGTGACGGCGCAAACTTCAACGCCATTGTTGGCCGGGTCCGTCCGGGCGATCTCGGCGTCGACGCCATGCACATCAATCTCCATAAGACCTTTTCGACGCCTCACGGCGGTGGCGGCCCCGGCGCCGGTCCGGTGGTGTTGTCGGCTGCCCTGGCCCCCTTCGCGCCGCGTCCGTGGGTGGTGTCGGCGGGTGATGGCTTTGTCATCGAGGAGCATGGCGAAGCGGATAGCGCGGCGAACTTCGGTCGTATGTGCGCGTTTCATGGCCAAATGGGCATGTATATCCGCGCCCTGACCTACATGCTAAGCCATGGTGCCGACGGCCTCAAAAAGGTTGCCGAGGATGCCGTGCTGAACGCTAACTATATCAAGGCGTCGCTGTCGGATCTGATGAGCGTGCCCTTCCCGGACGGGCCGTGCATGCACGAAGCCCTGTTCGATGATTCCTGGCTGGAAGGTACCGGCGTCACTACGCTTGACTTCGCCAAGGCGATGATCGACGAAGGCTTCCACCCGATGACCATGTACTTCCCCCTGGTCGTGCACGGCGCCATGTTGATCGAGCCTACCGAAACGGAATCACGCGCCGAAATGGACCGGTTTATTGCGGTCCTGAGAGCTCTGGCCGGTGCGGCGCGAAACGGCGACGTCGCGCGCTTTAAGGGGGCGCCGTACCTCGCGCCTGCGAAAAGACTGGATGAGACCCGCGCCGCCAGACAACCTCGCCTGATCTTCAGCTAATCCGGCGTTCAGTCGATATTCATGTCTTTTTGGTAAGCCTTATTTCGGCCCTCCGTTTTGTCTAAAAGCGAGTCTTGCGCGCATTTAGCAAAATGGAGGGTTTTCCGTCTTGTGCACTGCGGGGGTGATCCCTATATCCGGCGTGCAAGTTTAAGGTCTGTCACGTGAAACCGTTTTCTGCGTTGTTGAAAATCCTGACGAGCATTGCCGGCATCCTGCTGATGTTGTTCGGCATTGCGATTGCGCCCCTGCCGGGGCCCATGGGCGTTCCCTTTTTCATGTTCGGCCTGATCCTGCTTTTGCGCAGTTCGGTATGGGTGAAACGTCGGTTCGTGCGCCTCAGCCGCCGCTTTCCGAAATTGGTTGGTCCCGTACGCGCCATGCTGCGACCTGGTGCCAAGGTCGTCGCCCTGATGTGGCTGAGCACACTGCGTATGGAGCGTCACATCCTGGGGCGCCGTTTGCGTTTCATGAATCGCATCCGGCAGGAGTTCAAGGCCATCCTGGGCATGCGTTTCAGCCGCCGCCGTTGGCAACCCGCCGCGGCCTGATTGCCGGACCATAGGATTTGAAAAGCCCAGCCGGTCCGTCTGGCGGGGCTTTTTGTTTTTCTCCGAAAGCGTGATAGCCTGACGGTAACAGTCGGGGAGAGTGATGGTGACGACTATAGACTTAGCTGTGATTGCCGAAACACTGGCGTCAGCGTCGCCATGGGAAGTGTTTCTGGACATGACCCTTGTGGCGAAAGTGTCTACCATGATGGTTGTGATTGCCGGGATCGCTTCAGTGATTATCGCTGTGACTTTGAAAGGCCGGACCAAAGCCAAGTCTTTGCTTCTGACCGTCATGGGCTATGGCGCACTGGGGTGGGCTGTTTACGGAGGTCTCTACGAGGCCACCAATACCTATATTGGCGCCCAAAAGACGCAGACTACGAGTTGGATTACGTTGCTGCCGTCGTTCGTCGAAATTGCCTACCTGCTGCTTATGGGAATGATTGTCTGGATCATCACCGCTATGGGGCATGACCGGGCGCCGAAAACAAGAAAAGGCCCGGAGCGAGCTCCGGGCCTTTATAACTGAAAGGTTATATATCCCCTAGTTCAAACGTCCCTGGATCTGGCCAATGGCCGTATCCACGGAGGCGTCGCTGGCCATCTTTGCTGTGCGGTCGGCCAGGATGGTCTGCGCCAGTTGTGCTGCCAGATCGACAGCCGCCGCCTTGACGTCGGCCGTCGCCTTGGCTTCCGCCTGAGTGATCTTTCGTTCGGCCAATGCCTCGCGGCGCTGGATCGAATCCGCCAGCTTCTCGCGGGCTTCCTTGGCCAGGCGCGCCGCTTCTTCTTCAGCCAGGGCGATCAGTTCGCGCGCCTTTTGCTCGGCGGCGACGCGCTGGGCCTTGATCGTGTTGAGCAGGTCGGTGGCCTCCTGACGGATGCGCACGGCCTCGTCCAGTTCGGCACGGACGGCCTTGCCGGTGTCACCCAGCGCACCCCAGACCTTGCCGGGCACCTTGGCCACGATCAGGATCAGGAAGAAGATAACGAGGGCGATACGGACCCAGGTTTCGGTTTCAGCGAGGTTGAACATTACGATACCTTTCCGAAGGCCGATTTGAGGGCGGCCGCCGTCGCCGGCTTGCCGGTCAGTTTTTCGACCAGGACCTGGGCGGTTTCACCGGCGATCTCCGTTACGTGGGCCATGGCAGTGTCGCGCGCGGCGCGGATGCGGGCTTCCGCTTCCGACAGACGGGCATTCAGCTTGGTATCCTCGGCCGCGGTCTGGGCCGCGATCTCAGCATTGGAACGCGCCAGGGCCTCCGCGGCCAGCTTGCGCGAGGCGGTATGGGCTGCGGCGGTCTCTGCGGCGGCGTCCTTGGCCTGGGCCTCGGCTTCGTCGCGATTGGCGCGGGCATTGGCCAGGTCTTCGGCGATGGTCGAACCACGGTTCGAAATCACCTTGCGCAGACGCGGCGTGAACACGGTCGCCATCAGCGTGTAGAATACGGTGAAGATGATCAGCAGCCAGACGATCTGACCGGCCCAGTGCTCCGTCTGAAGCTGCGGCAGACCGCCGCTTCCGTGGTCTTTAGCATGCTCGGTTGTCCCTACGGTACCAGTCGTGTGGTCACCGGCACCGTGGGCGCCGGTTTGACCACCTGCTGCGTGGGTGTCGTCACCATGGCCCGGCACAAGGGAAACCACGGTTGTGGTCGCCGGAGCAGTATCCGGTGCAGAGGTGGCGACGTCACCCTCAGTGTTCGGGGCAGCGGAAGTGGGGACTGCAGTCATGACAGGTCCTTGAAGGCCCGCGTCCTGTTAACGGCGCGGGCTTACAACGGGATGGGCTTAGTTGCCGAACAGGATCAGCAGCGCGATAACGAAGGCGAAGATACCCAGGGCTTCGGTCAAAGCCATGCCGATGAACAGGTTGGTCTGCTGGGCCTTGGCGGCCGACGGATTGCGCAGGGCGCCGGCATAGTAGTTGCCGAACAGGATGCCGAGGCCGATACCGGCACCGATCAGGCCGAAGGATGCCAGGCCGGCGCCGATGTACTTGAGGCCGGCGGCAAAGAGGGTAGCGGATTGAACGTCCATTGGGGTAGCTCCGTAGCGGTAGGATTAAAGGATTAGTGGTGGCCGATGTTGACCACGTCACCGAGATAGACACAGGTCAAAACGGCAAACACGAGGGCTTGCAGGTAGGCGACCAGGAATTCGAGGGTCGTCAGCGCGACCATAGTGCTGAGCGATGCAAGGCCAATCGCCCAGCCGCCGATACCCATGGCGGCCGTGGTGACGATAAAGCCGGCAAACACCTTCAAAACGATGTGACCGCCGAGCATATTGCCAAAAAGACGCAAGGTCAGTGTCACAGGCCGCATCACAAAGGCGATGACTTCGATCGGCACCAGAATGATCAGAATGTACCAGGGCACGCCCGACGGTACGAACATCTTGAAGAAGCCGAGGCCGTGGCTGAGCACCCCGACGCCGATGACGACCAGGATCGTCATTGCCGCCAGGGTCACCGTCACCGCCACCTGGGAGGTGGCGGTAAAGTAGGTGAACATGCCCAGCAGGTTGCAGCTCAGGATGAACAGAAACAGCGTGAAAACGTACGGCATGAATTTCTTGCCGTCGTGGCCGATGATCGATTCGGTCATGTCGTTGATCAGCGTAAACAAGCCTTCGGCCATGACCTGGCCGCGGCCGGGAATGATGCTGGCGCGGGCTGTGGTCAGGGTGAAGAACAGCAAGGTCACTGAGACGGCGATCATCATGGCCAGGACCGAGTTGGTGATCGACATATCGACCACGACACCGCCAACCGTGAAGGACGGAAGCTCGGCGACCTTCTGGATCTGGAACTGGTGCAACGGATCGGCCATAAAGCCCTCAACCTCTTTTTGTACCGGCGCGAACCGGTGGAATGTCACGGATGAGGCAGGCGCCTCAGGATTCAGCCTGGCCGCGTTTCACGATCAGATAGACCGCGACGACCATGCCCAATATTGCGCCGGCGATCATGCCCCAGGGCGTACTGCCCAAAAGGTAGGTATCGACCAGCCAGCCCAGTCCCAGACCGCCACCGATGCCGCCCATGAGTTCGCCAAGCGCCAGGTAGCCCTGGTTGGCGCCGACTTCCGCACCGTGGTCGACCGTCTTGCGCTGACGCGCTTCGGCCGCCTTGAGGCGGTCATCAAGGTCCTTCAGCTCGTCATCCGGCGAGGACCCATTGGGAGGTTCATCTGTCACGGTCAGCACCACACAGGCAGAGGCAGTCGAAAAAACCACCCCCGGCTTGAACGCGGCGGAACCTACTGAAAGCCCTCACAAAGGTCAAGCACGGGGGGCGACAAATCGCCAATGCCACTATTTTTGTGGTGCAACCCGGCTTGAAGACGAGGAATCTGTTACGATTTCTCTCAGTTTTGCAGGCAAATTTCGCTTATTCGGCTTCGCACATGCACAAATTTGCGCCCAAAACATAAAACTAAGCGACCTCTTCCGTCACCAAGGCTTCGGCCTGCGACAGATCGACGCTGACCAACTGCGACACGCCGCGTTCAGCCATGGTAACGCCGAAGAGCCGATCCATGCGCGACATGGTGACCGGATTGTGCGTTATGGCAATGAAGCGCGTCCGCGTGCGGGTGCGCATCTCGGCCAGCAGGCGGCAATAGCGGTCGACATTGGCGTCGTCGAGCGGGGCATCGACTTCGTCGAGCACGCAAACCGGCGCCGGATTGGCCAGAAAGACGCCGAAGATCAGGGCGGTGGCGGTCAAGGCCTGTTCGCCGCCCGACATCAGGCTCATGGTGCTGAGGCGCTTACCTGGCGGGCAGGCGAAGATTTCCAGCCCGGCTTCGAGGGGATCTTCCGATTCGACGAGGCGCAGTTCGGCCGAACCGCCGCCGAACAGGCTGACAAACAGGGTCTTGAAGTGCGCGTTGATGATTTCAAACGCCGCCAGCAGGCGTTCGCGGCCTTCGGCGTTCAGTTCGTCGATGCCGTCGCGCAACTTGGCGATGGCGGTGATCAGGTCGGCCCGTTCGCGGCCCAGGGTGTCCAACCGGCTTTCGTATTCGGCGGCCTCTTCCTCGGCGCGCAGGTTGACGGCGCCAAGGCCGTCGCGTTCACGCTCCAGGCCCGACAGTAGTGATTCGGCACCTGAAGCATCGGCCGGGGTGGCGATGGCTTCTTCCTTGAGTTTACGACCAAGGTCGTCGGGCGTGCCGCCGGTCTGATCGAGAATCACCGCCTCGAGGTCGGCAGCCTTGCCCTGGATGCCTTCGAGGCGAGCCTGAGCGCCGGCGCGTTCTTCGCGGGCGGAGGAGGCTTCCTGCTCGAGGGTGCGCAGGTTGATGTCGGCGTCGCGGCGGGCAGTTTCGCCGGCATTGAGGGCGTCGCGGGCAGCGGAAAGACGCTTCTGGGCCATGTCGAGTTGATCGACCAGGGCGATGCGGCGTGATTCGAACTGCTGCGGCGCCGCCTGGGCCTTTTCGAGATTAGCGCGCGTGGCTTCCTGGTCCTTTTCCAGCTTTATCAGGCGTGTGCCCGAATCCTGAGTCCGGCGGGTCCAGTCACCCAGTTCGCGGGTCAGGGTGCGTTCGCGGCTTTCGCGGGCGGCGCGGTTGCTCATCTCCTGGTCAAGTTCGGCGCGGGCGCGCATCACCGACTGGCGCTTGCCTTCGGCGATCTGGCGGGCGGCGTCCAATGTGGATTTCATCCGGCCTGTGTCGAGGGCCTCCGATTGCGAGGCGACAGCGAGCCGGTAGAGGTTCTCCATCTCGCCATGGTCGCCGGACAGGCGGGCCAGCGATGCCTCCAGACCTTCGAGACGGGCATCGTAATGGGTTTGGGCGCGCAGGCGCTCTTCCAGCGCCATCTGTTTGGAGCGGACGAGCCGTTCCAGGTCGGGCAGGCGGTTACGCGCCTGGCGCAGGATGTCCTCGTGTTTACGCTGGGCCTCGGCGGCCGTCGTCTGTGTGGCTTGGGCCTCGGCGAAGCGCGGCTTGAGCATGGCGATCTCGGCTTCGAGCTCATCGAGACGGCTGCGTTGGGCCAGGCGTACGGCGGCGGGCTTGGGGGCCTTGGCGCGGACGATCAGCCCGTCCCAGCGCCACAGGTCGCCCTCTTTCGACACCAGGCGGGCGCCGACGGGAAGCTGGCCGTGCAGGCGTTCAGCATCGGCCGCCGTGATGACCCCGACGGTCGACAGGCGCAGAGCCAGGGCTGCGGGGGCGCGGACGTGGTCGCGCAGGGGCGCCACGCCAAGCGACTTCAGGTCTATGTGGGCGGCGCGGCTTTCGAAATCCTCGCTCCAGAAGGCGAGGGCGTCTCCGCTCTTCTTAGACAGGGTGAGATTGAGGTCGTCGCCAAGCGCCGCAGCCAGGGCCAGTTCGTAACCCTTGTCGGGACGTACCTCGTCGAGCACGGGCTTATTGGCCTTTTGCCCCCCCTGCAGTATCTGCGACAGGCCGCGGGCTTCGGAAGTCATCCGGCCCAGTTGGTCTTCCAGTTCGCGCAAGGTTTTGCGTGCCTGGGCCTCGGCATTGACCAGGCCGACCCGGCCGGCTTCCAGCTCTTCGGCGTTTTTGCGGGCGGCATCGAGCTCGGTCTGGCCCTGGGCGGCCTCGGCCTTCAATCGGTCGACGGCGGTGTAGTCGAAGGTGCCGAGCGCATTGCGTTCGTTGTGTGCGGTCTGGAGCTGGGCGGCGATGCGGTCGAAGCGGGCCTTGGCTTCGGTCAGGCGGGCCGATTCCAGCCGCTGCCGCTCGACCTGAGCGGCCTGCTCGGCGGCCACGGCTTCGATGGCGGCGTCGCCCTGGCGGCGTTCGGCTTCGGCGGCATCGACAGCGGCGCGCAGCTCCGGTTCGCGCGACGGCGCCTCGGCGATCTCGGCCTGGACGCGGGCGAGGGAGGATTGCAGGCGTTCCAACTGGATCGAACCGTCTGACGACAGGTCCAGTTCGCGCTGGAAGTCACTTCGCAACCGGCCCAGTTCGTTTTTGAGCCGTTCGATTTCGGCGGCGGCTTGTTTTTCTTCGAGGTCGAGCCGTTCCTTCTCGACCGTCAGACGGTGATTGACCGTGGCGGCGATGGCCTCTTCTTCGCGCAGCGGCGCGATGGCCTCGTTGGCGTCCAGCGCCGTGGTTTGGGCGATGGTGGCCGCGCGGCCGGAGTCCTCGACCCGCTGGGACTGGGTCTGCATGTCGCTGACTGCGCCTTCCAGAAGGCTTCGGACCTCCAGCCATTTAGCATGCAGGATGGCCTTTTGCAGGGCGCGGATCTCGGCCGAAATCTTTTTGTACTTTTCGGCCTGACGGGCTTCGCGCTTCAAGCGCGACAAAGCGCTATCCAGTTCCCGGGCAATGTCGTCCAGGCGCGACAGATTGGATTCGGCGGCCGTTAGTCGTAGTTCGGCCTCGTGGCGGCGACTGTGCAGTCCGGAGACCCCGCCGGCCTCTTCCAGGACGCGGCGACGGTTCTGCGGTTTGGCTGCGATCAGTTCCGAAATCTGGCCCTGCCGGACGAGGGCAGGCGAGTTGGCGCCGGTCGAAGCATCGGCAAACAAAAGCTGGACGTCGCGGGCGCGGACCTCCTTGCCGTTGATTCGGTAGGACGAACCGGCGCCACGGTCGATGCGGCGGGCGACCTCCAGGATGGGCTGATCGGTGAAGGGCTGCGGCGCCAGGCGGTCGGAATTGTCGATGGTCAGGGTGACTTCGGCCCAGTTGCGCGACGTCCGCTTGTCCGAACCGGCAAAGATTACGTCGTCCATGCCGGCGCCGCGCATCGCCTTGGCCGAGGTCGCGCCCATCACCCATCTCAGGGCTTCCAACAGGTTGGACTTGCCGCAGCCGTTGGGGCCGACAATGCCCGTCAAGCCGGGGTCGATGCGAAACTCGGTTGCATCGACGAAGGACTTGAACCCGGAAAGCTTAATCTTTTGAAACTGCAAGGACGGGGCCCAAAAAAAGCGGAAATGGTACCCCCAAGGCGGGAAGTTTACCGATTCTTTACGGCTATACTAGGCTGGGCCCCGCAGAAAGCAAACCTACTTCGCTGCAGCAATGGCAGCGTCGAGATCGTGCATCTCGTGACCATCGATACGCCGGCCGTTGACGAAGAAGGTCGGAGTCGATGCGACGCCATCAGCTTCCGTGTGGGCATTCATATTGGCGAAAAAGGCCGAAAACCCCTTTTCGTCGGCGATGCACGCCTGCATGTCAGCCTGGGTCATGCCTGTTTTGGCCGTGACCTCGGCCATGACATGGCTGAGCAGATTGGTTTTGAAGTAGGTCGACTGTCCGGAAAAAAAGCTGTCCAGTACGGCGAAATAGGGTGCCGAACTGGTGGGATCCGGACTACGGGCGACAGCGCATCGACCGATCATGAAGGCTGTCATGGCGTATTCCTGCGGGCTGGTCAGCACTTCGCGGAAGATGTAGCGGACCTTGCCAGTCTTGACATACTTGGTTTCGAATTCCGGCCACACTTCCTCGTTCCAGTGGGCGCAGTGCGGGCAAGACGCGGAGGCATATTCGACAAGGGTAATCGGTGCCTTGGGGTCGCCCAGCGACATGTCGGGCAGAAGGTTCGGCTTGGCGGCAGGAATGACATGTGCCTGGACCGGTTTCGGCCTGGCCGGCGTCGCAGCTGCTGCGGGCAAAGCCAGGGCGGCTATGCCCAGCATGACGGCCGCCAACGCGTGTTTCAGATACAGGCCTGCCATCACCGTTTACTTCACGCCCAAATCAGCAAAAGCCTTTTCGAAATCGGCGACGGTCTTGCCTTCGAACTTCTTGCCGTTGATGAAGAAAGTGGGCGTCGACTCGATGTTGCTTTCCTTCATGTATTTGTCGATGTTGTTGCGCAGGCGCTCCTGACCTTTCTGATCGGTGATACAGGCATTGAACTGCGCTTCCGAAAGACCGACCTGTTTTGCAATGTTCAGCAGGACGGGTTTGGCATTAGCGGCGGTGCCATCGGCAAACATTTCCTTCTGAGACCGCATGACCGCGTCGATGACCTCGAAATACTTGTCCTTGCCGGCGCAACGGGCCAACAGCGTTCCGGCGGCTGAGACGTCGTTCGGCGGGGTCAGAAATTCGCGATAGACGTATTTGATCTTGCCGGTCTTGATGTACTTCTCTTCAAGCTGGGGCAAAACCTTTTCGTTGAAATCAGCGCAGTGGACGCAGGTCACAGAGGCATATTCGATCAAAGTTACCTTGGCATTATCGCCGCCCTTGCTCATGTCGTCGGCCGTAACCGCGTCGGGCGTCTTGCTGCAACCGGCGATGGCCAGAGCCGTGCCGGCGAGAAGGGCAATCGCCGTCAGGCGGCGGCTGGGGGTGAAATACATGTGCATAAGGAAGCCCCGTTTTGAGAATGCGGACCGGCCGCGACTTTATGTTGTGAGAACAGTGCGCCGCTCCCTTTGTCAACAGCATTTTAAAGCGACGGATTACGCTCAATTTATGGCACGCCCGTCAGGACCGCGTCAGCTTTTGCTTGCGCAGCACCGAGCGGCCCAACTTTAGCAGCGCCGTCCTGACTTTTTCGTCGCTGACGTCGCCCAGTTCCTGCTGCAGGGCGAGGTCTTCAGCGGCCGTCAGGGGTTGGGGTTTCGGCGGCGGAGGCGTACGTGGTTTGGTCGCCAGCGGTCCTTGAATAATGCGCAGGCGCTCGACCGACTTCCCGCCGAGGAACAGGTTGATGCGGTCGATCAGGGCACCCGACTGATGCTGGATCAAGGGGGCATAGGCGCCCTGGACGCGGATTTCGAGCGCGCCGCCATGGGGGCTTCCGGGGGGGCTTCCAGCAGCGCTTCCAGGGCGCCCCTTGATGACGCGGACCGGTTCGCACAGCCGGGCCAGCTTATCGCCAACGATTTCCTGCCACCGCCGTTGCAGCTTGTGGGCCGGGTCATCCAGGCCCTTGAAGCGCGCTTCAAGGCTTTTCAGGATGGGCTGAACCTGCTTCTGTACCGGCGGTGGCGCCTTGGGCGCACGCCGGGTACGGTTGGTGCGCAGGATTCGCAGGGAGTCTTCGATCGACGGCAGAGAGCGTTTCATAGATGGCAATTATAGAGAAGGATGCGGCCCTTGTCTCGCGTTTACGGGCCGAGCTCCTGGCCTGGTACGACAACCATGGCCGCGACCTGCCGTGGCGACACGGTGGGCGGGATCCGTACCGGGTGTGGCTGTCAGAGGTAATGTTACAGCAGACCACCACCGCCCATGCTGCGCCCTATTATGCCCGGTTCCTGGAGCTGTGGCCGACGGTCGCGGATTTGGCGGCGGCGGCGGACGGCGAGGTCATGGCACAATGGGCCGGGCTTGGTTACTATGCCCGGGCGCGGCGGCTACTCGAATGTGCGCGCACGGTCGAGCGTGACCACGCCGGGCGATTCCCGGACAGCGAGGCGGAATTGCTCAAACTGCCAGGATTCGGGCCCTATACGGCCGCGGCTGTGGCAGCGATCGCTTTCGACCGGCCGGCCAATGTCGTCGACGGCAATATCGAGCGGATCATGGCCCGGCTTTACGCCATCCCAACACCCCTGCCTGCGGGCCGCACTTTCGTTCGTGAAGCCGCAGTAAGATGGGTAAGGGATGAGCGAGCCGGCGACTGGCCCCAGGCGCTGATGGACCTGGCGAACCAGATTTGCCGCCCGAAATCACCTCTGTGCCTGTTGTGTCCCCTGAATGCGGCCTGCGACGCTTTTCGTGACGGCAAGGCGGAAAGCTATCCGGTAAAGGCCGCCAAGGTCACCAAGCCGCGCCGCTACGGTGTTGTGTTCGTCGTTACCGATGGTGTCTCGGTGATTGTCGAGCGGCGTGAAGCTAAGGGCCTGCTGGGCGGTATGCTGGGACTGCCGCATACGCAATGGCGCGCAGAGCCGTGGCAGATCGACGATGTAAAACCGATGTTTGACTTAGGCTATTCCGATGCCGGGCGCTATGAACATGTGTTTACGCATTTTGCATTGACCCAGCAGGTCTGGATCGCGCGGGTCGGGAGCAGCGCTTTTGCCGACTTCTTGCGTCACCACAATGGTTGGCAGGCCTTGCCGTTAGAGCACGTGAAGGCCCTGCCGACGGTGTTTACCAAAGCGCTGAAGTCCTTACTAAGTCTTGATCATACCCCTGCCTAAGTCGCATCGGTTTAAGGGCCTGAGATCGCTATTTTCGATGTAGTATTCAGGAGATGGATTATGAAGCGCGTGTGGATGGCGACGGCGGCAATTGCCGCAGCGGGTCTGGCCGGTTCCGCGGTTGCGACCGAGCCGGCATACTTTGGTGATATCCGCATCCTCCATCAGCCGGCACCCAGCGGCTATCAGCCGGAAGGTACGACCTTTGACCTGGAAGACGATGGCAAGTCTTTCGATATTGCCTGTACGATCGCGGCAAATGGAAGACTTTCGGCCTGCGAAGCCGGCGAGAACGAACTCTATGATGAGAAATTCATCGACATCGCATTGGCCAATGTCAGCCAATGGATTGTGGCGCCGCAAACCGTCGGGGGTCAGTCGACGGCCGGCCGTCCGCTCATCGTCACTGTCCGGTTCAATCGCAGTGACGGCAACGAGACAGCAGATGTGGTCGCCGTCGCCAGCACAAGATAATTGACAGGTACGTCAATTATAATTTGACGCATTAGTCAAAAAATGGAAGGTATCCGTCTTGTAACTCAGTGTGACTCGCGAGAGTGGCTATGATGCAATTGAAATTCAAAGCACTTTTTTCAGCAAGTGTTGGCGCCCTGTCCGCCTTGGCCTTGACCTGTCCGGCCATAGTTATGGCGCAAAGCCTGGTCGGGATCGACGATTTGGAGATCATCTACCAGCCTGAACCAGCGCACTATCAGCCGTCCGGCGATGATCTCGACTTGGCAGACCAGGGCAAATCGTTCGAGGTCACGTGCGTCATTTCCCCCTCCGGCCGTTTGAGCGATTGCGCGGCGGAGGACAACGACATGGTCGACCAGAATTTCGTCCGCGTTGCCGTGAAAAGCGTCAGCAAATGGGTGGTGGGTACGCAAACGCGCCGAGGTGAGAGTGCAGTCGGGCGTCTGTTGACGGTCACCTGCTGGTTCAGGCTGGAAGGATCTGAGGGCCGGACATCGGTAGCTGCGCGCTGAGTAGCATCCTGGGAATCGACAGTTGCTCATCAACCTGCTGTTCTCACTGGCCTTGCCGTTTTGGTTATCGCTCCGGTCGCAGTTGCGATCGCATCCCCGGGGTATCGTTATTTCGATCGACGACTTCGATCTCAGTGACCGCCCATTGACTAGCGGAGAGTCGCGCGAGCCCGCATCCGCAAGGTCATTGACGTCTTCGGCGCAAGGGTTGCGCCATGTGTTTACCGGACGCAATGTTCGAGGCGAAACGAAGACGCAAGTGCTCAAGGCTTGGTGCGGCAGGCGACCGTTGCCGGTGGCCGCTGCGACTAAGCACGCTAACCGGTGAGGAGGGCGCTCATGAAAAAGGCCAAACTGAACGCGCTGGTTCGTTAAGCCAATTCTACGCAGCTTAACGCCCGGCAGGCGGCCAACTTGCCAAGCGTTCAAAGTAAGGTACATTGCGCTCTGGCTTGGGGGCGATGATGATGACAGACAAACCAAAAACGTTTGCCGGATTTTGGCCGCGCGTCGGCGCGTGGTTCATTGATTCAGTTCTGCTCGGCGTCCTGGGCTACGTCATAGGCTGGGCGGCGATGGACTATGTCTCGCCATTGGGAGCGGACGGCCGATACATCGGACTGGTCATCGGCATCCTCTATCACGGCATTTTAGGCAGCGGCTTTGGTGGCGGCCAGACCGTTGGCAAGCGGCTGTTGGGCATCAAGGTTGTGGGGCTGAACGGCAAGCCGCTCAATCTGTTCGTTGCCTTCTGGCGCGCCCTCTTCCTGGTGGGGCCAGCCATGCTCAATGGCTGGAATTTTGATTTAACCGACCCGGTCGTGGTGCAAGTGCTGAGTGTCGTTGCCATCACGGCGGTCCTCGGTATCGGTCTGGCGCAGGTCTACCTGATCTTGTTCGGATGGCCGGCGCGGCGTCTCGTCCACGATCTCTTGTCCGGCTCAGTCGTCGTCTACGTCGAAACCCGCGAGGTCCCAGCGCCGAAAGGAGCTGTCCATGCCGGTGTTGCTTCTTTGCTGGTGCTGGCGTCGCTCGGCCTGGCGATCGCAGGGCCGTCGATGCTAAAGACGTGGTGGCCACAGGCCGAAGGGATGTTCGCCCCTGAACAGCGCGTTGCCGACGCGGTTGACAAGTTGCCCGAGGTCGGCGCGGTTTCCGTCGAAAAGAGTGAATTCACCCTTTATTCCGATGGCAAGCAGACGACGACCCATACCCTCATCGTCACTGCCAGGACCGGCAAATGGCCGGTCGACACCGATCCCCTGCTGGCAAAGATCGGGGCGGAGACGGTCAAGGTCTACAGGTTTGCGCCCGGCCAGAGGCTGACGGTCAAGATCGTCAATGGCTTTGATATCGGCATTGCCAGTTATACCAATGCGAGGAGCGTGCCATATGCGACGGATTGCGTCACGGCGGACGTGAAATGCCTGCAGAAATGATGGCGCGTTAGTTCATATCCCCGCGGATTCGTGCGCGCAGATCGTCGATCGGCTTGAGGCCGGCGTCGGTCTTGAACCGCCAGTAGGTCCAGCCATTGCAGGCTGGCGACTGCTCCATCATGGCGCCCATCTTGTGAATGGAACCGCTGAGGTCGCCGTAGACCAGCGAACCGTCAGCGCGGATCTTGGCGGTCTTGTCACCCTTGGGGGTATAAAGCATGTCGCCCGGTTGCAGCAGTCCGGCCTCGACCAGGGCGCCGAAAGGAATGCGCGGCTCCGACTTTTTGGAACCCACGACATTGAGGTTTTCGGCCGTGGTCGGGATGACCTTGGCGATACGCTCGCGGGCATGGCGGGCATAGGTCTCGTCGCGCTCGATGCCGATGAAGTGACGGCCCAGTCGCTTGGCGGCAGCACCCGTGGTGCCGGTACCGAAGAAGGGGTCGAGCACCACTTGGCCGGGCTTTGAGCAGGCCAGCAGGACACGGTACAGCAGGGATTCCGGTTTCTGGGTTGGATGGGCCTTGTTGCCGTTCTCGTCCTTCAGGCGCTCTTCGCCGGTGCACAGCGAGATGAGCCAGTCAGAGCGCATCTGCGTGTCTTCATTAAAGGCCTTCAAGGCGTCGTAATTGAAGGTATAGCGCTTTTGACCCTTGGCCTTGGTCGCCCAGATCAGGGTTTCGTGGGCGTTGGTGAAGCGCGTGCCTTTGAAGTTGGGCATGGGGTTGGCCTTGCGCCAGATGACGTCGTTCATGACCCAGAAGCCCAGGTCCTGCATGGCGACGCCGAGGCGGAAGATGTTGTGATACGAGCCGATAACCCACATGGCGCCGTCGTCCTTTAAAACGCGGCGGCATTCGCGCATCCATTCGCGCGTGAACTTGTCATAGACTTCAAAGCTGGCGAACTGATCCCACTCATCGTCGACGGCGTCGACTTTGGAATTGTCTGGACGCAGGAGGTCGCCGCCGAGCTGGAGGTTATAGGGCGGGTCGGCGAAGACCAGGTCGACGCTGGCGGCGGGGAGGGATTTCAGAACCTCGATGCATTCGCCGATGTGGATGGTGTCGAGCTTGAGCGGGGCGGCCAGGGACTTTGCAGGGGCAACCGGGACAGTTTTGAGCTTCGGCATGGGATCACTTTCGGCAAATCCGTCGGCCTTTTGCCGAACGGGAGGTAAGGTCTTGATTCAAAGACAAGAATCCTTTTGCGTTAAAAATACCTTAAGGCTTGACTCCAGGGGAATCAGGTAGCGAAAAATTCTTGTGGCTGAGTCTTTTCGGACTCACTTTTGGATTCGATTTGTTCTCATTTCCGTATTGCAGACCGTTCTCGGGCGTGGAATTGTGCCCCATCCTGGGAGAAGCGATATGAAGACGAAGATGTGGTGTATCGCGGCCGGTGCTGGGTTGGTACTGGCCGGATGTACGAATGAAAAGCCGGCGGAGGTGGCTTCGGCCAGCGAGGTGGCGGAAATGTCAGCCCCGGCCGGCGATATCATCACCGACATGACGGCTGCTGACCTGCCGCCCGGGGTCACGGCGACGGTGCTGAAGGCCATTCCCGGCATGACGATTTCCGCGGCCAAGCGCAAGGAGCGCGATGGCCGGGTCTACTATGATGTCGAAGGCAAGCGGCCGGATGGTTCGGACGTCGAACTCGATCTGCTACAGGACGGCGCGGCATTCAAGGTCGTCGAGATCCAGCGCGATATTGCCTGGGCGGATGCGCCGGCCGATGTGCGCGCGGCGGCGAAGGCGTCCGCGAAGACCGTGACGCCGGTGCGGGTGATCGAGAGTAAGGAAAGCGACGGCAGCGTGATCTACGAGCTGTTCGCCGACGGCAAGCCGGCCAAGCCTTCGCTGGAAATCCGTGTCAAGGACGGCAAGCCTGAAGTTCTCACTGAGGAATGGCCACACTGAAGTCTCCGCCGTGCGCTCCGATCTTCGCGTCTTTGCGTCTTCGCGTGAAATTTCTTAAGTAATTGGGGATACCTCAGCCGGGGAAAAAGGCTCACGCGAAGACGCGAAGACGCGAAAAGAAGTAGGAGCTCAAATTTAACCGGTTGACTGTCCGAAAACGATCAAATTGCCATCAGGCGCCAGGATCATCAGTTCGCGCTGGCCGTAGGGCTGGTCCTTTGGGCCGAAGACATCGCCTTGCGGTAGGGTGTCCAGCTTGGGTTTCAGTTCGGCGTGCAAGGCATCGACGTCCTCGACATCGATATAGTAGGCGAAGCGGCGATTGCCCGGAGGCGCGCCGTCATCGCCCTTGTTCTGCAACAGACGGACGCCGGCGGTCTCGCGCCAGACATAGGCATAGTCGGTATGGGGCAGAGGATAGCGCTGAAACCCCAGGATATCGACGAAGAAGGCGACCGCTTGCTCCAGATCCGGCACGTGAATGAACGGCGTAATGCGGATGAAGTTGCCCATGACCTATTCCGCAACATCCAGCGGCAGCGACAATTGCCGCAAGGTCGCCCACGATTTGCGGTGGACTGGTGAGGGGCCATGGACCCGCAACGCTTCGAGATGGGTTTGGGCCTGATAGCCCTTATGACGCTTGAAGCCATACTGCGGATAAACGGCGTCCAGTTCGATCATGATGCGGTCGCGTGCCGTCTTGGCCAGGATCGAGG
This sequence comes from Asticcacaulis sp. AC402, assembly GCF_000495835.1. Taxonomy (GTDB): domain Bacteria; phylum Pseudomonadota; class Alphaproteobacteria; order Caulobacterales; family Caulobacteraceae; genus Asticcacaulis. Next base: position 251,197 of record NZ_AWGC01000006.1, read on the forward strand.
CCGCGGCAATCGACAGCGACAGGGCATCGCCACCGACCACGGCGGTTGCCGGAACAGTCAGTTGCTTGGGACAGCGATTACCGTCAATCAGGGCGTGGTTAGCGCAGGGATCAAGCGCCAGGACGGCACGGCTCATGCCCTCCATGGTGGCGGCCAGGATGTTCATGCTGTCGATGTCGTCCGTTGACATGGTAATGACGGACCAGGCTATAGCGGCGTCCTTGATCAGGGGCTCCAGCTGGAAACGGCGCGCCTCCGTCAAGGCCTTGGAATCGTCGATGCCATCGGGCGTGCGGGAAGGGTCCAAAATGACGGCAGCGACGCAGAGCGGTCCGGCGCAGGGGCCGCGGCCAGCCTCATCGACGCCGCAGACCAGGCCGGCAAACTGCTGTTCATGGGAAAAATCCGCCATGAACCGCCTCTACCTGATTTGCTGAATCGCGGCTACCGCCTTTTGCCGAAGGTCGGGCGAATGGCGCCGGGCGCCAGCGGGTTGCCCGTCGGGGCAGGTGGATAGCGCGGCTGTGATGCGGGGGAAGGTGCCGCCTCCCGCACCGATGGTACGCCGCGTGCCGGGCCGAAGTCGAAAACCGGCTTGTGCGGTTCGGCATGGGCCGCCCGGGCATCGGTTTCCTCGGGGGCATCGAAAACGCGGGCGATATCCGCTGCGCCGCCTTTCGGATCGTCACCAAAACGGTTGGGACCCTCCGTACCGGGAAGTACGTGGAAGATGAAGATGACCAGCGAAGCCACACAGGTCGGCAGGATGACCCAGAGGAAAAGGGTACCAAGGAAGGCTCCGGCCTCCGCCAATTGGCTGCGCCATTCGTAATCGGAGGACTGGGAGACGCCCTCGAGCATCTGGATATAGGCCGCGCCCTGGACACCGATGAACATCATCAGGGTGATAAGCAGCGTCGCAGTCGGCAATATGATCCACCAGCCGGTCCGGTTGGTATCATGCAGGCGCCGGACGGCGACCGCCAGGTTGGGAATGGCCAGCCCCAGCACCAGCAGGATCTTGAGTATGCCAATCATGCTCTTGCCGCCGCCACTGGCGGCCATACTCATGATGTCGAGCACGAAGAACAGGATGAAATTGGCCAGCCAGAACTGCCAGTATTCGGCACGCCGGGCGCGGCCCTGGAAATCGAAATACTTACGCAGCGGTTCGAACATCAGTCGCATTAAAGCGCCTCCTGGCTGTGACGCGACGGAAGGTAGCTGACGACCGTCAAATTTCGGCAAAAGAAAAGGGTTAAAGTCCGTTCATTATCTTGCTTACATCTGCATGCCGGAAACAGGTCACCGTGTGGTCGTTGACCATGCCGACGGCCTGCATAAAGGCATAGACAATGACCGGGCCGCAAAACTTGTAGCCATGTGATTTCAGCAGCTTGGCCAACTCGCGCGACGTGTCGGTCTGCGCCGGGATCTGACCATGTTCGAAATGGTTGATCCGCGGCCTGTGATCCTGGATGGCCCAGATCAGGTCCCTGAAGTCGGTGCCTTTTTCGCGCAGGTCGAGCGTGATGCGGGCACTGTCAATGGTCGCCAGGATCTTGGCGCGCGAACGGATAATGCCAGCGTCATTCATCAGCCGTTCGATATCGTTGTCGTCGAATCGCGCGACCCTGTCGGGATCGAAGCCGGCAAAGGCCGCACGCAGGGCGTCGCGCTTGCGCAGGATGGTGATCCACGACAGCCCCGCCTGGAAGCCGTCCAGCACCAACTTTTCCCAAAGGGCACGCGAGTCGAACTCAGGCACGCCCCATTCTTCGTCGTGATAGGCGCAGTAAAGCACGTCGTCCTTCGGCCAGCGGCAGCGGATCAGTCCGGTCATGCGGCCTCGCCGGAGAGGTGAGGGGCGACCCAGGCGGGAATGACGAGGTCGATGGGGCACTGGCTACACAACAACGCACCTTCCATTCGATCCAGGCGCATGAGCGCCAAACCCCAGCCTAGGCCACAGGCGAGGACATTGCCGGCGCGTTTGCCATCATTGAGAATTTCGGCGTCACGGTCGGGCGGGTGATGTCCAAAGCGGAACGGCAATATGCGGTTCTTGATCTGTCCGCGCCGTTTCATCCGCGAGGTCAGTTCCTGACCGACATAGCAGCCCTTCTTGAAGTCGATTCCGTTCAAAAGATCGAGATTGGCATCGATGGCATACAACTCATCTTTTTCGAAATCATAGCCGGCCTCGGCCAGACCATGGCGGTAGCGAAAGGCGGCCCAGTCGGAAGCCTCAGCGTCGGCAATGTTGGCCCCGCAGGCCCACGCAACAGCGGTCCCGATAATGTCGCTTCGCGGGTCGGCGACGAAACCGTCCGGCGAGGGACCATCGAAGGCCACGAATACAGGCTGGTCCAGAGCTTCGATCCTGACCTTGGCGCGCAACCTGTACATGTTCAGTTTCGCCAGCAATTCCTCGCGCGCAGAGTCAGGAACATCCAGCCAGATCTCGTCAGCAGAGCGCGTCAGCAACAGGCAGTCGGCGTACATCTTGCCCTGTGGCCGCAAAAAAGCCCCGTATACGGCCTTATCAACCGAGGTTTGGCCATCGGAACGAATCAGGTCGTCGATACGGGCCGTGCATAGGCCTTTCAGGAAAGGTGCCCAATCGGGACCGGTAATGCGGATCAGGGCGCGGTGCGGGAGATGAGCGATGCAGGTCATGAGCAGTTCGTCTATTGCGGGACGCGGACTTGATATAGGCGTAAATCGGACTAGGTAGATAGCATGAAATCAAGCTTCCCGATTCTGCTGCTGGCGCTGTGCGAACCGGCGCGCGCGATCGCGCTGGGCGGCGTAATTCCCCGCCTGAAGCAGGAGATCCCGCACGCCCGGATTACCCTGGTCACGACGACCCTGTCCGCGGAGCTGTTCCAGGACGAAACCGCCATCGACGAACTCCTGGCGTTTGATGGTGCCATCTTCAAACTGAAATCCCTGGGCGCACTGGCCGAGCTGAGCCGACGACCGTGGGGGCTGCTGGTTGATGTCGGCCCGAGCATGGTGTCGCGGATGATCCGCTCCAAGACCCGCTTCGTCGTCAATCCCAACGAGGCCGCCGGCCCCCTGCGTCAAATCTGCCAGGCCCTGGCGCTGCAGGACGTGGATGTCGTGCCGCGCCTGGCGGTGTCGGACTCCCGCATCGGCAAGGCGCAAGCCTTGCTCGATAGCGGTCGACTGACCGCCCCCTTCCTGGTCATGGCGCCGGGTGCAACCTGGATGGGACGGCGATGGCCCACCGAGCGTTTCGCTGTGCTGGCGACGCGATTGATGCGTGAAGACGGTCCCTTCGCCAATCACAACCTGCTCATCGTCGGCGCCGAGGCCGACCGCGATACCGCCGTGGCGCTTTCGATGGCAACGCCGCGCGTTCAGGTCATGGAAATGGCCGGAAAACTCGATCTGCTGACAACCTGTGCCGTGCTGAAAAAGGCTGCTGCCTTTGTTGGCAATGACGAGATATGGCTGCGGCTGGCGGCGGCGGCGGGTATCGCGACCTTCGGGCTCTACGGTCCATCCGATGAAGCCGATGCGCCGCCGGGTCCCAACATGCATGCTATTCGCGGTCCGCGCAGCCTGGCTGAGATTCGTGCCGGTGATCCAAAGCTGAAACAATCGGCCTGCCACATGCTGGATCTGACGATCGACAGCGTCTTTGACGCCGTTGACACATTGACAGCCCGGCCCAAACCGGAACCCGGCATCATTGAAGACAAGGACGAAGCACCTGTTGTTCTCGACGACGATCCGGTTACACCTGTCCCGACAACACCCCTGGCGCAGACCGGTATGTCCCCCGTCAGGTCCGACCATGACAACGATTCCATTAAGGAACCGGGCGTCTCCGATACCGTGATGGAAGATGTGCCGGTGACCAGGCGGGCCAGGACGTCGAAAACCGAAGCGGCGAGGGAGCCTGCACATGCCGAAAAACTTTGACCTGATCATCCGCAACGCCGACATCATCAATCATGCCGGCAGGGGCAAGGGCGATATCGGCATTGTCGATGGCCGTTTCGCCGAGTTCGGCGATCTGAGCCGCGCTTCCGCGGCTGATGTCTTTGACGCTACCGGCCTGCTGGCCATGCCCGGCGTGATCGACACCCAGGTTCACTTTCGCGAGCCCGGCCTGGAATGGAAGGAAGACCTCGAGACGGGATCTCAAGCCGCCGTCATGGGCGGGGTGGTGGCGGTATTCGAAATGCCGAACACCAACCCGACGACGACGACGCACGACGCCGTCTTCGACAAGCTGAAGCGCGCCCATCACCGAATGCACTGCGATCACGCTTTTTATGTTGGCGGGTCGCACGAAAACATCAGCCATCTGGCTGACCTCGAACGCCTGCCGGGCTGTTGTGGTGTCAAGGTGTTCATGGGCGCATCGACGGGCACCCTGTTGATCGCCGACGACGCCGGCGTTGCGGCCGTTCTGGGTGCCGTACGTCGCCGCGCGACATTCCATTCCGAAGACGAGTACCGGCTGGCCGAGCGCCGGTCTTTGGCGCGCGAAGGCGACTGGACCAGCCATGATTTTGTCCGCGACCCACAGTCGGCGCTGCAATCGACCCATCGCCTTGTCCGCCTGGCGCGAGAAGCTGGCAAGCGCATCCACGTCCTGCATGTGACGACGCGCGAGGAGATCGAGTTCCTCGCCGGTCACAAAGATATCGCTACCGTCGAGATCACGCCGCAGCACCTGACGCTGGAAGCGCCGGAGGCCTATGAACGGCTGAAGGGGCTGGCCCAGATGAACCCGCCAATCCGCGACCGCTATCACGTCGATGGCCTGTGGCGCGGTATTGCCAGTGGTGTCGCCGACGTAGTGGGGTCGGACCACGCCCCCCATACTTTGGAGGAAAAAGCCAAGCCCTATCCGCAATCGCCTTCGGGCATGCCCGGTGTACAGACCCTGCTGCCGGTGATGCTGAACCACGTCGCGCAAGGGAAACTGTCGCTGGAACGCCTGGTCGACCTGACCTCCGCCGGCGCCCAACGTGTGTTTGGCGTCGCCAACAAGGGCCGCATGGCAGAAGGTTATGACGGCGATATCACCCTGGTCGATCTGAAGGCCAGGCGCGTTTTGCGACACGCCGACATGCGCACACGCAGTGGCTGGACTCCGTTCGACGGGATGGAGGTGACGGGCTGGCCCAAGGCGACGATTGTTCGCGGCAAGGTGGTCATGCGCGACGACGAGATTGTCTGCCCGTCGCAGGGCGAAGCGTGCCGGTTTATGGAAACGCTATAGTCGGTAACGCCCTGCGCTCTTGAGGAGGGGGAGTTAAAAAAAGCCCGTGAGGTTCAACCTCACGGGCTATTTTTTTCAATCGTCGTCGGCCGGCTTATACCAAGCCTCATAAAGAATGACGCTTGGTATTCGCTTTTCTCCAGCTCAAACGCCGGGCTAGGCGCCCCCCATGGCTCCTCTCAAAAGCTCGGGCGCCCCAGAAACGTACACTGGCGCGCTTGCCGACCCTCGATGAGCCAATGTCATCGAGGATTGGTATTAGTCTCCTAGCGAGCTGTAGGTGCCGTTGCCGGGAATCTCGCACACCGAATCGAGCTTCTGAGCCTTGGCAACGGTGCAGGGGATCGCTTCGAGAAGGGTCTGACGGTCTGGCGCGACCACGACGATGTAGCCGCGCTTGTTGACGCACGCCAGCTCGGCCAGGACAGCCTGCTCGGTGGAGCTGGATTCACCGATGTAGCGCACCTCCTTGACATCGCAGGCCTTGTCCGGCTTGGCGACCTTGATCAGCTTATCCAATTGCTTCATCAGTTTGTCGGGTGTGACAATGGTGCACATTTTGCGGGCGGCCTGGTCAAGGAAGCAGTCATAGACGCGTGTTTGACTGTCGCTGCCCGGTTGCGGCACGAAGCCGATCAGACCGAAGGGCTGTTCGGGGCAGGTAAACTCGACATAATCGCGCTTGGTCGATTCCTGGGTGCCGATGATGTTGTAGTCCTTGACGGTGCAGGCCTGGCCTGCGGCCTTCAGGACGCCAGTCATGTAGGCGTTGGCATCGGCTGCCGCGACACCTGCGTCGGTGAACTTGCAGCCGCCCAGGCTCATGGCCGAGGCGCACGGAACAATGCGGTTGTAGCTGGTGTCGAGATTGGCGAGGGCAATAAAGCCCGGCGGCGTCGCGCAGCCAAACTCATAATAATAGCCATTATTGTCTTTGGTGACACCAACAAATCGGACATCGGTGACCTGACAGTTGGGGTTGGCCTTGGCAGCCAGCGGCTTCATCGATTCGATCAGTTGCGCTTTGGTCGTGAAAGTACACGCTGAGGGCGTGCCGTCGAGCAACAGGCAACTCTTGTACTCTGTCCCGGCGGTTTGGCCGAGCTGGGCATAGTCGATGATACCGCCTGCGCCCGCAGCGCAGCCGAATTCGTAGCGGTCGATCAACGGAGGTTCCTTGGTCGATCCGATCACGCGTATCATGGTAACTTCGCAACTCGGAACGAACGTCTTAACAATCGGGGAGATCCACTTATGCACGGGCAAATTTTCCGGCAGGGCGCAGGAAATTGAGTCAGGCTGAATGTCCTTGATCTTGACCAGGTAGTTGCAGCTGAAGGCTTCCTTGGTTTCCGTCGGCGTGATCGCTGTCACGACAAAGCCCGGCCCGGCCTTGCAGGCCAGTTCATAAATGGTAGCCTTAACCTTGGCGCCGTCCTTGTCGGTCTCAGTCGGGCCGACCACGCGGGCATTCACCGGTTCGCAGTTCACCTTGGTGCTGGCCACGATCTGAGGCGCCACATCCATAGCACTGGGGGCCTGGGCCTTCGCCGCCGCCTTGCGGTCTGCCGGCTTTACTTCATCGTCGGGCGTCTGAGCGTAGGACGTCGTGGCGCCAAAGCCGGCTGCCAGGAGCAGGCCCGCGGCCATCAGGGCGCCGGTAAACTTGGAAAGATTCATGGGCGAGGGTCTCCGCTGCCTGTACAGGTCCAGCCGCGCTTCTCACCGCGGTTGGATACCGCCTCTTATCTACAGGATATGTCTATAGCAAGGCAAGTCCCACCGGCAGGTCACGGTTGCACTCCGTTCCGACTTACGTTAACGTTCACGTAAACTAAAAAGCGGAGGCGTGAAGTGGACATTGTTACAACGCAGGCTGATGGGGTTTTGACCTTGAGGCTTAATCGTCCGGCCAAGAAAAATGCTCTGACGCGCGCCATGTACACCGACCTGACCGGGGCCCTGACGGCGGCGAGTGGTGACGATGCCGTACGCGCGGCCGTCATTCTGGGCGAGGGCGACGATTTTTGCGCCGGCAATGACATTCTCGACTTCGCCCAGGGCCTGGCTGAGATGCAAAGTGAGACCATCGACTCCGCACCCGTCTTCCAGTTTCTCAAGGCGCTGACCTATTTTTCCAAACCGCTCATTGCCGGAGTCCAGGGCCAGGCCGTTGGGGTCGGTGTGACCCTCCTGCTGCACTGTGACATGGTGGTGGCCGGCGATAATGCCCGTCTGCGGCTGCCTTTTCTGCAACTGGGCCTGGTGCCGGAGGCGGGATCCACCCTGCTCCTGCCGCAGCGCATTGGTCATGCCCGGGCGTTCGAGTGGTTGTCACAAGGCCAGCCAGTGACGGCTGCGCAGGCGCACGACTGGGGCTTGGCCAACCGGGTCGTGGCGCCCGATGCCGTTGAGGCAACGGCCATGGACCTGGCGCGGTCGCTGTTGCGGCTTTCGCCGGCGGCGGTGCAGCAGACCAAAGGTTTTTTGCGCGACCCCGACGCCCTGTGGCAGGTGATCCAGGCCGAAGGTCAGGTCTTCCGCCAGCTACTGACCAGTCCAGAAGCCATGAAGGCGTTCCAGGCCTTCCTCAACAAGTCATGAAACCGATTATACGCCAAGGGAAACAATCGCTTAACTGGTGCGCTTTGTCACATTCGGACGCACAAGTTGCTCGCCTTTTGCCGTTTATTGATTTGACCTGAACCCGTATCCGACATATTCCCGCAAATGCTGCTGGGGATGACCATCGACATCGGGGGCGCATTTGGCTCTGGATACACTCGCTTTGGACTATGTGATTGGCCTCGAAACGCCGCAAACTGCGCGTCGTGTTGTCGAGCTGACAGACCGTGTCTTTGGTCCCGGGCGCCATTCAAAGACCGCAGAACGCCTGCGTGAAGGCTCCGAGCCGGTCCATGACCTGTGCTTTGCCGCCACAACGGGTTCCCTGGGTCATGAACGGCTGCTGGGTTCTGTGCGCCTGTGGCCGATCTTCATCTACAATGAAGAAACCAATGTCCGCGAGCCGCTGGTTTTTCTCGGACCTATCGTTGTTGAACCGTCCCACCGGGGACTGGGGATTGGTAAGAGCCTGGTGCGCCTGTCCGTTAACGCGGCCTTCAACAAAGGCCTTCGCGCCGTGCTCCTCGTTGGATCGCAGTCCTATTTCAAGCCATTCGGTTTCGAACTGGCCGAAGGTATTGAAATGCCGGGTCCTGTCGACGCCAAGCGCGTGCTTATTCGCTATCGCGACGATCACTTGAAATTAATGGGTCGGGTCGTCAAGGTCGTCTAGAGCGGGATGAGTTTTGATGGAATCAAACCTCCGCCCTACACTTTTTTGTCGCGCAATTTTTCCGAAAACGGGGACGCCTGGGCGGTGGCGTCAACTTTATCGCATTGCGCTCCGACTTTGCTAAAGACGCGGGCATGATGCGCATAGATCTTACCGAAAGCATGAAAGCGCCTGGCATCCGGACCGTCTTTGCCGCCCTGGAAGCCCTTGGCGGGAAGGGTTGTGTCCGATTTGTCGGCGGTTGCGTGCGCAATGCCCTGCTGGGTGTCCCTGGCAGCGATCTCGACCTGTCGACGCAACTGGCGCCCGATGAGACTGAAGCTGCCCTGTCGGCGGTAGCCATTCGGCACGTCCCGACCGGGAAGGATTATGGCACCATCACTGCGGTGATCAATGGCGAGTCCTATGAGATCACCTCACTGCGTCAGGATGTCGAGACCGACGGCCGCCGGGCTGTGGTCAAATACACCACCGACTGGGTCAAAGACGCAGAGCGCCGCGATTTCTACGTCAATTCCCTCTATGCCGATATCGAAGGCGAGGTCTATGACCCGACCGGGCTGGGACTTCATGACATCGCCGAGCGTCGCGTTCGCTTTATCGGCGAAGCGGAGGTCCGCATCCGCGAGGACTACTTGCGCATTCTCCGCTTTTTCCGTTTTACCGCCGGCTATGCCCGAGAGGTCGATCCGGTTTCGCTGGAAGCCTGTATCGCGCTCCAGTCGGGGATCGACGGCCTGTCGGGCGAGCGCATCTTCAGCGAGACGATGAAGACACTGGCCCTGCCGTCACCTCTGATGGCTTTCGAAGCCATGCAGGCTGGCGGCATACTGGGGCGGATCCTGCCGGGTTGGCGCGTTACCGGCGAGCGCTTGCCTGAACTGGCGGCCATGATCGGTTTAAGCGACGATCCGGAACGGCGTTTCATGGCACTGACCGACAGCGGCCATGGTCTGGCGGGCGATGACATTCGCGCGTTTCAGGCACGTTTAAAATTCTCCCAGGCGATCTGCGAACGGCTGATCGCCGCCGGCGAGGTGGTGTCTCGGCTCGAAGACGCCCGGGCGGGCGATGTTGCGCGGCTGATTTATCATTACGGCCGCAGCGCGGTCGAGGACGCCGTACTGCTGGTTGCGGCTTACGATGGCGGCCATCCGGAAACTTTGTTGCGGTTGATAGGAGAACTTGATGTGCCGCGGTTTCCGCTCAAGGGCGCCGACTTGATCGCCCGTGGTCTGACGCCGGGACCGGCCGTCGGTCAGAAGCTGAAACAGATCGAAGCCGAATGGCTGGCCGCGGACTTTTCGCAGACCGTCATCGATTCTGCTCTGGCGGCGGTTCATGAATAATCTGCGACGGCCTTTCGCCGGGCAGTTCGCTGTGTTACGCGTCAATCCAAGCTGCCGTCATAGCTTGGCAAGGGCGACAGCAGCTTAAGTGCACGTTTGCGCCAAATAATACCTGTATCCCGACATTGTAGCGTCTCGTTCCCCCACCAGTTATCTGAGGAGAGTCGAATGAACAGTCCCGTTATCGGCGCGGTGTGCTTGGCCGCGTTGCTGACCGCCGGCGTGGCCAACGCCCAGTCTTACGAAATGCCACTGCACGCCGAAGACCTGGCGGCCGGCGAACGCTATCGCACGGACACCCATGCCTCCGGAATTCAGTCCCTCGGCCGCGATATCGGCGCCAGGCGGTGGCTGGGAGATGGCAAGTGGTCGGGTCTGAAATCCGGTGTCGACGCCGATGCCGACGCCAAGAATCCCAAAAACACGTCCAACCTGATTTATGGCAAGCCTTTCTATGCCATGGAGGACGGCGAGGTTGTCGGCTGCTGGGCCAATGCGGTCGAAAATCCACGCCCGATACGCGGCGATGAAGACCCCAAGATGGCCAATCCGCCCTGGCACGCTTCGGACCTGAAAACCGGTTTGATGGCTGGCGGCGGCAACCACATCTGGGTGCTGCAGACCAACGGCGTATACGCCCTCTACGCCCACGCCGTTCCGGGCTCGATACCGGCCAGCGTTTGTCCCAACCGCGACGTTCGCTTCGCGAAGTCGCTCAGCTACAGCAACCGCTGGCCGGACGTTCATCCCAATGTCGAGATCAAGGCCGGAGTCACCCGTCCCAAGGTCAAGAAGGGCCAGAAGCTGGGCCTGGTCGGCAATTCCGGCTCGTCATCGGGCCCACACCTCCACGTCCATATGGAAAAAGATGGCAAGTCCCAGCCAATGAACTTCGCCCGCGGGATGACCACGCCGATCCTGGATGGCGGCACCGACATCAACGGGCCTTGGACACCGCTTAAGGGCAAGCCCCTGCCGGAAGGCAGGCTTCTGTTCTGGCCGCCGCATGCGCTTGGCTCGAAACTGACCTGGAACGGGACAGCCCAGGCCGATTTCCAGCGCGCCTTTGACCACTTCGCCGACAGCGGCTACTGGATGGACACCATCGTCTGCAAGGCCAAGAACGGTAAGATCAGCTACGACACCACCTGGTCGCCGGTGAAAAGCGACTGGAAAGGCTGGTTCGGTCTAAGCCAGGCCGGTTACGCGACGAAGAAGGCCGAAGCAGAAGGTCAAGGCATGAAAGAAACCTGGCACAATATCTGTAACGGGTCTCACTCCGCCGTCTTCAAGAAGTTGTAGGTTCTGCTGGCGCCGTTCCGACGGGACGGCGCCAGTTAAGGCATTGGAAACCGAACCGGCTAAGCATCGTCATAAAGCGTGATTTATCCCACCCTTGACGCACCCGCAAAACAGAACATCTTTAAGGTCTCAAGGCCCGGATCTTGCACAGGCTTTGTGTAGTTTGTAGACCTTCAGGACGGTCATGCGTCACGAATACATCGCCATTCTGGAAACCGGTGTGCCGCCGGCCGGTCTGGATCAGACCTACGGCACCTATGCTTCAATGTTCGCCAGCCTGCTGGCCGGCGATGGGCGCACGTTCAAGACCTTCCGCACGCTGGAAGGCGAACTGCCTGAACATCATCTCGATCTGAAGGGCGTGATCATTACCGGCTCGCCGTCTGGCGTCTACGAAGATGAACCGTGGATTCGCGACCTGATCGCCTGGCTGCGCGACCTCAAGCCTAGTGTGCCCGTGGTTGGCATCTGTTTCGGCCATCAGGTTATGGCCCAGGCCTATGGCGGCCACGTCGAAAAGTCGCCCAAGGGCTGGGGCGTCGGTCTCCACGAATACCATATTGCGGCCGGGGATGTCTGGGACGACCTGCTGGGTCGCCCCGCCGACGACGGCGCCATCCGCGTCGCCGTCACCCACCAGGACCAGGTAGTGAAGAAGCCCGACAATGCCGTCGTGCTGGCCGGTTCCGAGTTTACGCCACACGGCGCCCTCTACTACACCGACCGCAAGGGCCTGTCGTTTCAGTGCCATCCGGAATTCTGCGAGCGCTTCGCCAGTGACCTGCTGCTCAGCCGCCGCGGCATCCGGATCGATGCTGATCTTGTCGACCATGCGGTTGAGACCCTGAAGAAGCCGTCCAGCCGCAATCAGGTCCTCGGCGCCATTTCGCGTTTTCTCAACGCCTAGAGCGCAATCCGATAAAGTGTGCAGTACTTTATCGGATTGCGCTCTATGGCCACTTCACCACGGGGGGCATGGACGACATGATCGAGGCGACATTGCCGCCGGTCTTCAGCCCGAACAAAGTGCCGCGGTCGTACAGAAGGTTGAACTCGACATAGCGCCCGCGCTGGATCAGTTGCGCCTCGCGTTCGTCTTCGCTCCACGGCTGGCTCATTCGATTGCGCACGATCTGCGGGTATATGTCGAGGAAGGCCTCACCCACAGCCTGGGTAAAGGCGAAATCAGTGTCGTGGTCACCGCTGTTGAGGTGATCGTAGAAGATTCCGCCGATACCGCGTGGCTCGTTGCGGTGGGGCAGATGGAAATACGCGTCGCACCATGCCTTGAAGCGCTCGTAGTAACCCGGATCGAACCGGTCGCAGGCGGTCTTGAACGCGCCATGGAACAGAACCGCATCAGGCGCGTCCTGGTGACGATCGGCGGCCATCAGTGGCGTCAAATCGGCCCCACCTCCGAACCAGCTTTGCGTGGTGGTAATGAAGCGGGTATTCATGTGCACGGCCGGCACATGCGGATTGGTAAGGTGAGCGATCAGCGATATACCGGTTGCAAAAAAACGCGGGTCTTCAGCCGCGCCGGGAATCGACACGGCGAACTCCGGCGAAAACGTGCCGTGCACGGTTGAGATATGGACGCCGACTTTTTCAAACAGCCGGCCCTTGAGGATCGACATCTCGCCACCGCCGCCTTCGGCGCGGTCCCAGGGCGTGCGGACGAAACGGCCGGCATCGTCGCCATAGAGCGTCTCGGGGGCCTCATCCTCGAGCGCCTCGAAGGCGGCGCAGATGTTATCGCGCAGGGTGCGAAACCAGACGGCGGCAGCGGTCTGGCGGTGGTTGAGGCTATCAGTTGCAGTCGCGGCTTGGGTCATGGCGCCGCTATAAACTGCAATGCGGCGACAGCAAAGTGCCGAATTGCCACATCCTAAAGTCTTCTAATGAACCAAAATGACCTTATACCGGCCCGCGATAACCTGGACGCATGGCAGGTTGGCAAGCGCGCCAACATGTGTTTCTGGTACGCCCGAGCTAATGCGAGGAGCCCCAGGGACACCTGGAGGACGATGGGGATTCTACCTAACGTCGTCCCGCTCTCGCCTGCGCAAACGGTGTAATCTGTAAATCTGCGTCTTCTTTTGGGGCCGCTACCCAATGTAAGGCACGCCCCGAATACATAGAAATCTAAGGCTTAAGCTTTACGTCATACGCTGCTTCGGTGTGCGCGGCGATTTCCTCGAGCGTGACCTCGGGCGCCAGTTCGATAAGCACCAGGCCTGATCCGTCGGGCTTGACCTCGAACACGCCGAGATTGGTAATGATCAGATTGACCACCCGCGTACCTGTCAAAGGCAGGGTACAGGCCTTCAGCACCTTGGACTCGCCGTGTTTGTTGGCATGCTCCATGACCACGACCACGCGCTTGACGCCGGCGACCAGATCCATAGCGCCGCCCATGCCCTTGACCAGCTTGCCCGGGATCATCCAGTTGGCGATGTCGCCGTTTTCGGCCACCTCCATCGCGCCAAGTATGGTCAGGTTGATATGACCACCGCGGATCATGGCGAAGCTGTCCGACGACGAGAAATAGCTGGTCTCGTCCAACTCGGTGATGGTCTGCTTACCCGCATTGATCAGGTCGGGGTCAACCTCTTCTTCATACGGGAAGGCACCCATGCCGAGCATGCCGTTTTCCGATTGGAAGGTGACCGTCATCCCTTCAGGAATGTGGTTGGCGACCAGGGTCGGGATGCCGATACCCAGATTGACATAGTAGCCGTCCTGCAACTCTTTCGACGCGCGCTCGGCCAGTTGATCTCGTGTCCAGGGCATTAGATGGCCTCGCCTTTTTGTGTCGCGCTATCGCTGCGCTGTTTGAGCGCTGCGGCCAGTTGATCTCGTGTCCAGGGCATTAGTTGGCCTCGCCTTTTTGTGTCGCGCTATCGCTGCGCTGTTTGAGCGCTGCGGCCAGTTGATCTCGTGTCCAGGGCATCAGACGGTCTCCCGCACACGCACGGTGCGCTGCTCAATACGTTTCTCAGAAATCGCCTGCACGATGCGGTCGACATAGATGCCGGGCGTATGGATACTGTCGGGATCCAGCGAGCCGACCGGGACTATCTCCTCGACCTCGGCGACGCAGACCTTGCCGGCCGTCGCCATCATCGGGTTGAAGTTGCGCGCAGTCTTGCGGAAAACCAGGTTGCCGCGGGAATCGCCTTTCCACGCCTTTATGATGCTGAGGTCGGCGACCAGGCCGGTCTCCAGCACGTACTGGCGGCCATTAAAATCCTTGAGTTCCTTGCCATCGGCGACGATCGTGCCGACTCCGGTTGCGGTATAGAAGCCCGGAATACCGGCGCCGCCGGCACGGATACGCTCAGCCAAGGTGCCCTGCGGATTAAACTCCAACTCGAGTTCTCCGGCCAGATACTGCCGCTCGAACTCCTTATTCTCTCCGACATAGGAACTGATCATCTTGGCGATCTGGCGGCGGGTCAACAGTTGCCCCAGACCGAAACCGTCGACGCCGGCATTGTTGGAGATGACTGTTAAGCCCGTTGTACCGCTGTCGCGCAGGGCGGCAATCAGGTTTTCCGGTATGCCGCAGAGGCCGAAACCGCCGGACATGACGGTCATACCGTCGAACATCAGGCCTTCGAGCGCAGACATAGCGTCAGGAAAGACTTTGGGGGAGGTGGGTGTCGGCATCGGGTCCCTCTTATGTTTTGAGGCCGTGTACTGTCTTTGCGCGGTGAAGTCACGAAAAACTTGAACGATCGTTGAAATTTGTAGAGTCGCTCTCCCGGGGGAATAAAGCGCAAATTTGTGCGCTGCGGAAGAACTATTTTGCCAGATAGGATTTCAGCGACGCTTCTGCATCTGCCACAAGGATTTCATCCAGCACAACGCCGCGGGCGATCAGCAGTTTGGCGGCCATGAAGTCGCCGGGCTTATTGACACATTCGGCGGTCAGTAGGCGATTGTCGCCATCAAGATGGAAGACGCTGAAGGCACCGGTGGCCGGATCTCCGCGGACCACGGCGCGGGTATCGGGCCGCAGCAGTCCGGCGATCTGCAGCTTGACCTCGTACTGGTCGGACCAGAACCATGGCGCCTCGACCACCGGCGGCGTGTGACCCGTGATGGCCGCCGCCGCCTGCTTGGCCTGTTCCAGCGCATTGGGAACGCTTTCCAGGCGGAATCGGCCGTCATAAAACGGCAGGGTGCGCGAGGTGACATCGCCGACGGCAAAGACATTTGGTCGTGATGTCCGCGCCTGTTCGTCGACCACCACGCCGTTGGCGCAGGCGATCCCCGCTGCCTGGGCCAGTTCGTCGGCCGGCAGGGCGCCGATACCGACCAGGAGCAGGTCGAACGCATAGGTTCGACCGTCAGCCAGATGCACCACTTTTTCATCGCCGGCACCCAGGGACAGTTCGGTGACGAAGGCTTCTGTCATTAGCCGAACGCCCCGACCGGTGTGCGTATCGGTAAAGAAGTCCGACAGGACGCGCGATGCAACGCGGGCCAGAATGCGATGTTCGCGCTCGAAGATGGTAGCGTCACAGCCGAGATGCCGCGCGGAGGCGGCGACCTCGAGACCGATGTAGCCAGCACCGATCAGGCCAATACGATGACCCGGTTGCAGCGCGCCCTTTAGCCGCTCGGCATCTTCGATCGTGCGGAGCAAGTGGTGAGGGACGGTCTGGGTACCGGGGATATCGAACGGACGCGCCTTGGAGCCCGTAGCCAGGATCAGATGGTCGAACGACAGGGTTTCGCCGTCGCTTAACATCACACTTCCGTCTGAAATCGTGTTAATACGTATGTTTAACCGTGTCGCAATGCTTTGATCTGAATAAAAGTTTGCATTTCGTAGGTACACATCGTCCAGACCGGAATCGCCCTTCAGCCAGGCCTTGGATAGCGGTGGGCGCTGATACGGCAGATAGGGTTCAGCACCCACCAGGGTGATGTCGCCCCCGTAACCATACTGCCGCAGGAAACCGGCCGCGGCGCCACCGCCATGGCCGGCGCCGATAATAACGACCCCGCCGGGCATCAGACACCCTCCGGAATGGCCAGATGGTTCTGCAGACAAAACGCCTTGATGGTGTTGTTAAGCAGGCAAGCGATGGTCATCGGCCCGACCCCTTTCGGCACCGGCGTGATGGCCATGGCGTTCGCCTTGGCCGCTTCGAAATCGACGTCGCCGACCACTTTGGATTTCGGCCCCTCGGGCGTATCGACCTGGATCCGATTGATGCCGACGTCGATAACATAGGCGCCGTCCTTGACCCAGTTGCCCTTGACGAAGTGCGCCCGGCCAACCGCCGCAACCAGGATGTCGGCGCCGCGGCACACCTCGGCCAGGTTCTGAGTGCGCGAGTGGGCGATGGTGACGGTGCAGTCCTGGGCCAGCAGCAGTTGTGCCATCGGCTTGCCGACGATGTTGGAGCGGCCGACGATGACGGCGTTCTTGCCCGACAAGCGATCGCCGAACTTTTCGGCCGTGTCCTTCAGCAGCATCAGCGAGCCCAGCGGCGTACACGGCACGATACCATCCAGGCCAACGGCCAGCCGGCCCGCATTGGTGACATGGAAGCCATCGACATCCTTGTCGGGGTTGATGGCATCGATGACCTTAAGCGACGACATCTGCGCCGGCAAAGGCAATTGGACCAGGATGCCGTTGACTATTGGATCGCGATTGAGTTCGTCGACGAGGCGTAGCAACTCGTTTTCAGATGTCGTGTCGGGCAGTCGGATGGTGCGCGATTCCATGCCAATGGCCTGAGTCTGCTCGCCCTTGTTCTTGACGTAGATCTGCGACGCAGGGTCTTCGCCGACGATCACCACGACCAGGCAGGGCGTCTTGCCAGATATTTCCTTTAAATCAGAAACGTGCGCGGAAAGCTTTTCGCGCAAGGATTTAGCGTAGGCGGCGCCGTCGATTATGTGACCGCGGGTCGTGAGCATTGGGGGCCTTCCGTTCAGAAGACATTTCCATCAATATGGAAATGTTAGAGCGCCAATACAAGCGCGTCGATCAGAGGGCGCAGGGCCTTCGACAACGGTGCGGCGCGGGCCTCGTCATACAGGTGAGGGGTGTCCGAATTCAAGTAGCAATCCTGGACAATTTCGATTTGCAGCGCATGGATGTTTCGCGCCGGGTCGCCATAGTGCCGCGTGGTATAACCGCCCTTGAAGCGGCCATCCCGAACCTGAGTGTAACCTGTGAGGCCGTCACGCCAGGCATCGAGCACGGTCAGGAGGTGCGCACCCATGGTCGCGCCGGAATTGGTGCCGAAGTTGAGGTCGGGCAGACGGCCGTCGAACAGCGACGGGATCACAGGCCGAATGGAATGGGCGTCGATCAGCAGGACCCGTCCGTGCCGCTCTACCGCCCGGTCGAGCGCCTGGCGCAGGTGGTCGTGGTAGGGCCGGTACCAGGTCTCGCGACGACGCTCAATCTCTGCCGCGTCGGGCTCATCACCGTCCGGGTACAGCGGGTTGCGGTCGAAGTCGCTGAGGGGGCATAGTCCGGTCTCGAACTTGCCCGGATAGAGGTTGCCGCCGTTCGGATCGCGGTTCAGGTCGACGACATAGCGCGAATGGGTGGCGAACAGGGTGGTCGCCCCCAGATCGCGGGCGAAGTCGAACAGACGATGGACGTGGAAATCGGTCTCGCCCATCGCTCGGCCAGCGGCGGTCATCGTGTTGGCGAGGTCCAGCGGAATATGCATGCCGACGTGGGGCGCCGCCACGACCAGGGGGGCGTCGCCTTCGTGATAGTCGAAGAGCGGAACTTTGTCCGGATGCGGAGCACGGGCGGGCATGGTTTCATTTGAACCCTTCCGCGTCGGCCATGTCAAGGGCGGCCAGTTTTCAACGTCCCAACCTTGACGCTTAGTGGCCAGCGCAGGGCGTGGCGCTTCGCTGAATCGCCCCAAACCTTGGCCAGAACGGGCGTAAAAGCGTCAATCGGGTTTACGCCCGTCGCCTTTTCCATGCGTACCGTGGCTGACCAACTGCGGAAATAGCCGAGCAGCTGCGCCATGTCCCACTGTGCCGTCATGACAAAGGCCGGCGTCGCGAGGGTTTCGAACGGAAAGGCGAGGCTGGCATAGCCGGTCTCAGGATAGACCCGTTCGGGCGGCCAGTAGGGACCGACGACATCTTCATATAGCCGGCTTACCTCTGCAGCGATGGCAGGCGCGCCGTCGATTTCGAACACGCCATAGGTCCACACAGCGATGACGCCGTTGGGCTTTAAGACACGCCGAACCTCTGCATAGAAGGCATCGAGATCGAACCAGTGCAGGGCCTGGGCGACCGTGACCAGATCGGCTGAACTGTCTGCCAGGCCACTTAAGCAGGTTGCTACCCGATACGTGATGTTGTCGCGTTGCGGCGCCCGAGCGATTTGGTCGGCACTGAGATCGGTCGCAAGGACCTTGTGGAAATGCTCACTCAGCGCCAGCGAAGCCTGGCCGTTGCCGCAACCGGCATCCCACACCAGTTCACGCGCCGGGGCGACCTGGGCCAGCCACAGGAACAACCCCTTTGGATAGGTCGGACGCGACTGGGCGTAAGCCTCGGCGACGGTTGAGAAGTGGTCGGACATTACTTCTGGTAAACGCGGACATAGTCGATTTCAAACTTTGTTGGGAAGACCGCGTCGTCGACACCCTGTTGGCCGCCCCAGTTGCCGCCGATGGCGGTGTTCAGGATCAGATACTCCGGCACGTCATAGGGCCAAACCTCTTTTGAAGCATTCTTTGGCCGTTCGCGGTGGTAATAGGCCTTCCCGTCCAGCAGGAAGGTGATCGAGTCTTTCGTCCATTCGGCCTGGTAGTTATGAAACGATGTGCACGGATCGGCCAGTTCGGTCTTGCCGCCCTGGGGGGCGCCTTTCGCCACGGTATCAGCCGAATGTGTCGTTCCGTGGATGGTGGTTGGCTCATGGCCGACATATTCCATGATGTCGATCTCACCGGTATTGGGCCATTGTCCTGTGCCCAGCAGCCAGATCGCCGGCCATTGTCCCCGTCCGCACGGCAATTTGGCGCGGATATCGAAATAGCCATAGGTCCACTCTGCGCGGCCGCGGGTGACCAGACGCGTCGAACTGTAGTGCTGGCCGCCCCAGTCGCTGAGCATCGACAGGTCTTCCTTGCGCGCCTCGATGATAAGGTTACCGTTCTCGATGCGGCTGTTTTCGGCGCGATGGGCGGAATAGTACTGAGCTTCGTTGTTGTACCAGCCGTCCTTGTTGCGGTCGACGTCATAGCTCCACTTGGCCGGGTCGGGCGCGGTGCCTTTGTCGAACTCGTCCGACCAGACCAGCTTATAGCCCTTGGGCGGTTCGGCACAGGCGGCTGAGGCGAAACAGGCGACGGCCAGCGTGGCGGCGAGAACGGATTTCATGACATATACTCCCTGACGTTTTGATGATGCTAGCAGGTCTTGCGCCTGCAAAACCTACAAAGTCAATCGTGCGGCTGTTGTCCATTGTAGGCCGCCGGGTGACTGGGAGATTCGCAGTTGGGGTTCCAGATTTTCCATTCGAAATGCGTAGCCCTCCGCAAGGCGTTCTCCGGATCCTGTGGATTGTTCTTGGTTACGCGCATATTGCCGTCATCGAGGTGGGCGGCGATAAAATGCGGCTTCGAATCGATGAATTTTCCTGTGACGACAAATCGCCTGAGGCCGGTATAGGCACGCAAACTGTTCCTGCCGTTGATATATCCACATACGGCAAAATCCCGGCCATCGTCCTTGCGTGCCACAAAGGCAGGCCCAAATTTTGCGGAAGGAGGATTGTAAAGCTGTCGCCTGGCTATACTCCGGCCCTCCATGATCATGTTTTCATCGGACGCAGGGTTGCCGCACGCCACCAGGGAACTGACTGCAAGAATGATCACCGCCGTGGTGATTGCTTTGTGCATCTACATTTTCCCTGTGCCGGGCGGAAGAATGCGGCTCGCGCCGCGCCGCGGGTATAGCGATAACCGTGCGGACAACCTGCTCCGTAGTACCGATATTGACTGTTTCGTCGTCGTCGTTCAAGCCAAAGCCTTGCGCTGCCCGTTCCAGGCCCTAGATTGGGCCGGGCGATTCAAGGGAAGGTTTGCTGCGACATGAATTTCAACTTTCTGCTCAGTGTCTTCGTCTTCCTGCTGGCGGGCTGTATTGTCGTGCCTCTGGCGCAGAGGCTGAAGCTGGGATCGGTCCTCGGCTACCTTATCGCCGGTGTTATCCTCGCGCCGTTTATCTCCGGCATTGTCGGCGACTCGGAACGCGTGATGCATTTCGCCGAGTTCGGCGTCATCATGATGATGTTCCTGATCGGCATGGAGCTGGAACCGGCCATCCTGTGGCGGCTGCGCAAGTCGATTCTCGGCCTGGGCGGTCTGCAAGTCCTGCTGACCTCTCTGGCCCTGATGGCGGTCGGCATCGCGATCGGCTTTCCGTGGCAGCCGTCCCTGGCCGTCGGCATGGCGCTGTCCATGTCCTCGACCGCCCTGGTCATGCAGATGCTGCGTGAAAAGAACCTGACCCATTCCCTGGTCGGGGAAACCTCGTTCGCCGTCCTGCTGTTCCAGGACATGGCGGTCATTCCCATCCTGATCATCATTCCGCTGCTGGCGATGGCCGGAGTCCACGCGGATGCCTCGCACAGCCTCATCGCGCACTGGCCGGCCTGGCTGCAGCCGGTGGCCGTCATCGCTGTCGTTGCGGCCGTCATCATCGCCGGAAGGTATGGTTCGCGTTTTATCTTCCAGGTCATCGCCCGCGCCAACCTGCGCGAAGTTTTCACCGCGGCCTCCCTGGCCCTGGTCGTCGGCGTTACGCTTTTGATGGAACTCGTCGGCGTCTCGCCGACGCTCGGCGCCTTTATTGCCGGCGTCGTGCTGGCCAATTCAGAATATCGTCGAACGATCGAGACCGATGTCGAGCCGTTCAAGGGCCTGCTGCTGGGGCTGTTCTTCATCTCGGTCGGCATGGGCATGGACTTCAACATCCTGGCCCAAAACCCGTTCGCCATGATCGCCGCCGTCCTGGGTTTGATGGTGCTCAAGGGCATCATCCTGTTCGTCCTGGCCGAGCGCTTCGGCGTCGGCGGCCCTCAGGGACTAGGCCTTGCCATCGGCCTGTCGCAGGGGGGAGAGTTCGCCTTCGTCTTGCTGAACCTGATCGGTGGTCAACTGCACCTTATCGACAAGGATACCCAGCGTTTCGTCACCCTGGTCGTCGCGCTGTCGATAGCGATGACGCCGATCCTGGTGGCCCTCTACAGCAAGTTCATCCTGCCGCGCTTCCTAAGTCAGTTGCCGGAACGGGACTACGACACGATCGATGAGCATCATCCGGTGATCATCGCCGGTTTCGGCAGGTTCGGTCAGATTGTCGGCCGTTTCCTCATCGGACAGGGCGTGCCGGTCACCGTTCTGGAGAAGAATCCCGACCAGATAGAATTGCTGCGCAAGTTCGGTTCGAAGGGCTATTTCGGCGACGCAACACGGCTGGACCTTCTGCGTTCGGCAGGGGCAGCCGAGGCGCGGATGCTTGTGGTGGCCGTCGACGACGCCGATAGCGCGCTGGAGATCGTCAAACTTGCCAGGGCGCACTTTCCAAAGCTGAAAATCTTTGCCCGAGCCCGCAACCGCCGCCACGCCTACGAACTGGATCGGGCGGGTGCCGACTATTACCATCGCGAGACGCTGGACTCATCGCTGTCCCTGGCGCGCGAAGCCATGGTTGCCCTGGGCCGCGACCGTGCCGAGGTCGAGCGCAAGGCGCGCCTGTTCCTGCAACACGATATTGCTACGCTGAAGAAGTCGTTCGAATTCTTCGACAGCGAGCCGGACCTGATCAACTTCGCCAAGCTTAGCCGTGAGGAATTAGAAGGAATTCTGAGAGAAGACAAGCAGGATGGGTAAGCATTATCTGGCGTTACGATACTTGTTTTTCACACGTTCAGTGTCGGCGGCTGTGGCAAAGTCGTCGCTCTCTGCCGCAGCTATGCCCCGCGCTACCTTTTTCAAGAATTGCTCCTGCCACTTCTGCGAATAGCCTTTATTGAGCGTATCCGCGATCACCTCAGATGCGGCAGCCCCTGGGGCGCGGTGGGTCATTGCAACGGTCATGTTGGCGATCATACGTTCCTGGTCGCATCATACATATGAATGGGAAGTTTTCGCAGATTCTCGCATGCTGTATGTGACATTATTTCAGGACTGGAACTATGAGAACCGAAGCCTACACACCCGATGCCATCTGTGAATCGCTTGGCGTCGGCAAATTCGATTTGCCATGGCAGAAGGGGCAGCCATGGAAGCAATTGCGTATTCTTCTGTGCCCGTCATTTGGTCCCGAAGTCTTTCTGAATCTTTGGGAAGCCGACGGCAAAGCTATGGCGAGAGTCGTTGTCGGACGCACCCAGATATGGAACCTTCCGTCGCCCGGACGTGTAACGTCGGACCATTCCGTCAATGAATTGACGGACACCACCTTTGATCAGATTGAACGCCATTTTAGATTGGCCCTTGTTGAGCCATCTCCTTCCGTCGTGACGATCGACGGGATGCGGGTGCACATTCTCCTCAAGAGTGCGATGAGTACTATTCAGATAAAGGACAATCCTGGCCGGTCGAAGCTGGGCGAATATCTGGCTGCGACGATTGAACGCCTCTACTATTCAACGAACAATCAGCGATGCCGCAATGGCCTCGCTCAAGCAGGCAGCTATGTCGAAATGAAGCTTGCATCGACGCCCGAGAAAGACCTTGAAGAGGTCAGCACGATTATGGTTGTCGGCGCACCCGATGAGCAAGCGGAAATGCTTGAGGCTATTGCGGTGGTCGCCGTCCGCGCAGAAGCGGGAGGCGACGAAGCATAAGCTAAAAGAGGGTGGACTTAACAGGTCGGAACTGTAGACGGAGCGAAGCGACTAGCGACCAAGTGGGAGTGCAGGCTGCGCGCCGCCGAGAGGCGAAGCCTCTAAGCGCCAAGCAAGAAAATCATTCTCAGATTTTCGCAGAAAACTTGGAAATGGTGGACGCGACAGGGATTGAACCTGTGACCCTTCGCGTGTGAAGCGAATGCTCTCCCGCTGAGCTACGCGTCCATCCAATATCGGGGAAGGGCGCTTCTAGCGCGCGACTTCGCCGGTGGCAAGCGGGTTTAGCGAATTTGCACAGGCTTTCACCGCCGCCACCAGTTCGCTGTAGTGGTCGATGAACACCGTTGCCGACAACTCACGGATCGGCCGCTCGGAATAGCCGAACGTCACCAGGATCGACGGTACGCCGGCATTCTGGGCTGTTAGGAAATCCGTCTCGCTGTCGCCGATCATGATGACCCGGGCGATATCGCCGCCCATATCGTCGATACAGGCCAGCAGATGCCCGGCCGCCGGCTTCTTGTCCTCGACCGAGTCCGCGCCCCGATTGCTGCCGAAACGCGCTGTCAGGCCCAGCTTCTCGATCAGCAACACCGACAGCCGTGTATGTTTGTTGGTGCAGACGCAGAACCGGGCGCCGGCCGCTTCCAACTCATCCAAAGCCGCCACCAATCCCTCGAATGGCCGCGTCAGGGTGTCGATATCGACCTCGTATAGTTGCAACAACCGCGCCAGCAGTGGCGCTTCGGCCTCGGGCGCTAATGGATGTCCGGCCAGTCGAAACGCTTTGCGCACCAGTTCCATGGCGCCTCGGCCGATCATCGGGCGGGCGTCATCGAGGTGGAACGGGGTAATGCCTTGCTCTTGCAACACCTTGTTCAGGGCCGAAATGATGTCCGGCGCGCTGTCGACCAGGGTGCCGTCCAGGTCGAAAGCCAGAATATAGCCGTCCAGGTTCATTTAACCCTACCTCCAGGTTGCGATCGCAACCTGGCAGGGGCGACTGCCCGTCGCCGCGAATGCGGCGAGCCATGCGGCGACTGAGCTGAAAAAACCAAATACCAACTTGCACCGTAACGGTCATTCTTCTGCGCAAGTTGGTATTGGGCTTTGTTTTGTGCTGGCTTTGGGCTAAATCGGCGGCCAGCGCAACGCAAGAAGAGACGCCCACATGCAAAAAATCACCGCCGCGGGCCGGGCCGCCGTCATCCTCGCCGCCGGCCAGGGTACGCGCATGAAATCGCCGGTTCCCAAGGTGCTGCACAAGATCGGCGGGCGGACCATGCTGGACCGCGCCATCGATGCCGCCTTCGAGGTCGGCTGTGAGCGGGTGATCGTGGTGGTCGGAACCCATTCGCCGGCCGTGCGCGCCACGGCCGAAAAGCGCGTCGGCTCGGCCAATATCGTTGTCCAGGACCCGCCCCAGGGCACGGGCCACGCCGTTAATGTGGCGCGCGAAGCCTTGCAGGACTTCGACGGGACCGTTATCGTCACCTATGGCGACAGCCCGCTGATGGCGGCCAAAGTGCTTGAGCCCGTCTTCACCCTGGCGGCTGCCGCGGATATCGCCGTGCTGGGATTCGTCGCCCATGATCCGGGCGCCTACGGCCGGCTGGTGCTGGACGGAGACCGGTTGAATGAGATCGTCGAGGCGCGCGAAGCCAGCAAGGAGCAGTTCGCCATCAAATCGTGCAACTCCGGTGTGCTGGCCTGCGATCGCGAACTATTGTTCCAGCTTTTGAGAAACGTCAAAAACGAGAACTCCAAGGGTGAGTACTATCTTACCGATGTTGTCGGTCTCGCCAAGGCGCAGGGCTTGCAGCCGCGCGTCACCATGGCGCTGGAGCACGAGGTGCTGGGCGCCAACAGCCAGGCCGAACTGGCCGCCATCGAAAAGGTGTGGCAGGACGGGGTCCGTCGCAGTTTCATGGACAATGGCGTCCACATGCCGGCGCCCGAGACGGTGTTTTTCAATTGGGATACTCAGGTCGAGGCCGGCGTGGTGATCGAGCCCAATGTGGTCTTTGGTGACGGCGTTCATGTCGCTTCCGGTGCCGTCATCCGGGCGTTCTCGCACCTGGAAGGCTGCAAGGTCGGCGAGGGCGCTCTGATCGGGCCGTACGCGCGTCTGCGTCCGGGGGCAGACATCGGCAAGGACGCTCATATCGGCAACTTCGTCGAGGTCAAGAACGTCACGATCGGCGAGGGTGCCAAGGCCAATCACCTCAGCTATCTCGGCGACGGTTCGGTCGGCGCAGGGGCCAATATCGGCGCCGGCACCATCTTCTGTAACTATGACGGCTTTTTCAAGCACAAGACGGTGGTCGGAGACCGCGCCTTTATCGGCTCTAACTCGTCGCTGGTGGCGCCGGTGACCATCGGCCAGGGCGCGATCACTGGTTCGGGCTCGGTGATCACCCAGGATGTGCCGCCCGATGCCCTGGCTTTGACTCGCGCGCCGCAGGTGGCGAAGGAAAGCTGGGCGGCGACTTTCCGTGAACGCAAACTGGCTGAGAAGGCGGCGAAAGCGCGCTCAAGCAGCGCAGCGGTAGCGCAAGGAAAAATGTCATGACGGTTGATGAGCAAAAGGAAGCGGTCGGCGAGGCCGCGCTGAAGTATGTAAAACCAGGCATGAAGGTGGGCTTAGGCACCGGATCGACGGCGGCGTGGTTTGTCAAGGCGGTTGCTCGCGAGGTCAAGGCAGGGCTGAAACTGACCCTCGTTTCGACGTCGGTTCAGACCACGCAATTGGCTGAAAGCCTCGGCCTGGCCATCAAAGATATCAACGATGTTGGCATGCTGGACCTGTGCGTCGACGGCGCCGATGAGGTCGGTGAAGGCCTGGCCCTGATCAAGGGTGGCGGCGGGGCACTGTTGCGTGAGAAGCTTATCTGGGAACTGGCGAAGACTTGCGTGGTTATCGCCGATGCCGCCAAGCACGTGCCGGTCCTGGGCAAGTTCCCTTTGCCGATCGAAGTCGAACCGTTCGCCTGGAAGGGCACGGTCAACCGGGTCAGCGACGTCCTGGTCGAATTCGAAATTGATAAGCTGCCCGTTATGCGCAAAAAAGACGGCCAGCCATGGATTACGGACGGAGGCAATCTTATCTTCGACGTGGCGTGCGGGCGGATCGAGGATCCGAGCGGATTGGGTGCGGCTCTGAAGTCGGTGACGGGTGTGGTCGATCACGGCCTGTTCCTGGACCTGGCCGAGGTGGCGTTGATCGCGACTCCCGACGGTGTCAGGATTGTCGAACCATGAGAAGGATTTTTAAACACGGAAAGCTCGGACAAGAAAAGAAAGAATTGACCACGAACCACACGAACAGACACGAACGAGTGCCAAGGGTGCTCAATGTTTTCTGAAAAAGCTTAGGCCTTTTGTGTCTTTATTGTTCGTGTCTGTTCGTGTGGTTCGTGGTTGAAAAACCTTGCTCGAATGCCGCTGCGCGGCGGATTCGGAACAACCCAGAAGTCGGTCTTCTCCGTGGCCAAATACTACAAACGAAGCCGCATACGCGGACCCATAAAGGCGAACCATGTCTGAGTATGACTACGATCTGTTTGTGATAGGTGCCGGCTCCGGCGGTGTTCGCGCCGCGCGGTTGGCGGCCAATATGGGCCTGAAGGTCGGCGTCGCCGAGGAAGACCGCCCGGGCGGCACCTGCGTTCTGCGCGGCTGCGTCCCCAAAAAGTTCATGGTCTATGCCTCGGAAGTGCCGTCTAATATCGACTATGCCCGCGGTTTCGGCTGGGACGTGCAACTGGGTAAGTTCGACTGGCATCAGTTCAAGACCCATAATCAGGCCGAGGTCACCCGCCTGTCCGGCATCTATGGCTCCAACCTGGCCCGGGCTGGTGCCGAACTTATCCCGTGCCATGCCGGGTTCAAGGACGACCACACCCTTATCCTGACGTCATCGGACGGTACGGCCCGCGAAGTGACGGCCAAGACTATCCTGATTGCCACCGGCGGTTGGCCCTTCTTGCCACAACATTGCCCCGGCGTGCTGGAACACGCCCTGACCTCGAACGACATGTTCGAACTGCCGGAATTGCCGAAGAAGATGGTCATTGTCGGCGGCGGCTATATCGCCGTAGAGTTCGCCGGCATCATGAACGGCCTGGGCGTCGACGTCACCCTGATGTACCGCGCCGAAAAGATCCTGCGCGGCTTCGACAGCGATGTCCGCGATCATCTGACCGCCGAAATGAAGCTGCGCGGCATCAGCATCCTGACCGGTGTCGATCCGATCAAGCTGCATACCGAAGGCGACGCTGTTATCCTGCACCTCAACAATGGCGAACGCTTCACGACGGGCAAGGTGATGTACGCCTCCGGCCGCAAGCCCAAGACCGAAGGCCTGAATCTGGACGTGCTCGATATCAAGGTCGATGTCCATGGCGCCATTCCGGTCGATGCTTTTTCGCGCACCGCAGTTCCGCATATTTTCGCCATCGGGGACGTCACCAACCGCATGAACCTGACGCCTGTGGCCATTCGCGAGGCCGTGGCCTTTGTCGAGACGGCGCTGAAGGACAATCCGGTCGCCTACGATCACAGTAACATCCCGACAGCGGTCTTTTCCCAGCCCGAGATCGGTACGGTGGGCTTGAGCGAAGACGACGCCAAGACCAAGGGCATCGTCTACGATGTCTACCAGACGCGCTTCCGGCCGATGAAGACGGCCTTTGTCGGTGGCGAGAGCCGCACCCTCATGAAGCTGATTGTCCAGGCCGACAGCGACGTCGTCATCGGCTGCCATATCGTCGGCCACGACGCGGGTGAGATGATCCAGTTGGCCGGGATCGCCGTCAAGGCGCGGCTGACCAAGGCGCAGTGGGATGCCACCTGCGCCGTCCACCCGACCGCGGCGGAAGAACTGGTCACCATCAAGGATAAGCGGCTGTGACAGCAAAAGGAGCCTGGGAGGCTGTTAAGGCGCATTATGCGGAAGTTTGGTTGCTGTTCGGCCTGACCTGGCTTCCGGTCTTTGCCTGGGTTGTGCCGACCGCTCTTCCGGCCATGCTGTTTATCTGGGGAATTCCGCTGCTGGTCTATCTCGGCCGGATAAAGCGCTTCTGGCCCGCCGCCGCCATCACCGGTGTCATGGTCTTGCTCGGTTTCCTGAGATCGGAATTCGTCGTCTATCTGCTGGAGGGCAAGGGGCTGGCAGCTGCTTTCGCCACCAAATACTGGTTCGCCCCGACCTTTGCCTGGCTGGTGTCCTGGGCGGTGATTGCCGGCTTCGATGCCTTGCCGGACGCGCAGGCGCCGCGTCTGGCGACCTGGTTCGGCTGGCTGATGGTGGGGCTTTCTGTGGTTCAGGTGTTGGAAAGCCTCAGTCGTATGAGTTTGCGTACCCATTTGAACGACGCCTTCGCCGCCATGGACAATCCGCTCTTCGACGCGTCTCGGCCGGAGATGCTGATCGTCCACATGTTGAACTGCAATGTCTACCTGACGCTGCTGTTCTGGCCGTTGGCCATGTGGTTCGAGCATCGGCGCCAATATGGTCATATCGGCGTGTTGGCGATGGCCGTCATCGCCGGAGCCGTCGCTTCCGACGCAAATGCCCATCTGTTGGCGCTCGCGGCCTCAGGCGTCGTCTTCTTTGCGGTGCGCTACTGGCCCAAAGCTTTGCGGCGGGTTCAGCCGCACAGGCTGCTGGCCGGCTTGAGCGCCGCGACCATCCTGGGCCTGCCCGTCGCCATCTATGCCGCCATCAGATCGGGCCTGTTCCAGCACATCAAGACCGAAATCCTGCCGTCATGGGCGGCGCGGATCGATATCTGGACCTTTACCGTGGAGCGCTCTCTGGAAAAGCCTTGGTGGGGCTGGGGCTACGAGACGGCACGGACCTTTGATCCGATGATCCCGAACCATCCGCATAACCTGTCGCTCCAGGCCTGGATGGAGCTTGGCATCCCCGGTCTGGTACTGCTGGGAGCGCTGTGGTTTGTCCTCTTCTGGCTGTCTGGCCCAAAGGAAGGCTACGGCGAAGCGAAAGACGACGGTTTCCACGAAATCAGCTCTGTAGAGGCGCAGACGCCTGCAACCCAGAGCGTGGCCCAGCGCGCCGTGCCCTATATCCTGGCCGCCGCATCGGGCTATTTCGTTATCAATCTGGTCAGCTACGGCTTATGGCGGTCGTGGTACTATTGCCTCGGCGCGGTGATGGTGGCGGCCTTCCTTTTGATGTTCAAGGCCGCAAGTCAGCCGATAAAGTTACGAACTTAACTATAACCGACGGAATTTACAGTTATTTTTCACAGAGACAGCGTTGTCTTCAAAGGTTTTGCGGTTGAAACTGTGGCTATGAGTGCGTAAATTGGGTTTTTGGGTGGGCGTGCCTTACATTCCGTTGGCGCGAACACTGTGTGGAATACAGTTACAATGAACAAGATCTGGTCTCCGAAGGACTGGCGCCAAATGCCGGCCCTGCACATACCGAACGACTACCCCGATCCGCAGGCCCTGGCCGCGGCAGAGGGCGAACTGGCGAGCCTCCCGCCGCTGGTGTTTGCCGGCGAAGCGCGCCGCCTCACCACGGCCCTGGGCCAGGTTGCCAGCGGCAACGCTTTCCTGCTTCAAGGCGGTGACTGCGCTGAGAGCTTCAAGGAGTTTTCGGCTGACAATATCCGCGACACCTTCCGCCTGATCCTGCAGATGGCGATCGTCCTGACCTTTGCCGGCGGGCGGCCGGTGGTCAAGGTCGGCCGCATCGCCGGCCAGTTTGGCAAGCCGCGCTCGTCACCGATCGAGACCATCGATGGCGTCACCCTGCCGTCCTATCGCGGCGACAATATCAATGGCATGGACTTCACGCCGGAAGCGCGCATCCCCGATCCGCAGCGCCTGCTGAAGGCCTATCACCAGTCGTCGGCGACGCTGAACCTGCTGCGGGCCTTTGCCAATGGCGGCTATGCCGACCTGTACAACATCCATAAGTGGACCCTGGGCTTTGTCTCCGGTTCGCCCCAGGGCGAGCGTTACAAGGCCCTGGCAGAGAAGATCTCCGAGACGCTGAGCTTCATGTCGGCGATCGGCATCACCTCGGACAGCCACCCCTCGATCCGCAGCGTCGACGTCTTCACCTCACATGAGGCGCTGCTCCTTAACGTCGAGCAGGCCATGACCCGGGTCGATTCGACCTCGGGCGACTGGTACGACACCTCGGCCCATATGCTGTGGATCGGCGAGCGCACGCGCCAACTGGATGGCGCCCACGTCAACTTCATGAAGGGCATCAAGAACCCGATCGGCGTCAAGTGCGGCCCGACCCTGGAGCCTGACGACCTGGTTCGACTGATCGACGCTTTGAACCCGGAAGCTATTCCGGGCCGTCTGACCCTGATCGGTCGTTTCGGTTCCGACAAGATCACCGAACGCCTGCCGAAGCTGATGGCGGCGACCCGCAAGCACGGCGTGCCCGTTGTGTGGTCGATCGACCCGATGCACGGCAATGTCGTCAAGGCGGCCAATGGCTACAAGACGCGACCCTTCGACCGCATCCTGGCCGAGGTCCGTTCGTTCGTCGATATTGCCGCCGGCGAAAGCGTTCATCCGGGCGGCATGCATCTGGAAATGACCGGCCAAAACGTGACGGAATGCACCGGCGGCGCTTTTGCCCTGTCGGAAGAGGACCTGCGCGATCGGTACCACACGCACTGCGACCCGCGCCTCAATGCCGACCAGGCGCTGGAACTGAGTTTCCTGGTGGCCGAGCGCCTCCATGCGTTGAAGGACAAGGCCGTCAAGGCGGCGTGATACAGCTTTCCATAAAGGAATGAATATGCAAGTCTCCGGTGAAACCTTCACCGGAGACTTTTTTCATGCGCGGAATATGGATGACTGCGGCCTTGTTCCTGGCGTTTCCGGCCTTGGCGGCAGAACCGCCGGTGGCGAAGAAGGTGCCTTACGAGATTAAGGCCCCCTTCGGCGCTGTACGTAACGACGACTATTATTGGCTGCGCGACGACACGCGCCAGAACGAGGAGATGCTGGCCTATCTACGCGCTGAAAACGCCTATGCCGATACCGTCCTGGCCGACAGCAAGCCCTTGGCTGAAACCCTCTACAAGGAAGTCACCGCCCGCCTGGTGCCCGACGATTCCAGCGTGCCCTACCTGAAGGGTGGCTATTGGTACTATACGCGATATGTCGCGGGGAAAGACTACGCTGTGGTCGCCCGGCGCAAGGGCGAGATGACGGCGCCGGAAGAAATCCTGCTGGACCAGAATGCGATGGCGGCGGGCAAGGGCTATTTCCGCGTCGGCGCCTGGGTCGTTAGTCCGGACAAGACGAAGATCGCCTGGGCTGAGGACACGGTAGGCCGCGGCCAGTACGGTCTGAAGGTCAAGGATATCGCCACCGGGGCGATGCTTGACGTTGCGGTCAGCAATATCGAGGACATCGTCTGGTCCGACGACAATAAGACCCTTTTCTATATCGACAAGGACCCGGTGACCCTGCTGTCCAAACGGGTCAAGGCGCATGTGATCGGCACGGAAGCGTCGGCCGATCGACTAGTCTACGAAGAGGCCGACGACAGCTATTACATAGCGCTGGGCCGCACGACGTCGGATAAATATGTCTGTATCTATCTTCGTGCGACGGTGAGCGAAGAGCAACGCTGCGCTCCGGCCGACGGCGGCGATTTCGCCGTCATCGCGCCGCGCGAGCGCGACTTCCTGTACAATGCGGACCATGTCACCGGCCGATGGGTGATCCGTACCAACTGGCGGGCCAAGAACTACCAGTTGATGACCTTGCCCGATACGCAGAGGTTTGGGGATCGGACGACGTGGGCGGATTTTGTGCCGCATAGCGCCGATGCCTTTATCGAGAATTTTCAGCCGTTCGATGCCTTTGTCGCCATCGAGGAGCGGGTAGGTGGCAACAAGCGGTTGCGTTTGCTGACCAGCGAGGGGGTATCGACGCCGGTTCAAAGCGATGAACCGGCCTATGTCATGGGTCTTAACGTCAATCCCGATCCGGCGTCCGACTGGGTGCGCTATGCCTATGGATCACTGACCACGCCAGACACTATCTATGAAAGCAACGTCAAAACCGGAGAGCGCCGCACCCTGAAGGTCCAGCCCGTGCCGGGCTACGACGCCACGCAGTATGTCACCGAGCGCCTGTGGGCGGCGGCGCGTGACGGCACCAAGATTCCGGTCTCGCTTGTCTACAAGAAGGGTTTCTCAAAAGACGGGACGGCGGCCGTCTACCAGATCGGTTACGGCGCTTACGGCGCATCGTCGGACCCGTCGTTCAACCCGATAGTCCCAAGCTTGCTCGACCGCGGCATGGTGGTGGCGATTGCCCATATCCGCGGTGGCCAGGAAATGGGCCGCCAGTGGTATGACGACGGCCATCTGATGAACAAGATGAACAGTTTCACTGACTTTATCGACGTGACCCGCTACCTGGTCGACCAGAAGTATGCCGCCCGGAAACGCGTGGCCGGTTTCGGCCGCAGCGCCGGCGGGCTGCTGATGGGAGCGGTGGCCAATATGGCGCCTGACGACTACGGCGTCATCGTCACCCAGGTGCCGTTCGTTGATGCTGTGACAACCATGCTGGACGCCTCGATTCCTCTGACGACCAACGAGTATGACGAGTGGGGCAATCCGGAACAAAAACCGTTCTACGACTACATGATGACCTATTCGCCTTACGACAATGTCGCAGCCCAGGCCTATCCGCCGATCTATGTCTCGACGGGTCTGTGGGACAGTCAGGTCCAGTACTACGAGCCGACCAAGTGGGTGGCGAAACTGCGCAGCCTGAAGACCGGCCATGCGCCGCTGGTCTACCGCGTCAATATGGAAGCCGGCCACGGCGGCAAGTCGGGCCGCTTCCGCCGTTGGGAAGAACTGTCCGAAGCCATGGCCTTCATGATGATTCAGTTGAAGGTGGAGTAATACCAACCCGCGAAAATCTTGACTCATCGTGGGTTGGCAAGCGCGCCAGAGAACGTACTTCGGGCGCCCGAGCTTTTGCGAGGAGCCATGCGGCGCTTGAGCTGAAAAAATGCGAATACCAAGCGTCATTCTTTATGAGGCTTGGTATAAGAAGATTTGACCACGAACCACACGAACAGACACGAACAAAGAAAGTGCTAGAGCGCATCCCAAGAAGTGTGACGCTCTTTTTGGATAACAATGAGCTTCAAAAAAAGTTTAGAGCGCCGATCCGATTCTACTGGATCGGCGCTCTAAGGCCCAACGGACCTATCACGCAAGTCCTGAAGTTCGTGTCTGTTCGTGCAGTTCGTGGTTCAAAAAATCTACCTTGAGGCCGCTTCGTGGGCTGATGCATTTGCTCAATCGTGCGGCTCGTCAAACGCTGCCCATAGCCAGTTCCTGACCGTCATTGCCCTAAACCGCGACTTCGGTTACAGGAGCGACCATGTCGGGATTGCTATCACTGTTGAACCCTGAGGGAAGGGCGGCGTTTGCCGCCCTTTACCGTCTGTCATGGCCGGTCGTCATGTCGCGCCTGGGCTTCATGATGATGGGGCTGGCCGATACCCTGGTGGTAGGCCACTATTCCGCCGCCGAACTGGGTTACCACTCCCTGGCCTGGGCGCCGACCAGCATCTTCCTGGTCACCTCTATCGGCTTACTGGTAGGCGTTCAGGTCAAGACCGCCCAGTTCATCGGCGCCGATGAACCGGACCGAATCGGCGGAACCTTCCAGCGTGCCCTGGCCTATGCCCTGATCCTCGGTTTCGGATCCATGAGTCTGCTGACCCTGGGTGGTCCTTGGTTGCTGCATGCCACTGTCCAGCCAGGTCTGGCCGCCGGTGCCAGCACGCCCTTGCTGGTCTTCGCCTTGTCCATGCCGTTCTATATGGTCGCCGTCGCCGTCTCGGAATTCCTCGAAGGCCTGGGCCGGACGCGCCCCGGCATGGTCTTCACCTGGGGCGGCAATGTCCTCAATGTCGCGCTGTTGCTGGTCCTTGTGCCGGGCATCGTCAAGGTCCCTGGCATCGACAGCGACGGCGCCATGGGCGCGGCCATCTCGACTCTGGTGGCGCGGATGGCCCTTACGGTCGGGCTGCTGATCTATCTGTTCACGCTTAAACACGTAAAGATCTACGATCTGCTGGGTCGTCATGCGCGAGATCCGCAGGGTGCCCGCGAACAGCGTCAGGTCGGCTATGCTGCCGGCGCGTCCTACTTCATCGAAGTTGCCGCCTTTGCCGGGTTGACCGTCTTTGCCGGCCGGATTTCGGAAACCGCCGTGGCCGTGTGGGCGATCATTCTTAACTTCGCCAGTCTGGTCTTCATGGTGCCGATGGGGCTGGCGATCGGCTGCTCGGTCCTGGTCGGCCGGGCCTATGGCGCGAAAGATGCCGCCGGAGTTGCCCGGATGGGCCGGGTCAGCTTCCTGTCGGCGACCGGGTTCATGATGGTGGTCGTTCTGACCGTTTTGATCGGTTCACAGGCGATTGCCGCCGGCTATACCTCCGACGCCACCTTGATCGCCGGCGTCCAGACAGCGCTGTTGCTGTCGTGCCTGTTCTTTATTCCCGACGGCGTCCAGGTGGTCGCCGCCCAGGCTTTGCGCGCCCGGCATGATGTTTTGGTCGCGCCGGTTCTGCACTATATCAGCTACGGCATGTTCATGCTGCCGCTGGGATATCTGTTCGCACTTCACTGGGCCCAGGGCGTGCCCGGCCTGATCTATGCCTGTGCCGTAGCGAGTTGGTTATCGGCCACCCTGCTGGTGGCGCGGTTCTTCTGGCTCGACAAAAAGGCGGCCACGCTCTCGACACCGGCCATCGAAGCGCCTAATAAGTAATACAATTGCAACGGAGGCGACGATACTCGACGATTTGCAGGGCAAGCTGGTTTTGATCACAGGCGCCAGCACCGGCATCGGCGCGGCGGTCGCGCAAGCCTTTGCTGCCCATGGCGCCAAGGTCGCCATTCACTACAATGCCAGCCATGATGCCGCCCAGGCCGTGGCCGACCTGATTGGCGCCGATGGTGGTGAAGCGCACCTGATCCAGGCCGATCTGATGAACGCACCTGACAGTATCCGCGGCGTTGTCGCCGAGGCCGGTCAAAAGCTCGGCGGCCTGGATATCCTGGTCAACAATGCTGGCGCCCTGGTGTCGCGCAAGCTGCTGATGGAATGGGACGATACCTTCTATGATCAGGTCATGGACCTGAACTTGCGGTCGGTCATTTCCGGCACCCAGGCGGCGGTGCCGCTGATGGAGGCGCGCGGCGGCGGCGCGGTGATCAATCTTGGCTCGATCGCCGGCAGCAACGGCGGCGGTCCGGGCTCCGGTCTCTACGCCACGGCCAAGGCGGCGGTGCATAACCTGACTCGCCACATGGCGACCGATCTGGCCAAGAAGAATATCCGCGTCAATGCCATAGCGCCGGGCGTGATCGGAACGCCGTTTCACGCCCTGACCCCGGCCGACAGAATGGAGGCGATGCGCAATTCGGTGCCCATGGGCCGCGTCGGTACGCCCGAAGACTGCGTCGGTCCGGTCCTGTTTCTCGCCTCCGCCATGAGCGGCTATGTCACGGGACAGATTTTGCACGTCAATGGCGGGCAGTACTACGCCGGGCAATAAATTCTAATATTCCGGAATTATAGATTTGTCGAATTGCGCGGTCCAAACAGGATCATCGCCGACCCAGCCAGGCACAACACCAGCCCGCCCAGGTCCCACAGATCGGGCCGCTGCTTTTCCATGAACCACATCCAGCCGATCGACGCCGCGATATAGATGGCGCCATAAGCCGCATAGGCCCGCCCGGCGGCCGAACTATCGATCAGAGTCAACAGCCAGGCGAACGCCGCCAGACTTAGCGCGCCCGGCACCAGCCACCACGGCGATCGGCCCAGTTTCACCACGGCCCACAGGCTGTAACAGCCGGCGATCTCGCAAAGCGCTGCCAGGACATAGACGGCAAGTGATTTCATGCGGTTACCTTGCCTGCGGGTTTTGCGGCTTGCAACCGCAACTTCCGTCATGCGCGCAGGTCTTTTTTCGTCCTTTCAAAAGCAGATATGTGCCGACCCCAAGCAGCGCGACAAGGGGGAGAGCGCATAACAGGACATCCAGGCTCAGGCCCGAAAAGCTGAGGCCGGCAACCGTTACGCCGGAGACGATGGGTATCAGGAAGAGCAAGGCGCAGCAGCCCAGACAGGCGGTGATAAGGGCGAGGACGGTTTTTTTCATGATCAGGCACTCCGAAGGGTTGATGTCCTCGGTCTGGGACCTCAAGTAGGTTGAGGTTCAAGGAAAAACTTCATGTTCACGATCGGTGTTTTGGCGCGCAAGGCGCAATGTTCCGTACCTACCGTGCGTTTCTACGAGGCCCAGGGGTTGATGCCGCCGGCGGAACGGCGCGAGAGCGGTCACCGCGTCTATGACCGACCCGACCTGGCGCGGTTGGTGCTTATCCGGCGCCTGCGTGATCTCGATGTCCCGCTCGAAAGGATCAAGGCCTTGCTGAAGCTGGATGCGGGTGGCAAGCCGTGCGCCGAAACCCTCCGATTCTTTCAGGAACAGCGCGATGCCATCCGCCTGCGGATTGAGGCTTTACGCGACCTCGATTTGACTCTGTCCATGCACATGGCGAACTGCCAGTCCGGCTGTTTGCCGGCGGCCGGTCCATGTGACATTTTCGGCGTCTTAAGCGCCTAGGATCCAGCCTTCTTCGGCCGCAGCCGCGGCGGCATCAGCTTCGCTTAGGCCCTTGGGCGCGCCAAACAGGGCGTCGAGTTGGCCCTTGTCGTCCAACTCTGCCAGGGCGGCAGCGGTAATCCGCACCGCCGCCGCGTCCTTGACCTCGCCCGACTGGGCATCGCCTTCAAACATCGGCGGGTAAACCTCGGCAATTACGGTGTTGACGCCATCGAGTTCCGGCGTGCCGAACCCGGCCTGGAACGGCCACAGCCGCGCCTTGTCGCCCAGGGTTTCGAGCAGCGAGCGGACCGCGACAATGCCCAACATGGCAACGCCACCGGCTACGCCGGCCCCGTGCATCTGCCACAGGCTCTTGGGTAATGCCGTCTTCTTGATCTTGCCGGTCAGCGCGTCTTCGGTCAGCCGGAATTCTGGGAAGTCGCCGAACGACGCCGGCTTCAGGGTCGACAGCCACTTCTGCGACGCGTTCTTGGGCGCGCCCCAGAACGGCCAGGCCTCGTCGGTGATCAGCCGGTTGATCTTGGCGGCGACCTGGAAGCGGTTGTTGCTGTTGTCGGCCTTGTCGACGATATTCTTGGCCAGGAAGTCCCACAGGCCCTTCCAACCGTTCAGTTGCAGGCCTCCGGTGGTGCCGCGAACCAGGCCGAGCGGGAAGGCAAACCCAAGGAAGATACGATCGCCCCGCTTGTGCAGGTCGCCCAGAATGGTGCGCAGCAAGGTTTGGGCCTCTGCGCGTGTGGCCGGGTTATAGGCCTCATAGGACAGGCGGAAACGGACATCGCGCTTCATGACGCCGATCCACACAGACGACTCGCCCGTCTTCTTGCCTTCGGCGGCGCTATAGTCGACGATCACATAGGCCCCGAAAAGACGCTGCACGAAAAACTCCCTCGGAAAATCCGCCGCGAGGCCGCTCAGGCCGACCGCAAAAGTGCTCGCTTGTAACGCGATTGCGAAAGGTCACAAAGCGCTTTGTGGCAGGATCACAGGGCTGTGCACAGATTAACAGCGCGGTTTCTATTCGATTTTTGCCGCAAAGCGGTCTAGACAGGCCGCCGAACGATGAGACACAGCGAAGAGGACGGCATGGCCAGACAGTTGCGGGCGGGCGTGGCGGGCGCCGGGGTATTCGGCGGTTATCACGCCAACAAGTACAAACAGGCTTCCGACATTGCGTTTGTCGGCATCTACGACCTCGATGCTGCCCGCGCCCAGACGCTGGCGGAGACCCATGGGGTTCAGGCTTTCGGCGGTGACGATCTGGACGTTTTCCTGTCGTCGATCGATGTCGTCACCATTGCCACGCCGGCCTTTGCCCATGCGGCGGTGGCCTTGGCAGCGCTGGAAAAGGGTGTTCATGTCTATACCGAAAAGCCTTTGACGGTGACTTCGCGCGATGCAGAGGCCATGGTTTCGCTCGCCCAGGAGAAAGGCCTGGTGCTGGCCTGTGGTCACCAGGAACGTGCCGTGTTCGAGGCCATCGGCCTGTATGGCGTGCCGGAAACTCCGCTGCAGTTGGAAGCCGTGCGCAACGGTACAGCATCGACGCGCAATCTCGACGTATCGGTCGTGCTGGACCTGATGATCCATGACCTGGATCTGGCTATTTCGCTGGCCGGCTGCGAGGCCGGCGGGTTGCGGGCGGTTGGGCGCCGCCGTGAGGACGAGGGTTATTCCGCTGTCGGCGCCGACGAGGTCAGCGCAGAGGTCGATTTCG
Organism: Asticcacaulis sp. AC402; assembly: GCF_000495835.1. Classification (GTDB taxonomy): domain Bacteria; phylum Pseudomonadota; class Alphaproteobacteria; order Caulobacterales; family Caulobacteraceae; genus Asticcacaulis. The sequence goes on from NZ_AWGC01000006.1 coordinate 289,688, forward strand.
AAAACGGCATGAAGGCGATATTCACAGCGTCACGCATGGCACAGATGCGTGAGCGGACCATGCGGATCGTCTATCCATCGGGAACGGTATTCATCGACCTGCTGAACCGTAAGTTCGAGAACGGGACGCCGTTCGCGCTCAACGCTGATTTTGCCGAGGCCGATATCGCCCGCGATCCGCTGGGGACCAGTGTGTTCCGCTTCCTCGACACGGTGCGTGGGGAACGGGAGCGGCCGCTGTGCAGCGGTGTCGAGGCGCAACAGGCGCTGGTCCTGGGCTTTGCGATAGATGAGGACGTAGCGTTTTAGCACTTGAGATTGCGAATTCGGCGGACGGTTCGACCTTCGCGAGGTTTTGAACCACGAACCACACGAACAGACACGAACTTCACGATGTGCTTGCTTGCATCGTGAGTTCGCCCACCTCTTTATGCAGGGGCCGATACGCGTCGGACAGGAGAGGCCTGACGTTCGTGTAGTTCCTGGTGAAATCTTGCCTACGAACTGGTCGGCTGACTATCGGTTTCAGCCGCTTCACATCTAATGCGACTGGCCTTTGAAGATGAGCCCGAACGCCAGGACGCCGAAGGCTCCGGTCATCAGCCAGTACTGATACTCCGTCAGATACTGGACCTCCTGGAAACGGCCGACCAGGCTGGCTATGGCAAGCGCCACGGACACGAAGAACAACAACAAGGTAAAAGCCGACAGCTTCATAGTTCTAACGCACCCACCCACGCATCTGTTTTTCAGATATTAGCGGCTATTTGTTCAAAGATTTGTGACAAGATCAACCGTTTTTGCACGCACTCACAAAGCTCGCACGATAAAGAGCATTTCATGCAACACGGCAAACATCGAGAACATAGAGAGCGCCAGCAGCATACGTGCAATCCCCAACTCCTCAGGGGCGAATGCAGTGCGGCCGTCTATGATGGCGACGAAGGGAATAATCGACGTGCGGCGCATGATCGACGCGTAGGTCTCGCCCATCAGGGCCAGCCGTTTGCGGTCGATATTGGCGGCGCCAAGGGCACAAACACCGATCAGAGATCCAAAGAACAGCCAACTCGCCAGGTTCCCGCTGCTGATAAAATGCATAATTGCCCACAGCCCGATGCCGGCGAGGACGGGGTGCCGCGAAATCCGAATGACGCCGTAGACACTCTTGTCAGGCAACTGCCAAAGGGCCAGCAGGTTGGTCGGTGAGGGCGTCGTAATCCCCAGGATGACCAGGAAGAAGGCGACGAAATTCACGACGAGGCCGATGATCTTCAGCGGCAGGGGGGCCGTCCATAAGACAAAATTCAGGGTGTCGTCCTGGGCGATGGCAAAGGCCACGCACATGCCGATCAGGCTAACGACCGACAGGATCGCGAAGATGATATAATAGGCCATACCACCGATACGACCGATAATTTGCTCTTTCAGATGGGTGCCACTGATCATCAGATGGATGCAGAGGAAGAAGGCGCACGTTAGTGCCAGAGTCCACATGGTCGTTCCGGAGGTTACTTTGCGGCAAGGTTAACAGCTTTTTCGCCCGCGCCAAGCCGCGCCGTGCAAACGCACGTCAGATGTAGGGGATAAGCGGCGCGTTAAGCACATCGCCTTCCGATTTTTTCGGCGATGACGATGCTGCCGGAGGCAGGGCCGGCGCCGGTTCGGACGAAGCCGGCGCAGGCCCTGCTACCTTGGCAGGCTCTGGCACAGGCGCATGGAGGGCGGGTGGTGGCACCTTGACATGGACCGGACGGCGCAGAATGGCCTCGACGTGGTGGAACCACTTTCTGGCCCGGGCCATGGCGGCGCGCGGCCCTTCGGCGCGAGCGGTCAGGGCATCGTCCGGGCGCCACAGGATCAGCTGGAAATCGGGTTGGATCGGATCGTCGAAGATCAGACGTACCGTGACGTCGTTGACCGTCGGCGCGATGTCGTCGATCGCCTTGTAGGATCCGGTATCCAGCGGCTTGGCTGAACCGGCGCGGACGACGCGCGCGAAGATGCGGCCGTCGACAAAGACTTCAAGGCCGTACAGATCGGCAACAGTATAGATGCGCGTCGGAAGCTTGCCGAAGTTGCGGACGATAACAATCTTGTCGGCAGCGTAGGAGATGGCGCAGGCGGCTTTGCGCACCGGCTCGATCGACTCGACATCCGGCCTCGCGCCGCCAAGGGCTTCCTTGACTTCGTCTTCGAGTTTCTTTGGTTGCTCGACCCGCGATTCGTAGATCCGGTAAAGGATAATCAGAACGGCAAGTGCGGCAGCGGACAGAATGACAAGGGCAGGCAGAAAGGTCGGCACGGGGAACCTGATCAGCTGAGATACTATTTCGATTTAACCATAGTTCCGGCGGCGCGTTAAGTCTTAACCGCGTATTCAGTGTTTTTCATCGTCGTCCGTGTCGTTTTCGACATCGTCGTCCCACGGCGGAGGGTCATTGATGGTCGATTCTTGTGCGGGTTTTGGCAATGTCGTTCTTTGGGCAACGGCAACTGGCTCGTCGTCGTCGGCCGGATAGGCTGCCGGCGTTGCGGGCATTCGCTTGTTCACCGCATCGACATGGGAAAGCCATTTTCGGCCCAGACGGACGGCTTCCGCGGCGGTTTTGGCGTGGACCGGGTTGTGGCTGACCTCGCCGAACAGGTTCAGTTCAAACTCTGGCGTTTCGACGTCGTCGAACATCAGACGCAAGGTAACGCGTGAGGCATTGGCATGGGTTTCATTGAGCACGCGGCGCGGCTCACCGCGCTGGGCGCGCGCGACGACTCTTTCGTCGACGATCAACTCGGCGCCTTCGATCTCGTCAAAAGCATAGACCAGGCCTTGAGCGCCGTTGTTCCACATGACCGCCAGGTCGCCCGCGGTGAAGTCCAGCCCCGCCGCCTTACTGCCGCTGAGGTCATAAACGATGGCGTCGGCCGGTTTGCCCAGGGCGGTTGTGAGGGCGCGTTGGAGGCGACGGGTAGCTTCGAACCACCACATCAGACCCGAAGCGATCAGGGTCAGAGCAATCCCTGCGAACAGAAAATACAGCAGGATGCGCGCGACATGGTCCATGGATAGGGGACCTTCATGGTCAAGAAAAACTTAAGATGTTGGAAAGCCGTTAAAATTCGGTTTGCGTGGGCAATTTGAGCAAGGTCTTCGGCGCTACATTACGCCAGGCCATCCAAAGCTCGCTGGTGGCGGTCGCTTCGTCAGCCCGGGTGGTGTGAAAACAGGTCCAGCCCTTGCCCCCCAATCGCCCTTAATCGGTCTGAAGATCACGGGTCTTGCCTCGCAAAGCATGTGTTGTTGTTTGGGCGTCAGCTTCAGGACAGCTATGGCTTGATCGCTGCGCGAGGCGAAAATTTTGTTGCGGATACGGGCGTCGGTGCTGTCAGACTGTGGGGCGGCCTCCGCCTGCGGAAACGACAGGGCCAGGGCGCGAAAGGCTTGCGGCGCCATTTGCGGGCGTCATGCCAGTTCGATAACGACGGGGACATGGTCCGACGGCTTGGCCTCGTCATGGCTGCGGCCGCGGGTATCCTTGTGGATGACCAGGTCAGTCAGCCGGTCGGCAGCCTGGGGCGACAGCAGATGGTGGTCGATGCGTATGCCTTCGTTCTTTGGCCAGGCGCCGGCCTGGTAGTCCCAGAAGGTGTAGCGGTTGCCGTCCGGCGGCAAAACATCGAAAGCATCGGTATAGCCAAGATTTTTCAGGCCCTGATACGCCTGGCGCACGGCCGGCTGGTAAAGGGCGTCGTCCAGCCATACGCTTTCTTTCCAGCAGTCGGCCCTGGTCGGGATGATGTTAAAGTCGCCAGTAATGACAGTGGCGTCTTCCAGCGTCAGCAACTCTGTGGCGCGTTCGTGCAGGCGCTCCAGCCAGCGCAGCTTGTAAGCGTATTTGTCGGTGCCGAGCGGATTGCCATTGGGCAGGTAGATGCCGACGAAGCGCACGGGGTGCGGTGCTTCGATTAGGGCTTCGATGTAGCGCGACTGTTCGTCGCTGTCGTCGCCGGGCAGGCCTTTGGCGACGTCGCTGAGCGGGAATTTCGACAGAATGGCGACGCCATTCCACGTCTTCTGGCCGAAAACAGCACAGTTATAGCCCAGCGACTCGAAAGCCTCATAGGGGAACTTCTCATCCAGGCATTTGATTTCCTGCAGGGCGCAGACATCGGGCGCGGCCTGCGCGAACCATTCAAGCACCAGCGGCAGGCGGGCATTGACCGAATTAACGTTCCATGTAGCGAGTTTCATGCCGACGTGTTTAGGCGGGCAGGGGGATTCCCGCAAGCACTGTTACAGCGCAAAACTCGTCCCGCAGCCGCACGAAGCGACGGCAAGGGGGTTCAGGATTTTGAACTGCGAGCCCACCAGTTCCTCGACATAATCGATCATCGACCCGGCCATTAAAGGTGCCGACACATCGTCGACAAGGGCCGTGGCGCCTTCATGCGTGATCTGTGAATCTTCGGGCGTGGCCGTGTCGGTCAGGTCCAGGACATACTGAAAGCCGGAACAGCCGCCGCCTTCGACAGTGACGCGCAGCATGACGGCGTGGCCGGCTTCGGCACTGAGTTGGTTGAGGTGCTTCGCGGCGGAGGCAGTGAGGGTTATGTTGTGGCTCATAAGGCGTAATATGGCGGTATTTGCTGGGATTTTCACCCCTTAACATCGAAAATTTAGGCCGATGTTACATTTTATTGTATAGGGACGCGATATGCTTAGAGCGCGCTTCGATCCGGAAGAAGCGGATCGGCGCTCTAAGTTTTTGCTTTTACGCGCATCTCTATCCGAAAAGTGTGCCACACTTTTCGGTATGCGCTCTGACGAAAGACGCGCCTGATGAGCCTGGCACCTTACGCCGAAGACGTCACCAAGAGCCTCGGCCGGCTCCATCCGCAGCCGGAAAGTCCCACCCGCACCGCTTTTGCGCGCGACCGGGACCGCATTATCCATTGCACCGCTTTTCGTCGCCTTAAGGGCAAGACCCAGGTGTTTGTCGCCAATGAGGGTGACTATTTTCGCACGCGTCTGACTCATTCGCTGGAAGTGGCGCAGATTGCCCGGTCTTTGGCCCATTCGATGAAGTTGAATGAGGACCTGTCTGAGACGATCGCCTTGTCGCACGACCTGGGCCATCCCCCCTTCGGTCACGCCGGAGAGGATGAATTACACAAGTGTATGGAGCCGTGGGGTGGCTTTGATCACAATGTCCAGACGTTCCGGGTGATCACCAAACTGGAGACGCGGTATCCGGGGTTCGACGGCTTGAACCTGACCTGGGAAACGCTCGAAGGGATTGTCAAGCACAACGGGCCGGTCGGGCACCATATGGCCGAGCCCTCGTGGAAGGCGATCGTCGATTTCAACGAGCAGTGGGATTTGCGGCCGGACAGCTACGCCTCGCTGGAGGCCCAGGTGGCGGCGATCTCGGATGATATTGCGTATAATAATCACGACGTCGACGACGGTTTGCGCGCAGACCTCTTTACGATCGGAGATTTGCTGGAAGTGCCTTTGATCGGGCCAGCCTTGCGTTCAGTGCAAAAGGACTGGCCGAATATCGACAACCGGATGCTGCGCCTGGAAGGGGTGCGGCGGATGATCGGGACGATGATCGAGGATGTTGAGGCCGAAACGGCGAGACGGTTGGCGGCAGACGGTATTCTGTCGGGGGAAGAGGCTCGAAGTGCCAAACGCCAGATGGTAGCGTTTTCGAAAGGCGTATTCGACGACCTGACGCGGCTGCGCGCATTCCTCTTTGAACGGATGTACAAACATTACAAGCTGAACCGCACAAGGTCGCATGCGCGACGGACGCTGAACGAGATGTTTTTCCTGTTTATGAACGAACCGGATACCTTGCCGACCGAATGGTTCCAGGTTGTATGCGCCAAGGATTCGGAAGTCGCGCGGGCCCGGGTGATTTGTGACTATATTGCCGGCATGACGGATGCTTTCGCCATCGAGGAACATCGGAGGCTGTTCAGCTTTATCGGCTGAAATACATGCGTCAAGTTTGTTTGAAACTCTCGTCTCTTCGTTGGTGATTGTCGAACATAGTTCGGATGAATTTGCCGGTTCTTCTGTCAACAGCTGCCGTAATGAGCGTCAAAGGACATAGTCCATGTCCATCAACCAGATTTCAAACTGATCGTGCTTATCGAAAGACATAATCATTCTTCTCATTTTTTTATGGATTGGCGGGCTGCAACAGATCCCACAAATTCCCAAACCGATCCCGAAACACGCAGACCTTTCCGTAAGGTTCGACCCGTGGCTGCTCACGAAACTCGACGCCGGCAGCCCGATACGCCGCAAAATCCCGGTCGAAATCGTCTGTGAACAGTATCAGGAACACGCGCCCCCCCCCGTCTGATTGCCGATTTGCGCCGTCTGTTCCTGTCTCACAGCCCGCGCCAGCAGCAACCGCGTCTCGGACGAACCCTTCGGCGCCACAAGCACCCAGCGCTTGCCGCTGCCCAGGTCGCTGTCCTCGATCAGGTCGAACCCGAGATCGCCGCAATAATGGGCTATGGCCTCGTCATAGTCCGGCACCAGCACAGTCAAAGCGGCAACGTGCAGCTTCACGTCACCGGGCAGACTTCTTGACCAAAAACATCGCGGCATCGGCCTCACTCAACCAGGCTTCCGCCGTCGTCTGGCCGGCAAAGGCACGCACACCGAACGACCCGCCGGCCTTCAGGTACAGGCCCCTATACTCAAAGGTCCCCATCATCAGTTCCGCCTCAAGCTTCATGGCCTTGACACGCGAGGATTTCAGGTCCGCCCGGCGCAGCAGGATGGCAAATTCATCGCCGCCGATGCGGGCGACGGCATCACCCTCACGAACGCTGATCTTCAAGGTCTCGGCGACATAGATCAGCGCCGCATCGCCGGCGCCGTGACCATAGGCGTCATTGATCGCTTTGAAATTGTCCATGTCGAGATAGATCAGACAGGCCTCTTCGCCATAGCGCTTGCAGTCGGCCATCGCGCGGTGAACCTCGCGCAGAAAAGCCCGGCGGTTGAGGGTTGGTGTCAATACGTCGCTGTCGGCCTGGTCCTGCGCCGATTGCAAGTCCAGGCGCTGCTGATGGATCTGTTCGCGCAGGCGTTCATTCTCCATCATCAGCGACTCGATCAGCGCCTGGGCAGAGGCGGGCCATTCATTCTGCAGCCCTTCCACTGAAGCAGGCGCCACCGGCGGGTCTGCATGCAAGGCCGCATCGAGGCGAGCAAATGACGCAGCGATGGCCTCTTCTGGTCGCAATCTTTGCGGTTCTTCGGAAATGCTGAGGGCGTGGCGCACCGGTATTGCGGCGGAGGCCGGCACGGGATCATAGGCGGGTATAGCCGCCTGGGCTTCGAAATGCTGAGCCAGAAGAATCTGCATCGACGCCGTGGTGGCCCGTCGAACGGGTTCCTGGTCTTGCGCAGGCAGGGAAGGGTTCATGTCTGGCATCAAAAGCGTGCTAGGGCTGGAGGTGTGCGGGCACAGGCTATTTACGGCCCGTCTGACACCTTATGAAAGCACAACCGCGGGTGCGGCGCAATGCCGTCACAGGCGCAATTTCCGTTGATTTGAAGGCTGAAAACATCAGAGCCGGATAAGGTGGTAAACGCCCCGCAGGCGGGGTGAAATCGGTGCTTGCAGTGCCAGGCTTTTCCCCTATATACCCCGCACTTTCAACGCCTGGAGAGGATTGTCATGGCTGCCACGCCGCCCGTCGCCATTATCATGGGGTCGCGATCCGACTGGAACGTCATGAAGGCCGCCGCCGCCGCGCTCGATTCCCTGGGCGTTGCCTACCACGCGAAAGTTGTGTCAGCCCACCGCACGCCCCAACGCATGGTCGAATTTGCCACTGGCGCCAGGGCTGCCGGATACAAGGTTATCATCGCCGGCGCCGGGGGGGCAGCGCACCTGCCTGGCATGACCGCCTCCATGACCACCTTGCCCGTCCTGGGTGTCCCAGTCCCGCTGAAGGATGGCTTGAAGGGCATCGACTCGCTGCTCAGCATCGTACAGATGCCGGGGGGGATCCCCGTCGGCACTCTGGCGGTGGGTGAGGCCGGCGCCAGGAACGCCGGGCTGCTGGCGGCGCAGATCCTGGCGTTAAATGACCCCGAACTGACCGCCCGCGTCGAAGCTTTGCGCGCCACCCAAACCGACAATGTCCCCGATACGGTGGAAGATTGATGCAGGCTTTGGAACTGGGGGCAACGATCGGTATTCTGGGCGACGGCCAACTGGGCCGGATGCTGAGCCAGGCAGCGTCGCGGCTGGGCTTTAAGGTTGTGATCTTCGGGCCCGACGCCGAATCGCCGGCGGCCCAGGTGTCGCTGACTTCCAAAGTTGCCGCCTATACGGATGAAATCGTCCTGGCTCGGCTTGCCGAACGTTGCGATGTTATCACGTTCGAATTTGAAAACGTCCCGGCGGCGAGTCTCGATTTTCTCTCGAGTCTGGGCGCTACCGTGGCGCCTTCGTCCAGAGCCCTTCGCATGACCCAGGACCGGGTGCTGGAAAAGCGTTTCGCCCGTGATCATGGCATTGAGACGGTGGATTTCCGTGCTGTTGACAGCCTCGATGACCTGAAGGCAGCCGTGGCCGATCTGGGCCTGCCGTCATTGCTGAAGACCCGCCGCGAAGGCTATGACGGTAAGGGGCAGGTATGGATCAAGTCAGTTGGCGACCTGGAAGCGGCCTTTGACACCTTGCATGGTCGGCCGGCGATCCTGGAGGCCAAGGCCAACTTTGCGCGAGAGATATCCGTCGTGGCGGCGCGCAACTGGGACGGAGCGGTTTCGACCTTCCCGATCGGCGAAAACCACCATGTTGGTGGTATCCTGTCGACAACCCTGGCGCCAGCCCAGATTGGCAATGATTCGGTGGGGCAGGCCCATGTTATCGCCAGGAAGGTGCTGGAGGGGCTGGACTATGTTGGCGTACTGGCGGTTGAGTTGTTCGTGTTGAACGACGGGCGCTTGCTGCTCAACGAGATAGCCCCGCGTGTGCACAATTCCGGGCATTGGACCCAGGACGGCTGCCTGTGCGACCAGTTCGAGCAGCACATCCGCGCCGTCGCAGGCTGGCCGCTCGGAGATACAACGGCGCGCTGTACGGTCGAGATGACCAACCTGCTTGGCGCGGATATTCTCGACTGGGAGCGACTGTCCGCGGAAGCCCGGGCGCGCCTCTATGTCTACGGCAAGGATTTTTCGCCAAAAGACGGGCCAAGACCTGGCCGCAAGATGGGCCATATCAACCGGATCAAGACCTGATGATTATCGCAACCCTGACCTACAAGGTGTCCACCGAAGACCTCGATCATCATATCGACGCTCACCGAGAATGGCTGACGGCCGGCATCGAATCTGGCCACCTGCTGGCAGCGGGGCGCAAGGTGCCGCGTACCGGCGGTATGCTGCTGGTGCGCGGTGAACTGGATGAGGTCAAGGCGTGGGCCGCGACCGATCCCTTTGCGGTCAGGGGTTTGGCAGACTATGACTTTACCGAGGTCGCCGTGACGCTGACGGCGGACGGTCTGGCGGGGTTGAAATAGTTGCCTGACGCTATGGTGCGGTTGTTTCTCAAGCAAGACGGAAACCTCGGACGCCTGTGCGGTGGAGTCCACTTTAGCGGATTGCGCTCTGGGCCGACCCGGTCATGGCGACCCAGGCCGGATCAGGTCCCGGTTCGCTGGTATAGGCCCGCTCATGACGAGGCAGCCCCAGCCTTAGAACCGCAAAGCCTTCAAAGGGAGGCGCCTGGCGGGGGTTCGACGCCGAACCGAAGTTGGCCCAGGCTTTTGGCGAGATTGAGCATCAGGTCTTCCGGCTTGGCCGGCAGTTGCGCCTTGAACTTTTCATAGGCCATGACAGCGTCAATATTGCGCCGGACCTGATCGAGTTGCGCGTCACGGCCCTGGCTAAGACGGGTCACCAGCGCTGTTGACAGAATGCCGCAGACGATCACGCGCTTGGAATAGTGGTTTTCGTCCAGCGCCTTGTCGCCGGCCAGGATCCAGATGCGGCCGGCGGTCGTCCACAGCAGGCGGTGGAACAGAGCGGCGTGGTGGGGCAGGGCGAAGAACCCCATCAGGCGGCGCGCAACGCGTTCATCCGTCGCGGCAGCATCAAGGCGCAGATTGAGCAGATGCGCGATCTTCTCGCGAATCTTCATTCCGGCAATGGTACCGGCGACGTCATCGAGGGCCAGATCATGGCTGCGCCACAGGATGGCGGCAATGTCCGAAGCGCCGTTGGGTGCGATCAGATCGCGCATACCGTCGCTGATCCGGATCAGGCGGGAGCCGGCGTCGAGGCTGGACCGGTTCAGGCCCATATCCGGCACGAACCGAGCCACCGCGTCGGCCAAACAGGATTCAGCGTCTTTCAGGTCGGAGAAGTGAACGTACGAACTCATATCGCCAGGATAGTCGTTGTGCGACCATCCGCCAAGGGCGGAAAATGTCGCAGGTGGTCCCAATATACCAAAAAAGCCTGACAGAACTTCCTTTTCACGCACGCTTCGTATGGACATGGTTCTGGGTCTGATGTATGGCCATGCGACCTTCCCGCAGACCAACCGGTTTGCGGGCTTAACTTTTTATTCGACTGATATGGCTATTCCTCGCAAGGGGGCCTCGCAGGGGCGGCCGCTATGACAGTCCCGAACCGTGAATGGAGAGAGACCTCTGGTACAGATTTTCGTCCGTGACAACAACGTCGATCAGGCCCTCAAGGCTCTGAAGAAGAAGATGCAACGTGAAGGCTCATTTCGTGAAATGAAGCGCCACGTGCACTATGAAAAGCCCTCCGAGAAGCGCGCCCGTCAGCAGGCCGAAGCGGTGCGCCGCGCTCGCAAGCTGGCTCGCAAGCGCATCCAGCGCGAAGGTGGTGCCGCTCCGGTTCGGACTGCCAAGGCTTAAGTCACGGCTTGCCAAGTCATTGCTTGAAAACCATTCCGAAAAGGCGTTGAAGGCGGACCTTCGGCGCATTTTTCCTTTGGAGCCCCTGTGGACCAGCTCGATCCGAACGACCTCGCGATTCTGACCACCGCCATGCCGGCTGATACCAATCCGTCGGGAGATATCTTCGGCGGCTGGCTGATGGCCCAGATGGACCTGGCCGCCGGCAATGTCGCGTCGCGCACAGCCCGTGGCCGTGTCGCCACCATTGCCGTTGACGGCATGGCCTTCCTGACGCCGGTCAAGGTCGGCGATGAAGTCAGCGTCTACGCCAAGGTCATGTCGATCGGCCGTACCTCGATGAAGCTCAAGGTCGATGCCTACCGCCGGCTGCGCGACAGCGACGCCAAGATTCGGGTGACTGAAGCCATTTTTACGTTTGTGGCGATCGATGCGACCGGGCGCCCGCGTTCAGTTGAGTTATGAACCCCCTTTCGCCAGATTAAAATTGTGTTAAGAATGCGTCAAACTCCCCTGCGAGGGAGGCAAGCCGACAACAGGCCGAGGTAGCATACATGGTGAAATCGACCTTCTTCAGCCGTTTTCAGGAATGGCTTTCCGAGTGGGACGAAACCAAGACTCGTCAGGTCCTGGTCGTTGTTCTGGCCCTGCTGGTCGGCCTTCTTGTTGGACTCATCATCGACACCGCCATGCGTCTGCTCGGCGACTTCACGTTTCCGCCGCCGCCGGTTCTCAACATGGCCGACAAGGAGCAGCTCAAGGCGTTGTACGCGACCATGCCGGGCGAGGCCTTCGCTATCAAGATACTGTCGTGGTGCCTCGGCACTCTGGCCGGCGGTTACACCGCTGTGCGCGTCGCAAAGATGGGGCAATTCCCGTCCTGGATTGTTGGTGTCCTGCTGTATGCCGGTTATCTGATCGGCATGATTGGCCTGCCGGTTCCCATGTGGGTTGTCTTCACGTGCCCGCTGCTGGTCGCCGCCTGCGCCTATGGGGCGGGTTGGCTGGGGATGTACATCACAGTCCAAAAAGAGATAAAGGCCCAGGCCTAGAGCGCAATCCGATAAAGTGGATACCACCGCACGGGCGCTCCCGTTTTCGGAAAACTTGCGCGATAAAACAAAAACTTAGAGCGGGGTTTTGATTCCATCAAAACTTATCCCGCTCCAGGCACGTCTCGCGGGCTGAAAACCGTCATCTCCTTGCGACACGGTGCTATTTTTGTTTAGGGACGATGAACATTGCCGTTGGTGTGCGATCGAGCGTGATGCGGGTTGCGTCAGCCGCATCGGCCGGGAAAAAGCAGGGCGCTGGCGCTTTTCCTGAGGTTTGCAGTTTCAAAGTCAAAATCTTGCCCGACTTGGTGGCGAGCGTTCCGCTTTTGGCGCCCTCGAAACAGACAGCCTTGTAATCAGGTACGGCCAGGCTGAATAAGCCGGCCGCCTTCTTGGCGCCGTCGCGGGCCTGCTTGACCGCCATTGCCAAAGGAACGGCGTCCATCGATACGTCGGGTGCCAGGTTAGGAATCAACTGGATATCGATTCCCATCTTGCCGTCCTTCGGTGCCGTGAACGCAATTTCGCGCTTGGCCTTCAGATCGGCAGCCGTTGGTAACGGTGAAACACGGCCACTGGCGGCGATACTCAGCGGCTTGTCGCCGGAAGGTCCCTTCAGGACGAGGGACACCCGCTTTTTGTCCAGGCTGTCGAACTGATAAAAATAGGCAATTGAAAACTGATCGCGCTGATTAGCCGGTATGCCGTAATAGGTTTCCAGGAACGGAAACAGCTTTTCCGCTGCAATGTTTTTTGTTTCAGCCAGGGCTGTTGACGCCATAAGCACGAGGGGGAGGGCCGCCGCCGCGGCCTTTGCAAATGTCATGACAACCTATTTCGGAGGCGTGTCGAACAGAGCGGTCGAGGCCGCTTTGGTCAGGTTGATGCGGCTGGCGCCCGGAAACTGCGACGGCACGAAAAAGGGCGTGCCGGCCGGATATTCGCCGTTGGCACCGGTCCTGGGCAGTGGCTTTTTCTGGCCGCCGACCTCGACCGTGCCGTCCCCGCCGCCGACGAAGTAGACGCGGTCCAGCTTTTTCAGGGCCAGCGCCATGGCGCCGGCGATCTTGCTCATCGCGCCATTGCCCTGTTTGATGCCCAGGGCCAGGCCGGCAGCATCATACGATTTTCCGGCCGGTTGCGTCGAGTGAACCTTGATCTTGGGACCGATGGTGCAGGTCTTTGGCATGTTCATGGTGATGGTCGCACCGCCATTGAGTTGGTCGCGGTTCGGCAAAGGGGTGATGCGGCCGTCGGCGGCGATGCGCAGGGGCGTTTCCTTGCCGCCGGCATTCAGGGTAGCGGTGACCTTCGAGGTGTCGCAGTTCTTGATGCGCAGGTTATAGTAGACACTGACCTGGCTGCGCTCATCGGCTGGCAGGTTGAGGAATTTTTGCAGGCCGGGCAGGGCTTCGGACGCCTTGCCAGTCTGGTTGATCATATCCTGCGCCATGGCCGGCACGGCGGATAGCACGATTGCGGCCGACACAGCGACGGCGGCCGTCTTGACAAGATTACGCAACACCTTAGGTCCCTCGATCATCGCCCCAGTTAGAGCGCCTGTGTAACATAGCGACGCGATCGTGCCAAATTGTGGCTGAACGGCGGGTGAATGATGGCGGGCGTTCAAGCCTTGTAACGAATTCTGGGGGCGTCAATCCTCGGGGAAGTGGTCATCCTCATAGGCAGAAATCAGCTCGAGCAGGGCCTGCAGTTCGTCGCCTTCGGGCGAACCCGGGGGCGCACCCGTGAGGGCTTCAAGCCGCTTGAGCGCCTGGTCGTAGTCGGCCTCTGTCCTCAGGAATTCATACTGCATGTTATGGGGCCAAGGGGACTTGCCTCCTTGCCTTTCCTTGCTTCAGAGTCCCTTGACAATCCCTTCGACCATCTTCTTGGCGTCGGCGAACAGCATCATGGTGTTGTCGCGGAAGAACAGCTCATTCTCCACCCCGGCATAGCCCGCTGCCATACCGCGCTTGACGAACAGCACGGTGCGGGCCTTTTCGACGTCCAGGATCGGCATGCCGTAGATAGCAGAGGTCGGGTCGGTCTTGGCGGCGGGGTTGGTGACGTCGTTGGCGCCGATAACAAAGGCCACATCGGCGGTCGCGAACTCGCTGTTGATGTCTTCCAGTTCGAAGACCTCATCGTACGGCACATTGGCTTCGGCCAACAGCACGTTCATATGGCCGGGCATACGTCCTGCGACCGGGTGGATGGCGTATTTCACCTCGACGCCTTCTTCCTTCAGTTTGTCGGCCATTTCGCGCAGGGCGTGCTGGGCCTGGGCGACCGCCATGCCATAGCCCGGCACGATGATGACCTTGGAGGCGTTCTTCATGATGAAGGCGGCGTCTTCGGCCGAGCCCGTTTTCACCGGGCGGGTTTCGACCTTGCCACCGGTGGCCGCTGCGGTATCGCCGCCGAAGCCGCCCATGATGACGCTGAAGAAGTTGCGGTTCATCGCCTTGCACATGATGTAGCTGAGGATCGCCCCTGACGAACCGACCAGGGCGCCGGTGATGATCAGCGCGATGTTTTCCAGCGTGAAACCCAGGGCCGCCGCAGCCCATCCGGAATAGGAATTCAGCATCGAAACGACGACGGGCATGTCGGCGCCGCCGATGGGGATGATCAGGGTTATGCCCAGCACAAGCGACAAAACGAAGATGCCCCAGAAGGCCCAGGTGGCGCGGCCTTCGGTGGCGATCATGACGCCGACAAGGGCGACGATGGCGACGCCGAGGGCGATATTGAGCAGGTGGCGCGCCGGCAGGATGATCGGAGCGCCCGACATGTTGCCGTTGAGCTTGGCGTAGGCAATGACCGAACCGGTGAAGGTGATGGCGCCGATGGCGCAGCCCAGGGCCAGTTCGATGATCGACTGAAGCTTGATGCCGTCGATGCCGTTGTCGATATGGAAGGCGCGCGGGGCATAGAGGGCGCCGATGGCGACCATGCAGGCGGCCATGCCGACAAGGGAGTGGAAGGCGGCGACCAGTTGCGGCATGGCGGTCATGGAGACCTTGCGCGCGACGACGGTGCCGATGGTGCCGCCGGCAGCGATACCTGCCAGGATCAGGACGATGGTCACCGGATCAAGGGCGTTGTTGAGCAGGAGGGCGATGATGGTGACGCCGACGGCGATGGTCATTCCGACCATGCCGTAGAGATTGCCCTGACGCGAGGTTTCAGGCGACGACAGACCACGCAGGGCCAGGATAAAGAGTACGCCAGAGACGAGGTAGGCGAGAGTAATGAGTTCCATTTTTGTTGCCCTACCGCTTCACTGCTTGAGGGCTTTCGTGTGTTCCCCCTTCAGTTTTCTTTTCTTTTTTCTTGTACATGGCCAGCATCCGTCGGGTGACCATGAAGCCGCCGAAGATGTTGACGGCGGCCAGGGCCGAGGCGATGGCGCCGGCGCCCTTGGCAACCCAGGTGTTTATATCGGCGCCGGCTGGGCCGGCGGCCTGCGACGCCGCGGCGATCAAAGCGCCGACGATGATGACCGACGAGATGGCGTTGGTAACGGCCATCAGCGGGGTGTGCAGGGCCGGTGTGACGCTCCACACGACGTAGTATCCGACGAAGATGGCCAGAACGAAGATGGCGAAGTGAAATACGGTTTCCATGGTTTATCCTTTGCCCTAACGCGTTGCTGTTTGAGGGCAGTTATCCCTTGAGATTCGGATGGACGACCGCGCCGCCCTGGGTGACCAGCGACGCCTTGAGGATCTCGTCCTCGTAGTCGGGCGCCAGATTGCCTTCCTTGTCGATCAGCAGGCCGACAAAGGCCTGCAGGTTCCTGGCGTAGAGCGCCGAGGCGTCGGTGGCGATAGTGGCGGCGATGTTGGAGAAGCCTATAATCCTGACGCCGTTGACGTCGACGACCTGATCGGCGACGCAACCCTCGACATTGCCGCCTTGCGGCGCGGCCAGGTCGATGATGATCGAGCCTGGTTTCATCGAAGCCACCTGTTCCTTGGTGACCAGGATCGGCGCGGCGCGGCCGGGGATCAGGGCCGTGGTGATGACGATGTCTTGCTTGCCGATATGGCTGGTGATCAGCTCGGCCTGTTTGGTCTTGTATTCGGCCGACATTTCCTTGGCGTAGCCGCCGGCAGTCTGGGCGTTCCTGAATTCCTCGTCTTCGACGGCGATGAACTTACCGCCAAGTGATTCGACCTGTTCCTTGGTGGCCGGGCGGACGTCGGTGGCGGTCACCACAGCGCCCAGGCGGCGGGCCGTGGCGATGGCCTGGAGACCGGCGACGCCGACCCCCATGATAAAGGCCTTGGCCGGGGCAACGGTGCCGGCTGCCGTCATCATCATTGGGAAGGCCTTGCCGTAGGCGGCGGCAGCTTCGATGACGGCGCGGTAGCCGGCAAGGTTGGCCTGGGACGACAGAACGTCCATGACCTGGGCGCGGGTGATACGCGGGACGAATTCCATGGCATAGGCATTGGCATTGGCGGCGGCCAGGCCATTCAGCGCGTCCTTGTCGCGATAGGCGTCGAGTTGAGCGATAACCGAGGCGCCAGACTTGAGGGCGGCGATCTCGCTGGACTGGGGCGGGCGGACTTTCAGGACTATGTCCGCGCCGTCCAGAGTTTCAGTCGTTGTGCCGGTAGTGGTGGCGCCGGCAGCGGCATAGGCCTCGTCGCTGACCGAAGCGCTGAGGCCGGCGCCGCTCTGGACGCGGACAGTATGGCCAGCGCCGGTCCATTTCTTCACCGTGTCTGGCGTCGCGGCGACGCGAGTCTCACCGGCGTGCGATTCCTTGAGAATTGCGATGGTAACGGCCACGTTGTTTTCCCTTATATGGCAAAGCGGTACGCAAGATTACCCGCTGCGACTCTGCTGGTCGCTTAAGTGAATTATGGTTTGTTAGGTGCAAACGACGGCTGAGTCAAAGGACGGTTGCGTGAAACATCGTGCCGGTGGGCCAAAGAAAGAATTTTGACCACGAAAGACACGAACAGATACGAACAGATACGAACTTCAGGGGTTGCCCGATGCTCCTATGGTTTATGCGCGGTTCGCAGCTTCGGCCTCTGCCGTTACGCGCGAGGCGCATTTAACGATGCGCGCAATTTGTCCGACGATGCGCGTTTTGCGCAATCACGCGTTTGCCTTGAGGCTTAAAGACAATGAAGGCGCCTGGCGCGGGCGCAAGCCCAAAAGTTCGTGTCTGTTCGTGATGTTCGTGGTCAAAGACCTTTACTTCGGGCTAAGGCAAGCTGAACAGAGTCCTCTGAGGCTCATGAGCTCATCGACCGCGCGATACGCGTCATAAGTTAGTGACGGTTTTCCGGCTTCAGATCCCCGGTGCGGGAGCAAGCGGGTTGCCGGTATCACGTCCCGAGTATGCCTGAACAGAGGCGAACCACCCCTGCTGATGGTCGCTTGGGTTCGCCGGGTTTAGACTCAGTGGGCCGGGTCGGCCTTCTTCTTCAGCAGGAACCAGCCGGCGACGCCGACGACAACAGCGCAAACACCCGCCGCGATCAGACCCAGCTTGGTGCAGGTCAGAATAATGACGAAGGTCAGGAACACGGCCAGGTTCAGGCTGCCCCACTTGGTGAGGGCTGCGAACAAGCCATAGGTGCCGCGGTGCTGGTGGATATCCATTTCGCCGCGCACATAGTCGCCGTGGCTGTCGTGATCGTGATGGTCGGCCATTTGGGTCCTCGGACTTACGCAAATCAAAGATTCTTCTCGCTCTTACAAAAGCCCACGCCTTTGGTCAATCACGTGAGGACCTTTTCCAGCGAGATGTCCGACCGCTGATAGAGCTCGTGAAGTCCCGCGGCGCTGTCAACATAGCCCAGCTTGCGGTAGGTCGGCACGGCGTGGGGCAATTTGACGGAGGAGACCAGGTAGAGCTTGGTCAGGCCCAGCGACCGGGCATGATCCTCGACGACCCGCACCAGGGCGGTGCCGATGCCCTTGCCCTGGAAGACGGCCGAGACCGCCATCTTGGCCAGTTCATAGACGTCGTCGGTACGTTTGACCAGGGCGCAGGTGCCAACGATCTGGCCGTGGACGGCGGCCATGTATATGGCGCCGCCGGGGGCTATGATCAGGCCGTGCGGATCGGCGAACATCTGGCGATCGACCGGTTCGACGATGAAATACTGTTCCAGCCACTCGGTATTGAGCGCTTCGAAATAGCGCTGGTGGTCGTGATCGGCGGCGTTGAAGGGGACGATGTCGAGGCCATCGAGAATGCGCTCGCGTTTCAGGACGGTCTTTAGCCCGCGCGGAACGGCCTTGTCATCGACGGCCTCCTCCAGCCGGGCGACCAGGTTCAGGATTTGTTGGGCTTCGTGGCCGGGGAAGGCGGTTTCAAGCGCCTGGCGCAGGACGAACCACGCAGGTTCCAGTCGGGTGTGCAGGACCTGACCGGCCGGTGTGAGGGTGACCTGTTTGATGCGGCCGTCTTTGGTATCGGGTGTGAGTTTGATGAGGCCGGCTGCAATCAGTTGCTTGCAAAAGGCATTGACGGCCGCGTGGGACACGCCGAGCTGCTGCGACAAGGCCATCATGCCGATGCCGGGCTGTTTGTGGACCGTGCGAAAGAGCGGGAACCAGCGCGGCTCGAAGTCGAGTTTGTGCTCGTCATAAAAAGCTTTGACGGTGGCCATCATGCTTTCGCTCAGCACCCGGAAACGGGTGCCCAGCGCGAGGATTCCGAGGTCTTGAAGCGCTTGCGTCATTTAATACGTAATAAATTACACAAAGGCGCGAGTCAAGGTTCTCCGATGGTAAGGGTGATCCACAGAATGCTCAGATTACGCATATTTTTCAGTGGCATAACTCCGGCTATGCCCGCGGAGTCTTTCTGTTTTGGCGCGAAGCGCCGTTCTTTTATCTGTGCAATCTGTGTAATCTGTGGACCACTTTTCCGTCAGTATAGCCGTCTACGGTTCTTTCCGGACGACCTCGCCGCCCTTCATGACGAAGACCGGCTTTTCCAGCACGGTCACGTCGCTCAACGGATCGCCAACGACGCCAACCAGGTCGCCATAGTGGCCGGGTTTCAGGCTGCCGACGTCGTTTTCCCAGCCCAGCGCCTCTGCTGCCGTGACCGTTGCCGACTGGATCGCCTGCAAAGGCGTGGCGCCGTAACGGACCATGACGGCGAACTGTTTGGCGTTCTGGCCGTGCGGGTAGATGCCGGCATCCGTGCCGTAGATCATCTTCGCGCCGGCCTTTAGCGCCGTCTTGAAATTCTGGCGCTGAGCCTCGGCCAGTTCGAGGTCCTTACGCAGATTGTCGGCCAGGACGCCGTTCTTGGCGCCTTCGGCCTGGGTGTAGTCGGTATTGTAGATGTCCATCGACAGATAGGTGCCGTGCTTGATGGCCAGCTTGATGCCTTCGTCGTCGATCAGCGAAGCATGCTCGACCGAGTCGACCCCGCCGATAATCGCCGCCTTGATTCCCTCATAGCCGTGGGCGTGAGCGGCAACGCGCAGGCCGTCCATATGGGCTTCTTTGGTGATGGCCGAGATTTCTTCGATGCTCAGTTGCTGGGCGCCGGAAGACTTGCCGCGCGAAAAGACGCCGGCGGTAGCGCAGATCTTGATCACCGTAGCGCCGTATTTTCTAAGCGTTCGCACGGCCTTGACGCCTTCGGCCGGACTGTCAGAATTGAACGGCTCCTTGGCATTGAAGGAGGCCGGGAAGTAGGTATCGTCGCAATGGCCGCCGGTGGCGCCGAAGGCGAAGCCTGCCGTATCCATGCGCGGGCCCGGCACATAGCCGGCGTCGATACCTTCGCGTAGTCCAACATCGTTCCATTCATAGGAGCCGACATTGCGCACGGTCGTGAAGCCGGCAGTCAAGGTCTTTTCAGCATTGGCCACGGCGACCGTCATCCAGAAGCGATCGGAGAATTGCAGATAGGTATAGCCACTGAACAAGGGATCGGCGTCGATATGGACGTGCATGTCGATCAGGCCGGGCAGCAAGGTGACGCCGGGCAGGTCGACGCGCTCGGCTCCGGCCGGGATGGCGACACCTGATCCGGCAGCGGTGATGCGGCCGTCGGTGATCACAACGACGGGTTTAGTAATGACCTTGCCGGTCTCGACCTCGATCATGCGGTCCGCGGTGACCGCGACGGTCTTGGCATGGACGCCGGTGGCGGCAAGCGCCAGAACGGCAAGCGCGGCGATAGTTTTCATGATCGGCTCCTGGCTTTTAATATGCCTCATGTTTATCCGAAACGTGGCGGCCACTTTTTGGCATGAGGTTTTCGGCAGCCGATCACAAATCCTTCATAAGAGCAAGTTGCATCGCTGAAATTAAAGCAGCACCTCGAAGCCGTCGATCAGTCCTTCCAGACGGGCGCAGCCCATCTTCCAGAAGGCCTTGTCGCGCGGGTTCATGCCAAACGGCGCCAGCGCCTCGGTATAGGTCCTGGTTCCGCCGCCCGACAACAGGGTCTTGTACAGAGGCGTGAATCCGTTCGGATCCTGACGCCGCTTTTCCATCAGGGCCGACACCAGCAGGTCGCCAAAAGCATAGGCGTAGACATAAAAAGGCACGTGAACGAAGTGGCTGACATAGGCCCACCAGTATTCGTAACCCGCGTTCAGCTTGATCGCCGGCCCCAGGGATTCGCCCATGACCTCCAGCCAGATGGCATTGATCTGCGGCACAGCGACTTCACCATCCTGTCGGGCGGCATGGAAGCGTTCCTCGAAACGGTGGAAGGCGATCTGGCGGATGACGCTGTTCAGCCCATCCTCGATCTTGCCGGCCAGCAACGCCTTCTTGTCATCGGGTGCGGCGTCGGAGACCAGGTGTTCGAATACCAGGCCCTCGGCGAAGATCGACGCCGTTTCGGCCAGGGTCAGCGGCGTGTCGGCCAGGATGGAGCCCAGGGGCTGGCACAGGGTCTGATGGACGGCATGACCCAGTTCGTGGGCCAGGGTCAGGACCTCGCGGCGGTCGCCGGTGAAGTTCAGCATGACATAGGGGTGGCGGCTGGCTGTCACGGGGTGGGCGTAGGCGCCCGATGACTTGCCCGGGCGCGGGGCGGCGTCGATCCATGGCCGGTCGAAAAAGACCTGGGCGCGGTCGGCGAATTCCGGGCCCATCTGGCGGAAACTGTCGAGGACGATCTTTTTCGACTCTTCCCAGCCGTACTTTTTCTGCACCTCCTGGGTCAGGGGGGCGTTGCGATCCCAGAAGTCGAGCTGCTTCTTGCCGAGGATTTTCGCCTTGAGTCGATAGTAGCGGTGCGACAGGGCGGTGTAGGACTCAGCGACGGCATCGGCCATGGCATCGACGGCGTCCTTGTCGACCTCATTGGCCAGGTGGCGCGAGGCGGCCGGGGCTTCGTACTTGCGCCAGCGGTCTTCGACTTGCTTTTCGAAAGCGAGCGTATTCAGCGCCAGGGCCAGGACCGGAGCGTTGTCCTTCAGCGCTTCCGTCAGGCCGGCGGCAGCGGTCTTGCGCACGGCTGGTTGCGGCGACGACAGGCGCGTCAGGGCTTCGTTCAGGGTCAGGCTTTCTTTACCGACCTTGGCGCGCAGGCGGACGAGGGTTTCGTCGAACAGGCGCGTCCATTGGGCGACGGCCGGGGCGCGCTCCAGCATGAGTCGCTCCAGGTCAGCTGACAGTTCGTGCGGGCGCGAGGCGCGGACGCGGCGCAGCCACGGCCGCCATTTCTGGGCCTTGTCAACCGCCTTAAGGGCCTGTTCGATTTCCCAGTCGTCGAGCTTGTTCAGTTCCAGATTGAGGAACAGGCTGTCGGCCGAAATCATCGCGGCCTGGGCGCCGAGATCGGATTGGAGTTTGGAAATCTGCGGGTTTTCGCCGTCGATGGTCAGGGCCAGGGTGGCATAGGCCAGGGCGCCGCCCATGTCTTCGAGGGCCTTTTCGCTTAGGGAGGCCGCCTGATCGATCAACAGACCCAGGCGCTCCGGATTGCCGCGCGCCGACAGAAATGAGCCCTGAAGCTTGGCCAGTTCCTTGATGTGGGCTTCGCCGGAAGCAAAGTCCTGCGCGATCTTGGGATCTTCTGGCCCCGAATAGAGGTCTGTGAGGTCCCAGACGGGAAGGGCGGAATCGAGG
This sequence comes from Asticcacaulis sp. AC402, assembly GCF_000495835.1. GTDB lineage: Bacteria > Pseudomonadota > Alphaproteobacteria > Caulobacterales > Caulobacteraceae > Asticcacaulis. The sequence goes on from NZ_AWGC01000006.1 coordinate 311,760, forward strand.
TTCGTTGGCGTGTGTGTCATATTCATCGGCATAACCAAAAACCGGTATGAAATCGAGAAGGTTTTTCGTCTCGTTGTGGATGATATGGGTCTCGCGCGATTGGGGATAAGCGTTCAGAAACGGGACATTAACCCTCTCCTTCAATCCGATGTTCAACCTCTTTGGCTACAACTGTCTCAAAACAAACGTACCTCGCATCCCCGGGGCGCGTCTCAAAATGAGATGGTGTGCTGAAAATGGCCAAGACGATCCTGATCTGTGACGACGATCCGACGCAACGCCGCCTGATTCAGGCCGTGCTCGAACGCGAGGGCTTCATGGTCATGCATGCCGAGAACGGCGCCCAGGCCTATGATCGCCTGACGACCCTGCCCGGGATTGACGCCGTCATTCTCGACCTGGTTATGCCGGGCCAATCGGGCATCGATACGCTGAAAGAGGTTCGCGCCGCCGGTATCCGTACGCCGGTGGTGGTCCTGACCGCTTCGGGTGGGATCGACACGGTGGTCAAGGCCATGCAGGCCGGCGCCCAGGACTTCTTCATCAAGCCGGCGTCTCCGGAACGTATTCTGGTGTCGGTGCGCAATGCCCTGCAGATGGGCGACATGGCCGCAGAGGTCACCCGACTGAAGAAACACACCACCAACCGCACATCCTTCGATGACCTGATCGGCACCTCGGGCACCATGCAGATGGTCCGCCGCCTGGGTGAACGCGCCGCCAAGTCGTCTATCCCCGTCCTGATCCTGGGCGAAAGCGGCGTCGGCAAGGAACTGATTGCGCGCGCCATCCAGGGCTCGTCGGAGCGCGCCGGCAAGCCATTTGTCGCGGTCAACTGCGGTGCTCTCCCGGAGAACCTGGTCGAGTCCATCCTGTTCGGCCATGAAAAGGGGTCGTTTACGGGCGCTTCGGACAAGCACCTGGGCAAGTTTCAGGAAGCCAATGGCGGCACCCTGTTCCTCGACGAGGTCGGTGAACTGCCGCTGGACATGCAGGTCAAGCTGCTGCGCGCTCTGCAGGAAGGTGAGATCGATCCGGTCGGCTCCAAGCGCCCGGTCAAAGTCGATGTGCGCATCATTTCGGCGACCAACCGTAACCTGGCCGACCAGGTCAAGACCGGCCGGTTCCGCGAAGACCTGTTCTATCGTCTCAATGTTTTCCCGGTCGAGGCGCCAGCTTTGCGCGAACGTCGCGAGGATATTCCGGCCCTGATCGAGCATTTTATCCGTCGCTTCAATGTCGAAGAAGGCAAGCGCGTCACCGGCGTGTCCAGCGAAGCCTTGCAACTGCTGTGCGCCTATGACTGGCCGGGCAATGTCCGCCAGTTGGAAAACACCGTCTACCGCGCCATCGTCCTGGCCGACAGCCCGTACCTTCAGGCCTTCGACTTCCCGGCGATCAGCGGCCAGGCCATGCCGATGCCGGCAGCAGACGCAACGCGCGTGGCGACGGTCGAGGCGCATCACGAGGCGATTAACGCCCTGCCGGATGCACCGGTACGGATCCTGGATGCGGCCGGTCACCTGCGCAAGCTGGAAGACATTGAACGCGACCTGATCGAGCACGCTATTGGCGTCTATGCCGGCCATATGTCGGAAGTGGCCAGGCGCTTAGGGATTGGTCGTTCGACCCTGTACCGCAAGGTGCGCGACTGCGGGCTGGAAGGCCTGGTCAAGGAAGCGGGCTAACGGTTCTGGAGAGCGGCAAAGTTATGCGGCGGGTCGGTGACCCGCCGCTTTTTCCATGTTTGAGTGAAAATGTGCTCTGTGCCACTTTATAGGTAATTCATTTTGCACAACGGACATTTGGTGGTGACATCAAATTCTTACCCGCAGCTCGATCAGCTACTCGCTGTTGGGGGGGGATGACGTGAGCATTGCGGGCACCGGCAAGTACACGGTAAGCGACTTCATGGCGGCTCGAGGCAATCGTCTCGATATCAGCGCCTATTCCGGAGGTGTCGCCAATGCCGATCGCCTGAGTCTGGCTGGCGGCAATGTGCTGATCCACCGTGCTGATCCACCTGGGCGGCGGCAACACGGTAACGGTGTGGAAACCGTGCGCGTGGAGGCGATCCGGTATATTGGGTGATAACAACCGAAAGTATCTTCTGAATGCGAACTTTTAGCACCTGCGAAAGGCTTCAAATCGCATAGCTTTTTCGCGAATCGAATATATTTTCGTTTTTTGGCTACAAACGGCTTGCGAATAGCGTTCGATTGGTTAGTTTTGTTGGCGGTCCTCGCGTGCTGGGTGACGAGGGCTGCGAGGCGGTTTCGGTCTTGCGTGGTGTTTGGCGGTAATTTGCGGCGTCGCGTGTTATCTGATTGGCGCGCAGTTTTTCAACATATTTCAACCTGAACGGTCACTGCGTGTGGCCGACTAACGCTGTGCGCCGTTGTGGCGCCCTGCTGTGTGCTTAGGAGAGGCTCAATCATGGCAAAGTTTCGCGGTCTTAAGGACGATAAGATGGGTACGTTCGGTGAAAGCATCGGCGCACCTACAGGCGCTTCGATCATCCAGGCCAATTACATTGGTACCGCGGGCAATGACACATATAGCGCGGGGTCAGCCTCTGATTCGATTAGTGGCCGCGATGGCAACGATCTCTTGTCAGGTAACGGCGGGCATGATGCAATTTATGGCGAAGCGGGCAATGATACACTAAATGGCGGAACGGGCAACGACTGGTTGTCAGGCGGCAGTGGTGTTGATGTCCTAGATGGCGGCGACGGCTCGGACCTGGCTGTTCTCAACCTTTCAGATGAGGCCGTTGCGGTCACCTACAATATGGCGACTGCGGCGACTTCTGGCGGCTTTACCCTGGTCGACGGTACCGTCGTACGCAATATGGAAGAGGTCGACCTAACAACGGGCTTAGGGGATGACCAGTTATTCGTCTTCGGCGCCCAGAAGAATTTCACGTGGCATGGTGGTGGTGGCGTCGATACGCTTGTCGCCGACTATACGACTCTGA
>NZ_AWGC01000007.1 GCF_000495835.1 Asticcacaulis sp. AC402
GTTAATGGTGGCACTCACTATTATGCCTATGACATCGAAAAAGTCAATGTGACCGGCGGTTCGAGTCCCGACGTCCTTCGTGGTCTCTCCGGTAACGATACACTGAACGGTGCGGGAGGGAGTGATAACATCTCCGGAGCCGGTGGCAACGATCTCGTAGACGCGGGCGACGGCAATGACTCTGTTTTTGCGGGGTTCGGAAATGACTCATTGACCGGTGGATTGGGCAACGATTCCCTTTATGGTGAAGATGGCGACGACCTTATTGTAGGCGGTGTTTCTACGGACACGCTGGACGGTGGAACTGGCATCGATACGGCCAGCTACTCGGACGCATCAGGCGGCGTCGTTGTAAGCTTGGCCGTCACCGGGGCCCAGGACACCGGTTCGACGGGTTTCGATCGACTTGCGGGGTTTGAGAACCTCATCGGATCGGCATTTGGAGACGTTCTTACTGGAGACGAAGCTGGCAATCAACTGGACGGTCGGGCAGGCAACGACACGCTGACCGGTGGACTTGGTAACGACACCTTCCACATCGACAGTGCGACTGACGTGGTTATTGAATTGTCCGGGGGCGGTACTGACCTCATTATTGCGAGCATCCACTATTCTCTGACCGGAACAGCTTTGGAGAACCTGACCTTGTCCGGCAGCGAGGGGGTTCACGCTTCAGGCAACGAGGTGGACAACCTACTGACCGGAAATACCGGCAATAATGTGCTGGATGGCCAGTCCGGCAATGACACCATGGCAGGTGGATTGGGCGACGACCTTTATCAGGTCGACACTGCCGCAGACAGTATAGTTGAGGCCGGTGGCGAGGGCCATGATGAGGTCGAATCAACGGTCAGTTTCACACTGTCTTCCGACGTTGAAGCCTTGACGCTGTTAGGTTCGGACAACCTGAATGGCACCGGCAATGCCCTCGACAATGTTCTGGTCGGCAACAGCGGTCTCAATATCCTGACCGGTGGCCTCGGTGATGACACATATCAGATTCAGAACGCTGGCGATGTCATCGTCGAAAACTCGAACGAGGGTCAAGACCAGGTCGTGAGCCTCGTTTCCTACACCTTGGTTGGCAATGTTGAAAACTTGTCGATAGCCGGCCTTACAGATCAGACTGCGACAGGGAACGTACTCGCCAACCAAATCGTGGGCGGGATTGGCAACAATCTGATCGACGGAGCGCTCGGCGCGGACACGATGTCCGGCAACCTCGGGGACGATACCTTCATCGTCGAAGATGCGGGAGATACCGTTTCCGAAGGTTCAGAACAAGGCACTGACTT
>NZ_AWGC01000008.1 GCF_000495835.1 Asticcacaulis sp. AC402
GGTCCTGGCAGCCGTTTCCTTCGCCCTTGGCGATAACGTCGAAAACCTCACCCTGACGGGCGCCGGCAATATCAACGTTACCGGCAATGGCCAGAATAACGCTCTGGTCGGCAATAGCGGTAACAACCTGCTTGACGGCGGCGTTGGAGACGATTCCATGTCCGGCGGACTGGGTGACGACACCTACCGGGTCGATGCGGTTGGGGATCTCGTTACGGAGGCGGCGGGTGAAGGCAATGACCGGGTCGAAAGTGCGGTAAGCTATGTGCTGGGGTCGGAAACTGAGCATCTCCTTCTGAGCGGCTCTGGCAATATCAACGGTACAGGCAATGGCGGCGATAATGCCGTCGGCGGGAATGCCGGGAACAATGTCCTGAACGGTGGCGCCGGCAATGATACCCTCACCGGTGGTCTGGGTAATGACACCTATTATGTCGATGCCGCGGGCGATCAGGTGGTCGAAGTTTCTGGCGGCGGCTCCGATCTGGTTCTGTCCACCGTCAGTGTGTCGCTGGCTGGGACTGTGGTCGAAAACCTGACCCTGACCGGCAGTGATAATCTCACCGGTACCGGGAATGGATCGGGGAATGTACTCACCGGCAATACCGGCAATAACAGCCTGGATGGTCAGGCTGGCAACGACACCATGGCCGGCGGGCTGGGCAACGATACCTATTACGTCAATGCCACCGGCGACAATGTGGTGGAAACCAGTGGAGAGGGAACGGACACCATCCTTGCCTCTGTCAACTACAGCCTTTCCGGCCGCATCGTCGAAGTTCTGGCCCTGACAGGCACCGCCAACCTGACTGCGACCGGCAATTCGCTGGGCAACAGCCTTGTCGGAAATGACGGCAACAATCTGCTGGATGGCCAGGGCGGTAATGACACTCTGACCGGAGGGTTGGGCAACGACACCTACATTGTGAATGTCGCCGCCGACGTCGTGGTCGAGACCGCGGCGGCCGGAAACGACCTTGTGCAGGCGTCTGCCACCTATACCTTAAGCAACGATGTCGAACGCCTTGAACTCACTGGCATCGCAAGTATCGATGGCACCGGAAACGGGTTGAATAACAGCCTGACGGGGAATTCTGGCAATAACAGCCTGGACGGTGCCGGCGGTGCTGACACGATGATCGGCGGCCTGGGCAACGATACATATTACATCGACAACGCATCAGACAAGATCACCGAACTGGCCAGCGAAGGCACTGACTTAGCGGTCGCTTCGGTCAGCTACCTGATGGCGGGTACGGTGCTGGAAAACCTGAACCTAACCGGTTCCTCCGATATTGACGCCACAGGCAATGGCGTCGGCAACAAGCTGACAGGTAATTCCGGAAACAACAGGCTGGATGGCCAGGGCGGCAACGATACTTTGGCGGGCGGGTTCGGCAATGACACATATATCGTTCAGAATACGGGCGACAAGGTCGTCGAGGACAGCGGCCAAGGCACGGACACAATCAAAGCGAGTGTCACCTATAGCTTGACAGGTCGTTATGCTGAAACTCTGGAACTGACCGGTTCTGCCAACATCGACGCCAGTGGCAACAGCCTGGTAAATACTCTGATTGGCAACGATGGGAACAACGTACTGAACGGACTGGGCGGTAACGACACCCTGACCGGGGGCGAAGGGGCGGACATCTTCCTCTTCCAAACCGGCAGCCGCGCGGACCGGGTCGACGACTTCAGTGCGGCGCAGGGCGAC
>NZ_AWGC01000009.1 GCF_000495835.1 Asticcacaulis sp. AC402
ACGATCAATGTCAATGCCTACACCGGAGGCGTCGCCAATTCCGGTTTGGTCAGTCAGGTCGGGGCCGATGTTGTCATCAATCTCGGTGGCGGCAATATCATAACGGTGCTGAGCGCGACCCAGGCCGATGTGCTTGCCCAAATGGTTTGGTAGGTCAATCGGAGAAGCGATAGCCGATACCCGGTTCGGTCAGGATAAAGCGCGGGCTTAAGGGATCGTCCTTCAGCTTCTCGCGCAGATGCTGGGTATGGATGCGCAGATAGTGGTTCTGCTCGGTTGAGCGCCGGCCCCAGACAGCGTTCAGAAGCTGGGCGTGGGTCAAGACCTTGCCGGAATGCTGGATCAGCGCCGTCAACAGGCGGTATTCGATCGGCGTCAGGTGGACGTCTTCGCCGTCCAGCCACACCCGTCGCGCCGAAAGGTCCAGCCGCAAACCGTTGCGCTCGAAGATCTCCAATCTGGGGCCGGCGTCGCGGGCAGCGTGACGCAGGGCCACCTTAATCCGGGCCAGCAGTTCGCGCGGCGCAAACGGCTTTGTCAGGTAATCGTCAGCGCCGCTTTCCAGCGCCTCGATCTTGTCGGCCTCCTGCTCACGTGCCGACAGGACGATGATCGGCACCTGCGACCACTCCCGCACCGCGCGGATAAAGTCCTGGCCATCCTGGTCCGGCAGGCCGAGGTCGAGCAGAACCAGGTCCGGTTGGTTAAGGGTCAGGTTCTGCACGCATTCCTTCGCTGTGGCGGCCTCCAGGACACATCGCCTCAAGACCCCGCAAGGCAAGGCCCTATGCGCTCTTCCTAAACAGACCTCAGTACCCGTGTTTGACACTATCAAAGCCGTAATGGGATTCCGACAATTCCACTTGCGCGGCCTAGAAAATGACCAGGCAGAGTGGAGCCTCGTTACAATGGCATGGAACATCAAGCGCATGTTCAGCCTCGCCCCAACCTGAAGGGTCTCCTAAGCGATTAACTAACCATACCGAAGCGCCTGGGCGGACCCGGCTGTCTCAAAAAGTCAGGTTTCGATCGAAAAAAGATTGATCATCATGAGCCAGGTCGTGACCGAGCTACCATGAGCTTTGGCTTGCGCCAAACCGATCGCACGGTCACAAATTGATTTTAACCGTGTCCGACAGGCTGCTGGGCGCAAGCGCATATGGCCGGCGTATAGATGCGCCACAGGCCTGTATAGATTCTATATAGGCTTAAGGAGGCTGGGCGTTCCTGTGAACTCAGGGCTTCTGCGCCGCTCGGGTGGACGGGTCGTCGTTACCGATGATCCCAACGGCAAGCTCGGCCTGGGCCCGGACCAACTGGGCGGGGTTCAGGTTATAAAAACCGATGATCACGGCACCCAAGGCCGCCATGGCGGCCGGTACCAGGCCGATCAGAATACGGATATGGTCCAGCAATTCGGTCGAGGCTTGGGTATTGGCGGTATAGCCCTGCACGGTGAGGGCCCACGCGATCAGGGTAATGGCTATCGTGGCGCCGATCTTGCGGGCCACCATCAGCAGGGCAAACGTCATGGCGGTGGCGCTCTTGCCCGTGCGCCAGGCATTGAAATCGGCGACGTCGGCATACATGGCCATGGTGATGGCCCAGATCGGACCAAGCGCCAGGCCGCTCAGCAACTGGCAGAACAAAATCAGGCCGATCTGGTCGTGAGGCGCCAGGTAAAGCCCGAGGCTGGAGGCCGCCGTTAAACCCAGCATGTAAGCGATCAGGCTGCGTCGATGAAGCCAGCGCGTCAGGGTCGAGGTCATCGCTGCCCCGGCCGCCAGGCCCAGGCCGAACAGCATGATGAAGCCGGTAACCAGGCCCGGATCGCCAATATAGTATTTGACGTAATAGGGTGCCACGCCGGTATGCAGGGCAAAAGCGACCATTTGAACCAGGGCCAACGCGAATAAGACCACCCACGGCCTGCAGGTGAACAAATCGCCCACATCAAGCAGCGGATTGGTGTTGGGAGGGGCTTGCGGCGTAAAGCGTTCGTGGGTGTTGAGGAAGAGATTGATAAATATCCCAGCTGCGACGACGCCGAACAGGGTCATGGCGAACTGCCAGCCCAGGGCCTCCTCGCCGGGACCGGTAAAGCCGACCAGTTTCGGCGTTAGCCAGGTCAGAAAGACCATGGCCAGGAAGCCGCCGCCGAAGCGGGCGCTCATCAGGTATTCGCGCTGGCCGGAATCCGGCGTCAGAGCGCCGGAGATCGCGTTGTAGGGGACCATGATGGCGGTATAGATCAGGTTCAGCAGGCAGAAGCTGATATAGACGGCGGGCAGACGGCCGGCTTCGAAGAAGCTAGCGGTTGAAAAGGCCAGTACGCCGGCCGCCGCCAGTGGCAGGGAAAGCCAAAGGAAGTAAGGTCTGTAACGGCCGAATGTGGTATGGGTGCGATCGGCGATGGCGGCGAAGATGGGCTCGGCGACGGCACTGCTGACGCGCATGCAGACCAGAAGACCGCCAACGGCTACGGCGCTCAGGCCTACCACATCGGTGAGGTACAGCATTAAAAACGCTGTCAGCGGCGCCCAGTACAGATTAAAACCGATGTCGCCCAGGCTGTAGCTGACGGTTTCGACTGTGCCGACCCTTTGATAGGCCGCAAGACCAGCCCTGGATGTTGCAACTGTCGCCATTTGGGTTCGCCACTCCGAAACCGGACTATGGGGCAATAGTGTGAGGAAACCGTAAAACGCGCGTCATTTTACATCTGTTATGACCGTATAACGTCTTAAAATTCATAAGTTTACGGGTACTCGATCTTGCAGTGGCGACTCAATCTATTGAGGTGACGTTTGTAGTACGTCGTGGCGGGTTGGATATAGAAAGAAATTGCTGGCCCGGAGGCGGTAAGGTAGCTACCACTACGGCAAAATGTTTTGCGGGAGCCGTCATGTCCAATTCCTTTTCCATCTTCAGCCGCCGGGCATTTTTGGCCAGCACCGCGGCCATGGCCGCCACCTCGGCCTGCGCGAAAAGCGAAGACCTGAGGCTGTTTGTCGGCACCTATAATGGCGACGATGCCAAGGGCCTTTATCCGCTGAATTATAGTACGGCGACCGACACTTGGAGCGTTGGTCAGCCCGTGCCTCAGGTGGAAAACCTGTCGTTTGGCGCCTATAGCCCGAAATTCAAACGGCATTACCTCCTCAATGAAAGCGATAATGGCCGTGTCGCAGCCTGGACCTCCGCCAACGGCAAGTGGACCCGGACCAGCGACCAGTCGAGCGAAGGATCTTCACCCTGTTACGCCGCCCTGTCCAGGGACGAGCGCGCTTTGGCGATTGCCAATTACGGCGGTGGTAATATCGTGGTCTACCCCTTGAGCGACGCTGGTGAGTTGCTGGCTTCTGCCGCCAACCGCAAAAATAGCGGATCCGGCCCGAACAAAGACCGCCAGGGTGGTCCGCACGCCCACTGGGTCCAGTTCTCGCCGGACCAAAAGCACATCTACAGCGTCGATCTCGGGACCGATCAGGTTCTGGCCTATGGCTACGATGCCGCCCGGCGCACGGTCGCAGAGGCCGTCACTGCCTTTCAGGCGCCGCCGGGATCGGGGCCTCGCCACCTGGCCTTCCATCCGGCGGGGGAGGTTGCCTTCCTGGTGACGGAACTCAGCAACCAGTTGATCAGCCTGAAGAAAAATGCCGACGGAAGCCTCACGCAGATACAGACTGCGTCACTGCTGCCGGCCGATTTTGCCGGCAAGAGCCAGGCGGCCCATATTGCCGTCAATGCTGCCGGCACGCGGGTCTATGCTTCCAACCGCGGCCACCATAGCATTGCTGTGTTCGAAACCGATGCCCTTGGCGGGTTGAAACTGCTACAGATCGCCCCGACCCTGGGTGATTGGCCGCGCTTCTTTGCTCTCTATGAGGACCACAAGCGTGTCGCCGTAGCGCACCAGCGCAGCAACGATATCGTCATCTTCACGCTCAATGATGACGGTACCTTGACACCGAAAAACCAGAAGGTCGAGGTGCCGCGTCCTGTCTTTATCGGGGCGGTGTAACCACTTCAACGTAATAGGTTTTCCCGGACTCGAAGCCCCGGATCAAATTGCCGTCAACGGTTGCTCCCGAGCAGATGACGGTTGTCGTCGTAACCGCAGCGTCGCTGCGGATGGCAAGGTCGAAAATTGCACCGCGGAAGCGCCGGGTGACGCGCGCCGTCGGCCATTGCGATGGCAGTTGCGGTGAAATGCGCAGGCCGTCACGGCAACCCTTCAGCCCGAAAAGGCCCTCGATGACGCTGCGATAGATCCACGAAACTGTGCCGGTGTTGAACAGGTGCGACGACCGACCCGCCGCCTCAGGAAACTGGCGCTGCGCGCCGCGATAATAGTTGGGCACGAAGACTGGCATCTGGCCGCGACGAAGGTAGTCGGCGTCATCCGGTCCGACCAGCATCCGGCGCAACAGTTCGAAGGCCTTGTCGCTCTCGCCGACCTGATAGAGGCTGTAGATGTAGAAGGCGGCGGCGTGGTTATAGACCGAGCCGTTTTCGGCGACGCCCGGGTGCTTTTGGGTCAGTCGGCCGACGTCCTCACGCATATGCGTATAGGCGGGCGCCAGCATTTCGACGCCAAAAAGCGTCTCAAGTTCCGCTTCTATAGCTCTGATCATTATAGGCTTTTTAGTATCGTCTGCAACCCCGCCCATAAGGGCAAAACTTTGCGGGTTGAGGTATATCCGGCCTTCATCATCGGCCTTGACTCCGAACAGGACGCCGTCGTCGGTGATGCCCCGGCCATACCAGTCGCCGTCCCAAAGATGACTATTGGCTGCGTCGCGGAACCTGGCGCCGGCAGAAGCGAACTGCGTGATATCGCGGCCATCGTTGGCCAGGATCTGCGCCCACAGGTTCAGGCCATAGGCGGTGGCGATGGTGAGCCAGCCTGATACGCCCTTGCCCTTCCAGCCAACCATGTTCATCGGGTCGTTCCAGTCGCCCTGCTCGATGAAGCTGAGGCCGCGATAGTCGACCTTTTCAATCAACCATTGCATGGCCCTCGAAACACGGTCCCGTACGGTTAGTGGCCTCCGGGTTTCCTGGTCCGTCACCATGACGTCGAGAACGTCGTAATCGCCGGTTTCATCGAGATAGGCCTCCAGCAGCATAGGCAGCCAGACGCAGTGATCGGTGTGCGGAACCTGGTTGATATATTTCAACTCGGCACCATCATACAGGGTGATGCCGTCAGGCATGGAACCGTTGCCATGCTGTTGCGACAAGGCTTTGAGCAAGGTGGCGCGCACAGTCTGTGGGCGGATATAGACGTTGCCCATAGCGTCCTGCAGGAAGTTGCGCGTTTGCGGATCGGTGGTCAGTCGGTTGGTGTCGCCGTGGTAGTGGACCTGACGCGGCAGCCAGCAATTGATGAAGGTGGCGAGGTGCTCTTCATCAAAATCAATATTGAGCGATCCCGCACCGTGGGCCATATAGGCGGTATACTCCCTGCGGGCGCGTCCGAAGCCAGCGGGGGACAACCAGGCGTCTTTGGCCCGCTGGATCTCGGCGTGGTCGAAGGCCGGGCCGAACAGGAAACGATGCGTCACCGTTTCACCAGCCGCCAGGTCGTGGTCAAATTGCAGCGCTGCGATCGGATTTTCGTACAGGGCCGTGCCGCCCAAAAGGCGCTCAGCCACCACGGCGTCAGGGTGGTGCAGTCCGCCTTCGCCTTCGAACGGGCGCTGACAGGTCTCAAACGCCACAGGTACCGTTTCGGACAGAAGAAACACTTTGTCCTTCAGCTCCTTGTTCTTGAAATAGTCGGCGACCTTTTGGTAGGGCGTGACCGAACTGGCTACGATGCCGTTAAGGGTGGCGTCGAACCGCGCCGCCTGATTCATCCAGCTCATGAGGCCGAGAGGAAAGACCGGGTAAAGGCTGAGGCGACGCGATGCGGCACCGGTGTTACTCAGGCGCAGCTCCCACAGTTCGACAGCTTCGTCGACCGGCAAGACCAGATCGAGTTCGAGCCGCAAGCCCCCCTGTTCTAGCACCCAGCCAATGGTTTCTGGCCGGACGTTGAAAGCGAACCTGTCCCAGGACGCGCGAACCGGCTCATAGGGCGCGGAGCGCAGGTCGCCGCTGTCGCGGTCTTTAAGGTAGAAGAAGCGGCCGGGATGGTGGGCATAGGTGCCTTGCTCCGGCAGCATGAAGTGCTTCTGTTCCAGAACCTGGGCGCGTGCGTATTTCGACGGCTCCGGCTGCATGAACTGGGCGGTAGCGTAACCGCGAGCGTTCATATGGATCATCATCCGCTTGTTCCACAGGTAACCTGCGGCCAGGGGGAGGGCGGTCGGGCTGTTCAAACGGCACAGCCGGGCCTCGAAATCGATCAGGGGCATGGGGAGGCTTCAGATCCTGGACCTGCGCGCGTCCAGGTCGGCCTGGATGGTTTTCAGCCTGGAATCGTCGAGATTATAGAGGAGGAGGATCAGGACCGACAAGAAGGCTACGATGCCGGGCACGATGCTCATCAGCAGGACAATGCCCTCCTGCGACGCGCCTGTCTGGGCCTGTTTGGCGACGTAACCCATGGAGGTCAGTACCCAGCCAATAACGGCCGAGGCCAGGGCTCCGCCCGTCTTTTGCGAGAAGGTGGCGGCGGCAAAGGTCATGGCGGTGGCCCGTCGGCCTGTCCTGTGTTCGTTGTAGTCGGCCGCGTCGGCATACATGGAAAAGGTCAAGGGTGATTTCGGTCCCAGGCACAGTCCTATAGCCGCCTGGAGTACGTACATCAGAGCCATATTGTCTCTTGGTATCAGGTAGAAGGCGCAGGACAACAGGCCAACCAGCGTCATCAGGATGATCAGCAATCGTTTCTTGTCGACAAAGCGCGTCAGGACCGGAGTGATCAGCGAACCGACTGCCAGGGCAACGCCATAGACGGTCAGGAACATGCCGGCATCGCTATCGTCGCCACCGGCAAAGTATTTGATGTAATAGATGCTGGCTCCGGCGCGAGTGCTGATTGTCACCATGATGACCAGGGCCAAAGCAAACAAGATTACCCAGGGACGGTTCTGCATCAGATCGCCGATATCCTTCAGCGGGCTGGCCTGGGCTTCCGAACCCGGCTGGACGCGCTCACGCGTCACCAAGGCCAGGATCGCGAACAGGAAACAGGCCAGCAGACCGTACAGCGCCATGGTTGCCGGCCAGCCGTCTATGGTTCCCAACTTGTCGAACCATCCCACAAATTTGAGCGTGAAGTAGTTGACGAAAGTGGTGCCAAGGAAGCCGCCCACGAAGCGAAAACTGTTGATCTGGGTGCGGATTTGCGGATCGTTGGTAAGCACGCCGGACAAGGCGCCATAGGGAATGTTGGCGACCGAATAGAGGGCGCCCATGGTGCCGAAGGTCAGGGCGGCATAGACCAACTTGCCGTTCAGCGATAGATCGGGGGTGACGAAGGTGATGACGCCGAAAATGGCCAGTGGAAGGCTGCCCCATAACAGCCACGGACGAAACCGCCCCCATTTCGACCTGGTCCGGTCGGCCACAGCGCCCATAATCGGATCAACGCAGGCGTCGATCAGCTTGACGACGAGTAACATGGTCCCCGCAGTAGCCGGATCCAGGCCGACGCTGTCCGTATAGAAGTACAGCAGAAAGGTCGAGATGGTCGCCCAATAAAGGTTGAAGCCGAAGTCTCCGAACCCGTAAGTAATGCGCTCCAGCCATGAGGGCTTGCCGCCGCGCTGCGTCGTTTCTGTCATCTTCCCAACCGTTTTTGTTTTATCGTTGAGAACGGTGTTAGCAGCCGAACGCCGTTTTGACCAGGGTTGTCACCTCAAAAAGCGCGCGCTTTTGCTGCGGCAGGTAAGGAGTTCGCGGTCACCATTTTGCTGTGAAGGCTCGATTTCCGAAGCTTCATGCCATTCGTTGAACGACACGATCAGGATCCAGTCGGGATCGGCGGCGATGGCGGCGTCCCACAGGGCGCGGAACAGCCTGCCCCGGTCCCGGTCGATGACCGGTCGCGGTTTTGGCCGGTCCGGCACCAGGCGATCGTCATATCCAGGCATGAGCGTGGCGGTCTTGACGCGCAAGGCCTTCTGGTAGCCTACCCAGCCGCTGTAGAACTGACGGCGCCACAACCAGGAGATGTCGCGCTTTTGGTTGAGATAGAAGGCCATGTCGTAGATATGGACGCCGTCGAAATAAGGCGCGCGTTCTGCGATCTGGTTGCGACCGTTACCAGTAGCGATAAACGCCAAAGCGCCCTTGGCATTTTGTTCGATCAAGGCCTTGGCTTGCTTCCAGCCCTCAAGGCCAAGAGTTTGCAGGACTCGATCATAGAGGAAGACGACGGGCCGGCCATCCAGTGTCAACCATTGCCGGTGACCGGCGTGGGTTCGGTGAAGGTACAGAACCTGTTCGGCCAGGGCCTGCGGTGTCGCGGCGTTCTCGACATAGGCGCAGACCTTCAGACCGGCCTTGCCAGCGGCGCGGAGCAGCTTCGGCAACTGTTGATCTGTGGCATCGTTCGGCCCCCACCACGAGGCAATGAAGCCGCTAATGCCGTTGGCTTTCGCCTGGTCGACATGGCGGGTGATGACGGCGTCATCCTGGCTGTCGTAAGGCCCACGGATGGGCATGTTGGGCGAGCCGGGATTTTGCCAGTGCGCCTGCGCGTCCTTTGTGCGGTACCAGCCGTAATAGAAGGCCAGGACCTCTTTCTTCGGTCGCGTAGCCGCCAGGACGCGCAGAGGCGCCAGAACCAGAGCCGACAGTGCCGTAAGCAGACTACGCCTCAGCATCAGGTTTAACCATTCGTGCCTTCTTGCGGATTTCCTTGAGTTTTAAGCCCTGGCGCACAGACAGGGTGCCATTCATCGCACCCTTGTCAGGATCGGCAAACGCGCGGCCATAGGTCTTGATGCGCAAGGCGACATCCTCGATGAACTCGCTTTCCCAGGGCGACAATTCGACGCCGGACTGGGCGGCGTCGTGGCGGGCTTTTTTCAGGGCGCGCAGAGTCGCGCTTTGCAGGGATTTTTGCTGAGCCTTGCGTTGTCCGGAGGGCGAGGGCGGGGCGGCTTTCATACCGCTGCCAGGTCTCATGGCCGTCTTGGTTTGCAGCGATTTGGCGCGCTTGAGCGGCTTTCCGGGTTTGGAGGTGAAGGCCATGACCAAGATTTGAGCGCGGTCATGGCCTGCGTCAAGCCTTACATGCCTATGGCCGACATGTAGAGGTCGAGCAGGGCGTCCTCTTCGTCACGCTTGATCTTGTCCTTCTTGCGGATCGACACGACCTTACGCAGGATCTTAACGTCGAAGCCTTCACCCTTGGCTTCGGCATAAACTTCCTTGATGTCGTTCGCGATTACGGCCTTGTCTTCCTCCAGACGCTCGATGCGCTCGATGATGGTGCGCAGGCGGGTCTGGGCGGCGCCAGTGATAACGTCATTGGAGGTGATGGAAGCGGCGTCGTCGGCCATGGCGATAATCCCGAAACTGAAAAAGTTGGACTGAACCATAGCCAAGGTGATTCGCCACCTCAACGCCCAGTTTGCAGATGACGCGGATCGCCTGTGGATAGTTACAAAACGCCCGCCGCAGCCAAGGCCGGACGCAGGGTTTTCGGATCGTCGAACAGATGGGTGACAAAGCCTATGGACTTCGCAACATCAATATTGGCAGCATTGTCGTCCGTGAAGAATATCTCCTCAGGCGGCAGGCCTAAGCGACGCAGCGTAATGTCGTAGATGGCGGGATCGGGCTTGATCACCTTTTCGACGCCCGAGACGATGATGTCGCGGAAATAGCCGAACACCGGGCTTTTCGAGAAAACCATGGCGGACTTCTCGGCAGGCATGTTTGTCAGGGCGTACAGGGGCACGCTGTTTTTGTGCAATTCTTCGATGATGGCGACGGTTTCAGCGACCAGCTCGCCGAGCATCTCTTCGAAACGCTCGTCAAACGCCAGGATTTCCGCCTTATAAGACGGATAGGTCAGCAGTCGTTCCTTGCGGTTCTCGGCGAAGGTCACGCCTGCGTCATGGGCTGCGTGCCATGACATCGGCACGACGGTCTCCAGTACGAAGGCGCGTCGTACCGGATCGGCAATCATCGCGTTGTACAGATTGGCGGCATGCCAGGTAATGATGACATTGCCGACATCAAACAGAACGGCCTTAACCATAAATATCATCCTGACATGAAAAAACGCTTGAAATCCATAGACTTCAAGCGTTTTTTTGAACTAACGTAACTGGGCGCCGGAAAGATTAGCCCTGCTTGGCCTTGAAGCGCGGATCGGTCTTGTTGATAACATAGACGACGCCTTTGCGGCGCACGATCTTGCAGTCGCGATGGCGACCCTTGAGCGACTTGAGCGAGCTGCGGACTTTCATGGTTCTACCCGAAAATGACTGTGTTATGTCAACCTGGCGCGACGCGCTTTGCGATGACCGGCATGACAAGAGCGGTGGCTTCTAGGTGAGCGCCTCAATTTTGTCAACGCGATAAAGCAGCCCTGAACCACAATTTGGTGCACTGCCCGTTATTTTCGTTGCAGGTGTGGCCTTTAATGCCTTGGAAATCGACTCACAATCGGGGTAGATTGTCGCAAAGTCAGGAGCCCACATGCGCCTTCGTTATCTCAGCCTGTTCGCCCTGTTGAGCGCCTGCGCTACCAGCACACAGCCGCCTGCGCCCATGCCAGAGGTTCCGGTGGCGCCCCCCGTTGCGTCGGGTGAGCCGGCACCGGCCTCTTCCGGTTCCGCCTCTTCGGCGCCTGCCGCAGCTCAGCCCGCCCCGGCGCCGGTGCCGGCCATTTCCTACGCCAATTTCGACCAGTGGAAGCAGAACTTCATCAGCAAAGCCGCTTCGCGCGGCTTCGATCCCATGTTTACCAGTCAGGTGCTGGAGGGCGTTAAGCCGCTGACCAATGTTCTGTCGTCGGATAACCAGCAGCCCGAATTTTCCAAGCCGGCCAGTTCCTACATGCGCCAGTCGGTCAGCCCGCCGCGCGCCGCGGCTGCCCGCAGCAAACTCGACGCCAATACCCATGTGCCCGTCATCGTCACGACCTTTGGTGTGCCTGCGCATCTTCTGGGCGGAATCTGGACCATGGAAAGCGATCTTGGCCGCGTCCAGGGCAATATAGATGTCATCTCGGCCCTGGCGACCCTGGCCTATGACGGCCGCCGCCGGGTGTGGGCTGAAGACGAGTTGATCGCTTGCCTGACCATTCTGCGCGACCACAAGATCGGACGCGAGACCTTGAAGGGGTCGTGGGCCGGGGCGATGGGGCAGACCCAGTTCCTGCCGGATAACTATCTTCGCCTCGGTACCGACGGCGACAAGGACGGCATTGTCGACATCTGGAAGTCCGATTCCGATGCCTTGGCGTCATCGGCCAACCTCCTGGCCAAGGCGGGATGGAAGACTGACCAGGATTGGGCTGTCGAGGTGATCCTTCCGTCCGGGTTTGACTACTATCTCAGCGAAACCGCCAGGAAGACACCGGCCGAGTGGGCGGCGATCGGCGTCAAGCGGGCTGATGGTGGCTACTGGCGGCCGTCTGAGCAGGCCGAGCAGACCACCTTGCTGCTGCCATCGGGCGCGAGGGGGCCGGCCTTCCTGGCCCTGCCGAACCACTATGTCATACGCAAATACAACAACTCGACCAGCTATGCCCTGGCGGTAGGCCTGATCGCTGATCTGATCGCCGGCAAGCCGGCTTTGAAAACGTCGTGGCCGGTAGAGCCGCCCCTGAGCCTCAGCCAGCGCAAGACGTCGCAGGCGGCTTTGACTGCGGCTGGCTACGACGTCGGGACGATCGATGGAGTCATCGGCGTCAAGACCCGCCAGGCGATAAGGGAGTGGCAAAAAGCGCGGGGCGAGGTGGCGGACGGCTATCTCAGCTTCGACCTGGCCAACCGATTCGTGGTCATGCAGGGCGGGACTCCAGCTTCGCCGCCGTCTTAGAGCGGGATGAGTTCTGATAGAATCAAAACCCCGCTCTAAGTTTCTGTTTTGTCGCGCAATTTATCCGAAAAGTGCTGCACACTTTGTCGGATTACGCTCTGGAAAACACTTAAACACGAACGCTACGAACTTTTTGGCGTGAGCTTAATACCAGCCCGCGATGACCTTGACTCATCGCGGACTGGCAAGCGCGCCAAAGAACGTTCTTGGGCGCCCGAGCTTATGCGAGGAGCCATGGGGGGCGCCTAGTCCGGCGCTTGAGCTGAAAACATGCGAATACCAAGCGTCATTCTTTATGAGGCTTGGTATAAGCTGCTCGCGAGGCGGCTCTGACTTATGTTTTCGCTCCCTTTACAAAGCGGCTTCGCGGCGGTTCGTGATTTTCGTGATTAAATCCTCCTTTCTGAAGCTGGTAAAAATTCACGGTTAAAATTCGCCATCAGGAAACCGGGCCTTAATGATTAACCGAGATAGTGGGCGAAAGATTCGCGCGTGGGCCCTCAATGTTTCAGATTATCGGTATCGTCCTCCTCTTCGGCATGGTGTTTGGCAGCTACATGCTGGCCGGCGGCAACTTCGCGCCCATCATCGAAGCTGCGCCCCATGAGTTTATGGCCATCGGTGGCTCCGCTGTTGCCGCCAGTCTGATCAGCAATTCGCTGACGACCCTAAAGGGCATGGGTGGCGGCATGGGCAAGGTTTTTGGCGGCCCCAAATGGAAAGCGTCAGACTACCGCGACCTGTTGTCGCTGCTGTTTCTGCTAACCAAGACGATGAAGTCCAAGGGCGTCATTGCACTTGAGAGTCACATCGAAAAGCCTCATGATTCCAGTATCTTCAAGCGATTTCCCAAGATTGTAAAAGATCACTTCGCCGTCGACTTCATTTGCGACACTCTGCGCATGATGACCATGAACCTGGAAGACCCCCACCAGGTCGAAGACGCCATGGAAAAGCAGCTCGAAAAGCACCACCATGAAGCCCTGCATCCCGCCCACGCCCTGCAAAACATGGCCGACGCCCTGCCGGCGCTTGGCATCGTTGCCGCCGTTCTGGGGGTTATCAAGACCATGGGCTCTATTACCGAACCGCCGGAGGTGCTGGGCGCCATGATCGGCGGCGCGCTGGTCGGTACCTTTATGGGCGTGTTCCTGGCCTATGGCCTGGTCGGTCCATTCGCCACGCGCATGTCCGGCGTGATCGAAGAAGAGAGCGCATTCTACAAGATCATCCAGTCGGTCCTCGTTGCCCACCTGCATGGCAATGCCGCCCAGATATCTGTCGAAATCGGCCGTGGTTCGATCCCCAGTCCGTCACAGCCCTCCTTCCTCGAAATGGAAGAGGCACTCAACAATATCCCGGCCGAAGCGGCCTGACCGATCGGTTAACCGTTATTGGCGCTGCCACGATGTGCCATCAGTTCCAGCGAAAACCAGGGAATCACCCTCTGTTTGCGTTGATCTCCCGGCGGGGCGCCCCGCGCCGGACTGGATTTCACCTCCGGACGGAGGCTTTTTGGGCTGTGTATAGCCGCGAATTCATCCTTTCTGTTGAAAAAGCCGGTCACAATCGCATCTGCGATCACAGTTTTGTGAAATAGCTCTTGCGAGACTCAGACGTTTTGAGTATGACTTGGTTCGTGGGCGTAGGCTTAAAGGTCCTGACGCTCTAACGTTAGAATCAAGGATCTGATCATGACCTCCAAAATCGTTCGCGTCGCCCTGATCGCCGCTGTTGCTGCTGCTTCGCTGTCCGTTGCTGCTTGCCAACCGAAGGCCACTGAAGCAACCGACGCTGCTTCGGACGCCGCTTCGGCCGTTGTTGAATCGGTTGAAGCTTCGGCCGAAGTCGTTGCTTCGGACGCCGCTTCGTCCTAATCCATTCGCCTCCGGGCAATGTATAGAGAGGGGCCGTACCTTTGGGTGCGGCCCTTTTTCTTTGCCCTCTTTTGATGTAGAGATGAGCCATGCGCTTTCTTCTGATCCCCGCTCTGACCATGGCCGTGCTGGGGCTCGCCGCCTGTGGCGACAAGCCTGCCGACAGCCATGAGGCTGCTGAAACCGAAGCTCCCGCCGATATGCCGATGGATGCGGCCAATGCTGACGCCGCCGCGGCCTTGGAAGCCGCTGTCGCGGCTGAGCCTGTCGCGGTCGCAGCGGGCGCACAGTCAGCATCCTCTTCGGCTGCAGCGTCCGCATCCGCCCCCGCGGCACCGGACAGCAAACCCGCCGCCGACCACCACTAGGTGACCGAAGCGGATTTCTATTTCACGGACGACGGCACGCCGCGGTCGGAGCGTTTCGGCGACATCTACTATTCTCCTCAGGACGGCCTCGCCGAGAGCCGAACAGTGTTTCTCGAGGGCTGCCATTTGCGCCAGAGCTGGGCCGGCCCCCGGGCTGAGGGCCGTGACTTCACAGTATTGGAATTGGGCTTCGGCACCGGGCTGAATATTGCCGCTGCCGTGCAGTTGTGGATCCGCAGCGGATGTCCTGGCAATCTGCATGTATTTACCGTTGAAGCGTTCGTGATCGCGCGTGATCAGGCGGCGACCGCGCTCGCAAACTGGCCTGAACTGGCGGAGTTTGCGCAAGCATTGACCGCTCAATGGCCCGCCAACCGGCGCGGTTTCCATCACATGGATTTTCCGCAGTGGCGGGTGAGCGTCACGGTCGCCCTGATGGAGGTCGAGGCGGCGCTGGATGCCTGGGAAGGGCAGGCGGACGCCGTCTTCCTCGACGGGTTTTCCCCCGCTGTGAATCCCGATATGTGGTCGCCGGCGGTTTTCGCCCGCATCGCAGCCCATACCCGGCCTGGCGCCCGACTGGCGACCTTCACGGTTGCCGGACATGTCCGTCGCGGTTTGCAGGCGGCCGGTTTCACGGTCGCCAAATGCCCGGGGTACGGGCGCAAGCGCGAGCGGCTGGAAGCCGTATTCATCGGTGAATGCCAATCGCCGTCGCCACGGCCGCGACGTATCGCCATTGCCGGCGCCGGCATAGCCGGAGCCTGTCTGGCATGGCAGGCTGGCCTGTTCGGCGTAGAGGCCGACATTTTTGATCCAGCGCCCGGCAGTGGGGCTTCGGGCAATCCCGCCGCTCTGGTGACGCCACGTCTCGATGCCGGCGACAATCCTATTTCGGCCCTGTTCGCCGACGCTTTCGCCTATGCGGTCGGCTTTTATGGCCGGCTAGCCCCGCAAGCCGTGATAGGAAGAGGGGTTTGGCAGTGCGCCCTGGATGACCGTGAGCAGGCGCGCTTTGGACGGATTTCACAGCAGGCCGGATTCGCTGCAGGCGACCTGGTGCCGTTTGGTGCCGGGGAACTGCCGGACGCGCCGGACCTCGGCGGTCTGCAAATCACGCCGGCGCTGTACGTGTCACCGGCGGAGCTTCTGGGCGTCCTGATGGCGGGGAGGCCGATTGTCCGGACACCCTTGCCGGACGATCTCAGCGGTTATGACGCTGTCGTCCTGGCTTGCGGTGACGGCATTCTTGATCGTCCAGACGTGGCTTTACCGCTGCAACCGGTGCGCGGGCAGATCGAAAGTGCCGCTGAGGACATGGACCGGGCGATGGCCTGGGGCGGTTATGCGGTGCCCCAGGCGGCAGGGATGCTGTTTGGGGCTACGCACGACCGCGGCGATCGTGGCACCGATGTACGCCGGGCGTCATCTGAAGCTAATCTCGCCAACCTGGCCAGGCTTCTGCCGGATCGTGCCGCGGCATTGCGTGATGTTGAGCTTGTTTCGCGCGCATCCGTGCGCGTGACCTCGCGCGACCACTTGCCAGTCCTGGGCCCGGTCGTGGACCCAAGACTGGGCGAAGTCACGCCGGCGATCCATGTTCTGACGGGCCTGGGCTCGCGCGGGTTTTGCCTGGCGCCGTTGCTGGCCAAGGCGGTTCTGGCGAACCTGACCGGTCTGGCGCCGCCCCTGACGGCCGCGGCGGCAAGGTTACTGCGCCCCGGTCGCTTTGTCGGGCCGTGACAACCGTTGAAAAACAGCTGTACCGACGCATTCCAGTAGCCAGGTGAAATTGCGATCGCGGCGGATGTTGTGAGACGGGCCCTTTTCAAAAAACCTATGACGACTCTTTAACCACGGCGTTCATCCACCGTTCAGGCGAGCGGGCGTAGCGTCACATGCAAAGTAAGGGATAGTGACATGAAACGCGTTCTTATGGTCTGCACCTGCGCTGCCACCTTGGCGCTGACAGCCATTGCGGCCGTCAGCGTGTCCTATGCCGGCTCGGCCCGTCCCGGCGACGATAGCCGCCAACTGACCCGCAATCGCAGCCAGTGTTTCGATCCCGACTTCGTCCGCAGCTATCAGACCCTCAACGATCACAAGGTCATCGTCACATCGGACCGCAATGAGGCCTTTGAACTGACACTGGGTGGGGTGTGTATCGGGCTGGATACCAGCTTCCAGATCGGCATCCGCTCGCGTCACGGCTTCAGTGATATCTGCGGTCCGTTCGATGGTGAGATCGTCTGGAGCGACGGCCTGCGTGGCCTGCAGTCGTGCCCGATAACCGCAATGCGTCACCTCGAAGGCGAGGACGCGGCGCCCTATGTCCGTGGCAAGCGGTCGGACGAGCGTAGCGACAGGCGTTCGGAAGACGGCAAATCACAAGAGGAATCATGACCATGAAGATTCGAAAGCCCCTCGGTTTCACCATTGCCGGCCTTGGCGCCGGCATGTTGGCCGTAACCCTGGTCTCGACGAGCCAGGCTGGCCCTTCCGATGACCGTCGCTCTGCCGATCGTGAAGTCCGTGGTGAGCGCGTGACCCCGCGCTGCCTGGACGGCGACAATGTCGGCCGGACTCACGTCGTCGATCAGAACACGCTTCTGGTCTACGACCGATTTGACAATGCGTACAAGCTGGACGTCGGCGGTCCCTGCCGCAGCATGAATGACATGTCCGTAATCGGTTTCGAATTCAACGGTTCGACGCAAATCTGCCGCGCCCACGACGCCATGCTGTTGCGCCATGAGCCGCCCAGCAGCATGGTTACACGCTGCCTGATCAATGGCATTCAGCCGCTGACCCGCGAAGAAGCGGCCGAATTGGATAATTAAGGGGTAAATATCATGAAGTTTCCGAAACTGGACAGAGTCGGCTGGGCCTTCCCGATGGTACTCGGTGTCGCTGTGGTCGGCACGGCCTTTGCCTTTGCCGCATCAGGCAGCCTGGCGCGTGAGGACTCTGATAAGCCGTCGGCCGCGCGCTGTGTATCGACTCCGCTGGAAACCAGCGACATCGTCGACCGAAAGACCCTCTATATTGAGGATCGTTCCGGCAACGCCGCCATCCTCACGATGAGCAATGGCTGCTTGACGCAAGGTGAACCGGTCGGGTTCGAGTTTTTCGGTGGGAGCCAGATTTGCAAGCCGATCGATGCCAATGTCACCGGCGGCATAAGCAGTGCCGTCCCGCTGCGCTGCATGGTCAAGTCTGTCCAGCTTTTGACACGCGAGGAAGCGAAAGACTACCGTTCGCGGTGATTGGGTGCAGGAGCACATATATGCGCAAACTCGTATTGGGCCTTGCTGGGGTGGCTGCCGCGGCGGCTGTTTTGACAGGCGGGGTGCTGGCGAAGGACGAAGATCGCGGCCGTGGTGTGTCGGCCGATAGATGCGTGGCGCGTCCACTCGATCAGACCAAGATCATCGATGAAAAGACCCTGTACATCGACGACCGCAGCGGGCGGGCCGTTCTGTTGCATATGTCAGGGGCTTGTCTGCATGACCGCCACGAGGCGATCGGTCTGGAGTTTTCCGGTGGCATGTCGCGCATCTGCGATCCGTTGGATGTCGATGTAACCGGGTCAGTGATGACCATGCCGTCGCGCTGTATCATTGCTTCGGTCGAGGCCCTTACGCCCGCACAGGCCAAAAGCTATCGCCAGATGCGGTGACCTTGCCGATGCCAGCCGCAAGGATTGGGTTGTCGCGCGGCCAGTGTGGAGGGCCGGAACATGCGCAAGGTTTTTCTGGTGATCGGCGGCATCGACAACTCGATACCGGTGATGTGCTCCGTCACCAAGGTCGAACGGCTCAGCCGAACTGAAGCGGAATCCCGTGCACCCAATCACGGGCCGTGGTGATTTCTTAACTTCGCCACAGTGCCTGATGGCGGGGACCGTGAAGGATATGGACGGTTAAGTCCGGATTGACTTTGCTCAGTCGTTGTCCATCTTGAGCGCAGCGATGAAGGCTTCCTGCGGGATTTCGACGCGGCCGAACTGCCGCATCTTCTTCTTGCCTTCCTTCTGCTTTTCCAGAAGTTTCTTTTTGCGCGTCGCGTCGCCGCCGTAACACTTGGCGGTCACGTCTTTACGCAAGGCTCGGACGGTTTCGCGCGCGATGATGCGGCCGCCGATGGCCGCCTGGATCGGGATGACGAACAGGTGCTGGGGGATCAGGTCCTTCATCTTCTCGCACATACCGCGGCCGCGCATTTCGGCCCGGTCGCGGTGGACCAGCATGCTGAGCGCATCGACCGGTTCGGCATTGACCAGGATCGACATCTTGACCAGATCGCCTTCGCGATAGTCCTCGATGGTATAATCAAAGCTGGCATAGCCCTTCGACACCGACTTCAGGCGATCGTAGAAGTCGAACACGACTTCGTTTAACGGAAGATTATAGACCACCATGGCGCGGTTGCCGACGTAGGAGAGGTCGACCTGCACGCCACGGCGGTCCTGGCAGAGCTTGATAATCGCGCCGAGATAGTCGTCCGGGCAGAAGATGGTCGCCTTGATCCACGGTTCTTCGATGTGCTCGATATAGACCGGATCGGGCATGTCGGCCGGGTTGTGAAGTTCGATAACTTCGCCCTTGTTCAGGTGGATCTTGTAAACCACCGAAGGCGCCGTGGCGATCAGGTCGAGATTAAACTCGCGCGTCAGGCGCTCCTGGATGATTTCCAGGTGCAGCAGCCCCAGAAACCCGCAACGGAAGCCGAAGCCGAGCGCGGCGGAGGTTTCCATTTCGAAGCTGAAGCTGGCATCGTTCAGACGCAGCCGGCCCATGGCAGCACGCAGATCTTCGAAGTCGGCGGCATCGACCGGGAAAATACCGCAGAAGACGACGGGCTGGACTTCCTTGAAGCCCGTCAGTGCCTTGTCGGTCGGCTTGCGTTCGTCGGTGATGGTGTCGCCGACGGCGGCGTCGGAGACTTCCTTGATCTGGGCAGTGAAAAAGCCGATTTCACCCGGCCCGAGACTGGCAGTATCGGTGGCCTTGGGGAAGAAGACGCCCAGCTTGTCGATCTTGTAGGTGGCGCCGGCGTTCATCAGCTTGACTTGCTGGCCTGGCTTCATAATGCCGTCGAAGATCCGCACCAGCACGACGACGCCGAGATAGGCGTCGTACCAGGCATCGACCAGCAACGCCTTCAGCGGCGCGGAGGCGTCGCCCTTGGGTGGCGGCAGGCGTTTGACGATGGCTTCCAGGACGTCCTCGATGCCGAGGCCGGACTTGGCTGAAGCCAGAACCGCTTCGGAAGCATCGATGCCGATAACATCTTCGATCTGGGCGCGGACTCTTTCGGGCTCGGCGGCCGGCAGGTCGATCTTGTTAAGGACCGGAACGATTTCGTGGTTGTTGTCGATGGCCTGGTAGACATTGGCCAGGGTCTGGGCTTCGACGCCCTGGGAGGCATCGACGACCAGGATCGAGCCTTCGCAGGCGGCAAGCGACCGCGACACTTCGTAGGCGAAATCGACGTGGCCCGGCGTGTCCATCAGGTTCAGGATATAGGTCTTGCCGTCATGGGCCTTGTAGTTGAGACGAACGGTTTGGGCCTTGATGGTGATACCGCGCTCACGCTCGATATCCATGTTGTCGAGCACCTGCTCCTTCATCTCACGCGCGGTGAGACCGCCGGTGTACTGAATCAAGCGGTCGGACAGGGTGGACTTGCCGTGGTCGATATGGGCGACGATGGAGAAGTTACGGATAAGCGAGAGATCGGTCATGGGCTGCGCGATAGCATGATGCGGCTGGAGAGGGAAGGCCGGGCGGAAAGTAGCCGGCAAAAAGCCCGAAACCTTTCGGTTTCGGGCTGTAGCGCACGCGCTTTTCTAAGCTTACTTGGGCAACACGACCTTGTCGATGACATGGATGATGCCGTTCTTTTGCTTCAGATCGGTCGCCGTAACGGTCGATACGCCGCCGGATTCGTCCGTCAGTTTGACAGAGCCGTGCACCAGCGTGGCAGTCAGGGTGTCGCCGCTGACGGTTGTGAAGGCGTAGCTGCCGCCATGCGCATTGATCGCGGCGATCAGATCGGCCGCCGTCACCTTACCTGCGACGACGTGGTAGGTCAGCACCTTGGTCAGGGTCGCCTTGTTCTCCGGCTTCAGCAGGGTATTCACTGTGCCGGTGGGCAAGGCCGCGAAGGCGGCATTTGTCGGCGCAAAGACGGTGAAGGGGCCTGCGCCAGACAGGGTTTCGACCAGGCCGGCGGCTTTGACCGCCGCGACGAGGGTACTAAAATCGGGGTTGGCAGCGGCGGCTTCAACAATCGTCGTCTTGGCCATCGCGTATCCGCCTTCACTGTGGCTGCCCGCCATGGCGGGCACGGAAAAAGCCGTAGCGCCGAAAATCAGGGCAGCGGTCAGCGCCCGCAGGACGTTGCGGTTGGTCATGAGTCGTCTCCATTGGATTGAAAATGCGAAAGGGTGTTGAGAAGCGCTTCTGGTAAAGTGTACGCTGGCAGAACTGACTTGGATCGCAGGCGGCGGCTGGGCGCGACAATCCGGTTGGCTGACGACGTCGTAAGCCTGAAGCAAAGGAGATGTTCTATGGACCGACGTTTGTTTCTCATGGGCGCGGCGGGAGCCGCTGCATCACCGGCATGGGCAGACCCCGTGGCACTGGGCGCCGATCTTCCCCTGTTGCGGCGGATCTATGAGACCCTGCATCCTGGCCTATACCGCTATCAGACGCCGCTGGCTTGGGCGAAGGACTGTGAGGATTTGGCGGCGGCCCTTCGCCGTCCCGCCGATGTCGCGCAGCAGTATCTGGCGCTGTCGCGGCTGGCCGGGCGGGTAAAATGTGGCCATACCTATGCCAACTTCTTCAACCAGTCCAAGGCGATCCGGCGTCGCCTTATTGAGCCCGCCAACAGGCTGCCTTTCCATTTGGTCTGGCTGGGTGACCGGATGGTCGTCACCGGCAATCCGCTGGGTGTGGACGGCATCGCGCGCGGCACGGAGATTCTCACCATTGATGGCGTTGCGGTAAGCCGAATTCGCCGGTCCATGCTGCCTTTGATACGGGCCGACGGTAATAATGACGCCAAACGATGCGCGCTTATGAATGTCCAGGGCGTCGATCGTATCGAAACCTTTGATGTCTATTACCCATTGTTATTCCCGTCCGATCGCCCGGTCTTTAAACTCGGTATCGCGGGGCGGGGACAGGTGTCGGTCGACAAGATCGATCTGGCGACCCGCCAGAAAACCATGCCACCGGGCTATGACGAAACCCGGTCGGACTACTGGAGCCTGATCTGGCGCAAGCCTGCTATCGCCGTCCTCACCATGCCGGGCTGGGCGCTGTACGACGTCACCTGGGATTGGCGTGCGCGGCTGGATGGCATGTTTGAAGAGATGGCCGCCAGGGGCGCGCGCGGGCTTATTGTTGATATCCGCGAGAATGAAGGGGGCGTCGACTGCGGCCATGAGATCATCGCCCGGCTGATCGACACGCCGTTGCCGCTGGATTCCGACTATGAGCGCCGGGTGCGGTTCCGGACCACGCCGGCCGACATAAGTCCGTACCTCGATACCTGGGACCAGTCGTTCGAACGGCTGGGAGAGGGGGCAGAGGACCTAGGCGACGGTTTCTTCCGGCTCAAGGCTGACGAGGAGGGTGTCGCCGTCATTACACCCAGGGGGCCGCGTTTCAAAGGCAAGGTCGTCGTCCTGTCTTCGGCCCAAAACAGTTCGGCGACCTTCCAGTTTATCTCCCTGGTCAAGCGTCACGGCCTGGCGCGGGTGTACGGCCAGACGACCGGTGGCAACCAGCGTGGTATCAATGGCGGCGCCTTTTTCTTTGTGCGACTGCCCAACAGCGGCCTGGAAATCGATCTGCCGTTGATCGGCACGTTTCCAAAAACGCCAAGGCCGGATGCCGGCCTCGAGCCGGATGTCTTCGTGGAACCATCGCTGCAGGACATCGGTTCCGGGCGGGATGCCGTTCTGGAACGAGCGATCGCCGATCTGGCCTGAAGTTGGCTGGGCGACGTGCCGCCGCAATGACCACGGATCGGTCTCTGGCGAGGGCAAAAAAAAGCGCACTTCCGTTTCTCTGATTTTGTACTATCATTCAAATTTCAAAAATTAGAATTCCCGGGCGCACAGCCGGGGATCCATGCAGGGAGACGTGAACTATGCTGAACCGCAGACATTGTATGGCTGGCCTGACAGGGGTGTCGCTGTTCGGATTGGCGGGCCTGGCCCGGGCGGCCGATCCATTGCTGGTCTATGCCGACGGGGTGATGCCGGGCTGGTGGATCGGCGGCTGGGCCGGGAATACGCCTCAGTTTCCGCTGGGCGATCAGAAGCCGGTTGAGATTACCATGGAGGGCTGGAACGTCTTCACCTTCCAGACAGGTAAGCCTTTGGATACGGCGCCCTTCAAGACCCTGACCATCGTGGTGCATGGCGGCGAGACCGGTAAGCAGGAATTCAAGATCTCCGCCAAGCTGGGCGACAAGCAGGTGTCCCAGGAACTTAACGTAAAATGCGTCAAGGGCGAGTGGGGACGGGTCGACATTGCGCTCAGCCGGCTGAAGATCAAAGGGCTGATGGATACCTTGTCCCTGCAGAATAAGTCACCCGACAAGATGGCGCCGTTCTACGTAAACTACGTCCTGTTCCAGTAGATCACCTGTTACGCAGCTTTTGATGGGACCAGGATGGCGTCGACCCCTTGGACGAAGCCTTTTCCTTTTTGACGTCAGGGGGAGTGATGCAGGTCTGAAAGTCACGATCACTTTTGATCGACAAGCTATCATTTGCCGCCGCAGGAGCCCTCAAAGGACCGCCGCCGATGGTGTCCCGGCTGTAACTGTCGCCATGGTCGACGACTTGGGTCTTGTAACTGGGGCAGTGATGTGACGCCGGTCACGAAAGATCAGGAGGACGTAATGCCACTCAGAGGAAAGTCTCGGGCTTTTCTTCGTCTCTGCACCCAAGGGAAGAGGACGAGATCTGGGCGAAGCGAAAGCGACCTTTTTCTTAGGCCTACTTAAACAATTCCAGCGGCACGGCGTCGGCCATGGCCTTGTAACCGGCTTCGGACGGGTGCAGGTGATCACCGCTGTCATAGGCCGGAAGCAACCGGTCGGGCTGGGCCGGGTCGCGCATGGCGGCGTCGAAGTCGATCACCGCATCGAAATTGCCCGGAGTCCGTATCCAGGCATTTATCGCCTGGCGGTCGGCCTCGTTGACTGGCTCCGGATGATAATAGGTGTTGCCGGCATAGGGCATGATGGTGGCGCCATAGACCTTGATCCCTTGGCTGCGCGCCTTGTGGACAAGCTGCGCATAACCCGAAGTCACCTGGGCCACCAGTTCGGCATGAGCCTCCTGCGTTGCGGGCGCATCGCGGGTTAGTGTGCCCAGGTCGTTGACACCCTCCAGAAGGATGACATAGCCGACATTGGGCGGTGACAGGACTTCGCGGTCGAAGCGCGCCAGGGCATTGGGGCCCAGTCCGTCCAGCAGCATGCGGTTGCCGCCGATACCGCCATTCAACACCGGCAGAGGCCGGCCGGCCGCGGCCAGTCGCTTCATCAAGCCGTCGCCCCAGCGGGTGTTGCGATTGTCCTTGACGCCATAGCCGTCGGTGATCGAGTCTCCGAAGGCGACGATCGCCCTTGTCTTCGGTTTTGCGGCGACCTCCAGGCCGGAGATCAGGTACCAGCGTTGAAACACGGTGGCGTCGCTCAGGCTGGCATCGTCGACTCGGTTACCCTTGACCAGATAGGACGGCGTGCGTGCGCCGGGGTGGCCCGTCTGGACCGTTGGCGGCGTGGCGATGTGGAAGCTGATGGCGGTGTCGCTCAGGCCCGGCAGGTCTATGGCCACCGGATCGGACAGGTAGTCGGCGCCAGAGGGAATGGTGACCTTGTCGCGGCCGGCGAACAAGACCTTAACGGTGGTGGCGGTATCGATGGTGGACGTGTCGGGCGTTGCGATGCGGGCAATGCGTACCGAATCGACCGTCAGCGGTTCCTTGCCGTAGACATTCGACAGGCGCAGGCGATAGGCCTTGCCGGGGTAGGTCACGCGCACGACTTGACGCAGGGTGGCGTCGGTCAGCTGCTCCGGCGTCAGGGCGTTGTTGCCTTCGGCGATCATCTGGGAGGAGCCCCAGGCGGCAACCCAATGTTCCTTGTCTTTCGCCAGAACGGGCGGCGCCAAAACCAGACAGGCAGCAAGAGCAAGAGCGGAAAAACGCAGATGGCGCATGGCAGTCCCTGTGACATTATCGTTGGAATTGGTCTGACCTTAAAATGTGTCGGTCGCCCTGACAAGAACGGTTTTGGTTGCATCCGAGAGGATGTCCTTGACACGGCTTCGCGACCTTCTAGCATTCGCTGCCTGAGCTTTCCGGAGGTTTCGATGTTCAAGTCCGTGTTGTTGGCGTCCGCTGCCCTGATCGTCGCCACGCCGTCCCTGGCGCAGTCGATCAGCGCCGCGCGTATCTCCCGCGATATCATGGTCGTTTCCTCCGACGCCTTTGCCGGGCGCGGCATCACCACGCCGGCCGAACAGAAGACGATCGATTACCTCTCAAAGGGCTTTGCTGCGGCGGGTTTCGAGCCGGGCGGACCGGACGGCAAGTGGACGCAGGAAGTGCGCCTGCGCCAGTTCAAGGTCGTCGACCCCAAGGTCAATCTGGCCTTTGCCGATGGAACGAAGCTGGATCTGCGTCAGGGTGAGGAGATCACGGTCTCGACGCGCGGCACCACGTCGGACGTTAGCTTCGACAAGACGCCGATCGTCTTCGTCGGCTATGGCGTTACGGCGCCGGAACGCGGCTGGGATGATTTCAAGGACGTCGACGTCAAGGGCAAGATCATCGTCGTGCTGATCAACGACCCGGATTTTCCCGAGCCGACCCTGAACACCTTCAATGGCAAGGCCATGACCTATTACGGGCGCTGGACCTACAAGTACGAGGAGGCCGCCCGTCGTGGCGCCGCCGGCGTCATGATCATCCATGATGCCGATGCCGCCTCCTATGGCTGGGCGACGGTCAAGAACTCCAACACCGGGCCAAAATTCGATATCGTCCGTCCCGATCCGTCCGCCGCCAGCCCGAAACTGGAATCGTGGATCAGTCTCGATACGGCGCAGAAGCTGTTCGCGGGCTCGGGCCAGGATCTGGGCGCGCTGCGGGTTGCTGCGCGGTCTAAGGATTTCCGGCCGGTCGAACTGAGCGCCACCTTGAACGGCAGCTACACGGTCGACTCGACCGAGATCGTCACGCACAACGTTATCGCACGTCTGCCGGGGGCGACGCGGCCGCAGGAGACTGTTATCCTGGGCGGCCATTGGGACCACCTGGGCGTTGGCAAGCCGGACGCCAATGGCGATGCGATCTTCAATGGCGCTGTCGACAACGGCACTGGCATCGCCGCGCTTCTGGAGTTGGCGCGCGCCTTCGGCAAGGCACCAAAGCCGCAGCGCAGCGTGGTGCTGATTGCCTTTACCGCCGAGGAAAGCGGGCTTCTGGGCTCGGAATACTATGCCAGCAATCCTGTCTATCCGCTGAGCCAGACGGTGGCCGGCATCAATATGGACGCACTCAATGTCAATGGGCGCACAAGGGACCTGGAAGTCACCGGAGCCGGTCAGTCGTCCCTGGAGGACCTGTTAAAGCTTTACGCGGCCGGGCAGGGGCGGACGTTGACGCCGGACCAGACCCCGGAAGCCGGTTTCTTTTTCCGCTCGGACCACTTCCCCCTGGCCAAGCGCGGCGTACCGATGCTGTACGCGGCGTCGGGCAAGGACATGGTCAAGGGTGGCGTGGCGGCCGGCGAGGCCTTCGACAAGGACTATGTCGAGAAGCGTTACCATCAGCCGGACGACGAATGGTCGGCGCGGTGGGATCTGTCCGGGATGGTTGAAGATGTGACGCTCTACTATCAGATGGGCCGCGCCTTGGCGAATTCCGATATGTGGCCGACCTGGCGCGATACGTCGGAGTTCAAGGCGGCGCGCGACAAGACGGCGGCGGAGCGGAAGTAGCCGGCAGCCGTGCCCTCAGTAGGCCACGAGACAGATGTCGCCTGCCATGCGCGGATACCCGCTTTGCGCGTTAAGAATGAAGGCAGCGGACGGAATTGCGACAAGCAAAAGCGGCGCCATCACCCAGCCGATCCGCCGCCTGTAAATGGCGACATAAACCGCGCAGCTGAAAATCAGAATGGCATGAACCGCTATGTTTACGAACTCAAGCGCGCTGTAACGCTCGCAATAGCCTCGATAGCCGATTAGCCAGGGGCCGATCACCAACATACTTGGAATCAGAAGATAAGTTGCAACTATCACCCAAAAGGCCGGGATGGGGGCTTTCGGCAATTTTCCGAATGTTCGGTCCATGTGTTGATCCTAGGCAATTCCGCATCCGGAATGACCGACGTGGACTGGTATTGAGACGTAGGCTGTCGCGATTCCGGTTATGGACATGAGGTTCAGGGCGAGCCAGACAAGCAAGGGAATTGTCCAAATCAAGCGGTGTCTGGCAAATACCGCAATCATCCCGATCATGGCGATCCCGGCCAGACACAAGACAAGGCCTGCGACCGTCTCCAAAGTCAGGCCGGCGCAGAAAATAGATGAGCGTACGAAGACGAGGCCGGCGCCGAACCCGTAGGCAGCCATCAGCAAAATAACGGGGGGAACCGGAGATGTGCGCGGCGGTCCGAATGTTCTGTCCATATTGACGCCCCCAAGGATGGCTTGAGCATGACATAGATGGTTATCGCTGTCTAACCGCCGTTCACCATTGGGGCGAATTGCGGCGGGACCTCGCCTCAATCGCGACACAGGGCGCTGTCAATGTTCATCTAACGGGATGGGCGCGTAAGGATTTATTGGTAAATCATACCTTAAACATACGGCGACCGATCCCTTGTCCTGTCAGGAGAGTCGCTTATGCAGCGCCGTCATTTCATCGCCGCCGGTATGGCTGTTTCCACTGCTTCGCTGATTCCCGGTCTGGTCTACGCTCAGGATGGCGTCGTCGAAGCCACGCCTGAACCTGCACCCGAAAGCGAAGGCAAGGCCAACACCTATAGCCGCGACGAAATTCTCGCGGCCGGTTCCGACTTTTTGGGCGTCACAGTCGAAGCGCTGGGCGGGGCGCTGGAGAAGATCTTTGCCGACTATGGTGAGCATCCGACGGCCTATATCGCCGGCGAAGAAGCTTCGGGCGCCGTTGGCGTCGGGGTGCGCTATGGCAAGGGTAACCTGTTCATGAAGGCAACGCCCGATCCGGTACACCTGTACTGGCAGGGGCCGTCGATCGGTTTCGACACCGGCGCCAATGCGTCGCGGGTCTTCTCGCTGGTCTATAACTTGCGCGAACCTATCTATATGTATCGCCGTTTCCCTGGCGTCGAAGGTTCGGCCTATTTCATCGGCGGGCTGGGTGTCACCTATCAACGCGCCGAGGGGATTGTGCTGACGCCAATTCGCGCGGGGGTCGGGTTCCGGCTGGGCGCCAGTATCGGTTATATGAGCTTCTCGAAGAAGCGTCGTATTCTGCCTCTATAGGTCGACGCGGCACCCTTCGCGGGCACTGCGCAAGCCGGCTTCGATCACGCGCATGACCTGCAAAGCATCGCTGGCCGGAACCGGATTGGGCTCAGCCTTGTCGATAGCACGGGCAATGGCCCGGTAGTAGGCGAGGTAGTTTCCGGGTGTGCTGGTTATCAATTCTATCTTTCCGGAAATATCGATTAGATGGCTGTCACGGTCATCGCCCCAACCGTCGTCGCCCGGTGTGCGGCCGGCTTTCAGCATATCTTCTTGCGGATCCATACCGTACTTGACGAAGGCGCCTTGGCTGCCCTGAACCTCGAAGGCCGGGCCAACAGCCAATGTCAGCATGCTGGAATGCAGGATCACGCGCAGCGGACCATAGAACAAAGTGACGTGGAAGAAGTCGTCAGTCCGGGCGCCGGGACGCTGGTTGGCGATATCGGCCGAAATGGCCTCCGGCCAGCCGAACAGGGTCAGGGCCTGGTCGACAAGGTGTGAGCCCAGGTCGAACCAGATACCCGAACCCGGACCGTCGCGTTCGCGCCAGCGGTCACGGACTTCGGGGCGCCAGCGGTCATAGCGCAACACCGCCTGGTAGATGTCGCCAAGCCGGTCACGAATGCGGTTGAAGGTGAGAAAGTTGCTGTCCCAGCGACGGCAGTGAAACACCGACAGCAGTCGCCGGGCACCTTCCGCGTGTCTGATCAGCGCTTCGGCTTCAACCACATCCAGACAGAAGGGTTTATCGATGACGACATGCTTGCCGGCGTCCAGCGCCGCATGGGCCTGGGGGGCGTGCCGGTCGTTGGGCGTGGCGATAACCATCAGGTCGATCGACGGATCGCCGAGTGCGTCTTCAAAGGTGGATACGCGCATCCCCGGGAAGTCGGCATGAACGTCAAGAGGGCGAGACGACACGATGGCGGTCAGATCCAAACCCTCGGCTGCGCGGATCATGGGTGTATGGAGGGTCTTGCCGGCATAACCGTAGCCGACCAGAGCGGTGCGCACCACGGTCATACTTCCAGCCTGCGGCCTTCGCGGGCGCTTACAAAACCCAGGTCAAGCAGGTGCTGGACCAGAAGTGTCTCCTCGATCGCCACCGGCGGAGAGGCGCCGTCGCGGATGGCGGCGACCATGGCCGGATAGAAGGCGCGATAATTGCCGGGCCCGGCGACGATGTTGTATGTGGTTCCGGCCGTCTCACCTTCAGCGGGTGTGAATTGCGCCAAAACCGGTATCGGGCTGTCGGCGCCTGGCACTTCACCGGTCTTAAGCACGGCTTCCTGAATGTCCTCGCCATATCGGACCAGGCTGCCGGCCGAACCGTGAATTGTGATGACCGGCGCCGGCGCCGGAGTGATCATGCAGGCGCGCAAGGTAACGCGGAAACCGCCATACCCGAGGATGACATGGAAGGTGTCGTCGACGACTGCGCCGGGCCGTTGCGCAAAGATGTCGGCCATGATCGTCTGCGGCCGGCCGAACAGATGGACGGCCTGGTCGACCAGGTGCGAACCGAGATTGAGCCAGATTCCGGAACCCGGTCGGGCCTTGTCTCCCCAGCGCGCCGGGTTGACCTGTCGCAATCTGTCGTAGGCAAGAGTAGCGTCGCTGATCGTGCCGAAAGCCTTGTCTTTCAGTAGTTTTTGGGCGGTAAGGATATGGCTGTCCCAACGCCGGTTCTGGAAGGCAGTGACGATTCGCCCGGTTCGGCGGGCGTGGTCAGCTATGCCTTGCGCCTCGGTGCTGTCGATGGCGAAGGGCTTGTCAATAACCACGTGCGCACCGCCGTCGAGCGACTGATGGGCCAGCACGGCGTGGGTGTCGTTGGGCGTGCAGATCACCACCAGGTCGATGCCGCCCTGGGCCAGGGCAGCGCTTAAGTCAGGATAAACATGTGTTCCAGGCCAGTCCCTGGCGATCTCGTCGTGTCGGCGGGTGACGATTCCGGCAACCTCCAGGCCTTCGCTTACGGCTATGAGCGGCGCGTGAATGATCCTTGCGCCGAAGCCGTAGCCAACGAGCAGGACCCTAAGCATAGTTGAAACTGATCGAGATACGGGGCTCTTCGCTAAGGTTCATAAGCACCTCATGGCGCAGCCAGCTTTCCCATAGCAGCAGCGTGCCGCGCACGGGCTGGAAGGTGGCAAAATTCTGGCGGTCGATCCGGCTGGACGTAAGGCGCAGGGGCGCGGCCATCATCTGGGGCAGGCGCGGGTCTTCGAACCGGATAGCACTGGCGCCCGGAGGGATCGAAACATAAAAGGTCCCGGAGACGGCACAGTGCGGATGCACATGGCCGCTGTGGGCGCCATACTGGTCGAGGATATTGACCCACATCGACACCAGTTTGAGCTTGCGGTTGCTGAGATCGAGCTCGACCTGGGTGGCAAAGCTATTGACGTGGATGTCGAGCTGACGCTTCAGTTCCTCAAACACCGTGGCGTGCCTGGATATATCCTCCACCGAGCCGTAGGAGGTGTAGCCGAGATAGCTGTGTTTCTGGCACCAGTCCTGGCCGGTGACATCGTCGTCGGCGACACCGCGGCAGGCGTCTTCCAGTTCGTCGATCTTGTCATTGAACCCGGCGATGCCGGTCAAGTCAGCTTTGTAGATTTCGGTAACGAACAACCGCGACAAGTTGGGCGATAGGGTAATGTCGGTCATAACTCTAACTATGCGCAAAGCCGTGGACAGGGCAAGACCGGAAAACGGGAGGCGGAATACGTATTCATGTCGCCGGGGTCTATGGCGGCTGCCCGTGATGGACTATCCCTGTAAAAAAACAAGCTTTCGTACAGAGGAAATTCCCATGCCGTCATTCCGTCGTCTTCCGGCGTTCACCCTTGCCGTGACCGTGATCGGGGCATTTGCGGCAGCCGGTGCTGTGGCGCAGGACACCGCTCCGGCTGCTGACGTATCGCAAAGCTCCCAGGCCGCGCCGAAGTACCAGACCGTTGCTTCGGCTGATTCGCCGGACAAGGTGCTGCATGTCGATGTCTTGCTGACGACGGACGGCAACCTGTCCTATCAGGTCTTGCGCAACGGGGAGGTCGTGATCGAACCGTCGCGGCTGGGTTTCATTCTGGCCAATGCCCCCAAGCTTGACCGCTATTTCGTTTTCGACAAGAGCGCCACCAGCAGCCACGATGACACATGGGAACTGCCATGGGGCGAACGCAGGCACGCCCGCAACCGCTATACGGAGTTGCGCGTCGATGTTGCCCAGCCGACCTGGGACAATCGCAAGATGGCGGTTGTTTTCCGCATCTATGACGACGGTGTTGGCTTCCGTTACGAGTTCCCGGATCAGGCGCAACTGGCCAAGGTCGAGATCATGGACGAACTGACCGAGTTTGCCGTGGCCGATCCGGCCACCGCCTGGTGGAACGTCGCCGGTGAGTGGAACCGCGAGGAGTATATCTACAAGGAAACGCCGCTAAACCAGGTCAGCGAAGCCCAGAGTCCGATGACGTTGAAAACCGACAAGGGCGTCTATATCTCGTTCCACGAGGCAGCCCTTGTTGACTATGCCGGCTACTGGCTGCGCCGCGTTGATGGTCAGCGCCTGAAGACTCGTCTGGCGCCGTCGGCCATGGGGGCACCGGTCGTGCGTCAAGCGCCGTTTACGACGCCATGGCGGACCCTGCAGATCACGCAGTCCGCCCCGGC
Organism: Asticcacaulis sp. AC402; assembly: GCF_000495835.1. Taxonomy (GTDB): domain Bacteria; phylum Pseudomonadota; class Alphaproteobacteria; order Caulobacterales; family Caulobacteraceae; genus Asticcacaulis. The sequence goes on from NZ_AWGC01000009.1 coordinate 31,434, forward strand.
GCTCTATAACGGCTCCGACCTGATTCTGAACCTGAACGAACCGAACAGGCTGGGCGACGTGTCGTGGGTGAAGCCGTACAAATATGTCGGTATCTGGTGGGGCATGCACCTCAACAAATGGACATGGGAGGCCGGCCCGCGTCACGGGGCAACGACTGAAAACACCAAGGCCTATATCGACTTCGCCGCCCGGAATGGCTTCCGCGGGGTCCTGGTCGAGGGTTGGAACAAGGGCTGGGAGGACTGGTTCGGCAAAGGTTTCAACTTCTCCTTCACGCAACCCTATCCCGACTTCGACCTCGCGGCCATCTCGGCCTATGGTCTGAAGAGGGGGGTGCACCTGGTTGGGCACCATGAAACCTCAGGCAATGTCGCCGTCTATGAACCGCAAATGGTCGACGGCTTCAAGCTGTACCAGAGGTACAAGGTTGACTCAGTCAAGACCGGTTATGTCGCCGATGCCGGCGGAGCCCGGGTCACCGCGCCGGACGGCAGCGTGCGCTACGCCTGGAACGACAGCCAGGAAATGGTGCGGCACTACCTGCTGACCGTCACCGAGGCCGCCAAGTACCATATCGCTGTCAATCCGCATGAGCCGATCAAGGACACCGGTCTGCGCCGGACCTACCCGAACTGGGTGTCGCGCGAAGGCCAGCGCGGCATGGAATACAATGCCTGGGGCGATCCGCAGAATCCACCGGAGCACGAAGCCAACCTCGTCTTTACCCGGATGCTGTCGGGGCCGATGGATTTCACGCCGGGTATTCTGAGCCTGCAGGGCCAGGGCAAGCCCATCCCGTCGACCCAGGCCAAGCAACTGGCGCTGTATGTCGTCCTATATTCGCCGATCCAGATGGCGGCGGACTTGCCGGAGAACTACGCCAGGTATCCGAAGCCGTTCCAGTTCATCAAGGACGTGCCGGTCGATTGGGAGCAGTCGGTGATGCTGAACGGCGAGATCGGCGACTTCGCCACCATCGCCCGCAAGGACAAGGCATCGGACAACTGGTATGTCGGGGCGGTGACGGATGAACAGGCACGCGATGTCGAGGTGCCGCTGGCTTTCCTCGAGGCCGGCCGCAGCTATACGGCGCAGATCTATCGTGACGGCCCCAATGCCGGCATGGAAGGCGATGCGCGCTTTGACATCGTCATCGAAAGCAAGCCGGTGACGGCGGCGGAAACGCTGAAGATCCGCCTGGCCCCCGGTGGCGGTATGGCGATCCGATTGGTGGCTGGCAAAAAGGCGAAGTGATCAGAAGACGTCCGGTTCGGTCGGCGTCAGGGGTTCCTTTGTCGCCGGCCCATACCGCTTCGAGCCGTCGGTGCCAGGAAGGGCAGGGTTCTTGAGCGCCAGTCGATTAAAAGACGTCCTGACGCGTTTGCCGATTGCGTGGATTGGGAGGACCGTATCGGTTTTCTTCCTTACTGCCCGGCAAGAGTGCCAAGGCGACAATAAGGCCGATGGTGTAGAATCCAAGACCGTTTCCGATCCAATAGAAGCCTGCCCATCGCCCGTATTCGGTCTGGAAATCACTGGAAACGTCAAGATAGTTCGCCACGCCCGCGGCAAGGCTATTGAGGAGCGGGAGTAAAATCGGCAGGGCCGGCCACCATGCCCAACCCAAGTCGTGTAGCCGCTTGACCGCAACCGAAAAGCGCGGCCACATCATCAGGAGCGTGACAAGTCCGGCTGCAGCACTGACGATCATCCAGGACGAATCCGTGACGCCGCGTTGCTGTTGCAAAAGCGGAACGACAATCCACGGCACGGCGAGGAGCATAAGTAGCGCGGGGATTTCGAACAGGGAAAACTGAACGCGCGAGACCCGACCGCGCGTCGAAAAGAAAAACGACCAGAATTTGAATGGTGCTTTTGCGGCCATGGTGCTCCCCTGTCCGGAGGCTAACACCATGGCCGCAACAACTGCAATCTATTCCACCACCGGGCAGTCCGGGCCGGCCAGCTTGCGCTGGTAGGCATCGACCAGAGCCGTGTAGGGCGGGACAAAACTGTTGGCAGCCAAAAGCGTGCCGTCGCCCATGGTTTCGGCCTGAGCGACCCGGATTTCGAAGTGCAGGTGGATGGTGGTCGGGGTGCCGCCCATATTGTTGGACACCAGGCCGATCTTCTGGCCACGCACGACGGACTCTCCCATGGCGACCCGCAAAGACGACGACTGCAGGTGCAGGTAACGGTAGATGCGGTGCGGGCTGGAATTGCCGGTCAGGGCGACCGTATAGGTACCAACCTGGGTGATGACGCCGTCTTCGGCGGCTACCGCCCAATGCGTGTTGGCGGCGCAGGTTGCCGGCCTGATGTCCTGGCCCTGGTGGCCCTGGCCCGTGCTGCAGACGACATTGTTCCACGACCGCGTTTCGCAGAAATTGTCCTGCCATGGATAGCTGTAGTTGGCGGAGGCGCATTGGCCGCCCGAGGGGCCGTTGGAGCCGCCGGCCTTGTAGACCTGGCTATTGGCATAGGCCAATCCGTTGATCGGGAAGCACATGCCCGGCGCCCAGTTGGAAACGTCGGTGTAGCCGGCACCGGACCCGGCTATCAGGTCGCCGGCTGCGTCATGGGGGAAGTCGACCATGGCAACCGAAGACTCGGACGACGAGGACGATTCCGAAGAACTGGAAGTTTCTGACGCCGAAGAGGTGACGCTGCTGCTCGATGAGGTCGAGCCGGAGCCGGTTGGTTCGCAGGCGGTAAGCGCCACCAGCGAGGCCATCAGAATCAGGGAAGCTGTCGTTTTCATGCTCAGTTCCCCTTGGTGATGTTGCTGATGGTTTTGGAGACCTGGTTCAGCCAGTTGTTGTCTTCCTTGATCTGGACCTCGGCCTCTTTCTGGGCTTCGGTGCCCATCGCGACGTCGTCCATCTGAGCGATGACATTACGGATATAGGAGTCGGTCTTGCAGTCCGGGGTATTGACGCTGTCGCAGGAGACATCGATCGAATAGACGACCCCGTAGCGGGTGAAGGTGCCTGTCCAGCCGTCCTCCATCTGGCCGATGCGAACGTCCTCTGCCACGCCGGCGAGACGGGCAAATGGCCGCTTGGACACGGAGCCACTGTCACTGGCCACAAAGCTGCGGTTTCCGTAGACGGTAACCTGGACGCCGTCCCTTTGTGGTTGGGGCATGTTAATGGCATAGGCGTCGCCGAAGGTGACCATCTTGGCCTTGGCGGTGTCAACCACTCCACCTTCGCGCGGCAGAATGACGGGAAGGCGGGTCTTGTTCAGTTCGGGACTTGGCAGGCGGGCCTTCAGGCCGCCGCTGACGCGGGCCTGCTTTTTCATGCGGCCATCCTGATCCATGGCGGCTTGCCAATTGACCTTGGCGGGGGGCATCGGCTTGCGCAGCAGAACTGACTTGCCAGCAACGATATCGCCGCGGAAGGGCTCACGGGTCGCCACAGAGGAATCAACGGGGCGGACGGCCGTCATCGGCTTATCGGTATCGGCTTCGGTCAGCACGGCGCGGTTAAGGGGCTGAGCGGGCGCTGTGGCATCGCTGCCCTGCACAGTTTCGGCCTTTAAATTCTGATAGGCAATCTGCTGGCTCGGCTTTGCGTCTTCCGGCGCCTTGTCCTGAGCATAGGCGGAGAAAAAAACAACGCCGGCACCGAGCACGACAGCTCCGCCTCCGGCGACAAGCGCGATACGCGCAAGTCTGGACTTGTCAGGTTTTGACATTTTGTCGGCACTCCCAATCGCGGGCGCCGTCGCTTTGCCGGCCCCTGAACAGCGTCCTGAACCTACCAGAAGGTTAATCCTTTGTCACCGGGTGGGCGCATGAAAAAGGCCGCCCTGCCGGTGGCGGGGCGGCCCGTAGTAATTACAACGCAGTTTTACTCAAGTTCGAACACGGCCGAGACGCTGACGCTGAGCTGCAGCTCTCCCGATGACACGGGGGTCGACTTGTCCATGGCGGCTTCGGCGCGCATCATCATCATCGGCTGGGGCGGATGATAGCCAGGTCCACCTTCCGACAGGGTCTGGACCCGCTTGACCTTCATGCCAAGCGCAGCGGCGTAAAGATTGGCGCGTTGCATCAGAAGTTTGACGGCCGACTGACGCGCCTGGTCGGTGAGGGCGGCATCGTTCTTCAGGCCGAAATTGATGTTGTCGATCTGGTTGACACCCGCAGCCAGAACGGCATCGATGACGGCGCCCGTCTGGTCAAGTTTGTTGACGCGCACCGTCACCTGGTTCATCGCCTGGTAGCCGGTGATCTTGGGCTGGCCGCCTGTGTTGTTGTAGTCGTACTGCGGGCTGAGGTTGAGGCTGGACGTCTGGATGTCCTTGGCGTCGATGCCGGCGGCTTTGAGCGCGGCCATGACCTGGTTCATCCTGACATTGTTGTTCTTCATGGCGTTGGAGGCGTTTCCAGCCTGAGTGACAACGCCGAAGCTGACGGTTGCCATGTCGGGGGCGGCGGAGACTTCACCGTTGGCGGTCAGGCTAAGAGTGGTCGGCAGGCTGGCGGGTGAAATCATCATCGGTGTCATGGTCTGGGCAGAAGCGGACATGGGGGCTGCGGCCAGGGCGGCGGCACACACCGACAGGGTCAGGGCTTTGAGGATGGAACGGGTCATTTGGGGTCTTTCTGTTACTTTATGTGCGCCTTAGATCAAAAGTGGCAATCCACCCTTTGGTACAAGGCCCGTGCGACGGTAGGCTCCGTCGTTGCTATCGGTTTACGAAAACGTCGCTGAACATGGACTGAATGAAATAAGGTTGAAATGTGGTGCGCGCAAGGCCGCCGGTTCCGCACCGTTTGGCCGCCCCGCCGTCTCAAAATTCCGATTTTCTGCCGAAGGCTGGTAGGCGAGGAGGGACTCGAACCCCCAACCAGACCGTTATGAGCGGTCGGCTCTAACCATTGAGCTACTCGCCCCCATGACAGGGCTTCCGCAATCGCAGAAGGCGGCGGTGCTAACATGCACAGCGAGACGTTTCAAGCCGTAGCCGAAACCGTTGCCACTTTCGGCCGAATAATGGTCAGGGCCCGCAGGGCCGATGGTTCTGGCGATAGCGGCTGACGATACGGCGTTCTCGGTTAAGTTGCTTGAGGCCGTACGGGCTCTTTTCGCGAATGAGCACGCAGTGAAGGCTTGGTGAGGTGATCCAAAGATCGAACAGTGTGCTTATACCAATCCACGATGACCTTGACTCATCGTGGATTGGCAAGGGCGACTGCCCGCCCGAGCTTTTGCGAGGAGCCATGCGGCGTTTGAGCTGAAAAAATGCGAATACCAAGCGTCATTCTTTATGAGGCTTGGTATTAGAGATACGCGCTTTTCGCACTTTTTAGAAAGATCAGCCTGATCGATGCAATCTTTGGTCGCCGTCTAACCCGCCATATCGGCATATTTGTCGTGGCGGCGAAGCCAGGCAGCGGCATAGCCGCAGATCGGAATCACCTTCAGATTGCGTTCTCGGGCCGCGTCCATCACGCCTTTCATCAGACGCCCGGCCGTGCCCTTTCCGCGCAGGGCCGCGGGTGCTTCGACGTATTCGATAGAGAGGGTGTTGCCGTTCACCCGGTAGTCGGCAATGGCGGTGGAGCCGTCTTCGCTCAGTTCGAAACGGCCGCGCGCTGGGTTATCGATGACGTCGGACATAGGGCTCTCCTTGGATAGGCCGCGCACTCTGCTTATCCTGGGATCAAAAAAACACGATCTACCAGGCCGTGACGGGACAGGCATTGCCGGCCAGCTTGCGCTGATAGGCCGCCACCAGGGCACTATAGGGCGGGACGAAAGTGTTCACCGGCCGCAGGGTTCCGTTCACCGGTTCTGCAACCGACAGCCGGATTTCGAAGTGCAGGTGGACCGAGGTGTAGGACGCTCCTTTGGGGCCGAAATCGCCGACCCGGCCCAACTTTCGGCCGGCCGCGACCACGGTCGTTGTGCCTTCCAGTGGCTGCCAGCGGGCGATGTACTCCGGGTTCATATGCAGGTAGCGATAAATGCGATAGGGCGCCTTGGTTCCGCGGACGGTCAGGGTGTAGCTGGCGACGTCTTTGATGACCACGTCTTCCGGCGCGATGGCCCAGTGGACGCTGCGGTGGCAGGTTTCCGGGCGGATGTCCTGGCCTTGATGGCCCTTGGCGCCGTGACAAAGGGCGTTATCGCCCGAGCGTTTTTCACAGAAGTTGTCGCGCCACGGATATTGATAATTGGTCGGGTCGCAGCTGCTGCCGCGCAGGGTGTTGGCGGCGGTAATCCAGCCAGACTGCTTGGGGTCGCTGTAGGCCTTGGCGTGCAGGGCGTCATAGGTTGCCTTGGACGCCATGCCCTCAGCGGTGACATAGCCGTCGCCACCCGGACGGTAGAACTGGCTGTTGGCATAGGCCAGGCCTTCGAGCGGGAAGCACATGTCCGGCGACCAGTTGTCGGCCACGGTCGTCGCCTTGTAGCCCGGATCAGCATTACTGGTGGCTGACCAGGGGAGGGGAATGGTGCTGGATGACCACGACCACGGCATGAGGTCTGTCGCCGGCAAATAGGTAAACCCGCCAGGCGCTGAGCTCTCCACCGAAGCCGCGGCAGAAGCTGCCTCCGAGTCGTCGATATCGGCGGTCGTCGAACTGGAGATGGCCGAGGACGATGTCGCGCCGCCCATTGGAATGACGGGCAGGCCATATTTCGCACCCTGGCACTGATAGAGCAAGCCCAGGGCAAGGATCAGGATGATGACGGCGATGACGGCGCTGCCGCCGGAGCTATTGTTTCGGCTCATGGCTTCACCGGATTGTTGGCGGCCTGGCGCTTGAGAATGTCACGATTGACCGGAGCCGCCACGGCGTCGGTCGGCTTTCCAGGATTTGGGGGCGGCTGGGTCGTGTTACCGCCACCGGTGGCGGCAACGAATTCCCGTTCGGCCTGAGCGCCCAGAACAACCTCCGTCATGCCGGCGGCGATTTTACGGATGTAGGCAGAGTCGGCGCAATAGCTCATCGCCGCATCGGCGTCGCAGATGACTTCGATGGTGTAGGACATGCCAAAGCGCGAAAAACTGGCCATCCAGCCGTCCTCTGTCTGGCTAAACAGGGCTTCGACCGGCTGGCCGCCCATATTCACCTGATCGAACTTGACACCCTTGAACATGCCCGGCTGTGAGGCGACGAAGACACGGGTGCCGCTGAGCAGGACCGTCAAGCCCTTGACCGGCTGCGGCAGATTGACGTCATAGACGTCCCCGAGCGACATGAAGGCCAGGCCATCGCGGCTGACCCCGGTCGTGGCGTCGGGCAACAGGATTGGCAAGGTGGTGGTATCGACCTGCTCGTTGCGGACGCGTAAGCCACGCGTCCCCCGAGATTTGGCGGCGACTCCGGGGTTATAGACCCGCGACAGGGTTTTCCAGTCGATAGGGGCAGGTTCCAGGACGCGCGGTGCGGCATCCTGGGCCTGGGGCGAGACGGCAATGCCGCCGCCCAGCATTACGGCCAGGGCCACCGCAGCCAAAGGCATTATCTTGCCGTTCACGAAATCAGCCCCCTTGAGCGAAGTCCAATAAATTTAAGCAATGCAAAAACCGTGAAGTAGTGTTAACAGGTATTAACGCCAGAGTCCCGTGCGTTGATATTATTTCAGAGGGTGAACATTTTTCGCCACAGGGGTGTCAAAATCGTATTGCAATATCTATTCTGTTTGATTGCCTGAGCGGGAATCAGGCAATCCTGTTTCCCTGCGACCGTTGAACCCAAGACTTTTGTGTCGTGTGGCCAACGGCCCCAAGATATTTTTTTGTGGCCTGCGGCCTCAAGATATTGTGTTTTGTGGCCTGCGGCCCCAGGGGCTTTTGTATTTTTCAGGCTTCGGCCAAGGACTTCGCACCCATGCTGGACAAGGATCGCGGCACCTATTCGCCCCCAACCGAAGACAATCTTAGCTACGAATCGCGCCGCACGGCGTCGCGCGATCAGGCACCGTTGACCTTGATTATCAGCGGCATAGTGCTGGTAATCGTCTTGCTGGCGGCGGTGTTGTTCTACAATTCCAGCCTGAGCAAAAGCACCCGCATCCCCACCGAAGTCGGCGAAACCCTGGGTGAGTTCCGGGACGACAAGGTCACCGACGCCAAGGTTCTCAACGACTCAGACATGGCCGATGGCGAGGCGGTGTTCGCCCCCAGCGCAGAAACGCCGACCCTGCGCGATTCCGCGGCTTCGGTCGAAGCTAACCTGGCGCCGCCGCCCGTCACGCCGATCGAAGGGCCGCTGCCATCGCAGCAGACGCCGGCCGACACCACCCCGGTTCCGGGGGCTGTCGCCAAGCCGGAGGCAAAGCCAGACGTAAAGTCCACTGGCACACAGCAACCGGTGGCTTCGACCGGCTCGACCTCGGTCCAGATCGGCGCTTTTGACAGCCAGGAAAAGGCCAATGCCGAATACAACAAGGTGGCTTCCAACTTTGGCCTGTTCGTCGGTGGTGCTGGCAAGAGTGTGCAAAAGGTCGAGACCGAACGCGGCACATTCTATCGCACCGCCTTTACCGGCCTGTCGGCGGAAAAGGCCAGGTCCTTCTGCGCCGCGCTAAAATCGGCCGGCCGCGACTGCATTGTCAGGTAATGGCCAAATCGTCGAAATTGGCCGATGTCCGGGCCTGTATTGTCGGACTGAGCGGCACGGCATTGACGGTGGAAGAGCAACGCTTTTTCTCCGAAAACGCACCTCTCGGCTTCATTCTTTTCCGTCGCAATATCGAGACACCCGCCCAGACCAAGGCCCTGGTCACCGCGCTGAAGGGCTGTGTCCGTCATAACCCGCTGATCCTGATCGACCAGGAAGGCGGCCGGGTGCGCCGCCTTAAGCCTCCGCACTGGCCGGACTATCCCCCCGCCGCGCGGTTTGCCGAAGTGTGCAATGACCCGTCGGAGCAGCGCGAAATGGTCCGTCTTGGCGCCCGGTTGATGGCCAACGACCTGTATGAGTTGGGCATCAATGTCGACTGCGTGCCGGTATTGGACGTGCCGCAGCCCGGTGCCCACGACATTATCGGCGACCGAGCCTATGGCCTGACGGCCGATGATGTTGCCGTGATGGGCCGCGCGGCCTGCGAAGGCCTGCTGGCCGGCGGCGTCCTGCCGGTCATCAAGCATATCCCCGGACACGGCCGGGCAGGGGCCGACTCGCATACCGACCTGCCCAGGGTCGAAACGGACTTGGAAGAGCTGCTAAAGGTTGATTTTTATCCGTTCCAGGTCAATGCCGACATGCCGATCGCCATGACCGCGCATGTGCTGTACTCAGCGATCGACCGGCGAAATACGGCGACCACTTCGAAAAAGTGCATCAAGATGATCCGTGACGTCATCGGCTTCGACGGCCTGCTGATCTGCGACGACCTGTCGATGAACGCGCTGAGCGGCGACTTGAATCACCGGGCAAGGGCCTCGTTGAAGGCCGGTTGCGACGTCCTGCTGCATTGTAACGGCCAAATGGATCAGATGAAGGCCGTTCTGAGCGAGACGCCCAAGTTGCGCCGCAGTGCCCGGCGGCGCGCTGAGGCTTGTTTCCGCCGCCTGCTGAGCATCCCTGAGCCGCTGGACGTGCCCGACGCCCGGGCACGCTTCAATGTCGTCCTGGCGCGCGGGGCGCCGCTTGAGGTCAAACTGGATCCAACAGAGGTATTGGCCGGCGCGCCCGCAGCCATAGAACAGGCGTGAGCCGCGAACGCGCTGCACCGTCCGGTCTTGATCACGACGTCCGGCAGTCGCGGCTGGACTTTAACGGTTCGACGCCGGACACACCCGAGGACATCGCTCCCGAAGAAGCCCTGGTGCTGCAACTCGACAGCTACGAAGGTCCTCTGCATGTCCTTCTGGCCCTGGCGCGGTCCCAGAAGGTCGACCTGCTCAAGATCTCGATCACCCGCCTGGCCGAACAGTACCTGACCTTTATCCAGGAGGCACGCAAGCTGCGCTTTTCGCTGGCGGCGGACTACCTGGTCATGGCGTCGTGGCTGGCCTATCTCAAGTCGCGCCTGCTACTGCCCAGGACCGAACGCAAACAGGGTAACGAGCCGGCGCCGGAAGACCTGGCGGCCGCCCTCGCGTTCCGCCTAAAGAAGCTGGAGGCCATGCGCAAGTCGGTCGAGTCGCTGACCGAGCGGCCGCAGTTAAAGCGCGACGTCTTCGCCCGCGGCGATCCGGAAGCGCGGCTGATTATCCCGTCGTCGCGCATCGAGGCCAATGTCTTCGACCTGATGAGCGCCTATGTCACCCAGCGCCGGCGCGAGACCGAGCGCCACTATGATCCGACGCGGCGCATCGAAGCCTATTCGCTGGAAGATGCTCGCGATCACTTGCGTTCGCAGCTGCCGTCGCTGAGTAGCTGGACGGCGCTGGACGACGTCGCACCCCAACCGCGTGGCGGCGTAGGCCCCAAGCGTATTTCCTACCTGGCCTCGACCCTGTCAGCGTCGCTGGAACTGACCAAGGAGGGGCAATTGCAACTGCAGCAGCTGGCGACGTTCGACACCCTTTACATGCGCAAACGCACCCCCCTCATGCCGATCGCGGAGGTCAAGCCGCAATGACTCCTGAAACCCTTGAACGCGCTGTTGAGGCATTGTTGTTTGCCGCTGCCGGCCCGCTGTCGGCCGCCGAGCTGGCCTATCGCCTGCCTGAGGGTGTCGATGTTGGGCAGGCCCTGGCCAGCTTGAAGGCGCGCTATGCCGGCCGCGGCGTGGCGCTGGAGGTTATCAACGACCGCTGGCAGTTCCGCACCGCCGCCGATCTCGGCTATCTTATGGTCGAGGAGCGCGAGGAACCTCGGCGCCTGTCCAAGGCGGCGCTGGAGACCCTGGCCATTATCGCCTACCATCAGCCGGTGACGCGCGCCGAGATTGAGTCCGTCCGCGGCGTCGGTCTGTCGCGCGGCACGCTGGATGTGCTGCATGAAATGAACCTGATCCGCTTGCGCGGCCGCCGCCGCACACCCGGCCGGCCGGTGACCTACGGCACAACCGAGACCTTCCTGGAACAGTTTTCCCTGCCCAGCCTGGCCGACCTGCCGGGCGTGGCAGAAATGCGTGCCGCCGGCCTGCTCGACCTCAATGTGCCGGCCGACTTTATGGTGCCAGACCCGTCGTCGGGCCAGGTTCTCGAGGATGCGGCGATGCTGGAGGATATGGAGGAAGTGGAATTTGCCCAGGACTTCTTCGAAGCGAAATGAATTTCTTTGCAGACCAGGCTGTAATCTGCGCAAAAATGCTTCCAAATTCGGTCACAAAAAGCCTATAAGGACTGAAATTTGCATTGCGCCCGCCTATGGTTATGGCGAGAGGCGCCAGGGAGAGTAGTATTATGGGTGCATTCAGTATCTGGCACTTGCTTCTGATCGGTGTGGCCGTGCTGTTGCTGTTCGGCGGTCGCAATCAGATTTCCAACCTGATGGGCGATGCCGCCAAGGGTATCAAGGCCTTCAAGGATGGGCTGAAAGACGGCGACGACGACGACACCAAGAAGAAAAAGGCCGACGAAGAGCCTAAGGCCTAAGTCGTCGCCGTTAGTCTGAGAAACTCCATATCCAAGAGAAAGCTGCCATCATGTTGCCCGGTCTCGGCGGCAGTGAGCTGATCATCATTGCGATTGTCGCCCTGGTCGTGGTCGGGCCGAAGGATCTGCCGAAGTTGCTGCGCAATCTCGGCAAGTTCATCGGCAAGATGCGCAACATGGCCGACGACTTCAAATCCTCTTTCGATGACATGGCGCGCCAAAGTGAGCTCGACGATCTGCGCAAGGAGGTCGAGGCCCTGCGCTCGAACAACCTGACCACCTCTTTACAAAATGAGATGAGGGCGATCGAGAGCGATGTCAGCGTCAGCCTGAACAAGACGGATACGCCGGTGCCGCCGGCCGTGACCACACCGGTGGACGCAAAAATGGCCAATCCTCAACTTGAAGGCCTGCCGCCGAAATGGGATGCCGGTGAGACGCAGGGCGACCCCGTTGTGGCCCCGGCCAGGAAGACGCGCGCCCGCAAGCCCAAGGTCGTGGCCGATATCATGCCCGAAACGACGGCGGAGCCCCCGATGGAGTCCGATGCCGAACCGATCGTCGCGCCTGTCAAACGTTCGCGCCGGAAAGCTGTTTCGTGACCGATCCCGATACCTTACCACAAATCGTCGAAGACAAGCACAAGCGTAGCCTGGTGACCCAGGGCGCCGCGCCGAAGGCGTTTGACGACGACGAGATCGAGGCGTCGCGCGCGCCTTTGATGGACCATCTGGTCGAACTGCGCACGCGGATCGTCATCATGGCGGTCGCCTTCCTGATTGCCTGCATCGGTTGTTTCGCGGTCGCCAAGCCGATCTACGAATTCCTGCTGCATCCCCTTAAGGTCGCCAGCGCCATGCTGGAGCAGACCAAGATCAACGGCCATGGCGGCAACCCGTTCGACATGATGTATGTCCTGCTGGGCCTGAAACAGGTAACGCTGAACAAGGATCTGTCGCTGATCTTCACGGCGCCGCTGGAGTTCATCTTCACCCAGATGAAGATGGCCATGTTCGGCGGCATCATCGTCAGCTTCCCGATCCTGGCCTGGCAGTTGTACGGTTTCGTTGCTCCGGGCCTCTACCGCCGCGAACGCAACGCCTTCCTGCCGTTCCTGTTCGCCGCACCGATGATGTTCGTGCTGGGCATGGCGCTGGTCTACTTCATCATCCTGCCGACGGTGCTGTGGTTCTCCCTGAGCCAGCAGATCGTGGCACCCGGTGTGGCCATTACCGCCATGTACAAGGTGTCGGACTATCTGTCGCTGATCACCACCCTCATGTTGGCCTTTGGTTGCTGTTTCCAACTTCCGATCGTGATCACCCTGCTGGGTCTGACGGGCATACTGACGTCGAAGATGCTGCGCAGTTTCAGGCGTTACGCCATCCTGGCGATCGTCGTGGTTGCGGCGGTCGTAACGCCGCCAGATCCAATCTCGCAGCTGCTGCTGGCCATCCCGATCATCCTGCTGTACGAGGTTTCCATTATCTGCGTGAAGCTGATCGAATGGCGGCGCAAGGACAAGCCCGTGGCGACGGACACCGAGGTTGAAGCCTGAGGCGCATTTTGGGTTTGCCCAAATCACTGGCTTTGCGTATCTAGCCCGGACCCCTTTTTCCTCTCCCCGTCCGCGGGGAGAGGACGAGCGCCGAACGAAGTGAAGGCGATCGGGCGAGGGGCCGTTCCACCAAAATCCAGGGCTAGACCACCATGCACGACATCAAGGCATTGCGCGACACTCCCCAAGTCTATGTTCAAGGCTGGAGCTCGCGCGGCCGTGAGTCGGCGCAGTCCGATGTTGATTCGCTGACGGCGCTGGATACCGAACTGCGCGCAGCCCAGACAGCTTTCCAGAACGCCCAGGCCCGCCGCAACGAGGCGAGTAAGCAGATCGGCCAGGCCAAGGCCCAGAAGGACGAAGCGAAAGCTCAGGCCCTGATGGCCGAGGTCGAGGGTTTGAAAGCGACTCTTGAAACCGAGGAAGCGAAACAACGCGATCTGGGCGAAAAGCTGCGCACCGAACTGGCGTCGCTGCCAAATATCCCGTTCGAAGATGTGCCGCAGGGCGCCGACGAGCATGACAATGTCGAGCAGCGCCGCTGGAGTGCCCCCGTCAAGCTGACCTTCACGCCGAAGGACCACGCGGATCTCGGCGAGGCCCTCAAGATGATGGATTTCGAAGCCGCCGCGAAAATCAGCGGCTCGCGATTTGTGTTTTTGAAAGGCCAGTTGGCGCGGATGGAACGCGCGATCGGCCAGTTCATGTTGGACGTTCAGACGAATGAGCATGGTTATCTCGAGGTCAATCCGCCGGTGCTGGTCAAGGACCACGCCATGTTTGGTACCGGACAGTTGCCGAAGTTCGAGGAAGACCTGTTTAAGACGAGTGAACCCTTCTACCTAATTCCTACCGCGGAAGTCTCCCTCACCAACTTGATCCGCGAAGCGATCACAGCCGAAGAAGAACTGCCGCTGCGTCTGACGGCGCTGACCAACTGTTTCCGCGCCGAAGCTGGTTCGGCCGGCCGAGATACCCGCGGCATGATCCGCCAGCACCAGTTCCAGAAGGTCGAACTGGTCTCGATCACCACGCCTGAGCAATCGGCCGAAGAGCACGAGCGCATGACCAATTGCGCGGAAAGCATCCTCAAAAAGCTGGACCTGGCTTATCGCACCATGCTGCTGTGTACCGGCGACATGGGTTTTGGCGCGCGCAAGACCTATGACCTCGAGGTCTGGCTGCCGTCGCAGAACACCTATCGCGAAATCTCGTCGTGTTCGAACTGCGGAGATTTCCAGGCGCGTCGCATGGACGCTCGCACCCGCAAGGCCGGCGAGAAGGGCACGCGGTTTGTCCATACGCTGAATGGCTCGGGTTTGGCTGTCGGCCGGACCCTGGTGGCGATCATGGAGAACTATCAGGACGAAAACGGCAAGATAGCTGTCCCGGCGGTGCTTCAACCCTATATGGGTGGGCTGACCCAGATAGGGTAAAGGTTTTTGAACCACGAACGACACGAACAGACACGAACTTCAAGGTGTGCGGGAAAGTACGAAGGCGCCGTCATTTATGTAAGGTTTTTCGTGGCAAAAAACCTTACGAAACTTGGCACCGAAGCGGGACGATCGGGAATATCCTAAAGTTCGTGTCTGTTCGTGTCGTTCGTGGTCAAAACCTTTTTTCCACATGCCTTACACGTGAACTGATAATCGGTTGGGTTCGCCCCCGGCACCATCAAACGAATATGTCGTTACTGGCCACTTTTTGTTCTCCCGGATGGTTGCGTTGGCAGCCGAAATCGCCATAAAGATTTCGGATGCGCATCCTCCTGACCAATGACGACGGCGTCGAGGCCTATGGTCTCGAGATCCTCTATAGCATCGCCCGCCGGCTCAGCGACGACATCTGGATCTGCGCGCCCATCGTCGAGCAATCCGGCAAGGGCCGGGGCATTACCCTGCATGACCCGCTGAGGGTCAAGCGGCTGGGTGACAAGCGCTTCGCCGTGTCCGGTACGCCGACCGATTGTGTGCAGATCGCCATCAATGACCTGATGCCCGATGCGCCTGATCTGGTGCTCAGCGGTATCAACCGCGGCTTCAACCTGGCCCAGGACGTCACCCTGTCCGGAACAGTTGCTGGCGCACTGCAAGGCATGACCCTGGGTATTCCCTCGATCGCCCTGTCGCAGTGCCTCGACTTCGATGTCGACCTGATGACCCAGTGGAACGCCGCCGAGGTTCATGGCGCACCCGTCGTCAGTGCTCTCCTCGAAAAGGGCTGGCCGGCCGACGTCGTCATCAATATCAACTTTCCGGACTGCGCCGCCGACGCCGTCACCGGCGTCGAAGTCACCCGCCAGGGCTTCCGCGACGCCCATGAAATGCACGCCATTAAACGCTGCGACCCGCGTGGCCGTGACTACTACTGGATGAACTTCCACGCCTTAGATCAGACCCTGGTCGACGGTACCGACCTGAAGGCCGTGGCTGAACGTCGGATTTCGGTGACGCCGCTGCATCTCGACCTGACGCACTACGAGACGATGCATCGTCTGAAGAAAAGTCTTGGCGGCACGGTGCCGAGGCAGATTCATGTCGCCGACGAGGAACAGGCGGGGGCCGCCGAATGATCGGAGCGCCCGAAGAAACCCGCCTGCAACGGTTGATAAACGGCCTGAAGCTGCAGGGCATTGACGACCGCAAGGTGTTGCACGCCTTAGAGTTCACACCGCGGGACCTGTTCGTGCCGGAGCTTTTCCTCGACAGGTCGTGGGAAGACTCGGCCATCCCGATCAATTGCGGCCAGACCATTTCCCAACCCTACATCGTCGCCCTGATGACCCAGGCTCTGAAGATCGAGGGACGCCATCGCGTGCTGGAGATCGGTACCGGCAGCGGCTACCAGACGGCGATCCTGGCGCGAGTGGCGCGTTATGTCTACACGATAGAGCGTTATCGCTCCTTGATGGTCGAAGCCGAGATCCGCCACAAACGGCTGATGCTGGAGAACATCATCTATCGGTTTGGTGACGGCTGGGAAGGCTGGCCGGAACAGGCACCGTTCGATCGGATACTGGTCACCGCCGCCTTGCCGGACGAGCCTTCGGACCTGCTGAACCAGTTGAAGCCGAAGGGCGTGCTGGTCGGGCCGCTTGGCAAGGGCTCAACCCAGATCCTGGTGCGCTACACGCGCACGCCGGACGGTTTTGAACGCGAAGATATGAGCGATGTCCGGTTTGTGCCGCTGATTTCCGGTGTGGCGAGGGAAAGCTAAAGCGAGGTTGCCAGTGCGCTCTACGCCGCCTCCGTCTCGACGCGCTTCGGCCCTCAAGGGGCCTCGCTCGCTCGACACCTCCCCCGCAGGTGGGGAAGAATATGGTGGGATCAGATTCGTATCCCGAAGTCGCGCAGGGCCGGGCGCAGGTACCAGACGCCGACCGCGACCATGCCCGCCACGCTCAAGATGATGACAGCCGGCAGAAGGGCGTCGCCCAGCGTGATGAAGGCTGGCGCCAGATAGGGCATGACCACGCCCATTACGGCAATGACAGCCGCAGCGCCGGAGATCCACCAGGCCAGATTATCCAGGAAACGGCGGCGCTCGACCTTTTGCATCACGGCGATGACGAAGCCGATGTCGCGCGCCGGCGGTTGCGCCGATGCGTCGGCCTGTAACAGGGCTTTCAGGGCGTCTTCACTCATGACCGTACTCCGAGCAGGGCGGTGAGTTTCTCACGCGCCTTGGCAATATGCGACTTAACCGTGCCGAGGGGAAGCCCCAGAATTTCGGCGGCTTCGCTGTGGCTGTAGTCGCCGGCGAGACACAGGCTGACAGTGGCGCGCTGGTCCAGGGGAAGTTGGGCGAGGGCGGCCTGGACACTGAGGCGGCTGTCAACGGTTGAAGACGCCGTTTGCGGCGTCAAGGCGTGCCACTGAGTCTCACGTGTGACCTGTCGGTTGAAACGTCGGCGGTCGTTCAGTGCTTTGCGATAGGCAATGCCGCACACAAAGGTGCGGAACGAAATCCCCTCACGCAGCCGGTCGATCCTCGACCAGGCCGTGACGAAAGCCTCCTGGGTCAGGTCGTCGGCGTCGTCGGCGGTCACGGCCAGGCGACGGACGAAGGCGCGCACAGCTTGCTGGCTATCGGACACAAGCCGGGAGAAGGCTTCGTCCGAGCCAGAGCAGGCGCGCCGGATCAGGGCAGCATGGCTCAGGTTTTCCATGTGGGGTGCCCTGACGTCCTTAACCGTCAATCGCCAACAATCAATCGTCCACCCGGTCGTAGCGTTTGTCGTCATCATGACGCGGCTTGGGGCCGAACATCAGGCTGAACAAGCGCAAGACAAACAGGGCGGCGGCGGCGACACCGAAGGCCATGCCCAGGGCGGAGAAGACAGGGCTGGCGTTGCCGCCCGCCTGATAGCCGAAGTAACCGAAACCAACAGCCAGGGCGGCAAAGGTGACGACTCCGCCCCAACCGCCATGACGGTGACGATACCGGCCGCGGCCGAAGGCGTGGTCCATGGCTCGGTCCTCGTCGGTTTTCAGTGCGTCCAGCAAGAAAGCCGGAGGCTCCTTGCCCTGGTCGGCATAGGATTTCAGGATGCGCAGGGTTTCGGTGCGGTGATGGTGATGGCTGAACATGCCAAACACCCCCATCAGCATGCCGCCGATCGGGAAGATCAGCCACCAGTAGTCACGGAAAAGTTGCTCGAAGCTCATGATCGTAGCCCTCAAAAGTGGTTGTTGCGGCGCAGGGCGTCAGGCACTGGTTGGCCGCGGTCGAGATAGCTCTTCATCAGTTCCAGCTTTTTCTTCTCATAGCTGCTGCGCAGGATCATTTGCACCAGGCCGTAGACCATGGCCATTACCGGAAAAATCAGCCACCAATACTGGCGGAACAGGTCAGTCATCGTCGCCTCCAAAGAAAGTCTGCAAAAGCGGGCCTTGCCGGGTGTTGGCAGGGCCATCGCGGGCTGTTTTCTTCTCTGCCCGCCTACTCACGCCTTGATGTCCGTCGCCCCCGTCTTTGGATGTGGTCACGCCATTTTTTTTGTTCCGTTTCGGCTTTTGCCTGACTTTTTCGCCTTCATTAGGGATTCGTTATCCATAGCTTAGCATAAAGTAAATTTGTCCACAGAATTGCACCAAGCCTTACCAATTAACGATTTCACGGAGTTCCCTCATGACAGCGCACGCGGGATGGACGCGGCGGAGCCTGGCAGTCGCCGTTGCCGGACTGGTAATGTTGGGCCTTCAAGCCTGTTCCACGACAAGCCTGCGGGAACCAAAATATCCCGTTTACATGCAGGATAAGCCCACGGATCCTGCGCCGGTGGCGGCTGCGCCAGCGCCCACTGCGTCAAAGGCGGCTGATCCGGTCGTTGCCGCTGTGCCGACTTACGGGCCCATCACCACCACCGAACTGCCTCCGGCAGCGCCGCCGCCGCCCGAAACGGCGCCCCCAACGGCGACTTTGACGCCCGTGGCTGTCGCGGCGCCCGTTAAGGATAGCCGCGCTGCCTATGTCTATACTCTCGTGTCCCAGGACACGCTTTACGGCGTATCGCGTCGCTTCGGCGTGCCGGTGAAGACTCTGTATGACATCAACGGTTTCGAGCCCAATGCCATTTTGCGCGTCGGCCAGAAGGTTCTGCTGCCGGAGGGTGCCGTCGACAAGGGGCCAGAAGCGCGCGCCAATGGCGCGACCCTGGCTCCCTTGGGTGCCGCTTTGGCCAGTACAGCTCAAGGCGCAAGGCCGACACCCGCTAAGGCGGTCACCAAGCCAGCTACCAGCCTGCCGCCACCGCCGCTTCCGAAACCCAAAACGGATCCGGCTTCGGCTACCGCTCAGACTCGGGTCCAGCCCCAGGCTCAGCCGCAGCCGCAGCCCAAGCCCACGACGGCTACAACAACCGTTGCCGCCAGGCCGCCCGCCGGAGCTGTGAAGCCCACGGTAACGCCCCCGGCCGCCACGGTGGCTGAGGCAAAAGCTCCCGCAACTGCGCCGATCGCTAAAGCCGCCGCCAAGCCATTGATCGCCACACCACCGCCGGCGGTTGCGGGTTTCCCGACCAATAGCCAATTGGCCCAGATGGGCAAGGGCCTCTTCGCCTGGCCACTCAAGGGCAAGATCCTGGTGCCGTTCGGACAGCTGGCGCCCAATGTCCGCAATGATGGAATCAATATCGCCGCCTCGACCGGCACCGACGTGACGGCTGCCGCCGATGGCGTTGTCGTCTATCAGGGTGACCAGGTGCCGGCCCTGGGCAACACGATTTATGTCAAGCACCCGAACGGCTGGTATACCGGCTATTCGCACCTTTCGGTAATGAAGGTAACCAACAATCAGAAGGTTACCAAGGGCCAGGTCATCGGCTCGGTCGGCGACACCGGCACGATTGACCAGCCCCAGCTTCACTTCGAAGTGCGATATACGCCCTCGACAGATATCGCCCGTCCGATCGATCCAAAACTGGTACTCCCCTGAAGTAGGCTCGAAAGCTGGATCAGGCGACGGTACCATGAACGCCTGCGTCGCGGGCGGGTTGCAAGGCCTTGTGCAAAAGGTCAATGAGGCAACCTGCCGGTGTTTCGCTGTGGCAAATATGCCATTGACCTTTTTCCGGTTCCGCCTATGTATGGCGGACCTTTGAGCCGCCCTCCGTCGCGGCCGTAACGATATTCCAGGAGACGACCGTGTTCGCCACCCCCGCCTTCGCCCAAGCTGCCGGCGCTGCCGCCCCGTCAGGCACCGATAGCCTGCTGTCCATGCTGCCGATGCTGATCGGCTTTATCGCCATCATGTATTTCTTCATGATCCGTCCGCAACAACAGCGCGCCAAGCAGCACAAGGCCATGATCACCGCGCTCAAGCGCAATGACACGGTCATCCTGTCCTCGGGTCTGATCGGCAAGGTTACACGCGTCGAAGACGCCGAGATCATGATCGAAATCGCTACCGGCGTGAATGTTCGGGTCGTCAAGGCGATGATCACTGAGGTCCGCGCCAAAGGCGAGCCGGCTCCGGCCAACGACACCAAGGCCGCATAAGCCTTCCTTCTGCCTCTAGAGTACCGAGCGCCAAATCATGATGACGTTATCACGCTGGAAGGTGGGGCTGGTCCTTTTCGCCACACTTCTGGGCATCCTGTTCTCCCTGCCCAACTTCCTGCCGCAAAGCGTCAAGGACAGCATCTCCGGTTTCGCGCCGACCAAGGGACTGAACCTCGGGCTCGACCTTCAGGGCGGCTCCTATCTGCTGGTGGAGGTTGACACCGCCGCCCTGCAAAAGGAGCGGACCGGCAACCTGGTCGAGCAGGTCCGGCAGGAACTGAACCGAAAGGGGATTGAGACCGCCAGCGTGACCGGTGAAGGCACCCGGGTGCAGGTTCGCATTGTCAATGCTGATCAGGTCCAGGAAGCCTTTACGACGCTGAGCGCGCTGGCCGTTCCGATCCCAAGGAATCCCAGCATCATGGATATGAATGTGACGCGCGGGCCGGATCAGACCATTCAATTGGTTTTTACTGACGAGGGTGTGCGGGCTACCTCGGCGCGCGCCGTTGACACCTCGATCGAAATCGTTCGCCGGCGTATCGATTCGCTGGGCACCAAAGAACCGTCCATCACCCGTCAAGGCGTCAACCGTATCGTCGTCGAGGCGCCGGGTGAAAGTGATCCGGAACAGCTTAAGCGCATCATCGGGACCACCGCCAAGCTGACCTTCCAGATGGTCGACGAGTCGGCGTCGCCGCAGGATCTGGCTGCCGGCCGCGCGCCTCCGGGCTCGATCATCCTGCCGGACGAAAGCCAGGGCGGGGCGCCGCTGGCCGTACGGCGCCAGATACTGGTGTCGGGCAACAATCTGACCAAGGCCAGCGTCGGTTCGGAACAGAACACCGCACGCCCCGCCATCGACTTTTCCTTTGACGGCGAAGGGTCTCGCAAGTTCGGAGAGGCGACGCGCCTGAATGTTGGCCGCCGGTTTGCCATCATCCTGGACGGCAAGATCGTTTCGGCGCCGAATATCATCAGTCCCATTACCGGCGGCAGCGGTCAGATCACCGGCAGTTTCACACCACAAGAAGCGTCTGAACTGGTCAATGTGCTGAACGGTGGTGCCTTGCCGGCACCACTGAAGTTCGAGCAGCAGCGGACCGTGACCGCGGAACTGGGCGCGGATGCCGTTGCCAAGGGCGCCACCGCGACCATCCTTGCTGTGGTGTGCGTCATCGTTTTCATGGTGCTGGCTTACGGCTTTTTGTTCGGTGGCATCTCGGTGCTGGCACTGATCCTGAACCTGGGGCTGCTCATCGGGGGCATGTCGCTGATGCAGGCGACCCTGACACTTCCGGGTATCGCCGGCCTGATCCTGACCCTGGCCATGGCGGTTGATGCCAATGTGCTGATCTACGAACGGATGCGCGACGAGATGCGCGCCGGGCGCAATGTCATCAGTGCACTGGATGCCGGTTTCACACGCGCTATCGAGACCATTCTGGACGCCAACATCACGACGCTCGCGGCGGCGGCAATCATGTATTCCCTGGGAGCCGGGCCGGTGAAAGGCTTCGCTGTGACGCTGATCCTCGGTATCGTCACTTCGGTCTTCTCGGCCGTGATGGTCACTCAGGTCGTGTTGGCGGTTTGGTACAAGATTTTCCGGCCGAAAACCATGCCAATCGCCGACAATGTGTCACCCAAGGCGTGGCCTCTGATCAAGATATTGCCCCAGAAGACCAACTTTACCTTCGTCAAGTTCGCCCGATTTGCCGCCATCTTGTCGGTCTGCGCGGTTGTAGCCTCGTTGTTCCTGACCATATACCCGGCGACGCCGCCGTGCGGTGGTTTGAATTGCGGTGTCGACTTCAAGGGTGGGACGGCGCTGGATATCTCGACCAAGCCCGAAATCATCGATCTCGCCAAGCTGCGTGAGACCATGAACAATCAGGGCCTGCGCGGGGTACAGGTTCAGGGCGTGGACGATGGTTCTGCTGCGCAGATGAAGTTCGAAACGCCGGGTAACGATCCGGTGGCCAAGGTCGATCAGGTCAAGGCCGCGCTGAAACAACAGTTCCCGAACGCCAGCTTCTCCAATACCGAGGTCGTCGGCGCAAAGGTGTCTGGTGAATTGCTGACCGGCGGCGTTACGGCCCTGTTCCTGGCTATCGGCCTGATGATGATCTACATCTGGTTTCGCTTCGAGTGGCAGTTCGGCCTGGGTGCCGTCGTGGCTCTGTTCCACGACGTCATCCTGACCTTCGGGTTGTTTGCCCTGTTCAAGCTGGAGTTCGATCTCCGCGCCGTGGCGGCAATACTGACCATCATTGGCTATTCAATGAACGACACCGTCGTCGTTTTCGACCGTTTGCGCGAGAATCTGCGTAAATACAAGAAGATGCCGTTGCGTGACATCATCGACCTGTCGATCAACGAGACCCTGTCGCGAACCATAATCACCGGTATTACAGCTATAATGGCCCTGACTGGCCTGGCAACGCTGGGTGGCGACACGCTGTTCAGCTTCTCGGTCGCCATGATCTTCGGTATCTTTGTCGGGACCTATTCGTCGGTCTACGTCGCCGCGCCGGTGATCCTGCTGTGGGGCGTTGCGCGTAACCGTGGCGACGCCGAGATCGTCGATCTTGGTGGTTTCAAGCCCGGCAAGAAGAAGGTCAACGACCTGCCGTGAGGTGGAAGCCGGACGCGGTTTTGCGTCCGGCAACCGTTTGGCATAAGGTGAGAGTCGACTCGAACGCTGACAAAGGGGTGCGGTATGGCTGGTTTTCTTTCGAATTTTCGTAATGTGATCGTTCTCAGTCTGCTGCTGGCAGGGCTGGCAATGGCGGGCATCTATTGGGCGTCTGACGCGAATGCCGTTATGTTCGCCATAGCCGCCTTGAGATGGGCCCATGTCGTCTGCGGTATTTTGTGGATCGGACTGCTGTACTATTTCAACTTCGTGCAGATCCGCATCATGCCGAATGTGCCGGCCGAGTTGAAGGCCGGCATCACCAAATACATCGCGCCGGAAGCCCTGTTCTGGTTCCGTTATGCGGCTCTGGCGACCGTAGTTATCGGCCTGTTCCTGGCCTGGCATCGCGGTTCTATCTATTTCAGTGAGACCCTGAGCCTTGGTTTTGCCGGGGGCTATTCCGCCGGTGATATCGGTTTCGCTTTTATCGGCGCCGGTATGTGGCTGGGCATTATCATGATGTTCAATGTTTGGGGCTTTATCTGGCCGGCGCAAAAGATCGCGCTCGGAATCAAGGATGGCACGGCTGAGCAAAAAGCTGCGGCCGCCAAGAAAGCGATGATCGTCTCGCGCATCAACACCCTGTTGTCGCTACCTATGCTGGTCACCATGACCATGTATCAGACTCTGTTTAGCGGCTGAGGGCTATGGCGTCTTCCGAGCTCGAACCGAAATCGGAGGATGTCCGCCTTGCCTGCGCCTTTATACCCGATGTGGAGCGCCGCGGCGGAGTTTTGGCCTTGTTCGCCTTGCTGGAAACCTTGCGTGATATACCTGAGCGCGTAACCGAGCCGCTGATGGGGGAAATCCGTCTGCGCTGGTGGTACGAAGCCTTCGAGGCGATCGGACAGGGGCGCACACCGCATTATCATCCGTTGACGGAGTTGTTTCAACGGTTGATCCCCCAGTATGACTTGCCTGTCGCGACCTTCCTCACCATGGTTGAGGCCCAGATGCCGTTGTTGGATAAGGGCCCGATGCTATTGCGCCAGGCCTTGGATGTGCTGGGTGGCGAGGAAGCCGTCTGGCGCCTGTCGGCACAAATCTTGGCCG
Source organism: Asticcacaulis sp. AC402 (assembly GCF_000495835.1). Classification (GTDB taxonomy): domain Bacteria; phylum Pseudomonadota; class Alphaproteobacteria; order Caulobacterales; family Caulobacteraceae; genus Asticcacaulis. The sequence continues at coordinate 55,268 of NZ_AWGC01000009.1, forward strand.
CCGCAACGGAGACGGCCCAAGGGTTGCCATGCGCGCGGCTGTTCGGACTCCTTCAGTTGCAACGCGCCGGGCGCCTAAAAGCCGAGGAATTCGGCGATACTGAACTGGCGCATGTGCTGAAAGAGATGCGTGCCGACGTAAAACTTCTGCCGACGCCGCTGGCGCCGCTGGCCTTACCGGCGGTGGCTGCTCTGGGGCGGCGGCGTGGATTCGGACCTCTGCGCCTGCGTTTTAGCCTGTTGTGGACCTATCTGACCGGGCGCATTTGACACCGTTCGCGTCTTCGCGTGAAATTTCATCCTTTTCTGTCGTTTGACGTTGGTGGCGGTTGATCGTGTCCCTTGAGGTGGTGTACGGTCAGCAGGCCACCGATAATCCGGGGCAGGTCCGGATCATCGGTGGCCTGCCGAACCTACACCTTGCACTGGGACACGATCCTTTCATTTTCCAAGACCCGGTGTATCCAAAAGCCATCCAAACCAGATTCCTGATGCTTATGGTCGGGTATAGTGACGTCCGGACACATCAGCTTACATCATGTCACCGTAATCGGAAGCAAGGGAGCACCATATTGTCCGTAAATGCTGAAATGATCGCATTCGAAGGGCGTCTTTCGGTAATGAAAGCCGCAGGTACAGTGTTATTCATGATGTTTTGTTTTTATTCCGTTGCTTTTAGCAATGCTGATAACCACCAGTATTATAAATGGTTGTTTCAACCGTGGGCCCAACCGGTACGGTGGCTGCTCGGAATAGCAGCTGCCTGGCTGACAGTCACCACAACGATACTTCTGGTAAAATCTCTATCAGGTAGTCCTTTGATCAAAGTTGAAGATGGCTGGGTCGAAGTAAATGGTTTGAAGAAAGGCAAGTTCCCCGTTTCAGAAATTGACACTATTTCGATTAGATCTTCTCGCTATACCATTAAAGTAGGTAGGAAAAGGTACCACCTGCCTTTAGTTTTTTGTCGAGATAGAGGATGGTTGATGGAGAGAATGGGAGAACTGGCTGTTATTGTAAATAAAAGCAGCGCATTGGGCGACACATGACCCCAGCAAAGACCGTCTAACTAAAGGTGCGAGAAAGGGGCAAGGCGGTGAAAAACCTGAAGTGCAACACTCGCTTGGGCGCATGGAGCGTATTCAGATATTGATCTTAGACTTCTCTCGGGGTTTGGAAGTCGAGAATTTTTCGGGGGCTGGTGTTGAGTTTGTACGCGACGTCGTCGAGGTCGTCCAGTGTCAGGACGCCAAGGGTGTGCTCCTTTCTGGGAGGTGTTAAATCAGCCTGTTGCACTCGATTCTGGAACGTGACGGTTATTTCTTCTCGTCTTTTTTCTTCTTCGGCCAGGGCAGCTTGTCCTGGACCCAGGTCGCCGGTCCCTTGGTTTCGGTAACCGTGACCGGCGCTGGGACATTGATCATGGGCGTGTTGATCGGATAGGCCCGCCATCCGGTCTGGATCAACTCCTTGAAGCCATTGCACTTCGACATGACACGCACAGCCCCCGTCTTCGGCTTGGCAAAAGGCGCCGGCTGGACCTTGTCAGGCTGGGTCGGGTTTATGAACGACCAGTCGTCCTTTAGGCCGTACCCCTTTTCGCCGCCGGTACGCACGGCGGTGTAGGCTGTGCGGGCCGTCCATTCCGAGACGCCGAAATTGATCATGGCGCGGTAGAAGATGTCGTCGGCCTCTTCGCGCTTACCCTTCTCGCCGATGGCATACAGGTAGTCGTGGATAATAGCGGCGCGCGCTGTTGGCCCCTGCGGGTCGATGACGGTCTGGCCGAACCACGGCACCGAGGCGAAGTCGGTGACGTACCAGCGCGGCACCACGATGACCTTGCCGGTGCTGGGATCGCAATAGGGGAATTCCTCGTTCAGGGTGAACAGCTTTCGGCCGTTCTTGGTCTTGTTGAACAGGATGACCGGTTGCGGTGTCAGTGAACTGGGCGTGACAACGGGCGCCAGCGGTACGAAAACCGTGGTCTGGGTGGTCGTGGTGGTTGCGCAGGCCGTCAGGACCAGGGATGAAGCGGTGATGAGGAGCAGGGAACGCACGGGAAACCTGTGACGAGGAACGGGTACAAAAGCCTGCATAAGGGCAGATTCAGGCAAGATTTAGCCAGTCCTGAACATTGTTCAATGCCCTGAGTGACATAAGGCGTTTTTTGGCCCGGCCACGCTCCTTCAGGGGGATTTTCTGGCCATGTTCGTCGAGCTTGGGCGCTTCCATGGGCGGCAGAAGTCCATAATTGATGTTCATCGGCTGGAAGCTGCCGCCTTCGAGGTGGCCTATGGTGATGTGGTTGAGCAGCGCACCCAGGGCCGTAGTTTCTGGCGGTTCGGGTAAGGTGATGCCCAAGGCCTGAGCGGCGGCAAAACGTCCGGCCAGCAGGCCAATCGCCGCGCTTTCAACGTAACCTTCGACTCCGGTTAACTGTCCGGCAAAACGCACGGATTTTTCGGGTGCAAGCGCCTTGAGCCGCAATTGCCGGTCGAGCAGTTTCGGCGACTTGATAAAGGTATTGCGGTGCAGTCCGCCCAGGCGGGCGAATTGGGCGTTCTCCAGGCCGGGAATCATGCGGAAGACATCCGCCTGGGCGCCGTGCTTCAGTTTTGTCTGGAAACCCACCATGTTGTAAAGCGTCCCCAGGGCGTTGTCCTGGCGAAGTTGAATGATGGCGTGGGCCTTGACGGTCGGGTTGTGCGGATTGGTCAGGCCGACGGGTTTCATCGGACCATAACGCAGGGTTTCGCGGCCGCGTTCAGCCATGACTTCGATCGGAAGACACCCGTCGAAATAGGGGACGTGCTCCCAATCCTTGAATTCGGCTTTCGGTCCGGCCAGCAACGCGTCGATAAAGGCCTCGTACTGGTCCTTATCCATCGGGCAGTTGATGTAGGCGGCCGCGTCTCCGCCCGGACCTTCCTTATCGTAGCGCGACTGTTTCCACGCCTTCGACATATCAATCGAATCGTAGTGGATGATCGGAGCGATGGCGTCGAAGAAGCTGAGATGTCCCTCGCCGGATACGTCCAGCACATATTGTGACAGCGCTTCGGATGTCAGCGGGCCGGTGGCGACCACGACATTGTCCCACGGTTTGTCGGCGAGGGTGGTGACCTCTTCCCGAACGACTGTAATCAAGGGATGATTTGACAGGGTTTGCGTAACCGCGGCGCTGAAGCCGTCGCGGTCAACGGCCAGGGCGCCGCCGGCGGGTACCTGGTGCTTGTCGGCGCAGGCCAGTATCAGCGAGCCGCCGCGCCGCATTTCTTCATGCAACAGGCCAACTGCGTTGTATTCCCAATCATCCGAGCGGAACGAGTTGGAACATACCAGTTCGGCGAAGTCGCTGGTATGGTGAGCGTTCGTTGGTCTTACCCCCCGCATCTCGTGCAGGACGACGGGGACACCGCGCTGGACGATTTGCCACGCGGCTTCAGAGCCGGCCAGGCCGCCGCCAATAACGTGAATGGGTTGAGAACGTGTGGTCTGTAAAGAATCTGTCATGGCCGCGATCTATAGCAGGTGTGACAGCGTAACAAGTCCGGACAGAAATTTGAACGCGCCAACGAAATAAGCTTTTCAAGCGAATGGAATTGAGTCTCAGATCGCTGTAGGGCTGATAGGCGTGACAGCTGCATTCAGGTTGGGTGAATTTATATGCGTAGAAGCGCGTCATTTTCAGTGACGAAGGCGTTAGCGGCGGCCTTTTCGGGTCTGCCGGCGGCGTGGGCCGGCGCAGGTCTCGCCCTGTTGCTACTGTGGGCTCTGATGACCGGCGGGCCGCTGGTGGCAACGTATTTTCATACGTTCTGGGTGTGCGTGGCGTGGATTTTTGCCCTCTGCCTCGCAAAGCTGATGAGCGTCGGCGCACTTTATCGGACGGCCCTTTTCGGCAAGGATGCCCGCAAGGCAGGGCTGGGCATTGGTGGCCTGCAGATCGGCGCCCCGGAACTGCGCCTGGTCGTCGCCAGCCTGCTGGCCGGGGTGTTTTTCGCTCTGATCGCGGGCGCCATTGGCATCGTCTTCACCGTGATGCTCAGGATGAACGAGGTCGACCTTTATCATGGTGGCGCCTGGACCGTGGCCGGAGCCATTGTCGCCAGCGCAATCCTGCTTTTCGTTGTGCTGAAGTTCACACTTTTGCACGCCGCCAATATTGCCCAAAGCAAACTGGTCGTTTTGAATGCGCTGGGACTGAGTTCGGGCCAGGTTGGCAAGCTCTTCGCGGGCATTGTGATCCTGGTCCTGCCGTTCGCTTTGATCTGCGCCGGCCTGGCCCACCACTTCGCTCCTGAGATCCGGCTGGCCCACGCCTTGCCCTATCCTTGGATGAACCAGCGCATGACCCTGCTGCTGCAAGGCGGCCTGCTGTTCTTGAATATCGGACTGCTTCTGCCGCTGCTGACTGGTTTTTTTGCCTCAGCCTATAGGCAAATCGAGAACATACGGGCACAATAGCGGCGAAATTGCCAAAACCCCGGGGGACAACTGTGAACAAGCTCAATATTGATTTTGCGTTTGAAGGCTTCCGCATCATTCGCCAAAAACCCAGCGCTATCTTGTTCTGGGGCATCATTCTGCTTATCTTCAATGGGGGCAGCATGTACGCACTGGCGGCTCTTGCCGGAGACGCGCTTACAGGTTTCGACCCCCAGAGCAGTGATCCGCAGGCTATTCTTTCCCTGTACGCCAAGATGGCACCGGCCTACGCGATCATAATGCCACTGGCCATTCTGCAACATGCAATTTTATCCTGCGCCGTCTATCGTGGTGTCCTCGGCGAAACCAACAGCAGCTTTGGCTGGCTGCGGTTCGGTGGCGCGGAGTTGCGTCAGATTCTGCTGATGATCATCTTCTTCTTTCTGTTCATTGCTCTCTATATCGGCGTCGTTCTGGCGGCTACGATCGTTGGCGGCCTGGTGGCTTTTGCTCTTGGCCTTGTGTCCCAAAATCTGGCTTTTGTCGGCATTGTCGTCGGGGTTCTCGTAGCAATAGGCGCAATCTTTCTGATCATGACTCGGCTGTCGCTGTTTGGCGTTCAAAGCTTTGACCAGAAGAAAATCAACCTGTTCGGATCATGGAAGTTGACGGCCGGAAACGGTTGGGCCCTTTTCTGGGGCTACGTGATCATGGCCATCATGATCCTTTTGGTCTACCTGCTGTGCATGGTGATCTTCACTGTTGTGGCTATCGTGATGTCAGGTGGCAATTTCGCTGCGATGCAGCCGATTTTCAGCGGAAATCTTAACGTCGACATGTTTTTGCAGCCGCTCTACATTGCCTACATGCTGGTGCTGAATCTGTTGGTCATGCCGCTGATGATGGCATTGTCCCTGGGCGCGCCAGCAGCAGCCTACAAGCAGTTGATCGGCTCGACAAAGGCCAAGGTCGAGAACGTTTTTTGACACGCGACATCTAAAGCTCGATGTCAACCGCGCTTGAAGAGGCAGGGGGATGTTGGCGTTCGTTATCGCCGAAAATTCGCAGGCCGAGGCACTATCACCAGCAGCGGTCGCCGCGTGAAGCAGGTCGAAATTTTTTCTGACAGCACGGTCATGAGCAGGGGCAGACTATGAGACTCGATATTGAATTCGTATTCGAAGGGTTTCGCATCATGCGCAAGCGGCCCTGGGCCGTTGCCGAATGGGGGCTTGTTTTTCTTGTCGCTAACCTGATTGGGTTCGGCAGCTTCGCGGCTTTGGCCATTCCGGCCTTTATACAGATGTCAAACCTGTCGGGAACGCCGGATCCGGCTGTTCTCGCCGGGCTTTTCGGCAGTCTGATCCTGCCGTATTTCATTCTCTTTATCGTCATGATCCTCGCCGGCGCCATGGTGTCCTGTGCTATCTTCCGTACCACCCTGAGCGACGACAAACCCGGTTTCGGCTATTTGCGCCTCGGAGGCGACGAAATCCGCTGGATACTCAGCCACATTGTCCACGCCCTTCTGTTTTTCGCCGTCTACGCCGCCTTTGCCGTCGTCGGTGTCGCCCTGGGTTTTGTCTTCCGCCTCATCGACGAAAACCTGTTCGGCCTGGGTATATTTTTGGCTGTGGTTCTGGGCTTCGGCGTCACGGTCTGGCTGATGATCCGTCTGTCGCTCTTTTCGGCGCAAAGCTTTGCTGAGAAGCGGATCAATCTGTTCGGATCGTGGAAACTGACCAAGGGCAATGTCTGGATGCTTCTGGGCGGTTACCTTCTGGCCGGACTGCTGGCGGTCGTTGTTGAGACCGTCGTTATGACCGTGGTGTGGTTCTTCCTGGCGATCTTCATGGTTGCCAATATGGGCGCTCTGCAGACTCTGGGCAGCGCGCCAGGGACACCGGATCTTGCCGCTATCGCTTGGATGGTAGGGCCGATGATCGCGGGCTATGTTGCTGTTTTCAGCCTGGTTGCCTGGCCGGTGATGACGGCGATCATGGTGGGTGCGCCGGCGGCGGCCTATCGGACCTTGAACGGCGCGCGCGCGGGGGCGGTCGAAAAAGTCTTCTGATCTTGCCTGGCCTTGCGCCGGACTGCTGGTGCGTCTATGCCTTGTCGCATGGCCCTATCGCTCGACTTTGCCTTTGAAGGCTTCCGCAGTATTCGTGAACGACCAAAGCTCATCCTTTTCTGGGGAGCTGTGTCCCTGGCGGGCAGTCTCCTTGCCCTGAGCCTGCTGATTGGTGTGTCCGGCCCGTCGTTGGCCCAGATGATGGCGCTGGCGGCAGCTTCCGGTACAACGCCCGACCCCCAGGCCATGGTGGGGCCGCTCGAAGGGGCCTTGCCTGGAATGGCGCTGTTCGCAGCGGTCAACATGGTCACGAACGCCATCCTGGCGACCGCAGCGGCACGAAGCGCACTGACTGAGACGGATGACCGTTTCGGTTTTCTGGGTTTGGGCTGGGCCGAAGCGCGCATGGTGGTTATTCATGGTTTCATGGGCGTAATGACCTTGGTGCTGCTTATGATCGGAAGCGTTGTCGGCAGTATCGGCGGCCAGGCGGGTGCCGTGACCGGCATGGTCGCGGCTGCCGGCGTGATCGTTTCGCTGCGGCTGCGACTGTCGCTCAATGGGCCACAGAGTTTCCATCGCCAGGTCATAGATGTCTTCGGGAGCTTTGCACTGACGCGGCAGGAGGTCTGGCGCCTGGCCTTGGGGTACGTCATGGCTCTGCTGCTGGCTGCTGCTGTCTGGTTCCTGTGCCGGCAAGTCATTGAAACAACCGTGACGCTGGCCTTCGGTGAGATCGCCGCGCCGGATATCACCAGTTTGCGGGCCTATCTGACACCGACCAATGCGGTAATCGTCGTGTTCGGCGGTGCCGTCATCTCGCCCTTGATCGCCGCGATCGTCTACGGTGCGCCGGCAGCGGCCTATCGCGCTTTGAAACCGTCAGGCCCCGCCTGAGACGTGCAGGTAGTCGCGGTCGTGGCGCGCCTGCAAGGGCCGTGAATTGGGCCCGACCAGGCGGCTGAAGGCATCGGCCTGTTCGGCGCTGACGCTCAGCGGCGAAGAAAACACCATCCAGGTCACACCTTCCGAACACGGCGGCGTCGTTAGCGAACCGGCATAGACGTAGAAGTCTTCGGTGCCAGGCATCAGATCCTGCGCGTTGATCAGTATGTCGTTCAGAGGCAGGGCCTGACCGGGATCGGTCGGCAGGTAGGTCCACAACGAGGCCAGCATCGGATCGGCCGTTCCGATATCCGACATGACGCCTATGACCAGCAGTTCGCCACGTTCGTTCTGGTGCACAAAGTGGGTTTCGAGGGCGGTGCGCTGGCCGTTGATGGCATGCTCGCTGGGCGAATGGAAGTGGAACTGCTTCAATGTATAGACCGTCCCGTCGATAATGACGCCGCCGCTGTCTGAAGGCGCAACGACCACGGTGTGACCGTTGTTTTGGATGGTCGCGGTCGAAGATCGGTAGGCGAACTGAATTTTCGCCGCCTTTTGCGGTGTCTTGCCGGCGATGTCGATCGGTGACTGGCGCTTGCCAGCGCTGCACACGGTATTGTCGCCGCCCATGGCGCCCCAATGCTCCGGCCCTCCCTTACCTTCGTAGGTCCAGTGGGCGACGGCTTCGTGCCCCGGCTTGGCACCGTTCGGATCACCGTGTGAGTCGTGGGAGGCAACATCGCCGTGCGCCTCTTTCTTGGCGCAGGCCGACAGCAGGACAAGGGCGGAGCAGGCGAGGGCGGTGAGTCTCATGGCGCTACCCTGCCAAAGGATGGTTAACAGATATTGAGCGCCGGCGCAGCCGTATCAGAATTTACGGTTTTTCGGGTTGATCGCAAGCCGCCGTGCTGCGGCCAGACGGGTCATGGAACCACGGCTGTACACGGAAGAACACGGATTTCCAGGCCGTCCGAAAATGATGATGTCGGCACCAGAAATTCCATGAGTGCGGAGCGCGCGATCTATCCGTGTTTATCCGTGTTTATCCGTGGTTCAGGCCCTTACTGCGCCGGCTCAAGATGACGCTTTTTGTGTTTCGCCAGCATGCCCTTGAGGTATTTGCCGGTCCACGATCTCGGGTTTTCGGCCACTTGCTCGGGGGTTCCGATCGCCACGATCTCGCCGCCGCCATCGCCGCCTTCTGGTCCGAAATCCAGCAGCCAATCCGCCGTCTTGATGACGTCGAGATTATGCTCGATGACGACGGTTGTATTGCCGTGATCGGTCAGTTCGTGCAGCACTTCCAGCAGCTTGCGTGTATCTTCGAAGTGCAGACCGGTCGTTGGCTCATCCAGGATATACAGCGTCTTTCCCGTGGCGCGCTTGGAGAGCTCCTTCGACAGCTTGACCCGCTGAGCCTCGCCGCCGGACAGGGTCGTCGCCTGCTGCCCGATCTTGATATAGCCCAGGCCGACGCGTTTCAGGGTTTCCAGCTTGTCGCGGATCGTCGGCACGGCCTTGAAGATGTCGGCGCCTTCTTCGACCGTTATGTCCAGGACATCGGCGATCGAATAGCCCCGGAACACGATATCGAGCGTCTCACGATTATAGCGCTTGCCCTTGCAGACGTCGCAGGTGACGTAGACATCCGGCAGGAAGTGCATCTCGATCTTGATCAGCCCGTCGCCCTGGCAGGCTTCGCAGCGGCCGCCCTTGACGTTGAAGCTGAAGCGGCCCGGGCCGTAGCCCCGCGCCTTGGATTCGGGCAGGCCGGCGTACCAGTCGCGAATAGGTCCGAAGGCGCCGGTATAGGTGGCCGGGTTGGAGCGCGGTGTGCGGCCGATCGGAGACTGGTCGATCTCGACGATCTTGTCGAAATGCTCCAGGCCCTCGATCTTGTCATGGGCCGCCGGGTGGGCCGAGGCATTGTTCAGCCGCCGCGCCGCCGCCTTGTACAGGGTCTCGAGCGTAAATGTTGATTTGCCCCCGCCCGACACGCCGGTGATGCAGGTCATGACGCCGACCGGGATCTCACCCGTGACGTTTTTGAGGTTGTTGCCACGGGCGCCAATCACCTTCAGCATCTTCTTCTTGTTGATCGGCCGGCGTTCCTGGTCAGTGTCCTTGGAATAGAAGAGCGGGATCTCGCGCTTGCCCGTCAAGTATTGACCCGTCAGCGATTTGGCGCAGGCCTTGATCGCCTCAGGCGGCCCCTGAGCGATGATCTCGCCGCCATGGATGCCGGCAGCTGGCCCCATGTCGATAACGAAGTCGGCCTGCAGGATGGCGTCCTCGTCGTGCTCAACGACCAGCACGCTGTTGCCCAGGTCGCGCAGGCCCCGCAGGCTGACCAGCAGGCGATCGTTGTCGCGCTGGTGCAGGCCGATCGACGGCTCATCCAGGACATAAAGCACACCGGTCAACCCGGAGCCGATCTGGGATGCCAAACGGATCCGCTGGGACTCGCCGCCGGACAGGGTGCCGGAGTTGCGCGACATGTTGAGATAATCCAGACCCACATCATTAAGAAAGCGCAGCCGATCCTTGATTTCCTTGAGGATACGCCGTGCGATATCCATCTGCTTGTCGCTCAGTTTGGTCTCGACCTCGCTGAACCATTCGTGGGCGTGTTTGATCGACAGGCCGGAAATCTGCGAGATGTTTTTGGCGTCAATCTTCACGGCCAGGGCTTCGGGCTTCAGGCGCGCGCCCTTGCAAGCGTCGCACGGCGTTTCTGACTGATAGCGCGCCAGGTCTTCGCGCACCCACGAGCTGTCGGTCTCGCGCCAGCGCCGGTCCATGTTCGGGATGACGCCTTCGAACGGCTTGGTGACATCATAGCGGCGCGTGCCATCCTGATAGGTGAACTTGATTTTTTCGGTACCCGAACCCTGAAGGATGACCTCCCGAACCTTTTCCGGCAGGTCCTGCCACCTCTTGTCGACTGAGAATCCATAGTGGATTCCAAGGCTTTCCAGAGTTTGGGCGTAAAGCGGCGAGGGGCCTTTCGACCAGGGAGCTATGGCGCCGTCCTTCAAGGTCGCCTTCGGGTCGGCGACGATCAGGTCACGGTCAAATTTCAGCTTCACCCCGAGTCCGTCGCAGGCCGGGCAGGCGCCGAACGGATTGTTGAATGAAAAAAGCCGAGGTTCAATTTCCTCGATCGTGAAGCCGGAGACGGGGCAGGCGAACTTCTCGGAAAAGATGATGCGCTTTGGTTCGGTATCGCCTTCGACGACATCGGCAAATTCCGCGACCGCCAGGCCGTCTGCCAGACGCAGCGCCGTCTCAAGCGAGTCGGCGAGACGCGCCATCAATCCGCCCTTAACAACAACACGGTCGACCACAACGTCAATGTCATGCTTGAAGGTTTTTTCGAGCTTGGGTGCGTCCTCAATGGCGTAATACTGACCGTCGACCTTCAGCCGCTGGAAGCCTTGTTTCTGGAGCTCGGCGATCTCTTTTTTGTATTCGCCCTTACGGCCGCGGACATAGGGGGCCAGCAGCAGCAGGCGGGTGCCTTCGGGAAGGGCGACGATCTTGTCGACCATTTGCGAGATGGTCTGGCTTTCGATCGGCAAGCCGGTGGCCGGCGAATAGGGGATGCCGACGCGCGCCCACAGCAGCCGCATGTAGTCGTGGATCTCCGTCACTGTCCCGACCGTCGAGCGCGGGTTCTTGGACGTTGTCTTCTGTTCGATGGAGATGGCCGGCGACAGGCCTTCGATCAGGTCGACATCGGGCTTGGACATGAGTTCCAGAAACTGACGTGCGTAGGCCGACAGGGACTCGACGTAGCGTCGCTGACCCTCGGCATAGATGGTATCGAAAGCGAGCGACGACTTTCCGGAGCCCGACAGGCCGGTCAGGACGACCAACTGGCCGCGCGGGATGTCGATATCGACGCCCTTAAGATTGTGCTCCCGTGCCCCGCGGACCTTGATGAAGTCCTGATCGAAGTGCTTCGCCATACGCGTCCCGTCCCGAAAATTTTACAAAGCCCTGTATATAGGATGCTAAGGGCGATTTGCCAGTTGAAAGCAAGAACATTGTGGCAACATTACCGATTGATCGCTGCGCTACACTCCTGCCTATCGCGCGATGACAGGATTTGTCAGCAGGGTACAAAAACTCCGCACGTGACAAATCGGACAAAGTAAGGCCAATATTCGTGGTCACGGTCGCCATACGAGGGCCAGGCCATATATGCGCGTCACCATAGAGCAGATCAGGGATGAGATCAGCGACCGGCTGGAGGTTGTCAGCGTCTGGATCACATCACGTACGGACCGGCGGTCACGCTGGATCGGTTCCACGGTCATTGTTTTCGGCGTCCACCTGCTTTTTTTCTGGGTGCTGATGGCCAGTAATACCCAGACCATGCAGCTGCCGCCCTTCCAGGAGGAGATCTATCCCGTCGAGCTGTTTGATATCCCGCCGCCCTTGCCAGAGCCCATTCCCGAAGTCGAGCCTGTCGAGCCCGTGCCAGAGGTGGTCGAACAGGTTACCCCGCCGGAAATTGAACCCGAGGTCGAAACCGTGCCGCAGCCGCAGCCGCAGACGCAGCCTGTGCCGCAACCCCAGCCCAATGTCGTTGAGGCGCCACGGAAAAGTTTGACCGTTAAGCCGGTCGATATTTCTGACCTGACGCAAAAACAGTCTCCGACAGCGCGCACCGAGACCCAGCGTGACGTTCAGTTGGTTACCAGCGCCGCGCCGAAGATTTCGGCTGTGCCGGCGCCGAACCTGGGGGTCAAGAAGCGAAATCAGGACGACCAAGTGTCCGCCCGCACCGAGGAGACGGCGAAGACTGACTCGTCGACGCACAATGTCGCGAACCTGAACCTGCATGTGCCGGACAAGGTTATGGCCAATGCGCCGGCCTCGGGGCTTGCGCCGGCCGCCCGCAAACCGGCCGGCGGGGGCGGGGGCGGATCGAACAATGCCGGCTTGCCACCGGGTACGCTGCAGGGGTTAAGCGGCGGGCGATCGGGTGTCAGTCAGGCCATACTGAACCATAACAGCTGCGTCGAAATTCAGCGCAGCGGCAAGCCCATACCCGAAAACTGTAATATGAAAGACATGGCGTCCATGGGAAAGATGGGGCCTAAGCCTGACCGTGATTTCCAGACTGCCGCCAGCAAGCGAGACGCTAACCTGCGTTACAAGACATCGCCGGGCAGCACCGAATACTGGCAGCGGGTCAACAAGTCGCCGACGCCCGGCAGCGGCGGGCGTGATGACAATTTGCCGAAAAAGGGGACCTATGCCAGCGACAAGGACGCGCGGGTAATGGAGGGCGCCAATATCGACCCCATCAACGGCAACTGACGGCTGGGTGAAAGGTGTGGTCGGCTACTTCACCAGCCGGACATGGGTCTTGGCACCGTCGGTTCCGGAGCTTGCACCGCCCATGGGACCGAGGTTCCACGTCGTGTTGTTCAGGATCAAACGCCACACCACCAGGGTCAGGGCGTCTGACTGGACACCGGACTTGGCATTCAGGGTTAGTTCCCGCGATGGCAGCCAGATCAGTCCCGAAAGCTTGTTTGCCACCGAGTCGTTGAGGACAAACTGGGTCTTGGACAAGCCCGATGCCTCATACATCAGCAGATCCTTGTAGGTGCCGCTGGACGGTGCGCTCAGATCGGCGGAGATGCCACTGTTAAACTGTATCTTGGACGTGTCGGCGTAGTAGAAGGTGACGCCCGTGCCCTTCCAGGTGCCGCCATTGACGTTCCAACCGCCGTTCTTGATGACGTAGACGCCTGGCGCAAAAGTAATGTTCGCCGAAGAATTGTTGAAGTTGAACCACCCGCAATAGACGCCGGGCTGCAAGGTCTGGGTGGCTGCGCTGTAATTCTGGTTGGAATAGGTGCAGTTCGACGACGCCGGGGTTGGCAAGGTGCCGGAATAAGGGTCACCCGAGGCAGCGCAACTGGTTGCCAGGTTGGGGACGGTCACCGAATTCCTGATGACATTGGCGCCCTGGATACACAGTTTCTTAAAGTTGAGCGTGCTGCCGGAATTGAAGATAGCGGCCGGATTGGCGGTCGACTTGACATGGATTTCGCAGGTTGGGGCCTGGACATTGGCGCCGCTGTTGACCAGGAGGGCCTGGTTGCCGCTGGGGTCGAGGACGTAGATGCACGGCGCGCCCGATGGTGTCACCGTGGTCGTGCCCTGGGCGACAGATTTTACGCTGACCTTCAGATCGTTCAGCCCGATCAGTTTCATAAAGTAGGTCGGACTCTCCAGGCTGGCCGTCCCGGTGAGAGTCGTGGTGAGGTACGAAGATGACGATGCCGAAGATGAGGAAGCCGCGCTGCTGTAGGATTGAGACGCGCCGTCCAGTTCGTCGGGCACATTCTGCTTGAAGGTGTTGCTGGCCTGGACGGCCATCTGACTTGACGCCCGCACACCGGTCAGAACCGCGGCATCCAGTGCATTCTGCATGCCGTGACGCATGTTCGACGCATTGAAAAGGTCCAGTGTTCCACCGGCGGCAGCAATAACCAGGACGGCCGAAAGGCCGTAGACCATAGCGACGTTTCCGCGCGTATCGCGCCAGAAGTTATTGATCTTCATCCACACACTCGTATATTATTTTCGAGTATCGGATATCGCCGTAAAAATGCCGTTAAGCGGTTGGGTTTTCCGCGGTCAGGCCAGCCTGCCGAAGCTCAGCGACTGAGGGCCGGCGTCGCTGGTGCGGCCGCGGGCACCGTAGGTCGTGGTTTGATTGCGGATCGTGTTGAGGTCCTCGGCCACTGCGGCGATTATACCTTCGGTTACGGTCTTGGCAGCGTTGACGACATGTTCGTAGCGATGCAGACGTTCCTGGAAGAGGGCCGTCGCGTCGCGCAAGGCTGTCTTGTCAGTTGGCGTCATCCCGTCCAACAGGGACGGGTCGGCCTTGATACGCGCGGTCTCCAGACGGTAGAGGGTGGACAGATGCCGGGTTTCCTCGATGCGGTCGTGCAAATCCTGGGGCCGGTGGGCTTCGAACACGTCTATCTCGTGGGCCAGGCGGTCGCCCAGGCGGATGGTCAGGGCCAGAAGCTGGCGGGCGCGATCGGAGCCATTGTGCGCGGACAGAGCCATTACAGACCTCCTTCCTGAAGTTTCAACAGTTGTTTCTGCATCATGTCGGAGATGCCTATGCCGCCTTGGCGGGTAATGCCTTGCGCCATCGCGTCGATCTGGAATGACCGCATGGCGGCTTCGCCTTGGCCGCCGCCGAAGGGGCCGTCCGTCGTCAGGCCTTCGAACATCGGCTTGAGCAGGGCGGACAGGCACATGGCTTCGAAGTCGGCGCCGAGTTTGGCGTTCTGGTCGCCTTTGGCACTACGGGCCAGGGCGCTAAGACGCGTCTGGCCGACGGCACTGGCCTCGCTCTGGGCCGACTGAAGGGTAAGGAGGGCTGAACTGTCCATTATCACATCACCTGTATATCTGCCTGGAGAGCGCCGGAGGCCTTGACCGCCTGAAGGATGGAAATCATGTCGCGCGGACTGACCCCGAGGGCATTGAGGCCGGCGATCAGGTCGGCCAGGGTCGAACCGCCGCCAAGCGTCAACAGTTGTTTGCCCTTCTCCTCCTCGATGCTGATGTCGGTCGCCGGGATGGCCGCCGTCTGGCCTTGCGAGAAGGGAGCCGGCTGGCTGACATCGGGCCGTTCGTCGACGCGGATGGTGAGATTGCCCTGGGCAATGGCGACCCGCGAAATGCGGACATTTTCGCCCATGACGATCACGCCGTTGACCTCGTCGATCACCACCCTGGCGGGGACATCAATATCAACGGAAAGGGGTTCGATCAGGGTGACGAAGTTCATCATCGTCTGGCCCGCAGGCGGGCGAATGAGGACAATAGACGGGTTCTCGGCCACAGCGGTACCCGGATAACTCGCCGTAATGGCGGCAGCGATACGGTTTGCCGTCGTGAAGTCGGGGTTGCGCAGTGTCAGGCGCAGGACCGGTTGGCTGTTGAAGTCGAAGGCGGTCTGACGCTCGATAATGCCGCCCGATGAAATGCGACCTGCGGTAGGGACGCCCTTGGTGACAGAAGACCCGGAAGCGCCGCCCGCCGACACCGAACCGGTCTGGACCGTGCCCTGGGCGACCGCATAGACCTCGCCGTCGGCACCGACCAGTGGCGTCACCAGAAGCGTGCCGCCCAGCAGGCTCTTGGCGTCGCCGGCGGCCGACACAGTAACGTCGAGCCGGGAACCGGGCGCGGCGAAGGCCGGAAGTTCGGCGGTAACCATGACCGCGGCGGCATTCTTGGTATTCAGATTGGCGTCGCGGACATTGATCCCCATCCGCTCCATCATGGCTTCCATGCTTTGTTTCAACATGGGTGAGTTGCGAACCGTGTCCCCCGTACCATTCAGGCCGACGACGATGCCGTAGCCCACCAACTGGTTGCTGCGTACGCCTTCGACCTCGACGACATCCTTGATGCGCGACGCTGCCTGGGCGCCGCTTACGGCCGTCAGGCCCGTCAGGATGGCCGCAAAAGCCCACTTAAAGTTCAAACGCATCGTTCACTCGCCGGTTAACCACGTAAGGTGACACGTGTTTGCTATTTTCATGCCAGCCTGAGCACGGAAAATTTCGTCGTGTAGTCAAAGGCTTGTCGCATTTTGTTTTTCCGGCATGGCTCAGCGGGAAAATCTTGCCGGGCCGTTAAGGCTTCGCTTACCCTCACGCGGCAATAATGTCCTAATCACCAGCAGTAGGTCTGGTTCAGACGCAGAATTCGCGCCGATCATGTTATAAACGGCCCCATTCAACAGGTGCGTCATGAGCTTCAGAATAAATTCCGCGACCGGCATGAACATGCCTGCAGCGACAGGCGGCATGAAGCGCGCCGGCGGTGAGTTTCCCTTGTCGAAATCCGGCGAGGCGCCGAAATCAGCGGCTACGGCCCAGGCTTCCGCAACTTTCGGCATGATGGGTATGGACGCGTTGCTGGCGCTTCAGGGCGAGGAAGATGTCCTGACCGGTCGTCGCCGCCGCCAGATCAAGCGCTCGCACGACATGCTGGATGCGCTCGACGACATCAAGGTCAGCGTCCTGTGCGGCGATCTCAATGACGAGGCCCTGCTGCGGCTGCAAGCCCTGATCGCCCAGCACCGCGAAGACCTGGATGACGACCGTCTCCAGGGCGTTCTAAACGAGATCGAAACCCGCGCCTGCGTCGAGTTGGCCAAACGTCAATTGATGTAGAGGACACAAAAGCTTCACTAATCTCGCAGCGCAGCAAAACAAAATTCACTTCACAGGCTTTCGTGGCGGCACTATAAGCCGCGCACATCCAGGCGGCGGTAAGGGTGGTACTGTTCTTGCTTGAGTAGTTCGCAAAATGTGCGGCGAGCGCATTTTAGGGATTTGGTGTTCGATTTTTGGGGTCCGACAAGCTTATGCCGTCAAATAATGTGCCGGAATTGGTCACGAGTTACAGTCCTTCCGAGGACGAAGACTATATGAGCGCCCGTCAGTTGGCCTATTTCCGCTCCAAGCTGAACGCCTGGAAGGACGAGATCCTCCGCGGCGCCAAGGAAACTGTCAATATTATGCAGAAGGAAACGGAGAATCACCCGGACCTGGTGGACCGTGCGTCTTCCGAATCGGACAGGGCCCTGGAACTGCGCACCCGCGACCGCCAGCGCAAGCTGATCTCCAAGATCGACGAAGCGATTTCGCGCATCGATGACGGTTCCTATGGCTATTGTGAGGAAACCGGTGAGCCCATCGGCCTCGGTCGGCTGGAAGCCCGTCCAACGGCCACCCTGTCGATCGAAGCCCAGGAACGCCATGAGCGTTCCGAGCGAGTCCACCGCGACGACTGAGCCACTGGCTTGCCGCGACGATCAGGACATGAGAGATTGCGCTGCGCAAAAGCGGAGGCGATCGTGGCCCCTGGAAACTCAATTCTGATATCCATCGGCTTGATGGCGGCATCGGCGTCTGCTGTCCAGGCGGGTGACGTCACCGACCTCGGTTGGTTAGCTGGCTGCTGGGTGCAAAAGGCGAGGGGCCTGACCGTCGAGGAAACCTGGCTGTCGCCGTCTGGCGGTGCTCTGTTGGGTGTAGGCCGGACGGTCCGCGACGATGACGGGACTTTGCGCAGCTACGAATTCATGAAGATCGATTCGCCCAATGGCGTCCTCACCTTCACTGCCGACCCATCCGGCCAGAACAGCGCCAGCTTTCCCGTCAAGGCTCGGACCGCCGAAGAAATAACCTTCGAGAATCTGGCCCATGACTTCCCGCAGCAGGTGGTCTACCGTAAGGCGGCTACCGGCCTTCACGCCCATATCCAGGGCGTAATTGGCGACAAGATCAAAACCATCAACTTCGACTACGAACGGTGCCAACCATGAAAAAGGTCCTGATTCTCACCCTTTGGGCCGCGGCGACCGCTGCCTGCGCCCAAAGCGATTACGACAAGTCCCGTGCTACCGAGGTCTATGCGCCGGTCCCCAGGGCCGTTGACACGTCGGGGCCGGTACCTTCGGACGCAGTCGTCCTGTTTGATGGCCGCAACCTGGAGGCCTGGGAGGCGGTCAAGGGCGGTGCGGCCAAATGGAAGCTGGTCGACGGCGCTGTGGAGGCGACCAAAGGCACCGGTGATATCCGGACCAGACAGAGCTTTTGCGATGTTCAGTTGCATGTCGAATGGATGACTCCGGCAGTGCCGGCAGAGAATGCCCCGACCGGCCAGGCGCGCAATAACAGCGGCGTCTTCCTGCAGGAGCGCTACGAAGTTCAGGTCCTCGACTCTTACAAGGCCGAAACCTATGTCAACGGCCAGGCCGGATCGGTTTACAAGCAGTCGGTGCCGCTGGTGAACGCCTCAAGGCCGCCCGAGACCTGGCAGACCTATGACATCGTTTATAAGGCGCCGAGGTTTGACGCTGGCGGCAAGGTCAGTGAAAAGGCCCGCGTAACCGTGCTGCATAACGGCGTGGTAGTGCAGAACGGCTTCGAGATCGAGGGGCCGACCGCCTGGATCGGTCAGCCGCCGTACGAATCGCACGGTTGCGCCCCTATACGGCTGCAGGACCATGGTGATGCCGTGCGATTCCGCAATATCTGGGTTCGGCCGCTGTAAAGGCGCTTACCTACACCACCTTGCGGGTATCGATATCGACGTCGACCCTGGTCATACCGGAGATGGCAGGCAGGACGTCCTCGACCGTATCGACGCTTTGATAGGTATTGCGGAAATTGGCCGGGGTGAACTGCGTCGTCAGCGTATGTTCTATGAGGATAAAGAACGGGTCCCAAAAGCGGTTGACGTTAAGGAAAATGACCGGCTTCTTGTGCAGGTCCAGACGCCGCCACGACATCAGTTCGATGACTTCTTCCAGCGTGCCGACGCCACCCGGCAGCACGATGAAGGCGTCCGATTCCTCGAACATCATCATCTTGCGCTCGTGCATGTTGGTCACGATGCGGGTTTCGACATCGTCATACAGGATTTCGCGCGAGCGCAGAAACTGCGGCATGATCCCCAGGACCTCGCCGCCAGCATCATGGACGGCGCGGGCCGTTTCCCCCATCAGACCAACACCGCCGCCGCCATAGACTAAACGCAGCCCCGCGCCGGCCAGAACCTGACCCAGGTCAAGCGCTGCCTGGCGATAGGCAGTGTCATTGCCGAAAGAGGAGCCGCAAAACACACAAACAGATTTAATATCGGAAGAGTTGACCTCGACAGATTTCATATCGGACTTAGACAGAGACATTTTCGTTACTACCTCATTGCGAACCAGTGTAACTTGCATTGTTTTTTTCGCACAAGCGATATCTAAAGCTCTGGCTGTCAAAACAGAAAACGAATACGGTTGAGGACGTGAAAAGATTTGTTACCCTGGGTGTGCCGGTCGTCGCCGCTGTACTGGTCAGCTTGACGGCGTGCCAGCCGACGCAGAACAAGACGCAGGACAGCGCCGCCGCAGCTCTGCGTCAGGCCGGCTATGCCAGGGCCCCCGAGGTTACCGCAGTCGAGGAAGTTCCGACGGGTTTCATCGTGTCAGGCCTGGCGAACGAGAAGGGTCGCATTCAGATCGTCTATTCCGGGCAGAACGCCATTGGCCAGAACGTCACTTCGACGATCGGTGGCCCTGTTAACGGCAAGGGCCAGTTCAGCGCGCCAGTGCCCTCCGGTCGATACGGCGGGCTTTACGATTTGCAGGCGGATGACCCTGGGCAGCCTGTGGCGGCGGCAGCGAGGTCGCTATTCAGCGAAGCAGCCGACCCATTGCCCCCCCGCGAGGCCCTGGTTGGAGATCGGCGCGGCCGCTGGCTGCATGCTGAAGGCAAGCTTTTCGTACCGCTGGGCCATCCCGACAAGGCGGCGATTTTGCGCGCCGGCGGCGCCAGTTACATTCTCAGCGGTGAAAAATCGTTGGTCGGGGTTGTCGATTACGACGGAGGCGGCGGCCTGTCTGTCACCGGGCAGGTAACGCCTGGCACGACGGTTGAACTCTTGGTCGACAACACCATTATCGGCCAGACGCAAAGCAAGGCCGACGGCCGCTATCATGTCACGGGACAGATTCCAGTACCAAGTGACGCCTTGGCTGTGCTGGCCCTGGAAATCACCGCGGGCAAGGCCACGATGCGGCGCGTTATTCCGGTATCGCGTCCGCAGCCGGGCAACCGAGTTACACCGCTCTCGCCTGGTTGGCGAATCGATTGGGCGCTACCGGGTGGCGGTATGCAGACGACCATCGTATTTTGACGGTCGTCTCCGCCGCTACATCGTCTCGTTCTGCTTATGTTTGGTCGAGGAGAAAAGCTTTTTCAGGAATTCGGTGATGCCGTGGCGCTTGGCCTTGCGGGCGACGGCGTCTTCACTCACCAGCCAGGCAATCTGAACGACGCGGCGCTCGCCTTCGAACGGCGTGTGGCCGTGCCACGAATTGTCGAGGCGTGGGAAGGCGATGAAATGGCCGTAGCCCGGATTGACCTCTGCCGTGCCCGGGCCGTCCTGGTCCGGGCCTTCCAGAAAGCGCAGATTGCCGCCACTGGAGCCTTCACGGTTGAGATAGATCAGAGCCGAGGCCAGCTTGTCGGCGCCGTCGGTATGGGGGCGTCCGTCTTTCAGCGCCGACCATTTGCGCACGGTAACCCACGACGGCTTGCCCTCCAGTTCGACTCCCAGTTTCTCGCCGATCGCCCTGGCGAAGGCCGCACTGCGGACCTCCTCCAGAAGTTTTCTGAACGCAGGGCCCATGGGGAAGTCTTCGGGCCGCATGAAGCCGGTCTTGTTGATTTCGGGGAAGTCGCGCGCAATCTCGTCTTCCAGGTCGGGCGGCAGGATTTCCGAACCAATGATATTGCGAAAGGGGTAATCGGCGGCAGGGGTGGCAGCAATCGAGTCGTAGCGCAACATGGAATTTACCTGAAAGGAACACTGCGTCTTATAACACGGCCTCCACGGCGAATCCTAGAGCGTTCAGGCTTCTTGCCTGGCTTCGATGCGGGCGTCGACCACAGCCGGTTCGTCCGCCGCCGGGACATAAATGGTCTCGGTGTCGATCGTGGGCGCCGCAATCGAAGGCTCCGGCATGTTAATTATCAGGACGGCGGTCACAGCGATGACGACCACAGCCATCAGCGCGAAGACGGACGTTGCAGCAAAATGTTGGGACACGAAACGAATTGACATAGAGGCCTCCGAAGCAAATTCGCGAGCCATAGTGTCGTATTTGGAGCGGTAAATTTGAAATCGGTGGTAGCGACGCGAAATGCAAAGCAACGATGCTTCGCCTCGATCGGTGTGCCTTTCCGAGTAACGAAAAGGCCTGGCTCCCCGAGCAGGACTCGAACCTGCGACAAGTCGATTAACAGTCGACTGCTCTACCAACTGAGCTATCGGGGAACGACCTCAGGCCTTGGCAAGGCGCGCCCTATAGCAAGGGTTCGCGTCTCATGGCAAGCCTCAAAGCGAGATTTTCACAACAAAGATGCTTTTTGCTGTCGGGTTCAACGGCAAGAAAAAAAAGCCCGAACAACTGCCCGGGCTTTTGAGTTTGGTGATGGTGGGTGTCTTAAAAAAAGCAAAGACAACGACGTTATTGCTGGCGCCTGGTTAATGAAGGGTAAATTCTCCTGCTTGGTGAAAAATAAACTGGCGGGGGACCGGTTCATGACAAATTAACCGGGCGGGGAAGAATGTCGCCGAAACAAAACAGAGGAATCGCCCGTTCGTCTCTCCGCTCAAGTGTCTCGCTTTCGCGTCCTATTGGCAGCCGTTACGGCCTGCCTGGTGGTTCTGGGCGTGCTGGCGGTTTTCCCGTTGAAGCCGCTGAGTCTCCTGATGACCCTGGTTGTTATCGCCATCGCCGTTTTGGGCTTGAGTCTGTTGGCAAACCTGGCCAGTGAAGCCGGAGCGACCGACCGCGACAACGAAAGCTTACGCAATAGAGCCGAGGCGCAGGTCCTCCGTGAAGAAGACGCCGCACGCATGGCGGCGGCTTTGGACGATGAACGGCGGACGTCTTTGCAGGCCCTTGCCGGGCAACTGGAACTGCAGGTTTCGAGCCTGATCGAGGCACTGGCGCGCTCGTCCACCGCAATGGCCTCGTCGGCTGATACCAACCCTCGATGACCTTGACTCTTCGCGGGTTGGCAAGCGCGACTGCGCGCCCGAGCTTTTGCGAGGAGCCACGCGGCGTTTGAGCTGAAAAAATGCGAATACCAAGCGTCATTCTTTATGAGGCTTGGTATGAGCATATGAGTCAGTCAGTTTTCACAGCGTCGGAAAGCGCCGGAAAAGTGGCTTCCGTCGCAACTGAAACCTCGCGCAACGCCCAGAAGGTAGCATCGACAGTGATGGAACTGTCCCAGACAGCAAACGAGATTGCCTCATCGACTCACGAATCGACGCAAGTGTCAGCGCGCGCCTCTGCCGAGGCCGAAGCGACCTCGGTCATGATGACACGCCTGGGACGCAGCGCCGACGAAATCACCGCCGTGGTTGACATGATTACATCGATTGCCCAACAGACCAACCTGCTGGCGCTGAACGCGACCATCGAGGCGGCGCGAGCGGGTGAACACGGTGCTGGCTTTGCCGTTGTTGCCGCCGAGGTCACGGTCCCAGAATAGATGGACGATGTTGAAATAGCGGCCGTTGCCAAGTGTATTGATCAGGGTAGAAGGAAAAATCTCTTCACATGGGAAGGCAAACTCGTCCGATAAATAGTCGCTGAGGGCGCGGAAATCGTCGAGACGATCATAGACCTGTTGCCATTGGTCCTGCGCCGCGAAGAAGCCCTCGATCTCGTTGAGGGAGATGTGATCGAGGCCGAACTTCGATTCCACCATGTCCAGAAAGGCCGAGTTCTTCTTGACCTTAGGCCACCACTATGAGCCCGGTAGGTCGCGAATGGCATAGGTCCGTTTGTTGGGCATGGCGCCCTCGAGCTTTCTCACAGCTTCGCGGACGTCATACCGGCGCACGAACAGGTTGTTGGACGCCAGGGTGCAGAAATAGTCGAATTGCCCGATAACGTTCAGGGCAATCTGGAAGGATTCAAGATGGCCGATCAGAAGTGTATGGCCGACGACATGGCGCGGCGTGGCGCCATTGAAAATGAAGGCGCGCCCGGCCCAGTCCTTCGATTCCGGGGGAGTTGCCGGTCTGTCGGGTAGTTGACGACCAGGATACAATTTTCGTCGGTGAAGGCGACGAAATTGCGGACATTAGCCTGAAGGAACTCATCACTCTCGTTGAACAGGGCCGAGAACACTGTCTTGACAGTGGGTTCGGCCAGGACAGGTTTCGCTTTCATTGCAAATCTGTTGGTGCCGGGAGGGAACGCGGATCAACCTGTGGACGACTATTCTCGCCTTCACTCAAGATTCAGTACCATTGGGGTGTCAATCCGGTTAAGGCCGTGTGAAAAATCCGCCGTTAAAAAGCGGCATGGTGCGACAACTCAGTCCTCGAAGTAATTTCGCGAGAAAAAATCTACAACCCGCCCGACCAGTGCAGATTTTACGTGCGCGCCATCTTCTTCCCAGGCATCTTCACGACGCGACATTGTTACCAGTTCATAGGATGGCATGTAGTCGACAAAGTCATAGTTATCGGCCACGGCGACAGCCGCGCCCAACAGCGTACTCTTTGAATAGGCGTTGGCAGAAACCACATCCCTGTCGGTAAAGGTGCTGGCCAACGGGACGGGGGAGACCGTTACAATAATACGCGATTGCTTTTTCCCTAAACCGCGCAGTGCCTGAATGACCTCATCGACCTTGGCAAAGGTTTGCTGCGGCGTCAGGTTGTGGAACTCGAATCGCTCACCGCGCCGGGCTGTCTTGATTGAACTGCCCGGCGAGCGATTGACGTAGATCGAATCTTTTGTGTCGAACCAGCTCTCTGTCAAACCAAGCGTGATAACATGGACATCCGCCTGGGACGCTTCCCCATAGGCACGCAGAAGTGTAGCGCGGGCTGAGGCCAACTCGGCACCGTTAAGGCTGCGCAGCCCCCACAACATCATGTCGACATAGTCGTCGTCACCTACCTGAACCACACCCGCGGTTTCACGATCGTCCCGGTCGCCCAGGCGGATAACATCCAGCATGGAATTGGGCGTAAAAGCATTCAGCGCACCGTTGCGATCCTGTCCTCCCAAGTCGTAATACGGACCTGGAAACGTGTGGCGCAGGCTGATGCAGTCCATCCCTGCCTTGGCCAAATAGATTTCAATATTACGTGCGAAGCAGGATCCGATCGTGAATACCCGATCTGACTTGAGCAACTTGAATTTGGGCTTGACGCGTATATCAGGAAAGCCCGCATGGTAGGCGCGCTCATGTCCCGCGGCGACGCCCGCACTCGATTTCATATAATTACGGTACGGGTTCACCTTTGCAATCTGCAACGTTTTTTCGTACGATATGCGTGTTCCGGAAAACATGATCTTTTGCCTTCTGACTAATTTAGCCGCTTGTGCCTCTGCACTGTATATCTTGGAGCGAGAGTAAGGCCAAGACGGATCGCCCCTGACTTTGGCGTGAACCCATGACCCTGTCAAACCAAAGCGTGGGCGGCTTCCTCTTACCGGCCCTTGGCCAACGGCCCGATGATCTCAATGGAATCTGTGGCGACACCCATACGCCAAGATTTCGGCACCCTGGCGTAGTCTTCCGGCGTATTGATGCCGGGCAGGCCGTTGGTGTTTTGCATGGCGCCGACGAGGTAGATGTAGCTGCCGGCTTTGGCGAAACGGTCCTGCAACCGGTTGGGATAACCCCACATCACCCAGGTCAGATTCTGCGGCACATAGATCACGGTATTGCGGCAGGCCTTGGGCAGGTAGCCGCTCCAGCCCAGGGCGACATAGCGCAAACCGCAGGATCTTAACGACGACTTGCTGACAGGCTTTAGTTCGGGGCGAAGTTGCGCCAGTCGGTTGCCCGGCAGTTCGCCGGCAAAGACGTTCAAGCGCTGTGGCCGCGCCTCGGGATGGGCAGTCAGCCAGGCGTCGAGCTTTTCGGCCTCGCGCGGGCTGTTGCTCTTGATGTTGATCAGAAACGCCTTGTCTGGAAAGGCCGACAGGACTTCCGAAAAGGAAGGCATCTGGCCCTTGAAGCGGCCGCGGAAGGGGAAGGTCTTGCCCGCGTCATGGGTATAGCCGTAGCCGATATCGAGCGCCTTCAGTTGCGCCAGACTAAGCTCCCGCGTCGTGCCCTTGCCGTCGGTGCGGCAATCGACGGTCCAGTCGTGAAAGACGGCAAAGTCGCCGTCGGTTGTCGGATGGATGTCGATCTCGACCGCATCGGCGCCGGCGTCGAAGGCGGCCTGCATCGAAGGGACGGTGTTTTCAAGCAGGTCATGGGTCGGCTTGTAGATGCGCGTGGCCGTGCAGGTGTCGTTTTTCAGCCCCTCCCGGTCGTAGTGCTGATAGACGCCGCGATGCGCCAGCAGTTGGGGTTTGGTGTCAGGCGGCGACGCAAGCCAGGAGGCGTTCGCGAGGTAAAGTACAGCCGCCGCAGCCGTCACGACACCGCCCGCAATATATCTCTTGTGCATCACAGCCTCCCTCGATACGTCAGCTTAGCCGGCGAAGGGTCTAACTGTACAGAGGAGAGCGTGGAGGCCTGACCCGGAGTCGAACCGGGCTTCACGGATTTGCAATCCGGTGCGTAACCGCTCCGCCATCAGGCCTCAAAGGAGCGAGGGCGATCAGCTATCAGATCGTCCCGGTCATCGCAATTGCTTATATAGAATTTCCTGAGGAATATTTACCTCAGCCGCCAGTGGCGTAGTTTTTGTCGCGGCCCATAGTTTTTACCCGGGCAAGCAATTTGACGCCCGAATTACCTTCCCGGAACAATTGCAGTCTGTCGCGCGCATGCCTATAAGGAAGGCCAATGAGTCCGCGTCGCTATTAGAGAATTGCTCCCATGGATTTCCACGCTGCCCGCCAGAACATGGTCGAATCCCAGGTAAGGGTGAACGATGTAACCGATTCCGCGTTGCAACTGGCCATGCGTCATGTCGCCCGCGAACGTCTGTGTGCCCCATCCCAGGCCTTTGCCGCCTATGGTGATGTCGAGGTCGCCATTGCGCCTGGCCGGGTGTTGATGGCGCCGCGCGATATCGCCAAGCTTCTGCAGAGCCTGGAACCACGCGCCGGTGAAACTGGCCTGGCCATCGCTGCACCCTATGGCGCCGCTGTACTTGCCCATGCCGGGCTGAAGGTCACTGCCCAGGAATCCGATCCGCGTGCCATGGCGGTGATTGAGCCCTACCTCAAGGAGATGGGCGTCAAGACCGAGACGGCTCCGCTCAAGACGCCCGCGGGCCGCGACTATGACGTGATCGTCGTCGAAGGAGCTGTTGCCGAACTGCCGGCCGCCTGGCTGAAGGCGCTGAAGGTCGGCGGACGCCTGGCCGTGGTGCTGAAGGACAGCAGAATCGGCCGCGCCCGGCTTTACATCCGCCTCGAGTCCGGTTTCTCGGAACGCGAAGTTTTCGATTCTTCGCCGTCGACCTTGCCGGGCTTCGCGCGCACGCCCAGCTTCGAGTTTTGAATCTCTACTGCCATGTTTGTGGTACAGTGATGCAAGCATGCGACGGAACGCCATTCAGATACGTCTGAAACGGCAAATGAAAAAAGCTTAACTCGCCAAGGCAAAAATTGTCTGGCAGGAAGAGTACGACACGTTTTCGCAACCGCGGGCAGGATGGCCTGGACCATCCGCCCGATCTTCCGGCATCCGCCGGAGCTACTATCGGGGTACATGATGACCATGTTGAAGTTCGGCCGTTCCATTACCTTGCGTCTGGGAGCTTTGGCGACCGCGTCGGTGCTGGCCCTGGGTGCCGCCTCCGCGGTTCAGGCGGAGACGCTGAATGAGGCCATCCGCATGGCGTACAGCCAGAACCCGACCCTGGCGCGTGCCCGTGCCTCCCAGCGGGCTGCAGACGAGCGTTATGTCCAGACCCGGTCCGAATTCGGTCCGTCTCTGAGCGTCGGCGGCAGTGTCAACTACACGGATACCGACACGTCGTTTCAGCCGGGCAATCAGCGTTCCAACACATCCCTGTCGCTCAATGCCGACCAGAACATCTTTACGTCGGGAGGCCTGACCAATTCGCTGCGCGCCTCCGAAGCCAATATCCGGGCCGGCCAGCAGGATCTGCGTTCGACCGAATCCCAGGTTCTGCTCGACGTCATCCAGGTCTATACCGCGGTACGCCGCGACCAGCAGGCGCTGAAGATTTCACAGGACAATTACGATATCCTGAAGCAACAGCTGGAACAAACCCAGGCGCAGTTCGATGCCGGCCAATTGACCCGCACCGACGTTGCCCAGTCGCAGGCGCGCCTGTCGGCCTCCGCGGCTTCACTGGCCCAGGCCCAGGCCCAACTCGACGCCGACCGCGCGCAATACATCGCCATTGTCGGCCAGGCGCCGATCGGCCTGGAGGCGGAACCCGTGCTGCCGGGCCTGCCGGCGGACTTCAATGCCGCCCTTGACATTGCCGAGCGCAACAATCCTGATCTGCAGGCTTCACACTACGCTGAAGACGCCGCCAAGGCCAATCTCGGCGCCGCCCGCTCGGTGTTTGGCCCGACGGTAGCCCTGGGCGCCCAGTACAGCGGCACGACGCCGACCGATGATCTCGGTGGTTTCGGCGACTCCGCCGGGGCTACAGCTACCCTGCGCTTCTCCGTGCCGCTGTTCAGCGCCGGGCTGAACGGATCGCGCGTCCGCGAAGCGGCCGAGAACTACAATGCCCAAAAGATCAGCACGGAAATCACCCGCCGCGCGGTGGTGTCTTCGGTATCCCAGTCCTGGTCGCAGATGATCTCCGCCCGATCGGCCGTGTCGTCGAACCAGGAGCAGGTCCGCGCCGCTCAGGTCGCTGCCGAAGGCGTCAAGACGGAGCAACAGGTCGGCCTGCGCACCAATATCGAAGTCCTCAACGCTCAGCAGGAACTTAAGTCGGCGCAACTGCAACTGCTGGAGGCCGAGCGCACCCAGTATGTCGCTGCCAGCCAACTGCTGTCGGTCATGGGGGGGCTGACGGTTCAGGCCTTCGTGCCGGATATGGACGTCTACGATCCGCAGGAAAACTTCAACAACGTCAAGTCCAAGGGCTGGACGCCGCTCGAGCCGGTAGCGCGCAGCCTCGACGGTCTCGTCGCTGGCGGCAACAAGTAATTTCACTCTGGTTTGTCAGGCGAAACAGGACGGGTCAGCTTCGTCCTGTCATAGCTTAATCACAGAAAAATTAGCCTTTTCGACGAAATTCCGGCAGCAAAACGTGTGTTGAGAGTTGCCAAGGGCGGCGAACACGTGTCACGCTGACCACGACTTAAGTTTTGGAATCCGATTCGCAGGCGCTTAAAAACATGGCAGAACAATCCGCACACGAACCGACCATGGAGGAGATTCTCGCCTCCATTCGCCGCATCATTTCGGAAGATGACGCGCCGGAGGCCGAGAAGCCCGCACCGGTTGCCGCGGCACCCGAACCGGAGCCTGAGCCTGTGTTCGAGCCCATCGTCGATCCGGAGCCCGAGGAGGACGTCCTGGAACTCACCGACACCTATGACGCGCCGTCCAGCGTTTCGATAGGCGATATCGAAGCCTATGAGCCGATCAAGCCGACACCGGCGCCGGCTCCAAAACCCGTTTACAAGGCCGAGCCCCGCATGGAGTCTCTCGTCAGCGAACGCACCGAATCGAGCGCTGCTTCTGCTTTCGGTTCCCTGTCCTCGTCGCTGCTGGTCCCGCACAGCGACCGTACCCTGGAAGACCTCACCAAAGACCTGCTGCGTCCGCTTCTGCAACAGTGGCTTGACGCCCATCTGCCGGCCATCGTCGAAGAAGCCGTACGCACGGAAGTCGAACGCATTGCACGACAGGGCCGCCGGTAAAACTGGATTTCCATTGATCCACCTGATAAGAGCGGCGTCCTGTGACGCCGCTCTTTTGGTTTTCGCGCCTGATCCTTCCGCTTTTTTGCTTCCGCTTTTTTGCTTCCGCTTTTTGACCTCCTGAAAGACCATGCTGGAAAAGACCTTCGATCCCGCCGCCGTTGAACCCCGTCTGTATCAGATGTGGGAAAAGTCGGGCGTATTCGCTCCGATCGACGACCCGAAGGCAGAGGCCTTTTCCATCGTCATCCCGCCGCCCAATGTCACCGGCAGCCTGCACATCGGCCACGCCCTGAACAACACGCTCCAGGACGTTCTGACGCGCTTCGAGCGCATGCGCGGCAAGGCTGCCCTGTGGCTACCCGGCACCGACCACGCCGGCATCGCCACCCAGATGGTGGTCGAACGGCAACTGGCCGCCGCCGGCAATGTCGGCCGCCGCGATATGGGCCGCGAAGCCTTCGTCGCCAAGGTGTGGGAATGGAAGGCCGAGTCCGGCGGCACCATCGTCAATCAGCTGCGCCGCCTGGGGGCGTCGTGCGACTGGTCGCGCGAACGCTTCACCCTGGACGACGGCCTGTCGTCGGCCGTCCGCAAGGTCTTCGTGCAACTGCATCGCGACGGGCTGATGTACCGCGACAAGCGCCTGGTCAACTGGGATCCGCACTTCCAGACCGCCATTTCGGACCTCGAGGTCGAACAGAAGGAGGTCGACGGCCATTACTGGCACTTCGCCTACCAACTCGCCGACGGCATCACCTATCCGCACCCCGTCAAGGACGAGGACGGTAACGAGACCGTCGAGACGCGCGACTATATCGTTGTTGCCACGACCCGGCCGGAAACCCTGCTGGGCGATTCCGGGGTCGCCGTGCATCCCGAGGATGAACGCTACAAGGGCCTGATTGGCAAGGCGGTCATCCTGCCGATCACCGGCCGCCGCGTGCCGATCGTCGGCGACGACTATGCCGATCCCGAGAAAGGTTCGGGCGCGGTCAAAATCACGCCGGCCCACGACTTCAACGACTTTCAGGTCGGCAAGCGCCACGACCTGGAGCAGATCAATGTCCTGGACGAGATGGCACGGATCATCGTCGCGCCGTACGAAGGCCAGGACCGCTTTGTCGCGCGCAAGGCGATCATTGCCCGCGCCGAGGCAGAGGGCTGGCTGAAGGCCGTCGAAAAGACCCGCCACATGGTTCCGCACGGCGACCGTTCCGGCGTGGTGATCGAACCCTTCCTGACCGACCAGTGGTACGTCAATGCCGGCGAACTGGCCAAGGAAGCCGTTCGCGCCGTCGAGGACGGCCGCACCGTGTTCGAGCCCAGGTCGTGGGAAAAGACCTATTTCGAATGGATGCGCAACATCGAGCCGTGGTGCGTGTCGCGCCAGCTATGGTGGGGCCATCGCATCCCGGCGTGGTACGGTCCGGACGGTTCCATTTTTGTGGAAATGTCCGAATCCGACGCGCTTAAGGCCGCCCAGGCCCATTACGGCACGGCGACCCCGCTGCGTCAGGACGAGGACGTGCTAGATACCTGGTTCTCGTCGGCCCTGTGGCCGTTCTCGACCATGGGCTGGCCCGAGCAGACCGATGACCTGAAGCGCTTCTACCCGACCCATACCCTGATCACCGGCTTTGACATCATCTTTTTCTGGGTTGCCCGGATGATGATGATGGGCTTGCACTTCACTGGTGACGTGCCGTTCAAACGTGTCTTCATCAACGCCCTCGTCCTCGATGAAAAAGGCCAGAAGCAGTCGAAGTCCAAGGGCAACGTCATTGATCCGCTGACCATCGTCGACGAGTTCGGCGCCGACGCGCTGCGTTTCACCCTGACCGCCATGTCGGGGCAGGGGCGGGCTATCAAGCTGGCCAAGCCACGCATCGAGGGCTACCGCAACTTCGGCACCAAGTTGTGGAACGCGACGCGCTTTTCGCAGATGAACGAGTGCACCCGTGTGGTTGGTTTCGATCCGGCGTCGGCGAAACTCACCCTTTCCCGGTGGATCCGCGGCGAGGTCCAGAAGACCCAGGACGAGGTTACGGAGGCGCTGGAAGCCTGTGCCTTCGACGATGCCGCCAATGCGCTGTACAGGTTCATTTGGAATGTCTTCTGCGACTGGTATCTGGAACTGGCCAAGCCGATTTTGAACGGCGACGAAGAGGCCGACACGACCGAGGTCCGCGCCATGACGGCCTGGGTGCTGGACCAGGCCATGGTCATGCTGCACCCGGTCATGCCCTTCATCACCGAGGAACTGTGGCAGAAGACCGGCGGAAAAGGGTTGCTGATCGCGCATGCCTGGCCCAAGGCCGATCCGTCTGCCATCGATGCCGAGGCCGACGAAGAGATCAACTGGCTGATCGACCTGATCACCGAGATCCGCTCGATCCGCTCGGAAATGAACGTGCCGGGTTCGGCGCGAGCGCCTTTGGTGCTGACGGGGGCTTCTACGGTCACCCGGTCTCGGATCGCCACGCATGAAGACCTGATTCTGTATCTGGGGCGATTGTCCAAGGTCGAGGCGGCGGAAACGCCGGCGGCCGGTTCAGTGCCGTTCGTGGCCGGCGAGGCGACGGCCCATCTGGCCATTGCCGAGTTTATCGACATCAAGGCCGAGCAGGCGCGGTTGCAGAAGGACATTGCCGCCTTCGACAAGTCGATCGATGGCGTCCGGCGCAAGCTCGACAATCCGGAGTTCGTCAAGAAGGCGCCGGAAGAGGTGATCGAGGAAAACCGCGAACGCCTGGCCGAGGCCGAGAGTGGCAAGGCCAAGCTGGCTGCTGCGCTGGAGCGGTTGAAGGTGGCTCTATAGGTTTTTGAACCTTGGCCTGACACCCCAAAAAGGGGTGGAGGCTAAAGCGCAATACGATAAAGTGTGACGCACTTTTCGGATAAATTGCGCGACAAACTAAACCTTAGAGCGGGATTCTGATTCCATCAAAACTCATCCCGCTCTAGGGCTGGCGCTCAGCGTGCGTATGTCTTTTGTTTTGCCGTCGACGTAATCTCTTCCCGAACGTCGCGCAACTGAGCCGCACGGTGTTCGCGCGTGTGAACGACGCGCACGAAAGCCTGGCCCGATTGCGCCAGCTTCAGGAGCAGATCATCGTTCGCCAGGAGTTGCGCTAAAGCCGTAGCCAGCGCTGGCCCCGTCACGTCCGGGACATAGGCCGCGTGGTCACCCGACGCCTCACGCAGACCGCCGGTGCCCGACGATACCACAGCACAGCCGGCGGCGTGGGCTTCCAAAGCGACCAGGCCGAAGGGTTCCTGCCATACCGATGGCACCATGGCGATGGCGGCGGCCTTCATCTGCGCTTTGACGGCATCCAGCGGCTGATCTTTCAGCACCGTGACCCGTTCCGCCACCGCCGCGAGCTTGTCGATCTGGGCCTGGGCCCAGTCGCCATGGACATCGAAGCGGTTCAGGATCAGCACCGCCTTCCAAGCGGGATACTTCGGCAGAATTTCGGCCAAGGCATCGCACAGCGGCGCCAGGCCCTTTTCCGGCGCTGCGCGGCCGGAGAAGACAATCGTTTTGTCTTTTGCCAGCGGATCGCCCGGCCACAGCGACGCATCGATTGGATTGCCAACGGCATAGGTTCTGCCGGCATTTTGTGGATAGTTGCCGAGGAAATCGGCCTTGGCGGCTTCGCTGACGAAGATGAAGCTGTCGAACGAACGGTTGCGCCAGACATTGCGCCAGCGGTCAAACAGGTGTTTGGGCTTCTTGACGTAGTTGTGGCGGTACAGGCTGTTCGGAATCGCTTTCAAAGCGCCAGCAATCGCCGACGCCGAGATGGCGTGTTGATGGAATTCAACATAGTCGGGCGCGAAAGCCTTGACCGCCTCGATCATCCTTTGGCGCCGGACCAGACGGTTGCCACCGGGATCGATCTCGGTAACCGCAATATCGTCGCGGGCCTTGGCGCCGGTCTCGCAGAAGACGCGGATATCGTTGCGGCTATCGGCCGACAGGGTGCGGATCACCGTCTCGATCGAATTGGGCTCGACGGCGCAGAAGGTATAGCCTGGCGGCAGGACGATGGCGATTTTCATGACGCTTTCCGGGCGGCGACGGCGCCCTCGCGCAGCGTGTTCAGTTCTTCGGCCCGGCGCGGAATGGTGTGTTCCACGCGGGCGCGCGCCTGACCAAAGGCCGCCATTTGCCGGCGCAGGCCCGGATCCGCGATCAGCCTGTCGATGGCCGCGGCGACGTCCGGTCCTTCGACATGATCGAGATACAGGGCATGATCGCCGCTGATGTCGCGCAAACCGCCGGTGCCCGACGAGATCACCGCGGTGCCGGCGGCATGGGCCTCCAGGGCCGACAGAGGGAAGGGGTCCTTCCAGACCGACGGGATGACGGAAATCGCCGCCTTGGCCAGGGCGTCCTGGACGACCTGCAAGGGCTGGTTGGTCAGGATCGTCACCTGGTCGCTTAAGCCCGCCAGCTTGGCGACTTGCGCATGCGCCCAGGTGTTGGCGTCGTCATAGGCGCTCAGGATCAGGACAGCGCGCCAGTCGGGGTGCTTGGGCAAGGCCTCGGCCAGGCCGTCGCACAACGGCTCCAGCCCCTTTTCCGGAATGGCGCGGGCGGCGAAGACGATGGTTTGGTCTTTCGCTTCAGGATCGCCGGTCCATTTGACGGCGTCGATCGGGTTGAAGATCGAAAAGGCGCGCGGCTTGAACTTCGGGAAGGCGCTGAGGAAATGATCGCGGGTATCGTTGCTGACGAACAGGAAGCGGTCGAGCGCGCCATAGCGCCAGGTCTGGTCCAGGCGCTGGAAGATGTTTTTCGGCGGTTTGATATAGTTGTGACGGTAGAGAGCGACCGGAACGGCGGGCAGGGCGCGGGCGATCTGGCTGGCCAGGCGCGCCTCGTGGTGGACCTCGATATAGTCCGGCGCGAAGTCTTTCAACGCTGAGACGGCGGCCTTTAGCCGCGCCGGGCGGCCCGCTCCGGTCGGAAGTTCGGTCACGGCCAGGTCGCAGCGCGCCTCGGCGCCGCCGTCGCTGAAGATCCGCAACTCATGGCCCCACGGATTGTAGGCGGCAAAGGTGCGGATGACGGTTTCGATGGAATGGGGCCGGCGGGCGCAGAATTTGAACTCCGGCGGCAGGACAATAGCGATCTTCATATACGGTACCCACAGGCGCTGTTCTTCCTTAGCCGCCCGGCGTTGCCTGAGCAAGCAGGCCATTGTTTTCCGCCGCTGAAACCATTATGGAGCAGGACGCTTTTGATGGAGCCTTGTTTGTCGACCGATACGCTTGCCACATCCTCGTCTGTTCCGGTCGAACCGAACGCTCCCGACCTCAGCCTGATCATCTGTACGCTGAACGAAGGCGCTGCCATCCGCGCCGTCATCGAAGAAATCTGCGACACACTTGCTGGCATCAGCCACGAGATCATCGTGGTCGACGACAATTCCCAGGACAACACCCATGCCGAGGTTCGCGCCGTCGCTGTGATGCGTCCCAATGTCAGGTTGCATGTTCGCGTCGGTGAGCGCGGCCTGTCGTCGGCGGCGATCAAAGGCTGGGACATTGCCCGCGGCCGTTTCCTGGGCGTCATGGACGGCGACGGCCAGCACGATCCGGCCGCCATTCGCGAATTGGCCGAACTGATCCTGAAGGGCGACAAGGATCTGGTCTGCGTCTCACGCTATATCGGCAAGACCGAAACTGGTTTGAGCGGCCTGCGCGACCTGGGCTCGAAGGCCTTTACCTGGGCGACCGGACTGGTGCTCAAGGTGCCGCTGTCGGATCCGATGAGCGGTTGCTTCATGATGACGCGCGAGTACTATCAGTCGGCGCGCCCCAAGCTGACCGGCATAGGCTTCAAGATCTTGCTCGACATCGCCGCCTCCACCAAGGTCAAGCCGCGCTTTGCCGAGGTCAAGGCGTCCCTGCGCCAGCGCCAGGGCGGCGAGTCCAAGCTGGACCTGCGCGTGGTCATCGACCTGGTTGCCCTGCTGATCGAAAAGGCCACCAATGGCTTGCTGCCGGCACGTTTCGTCATGTTTGTCGGCGTGGGCCTGAGCGGCGTTGTCGTCTATACAGTTGTCCTGATCGCAGCACATCTGTTGTTCCGCAGTGGCGATTACCTGCCAATCTACCGTTTCCGCGTTCTGACCGACGATCTGGTCAGCTATAGCCTGGCCATCTGGTTGTCGATGACGTGGAATTTTTTCCTCAACAACATTCTGACTTTCCGGGACAAGCGGCTGCACGGCTGGGGCCTGGTACGCGGCCTGCTGGGGTTCTACCTTGCCTGTTCTATCGGTGCCCTGATCAGTCTCGGTCTGGCCCTGTTGATGCGCGGTCAGTTGAATATGCACTGGCTCCCGGCGGGTGTCCTGGCGGCAGTCCTGAGCTCGGTTTGGAATTTCTGGGGCGCCACGCTGCTGTCGTGGCGAACGCCAAAAAGCAAATAAAATGAAGCCCGATGCGCGGGGGCTGCATCGGGCTTCCAAAACCTCATGTCGCAAGGTGCCGCAGCGTTAAGCCGCCGGCCTTGGGGATCAGCACGAGGTGTTTCCAAAAAACCTAGAGCGCAATCCGATAAAGTGGACACCACCGCACGGGCGTTCCCGTTTTCGGAAAAATTGCGCGACAAAACAAAAACTTAGAGCGGGGTTTTGATGCCATCAAAACTCACCCCGCTCTAGTAGCTGCGGTCGTAACGATCGTAGCGGTCGTCGCGGCGGTCGTCGCGGCGGTCATGACGGCTGTGGCGGCGGTCATCGCGGCGATCCCAGCGGTCGTCGCGACGGTCATAGTGGTCGTCACGGCGGTCATCGCGACGGTCATAGCCGCTGTCGTAGTAATCATTGTAACTATAGTCATAGCGGCACTTGGTGTTGTTCTTGGCGATCGACGAGCCGACCGCCGCACCAACAACGGCGCCAGCAACTGTGCCAAGGCCCTTGTTACGGGTATTGGAGGCCGTGCCACCGACAGCAGCGCCGATAACTGCACCGGCAATGGCGCCGCTGCGCTGAGCGTCCTTCTTCTGGCCACGGCAGCTTTCGGCGGCGGCTGGCAAGGCGAAGCCGGCAATGGCGACGGCGGTTACAGCAGCGGCGATCAACTTGCGGGTCGCGGTCATGCGGATCATGGGGTGGGTTCCTTCCCGGTTTGCCGGGTCTGGTGACCTCACCTCCGGCTGATATAACCTGTATACAGGAGCCAAGATGAACAGCGCTTGATAGGTTCGTTCATCTTCGTTCAGAAAGCGAAAACGTTGGTCAAGTAAAAACCCTGCCGGATGGGAGCTTTGGGACTCAATAGCCATAATTGAAGAAACGGTACCCGCTCCGTCGGTCACTATAGCCCCAGGCGTTGCTGTTGCTGCTGGCATAGCGTTCGAAATAGCCGTTGCTGCGTTCATTCGGCGCATAGGATGAGCTTCGGTAATCGCTATGACTGCGGCCGTACCAGGCTGAGCAGCCGCAGCCGCGATAGCGGCGCTGGCCGCCGATCCAGCGTACCCCGGCATAGTGTCCGTTATTGGGCTTGGTTTGCAGCACACCATCGCGATAGCCGCTCTGTTCTCGGGCTCTTGGGTCCTGCTGGCGCGGGCCCTCAAAGCGATAATACTCCCCGCTCAGATAGTCATAGGCCAGGTCGGCACCGGCGTAGGGGACGCGATCATCGCGGCGATCATAGTCATAGTCTCGGCGTTGGTCGTCGTCGCGGCGGTATTGGCCGTCGCCGCGTTCCTGGTCGTCCTGCGCCATGGCAAGGGACGGGAAGGCGACAATGAGCGCCAGCGAGATTGCGGCGGAACGAACGAAGGGAGCGAGCGGCATGTCGGCCTCTGGGGCAAGAGCGGAAGCGCGTTAACCCTCTTTGTGTCCGCCTGCGGGCCCCAATAAGAAATACCGACTTTCAGCCCGTGCGCAAAGAATCCGTAAGTCACGAGTCTCATGCCAAAAAGTGGATTGCCACTTTTTGGCATGAGACGTCCTAATAGGCGACGTGCCTATGCCGGCGATCGTGGCAGTCGGGAGCGTGGGGCAGCAAGCGGCCATCGCCGAGCCGGATATAGACGACTCGATGCGACACGACCCGCGTGGTCACTGTCGAGGATTCCCAGGAGGTCTGATACAGGTTGACGCCGGGGCTGCGCGGGCCCTGGTCGTTATAATAGGTGTCGCTGCTGCGCCAGGCGTAGTCGCGCGGCTGTGTTTCAGGCTCAGGGGCTGGGCGGGGTGCCTGCTTAGGTGTCTGCGCGACCTTGCGGGGCTTGTTGACAGGCTTGGCGCAATTGCACGCGACCGCCGTTCTTTTAGCCGCTTTTTTGACCGTCTTCTTGGTCACCTTATGGCTGTGGTCCTTGCCATCGGGGCAGTGGGCGGCTGCGGGGAGCGCGACCGCCGCCACGGTAGCCGACAGGATCATGGTTAACAGCGCGGACTTCAGCGTGATCATGTGCAAACACCTTGAACAAAAAAGGAAGAGACGACACCGAACCGTCGCGGCCATTTTCGTCTGACGGGCAGGTGAGTCAACCGCGTTGCGCCTATACGGGGAATTTGACATGACCCGCCATGGGCTCTATGGGGCGTCTCCCTTTACTCTGCCTCATGTTTATCCAAAAAGTGCCCAGGTACACGTCTTGACACTTTTTGACATGAGGCTGTTGCGGCAGGTTCATGGCAGATTTCGAAGCACATATCGACAAGGTTGGATTTCAGGGTGATGGCATTACTGCCGGCGGCCTGATCGTGCCCATGACCCTGCCCGGCGAGCGCGTCCTGGCGCGTCAGGGCAAGGAACGGCCGGAACTGGTCGAGGTGATAATGGCAAGCCCCGAGCGCGTCACGCCGCCCTGTCCACATTTCTCCGCCTGTGGTGGCTGCACGCTTCAGCACTGGGACCTGGCCGCCTACAGCGCCTGGAAACATGAGGTCGTTGTCGCGCAACTGCGCCGCGGCGGGTTGGAGACTGAGGTTCTCCCTGGTTTCACAACACCGACCCATTCGCGCCGTCGCGTCGGCTTGCACGCGCGAAAACAAGGCAATCAGGTTCAGATCGGCTTCAAGGCGCGGCGCTCATGGTCGCTGGTCCCGATCGAGGTCTGTGTCATCTCCGATCCGGCCATCGTGGCGTCACTGCCGATGTTGCGGCAACTGGCGGCGCCTTTGTTCGAGCATCCGAAGTCCGCGCCAGTCCTCCACGTGACAGCGTCGCTGACCGGGCTGGATATCGATATCTCCGGCGTCGAGCGCACCAAATCAGGCGGGCTGTCGGCCGATGCCCGAATGCAGATTGCCATGGCGGCCGGCGAAGCCGGTTTTGCCCGCGTGACTATGGGCGAGGACATCCTCTATCAGGTGCGCCAGCCCATGATCCGATTCGGCAAGGCGACGGTATCCCTACCCATCGGGTCTTTCCTGCAAGCCACGCCCCAGGCCGAAGCCGCCATGGCGGCCTTAGTCAGCGATTCGGTAGCCGGCGCAAAGAAGGTCGCCGACCTGTTCTGTGGCGCCGGCACCTTCACGTTTCCGCTCGCCGAGACCGCCGTGGTCTACGCTGCCGATGGCGCGGCCACGTCAATCGCGGCACTCAAGAACGCCATGGCCTCGGCACCGGGTTTAAAGACCATCACGCCGGAAGTCCGCGACCTGTTCCGACGACCAATGGTGGCCGAGGAGATGAAGGGTTTCGACGCCATCGTCTTCGATCCGCCGCGCGCAGGCGCCGAGGCGCAAGCCTTCGAAATCGCCCGTTCCGGCGTCGCCCATGCCGTTGCGGTAAGCTGTAATTTACAGACCTTTGTTCGTGATGCTAAAATCCTTGTGAACGCAGGTTTTTCGCTGGACAGGGTGACCCCGATAGATCAGTTTTTGTGGTCAGCCCACGTGGAACTGGTGGGTGTCTTCTCCCGCTAAAAAACCTCCTGCCAAAACGTACAAGTCCTTGCCCATGCACCTTTTTGGACCTACATGAGGTGTTATAATAAGTTCCGAAAAACAAGAAATGTTTTTAGAGAGTGGCGTACGTGATTTCCGTTATCATGCCTACCCTTAACGCCGAAGACCATCTGGTGCGTACCCTGTCGTCTCTCGTACCCGGGGTCGTCGAAGGCCTGATTCGCGAAGTCATCATCGTTGATGGCGGGTCC
Source organism: Asticcacaulis sp. AC402 (assembly GCF_000495835.1). Lineage (GTDB taxonomy): Bacteria > Pseudomonadota > Alphaproteobacteria > Caulobacterales > Caulobacteraceae > Asticcacaulis. Next base: position 94,228 of record NZ_AWGC01000009.1, read on the forward strand.
GATGATTCGACGCTTGAGATCGCTGATTCGACAGGATGCAAGGTCATTCGTACCGATGCGGCGCGGGGATTGCAGCTGTGGCAAGGCTGCCGGGCGGCGCGCAGCGACTGGATTATGATCATGCACTCGGACTCTCAGCTCGGCGACGGCTGGATGGACCAGGTACAGGTCCATATCAACAGCCACGCTACCCAGGCGGGCTATTTCCATCTCAAGTTCGACGATCCGTCCTGGCTGGCTTCGCTGTGGGCAGAGTTGCTGGCTGCGCGGGCGCGTTGGCTGGCCATGCCCAGTGGCGACCATGGGCTATTGCTGTCACGGGCCCTGTATGACTGCGTCGGCGGCTACAAGGACCAGGCGGCATTCGAGGATGTGGCCCTGGCCATGGCGCTGGGAAGGGCGCGGTTGCGGCCCATGGCCGCATCCTTGACCACCAATGCCCGCCGGTTCAAGGCGCGTGGCTGGGCGGTCGGACTGCTGACCAAGGGAGCGCGGTTCATGCTGTATCTCTTGGGGGTACCACCCAAGCCGCCGATGGTGAAACGGCCGGCGTAGGAAGACGATTTGACGACGAACCGCACGAACACCCCTACGGGGCTTCACGAACTTTTGAGCGCATCCCAAAAGTGTGACGCACTTTTGGGATTAAGCTGCGCGACAAAACAAAAACTTAGAGCGCAATCCGATAAAGTGTGTGGCACCCGCACGGGCGCTCCCGTTTTCGGATAAATTGCGCGACAAAACAAAAACTTAGAGCGGGGTTTTGGTTCCATCAAATCATATCCCGCTCCGGACGTTGCTCGTGCTAAGCAAAAAGGCCCACTACGAGGAGCACCTGGCCGCCAGTTTCACAGATACGTCGCTTCGCGTCGGGTTATCACCTTGCCCGGTGACAGATCTTATCTATCTGCCGTGGCGTCGATAATCCGCGCGTCGTTTGCTGCCAGGGTCAAGGTTTTGGTTGGCTGGCCCATCAGTTGGCGATAGATCCAGTAATTGGCGGCAACTTCTTCGACATACTGACGGGTCTGGGCCACAGGGATCGACTCCAGAAACAGCAGGGCATCGGCGTCCGGCCCCAGGCTGTCCATTGCATCCTTCACCGGACGCGGACCGGCATTATAGGCCGCCAGGGTCCGCAGCAGGTCGCCGTCGATCACCTTGGAATCGAACAGACGCGTGATATAGTTTTGCCCGACTCTCAGATTGATCTCCGGTGTCAGCAACTGCTTCGGCTTGGCGGTGAAACTGGCATCGTTCTCGACCAGGGCTGCCGTCGCCGGCATCAACTGCAGCAACCCATAGGCACCGGAATAGGAATAGGCCTTGGGGTTGAACTTGCTTTCCTTGCGCGCCAAGGCAAAGACCAGTGCCTTGGGCACCTTATAGCCACCCGCGGGCGCGAAATCCGGCATAGGATACAAGGATGCGTCGAACAGCTTGTCCGTGCGCTTCAGCTGGCTGACCGGGATCTGCGTCCGGGCCGACAGGGCCAGCCAGCGGTCGCGCTCTTCGCCTGTAGTCGCGCTTTGCACCGCCGCCTGCAATTCGTCCTGAGCATCCTCGAACCGGCCAACCTGGATCAGCGCATTCATCCGCTGCGCCTTGGAATGCGATTGGGCCCACCCGAAGTCGCCTTCCAGAACCGCCGCCATGGCCGTGCGCGACTGACCCGAAAAGGTCGGCAATTCGCCCTTTTTTGACAGGACAACCGCCGGCGTGACGCCCAGGCGCTGCTCGGCAACCAGACCATAGAAGGTGAACGGGAAGCTGGCCGCGATCTTGAAATAGCCCTCGGCCTCATCGGCCTTGCCGAGCTTCAGGGCGGCGCGGCCAGCCCAGTATGAACCTCCCGACTGGCTCCAGGCGTTTTGGCTGGGATCAGTGGCGACGAACCTGAACGCGGCCAGGGCCTGATCGTAACGGCCGAGGCGCCAGTTGGCCAGGCCGGTGACCCAGTGGTCGCCAATCTGCTTGCCCAGCCTGGCGGCCTGCTCCAGTTGGCCGTTATTATAGGCCGACCGCGCTGACTTCGGCGTCAGGTCTTCGCCGGCCGGAGCGCCGGGATTGTGCGTCGTTTGTGGCGCCGCGTTCAGCAATCCGGTACCGCTCAGCCGGACCGCCGTACTTGCGGCGGAGGCAACTTCCCCGGCTGGAACAGCGCCCAACAGCGATGGAAACGCCGGATCTGGCGCACCGTCGGGCTTCTTGCGCTTGGCAAGTCCCCAGACGCGCATCGCCATCGGCTGGTCGCCGTACGTATCGAGCCAAGCCATCAACTCGTCATAGGTCGAGGTATATTTGCGGTGGAACAGCTTGCTGAACGTGGCGTAGCCCATCAGGCGCTGGTCCTTGACCTGGGCCAGCCTGGCGTCGGCGTCGTCGAAATCGCCGGCCTTGATCATCGCGAAGGCTGCCTGGTACAGCTCCGCATCCCGCGGCGCCAGCGGTAAATTCTGGGCGACGGCCTTGGTCGGTGCCTGAGCCTGACCGGCAACCAGAGCATAGGGCAGGGGGGCAGCATTGACAATAATCGTGGAGTCAGCCGCCTGGGTGGCAGCTTGTGTTGCGGTCAAGGGCGCAGGGAGTTGAGCGGCAAGGTGCCGGGAAGCAAGACTGGGGGAAGCAAGGCTGGAGGCGGAAAAGTCGGGAGTCAAGACGTCCTGCGCCATCGCGGACGCGGACAGGGCCATCAGCGCAGTGCCGGTGGTCAGAAGGCGGCCCAGGAGACGGGCCTGAGTTTGGCGGTTGGACGTCAAAACTGCACCTTAAAGCGGCGACCGGCTGGCCGAAAGGACGGGACACTAATGAAACTTTTGTGCCTGGGCAACCCCTTGCGCATTGGCCAAAAGTTGCCTGGTGACAATGTGACAGACAAGGTGACGGAGCAAGCTACATTTCCTGACAGTTGAGTCACTTTATTTTGAGTCGACTTTGCGCGTTACAGCTCCGCCTGCACGGTGAGTTGCAGCAGATCCCGCCAGAACAACCCCTTCGCCAACGGCTGCTTCAACAGGAAACTAGCCGGATAGCTGGCCATGGACGGTACATTCGGATCGCCATGATAGCCGACGACACGCCCACGCAGCTCGCTCAAACGCTGATCCAGGTTCAAGACCACCGACACGGCGCCGGCGCCCAACAGCAGGATGGCTTTGGGCGACGCCAACCGAATCAGGGCCTGCATGAAAGGCGTCGTCAGCGAAATATCTTCGGCCATCAAAGGCCGCCCGCCGGCTGGGCGCCAGAAGACGCATGGCGTCAGCAGGGCGCGGTCCTTGACACCCGCCGCCTGCAAGGCCGCATCGATCAAGGCGCCGGGTTTACCGGCAAACGCCTGGCCAGAGAGATCCTCTTCGGCATCGGGGCACTCGCCGACCACGATCAGGTCGGGGGTGTCGCTGCCGCGAAACCGCACCAGCTGCGTGGCACCTTCGTGGCGCATAGGCATATGCTGGAACGCCTCCAGTTCGGCATAGAGCTCATCCAGCGAGCGCGCGGCGGCGGCGCGCTGCTTGGCTTCATGTAACACGGTACCGATATCCAGCCCGGTAAGGTTTTGCGGCTTGAGCGCATTGACGGCCCCGCCTTGCGGCCCCGAAGCCACAGGGGTCACACGAATTTGCGTGACTGCCGCAGCGGCACGCGGATTTGGTGATTTATTTTCGCTGAGAGTCCGATTAAGAGGCGCATTCGCGTAGGACTCTTCCAACTCATGGTCGATGAGAAAGCCGAGGTAGCTCTCTAGTTCCTTGGTTAGATCGTCGGACGGGAACATGTGGGGCCTTCAAAAACGCGCAACCTGTCATAGCGGGCTGCGCGCCTGAGTTCAAAACAAAACGGGGAGCCCCCTAACGGGGTAACCCGTCGGGAGGTAGAACAGATTATGGTCGATATGCCGGTTGAACGCGAGGCGATGGAATATGATGTGGTCATCGTCGGAGGAGGTCCGGCTGGACTGTCTGCGGCTATCCGGCTGAAGCAGCAGGCTGCCAAAGCCGGCATCGAGGTCACCGTCGCCGTGCTGGAAAAAGGTTCGGAGATCGGCGCCCACATCCTGTCGGGCGCGGTGTTCGACACCTCTGGGCTGGCGAAACTCTTTCCCAACTGGAAGGACCTTGGTGCGCCGCTTGACACCAAGGTGTCAGACGACAAGTTCATTTATCTGGGTCCACAGGGCGCGCTCGATATCTCGTCGCTGCCCATGCCGGGCTATATGAGCAACCACGGCTGTTATGTCGGCTCGCTGGGCAATCTGACGCGTTGGCTGGCCGAACAAGCGGAAGGGGCGGGCGTCGAAATCTATCCCGGTATGGCCTGTTCTGAGGTCCTGTATGACGAGGACGGCGCTGTAAAGGGCGTGGTCGCCGGTGTCGCCGGCGTAAGCCGCGACGGCCACCATAAACCGGACCATGTGCCCGGTATGGACCTGCTGGCAAAATATACCTTCTTCGCCGAAGGCGCGCGCGGTTCACTGTCGCAGCAGGTCATCCGCAAGTTCGAACTCGATGCCCAGGCCGACGTGCAGAAGTATGGCATAGGCATCAAGGAACTGTGGAAGGTCCAGCCTTCAAAGTTCAAACCGGGTCTGGTCCAGCACACTCTGGGCTGGCCGCTGGATGAAAAGACGGGCGGCGGCTCGTTCATGTATCACTTCGGCGATCACTATGTGTCGATCGGCTTCGTGGTCCATCTCAACTACCAGAACCCCTATATCTCGCCCTATGACGAGTTCCAGCGTTTGAAGCATCATCCGGTGATCGCCGAGGTTCTGGAAGGCGGCCAGCGCGTCGCCTACGGCGCCCGCGCTATCAGCGAAGGTGGCTATCAGTCGGTGCCGAAACTGGTCTTCCCGGGGGGCGCTTTGATCGGCTGCTCGGCTGGGTTCGTTAACGTGCCACGGATCAAGGGCTCGCACAACGCTATCAAGAGCGGCATCCTGGCAGCCGATGCAGCGGTCAAGTCCCTGGCCTCGGGCACACCGGCGCGGACCCTGGACGGTTATCAGACGGCGTATGACCATTCCGATATCAGGCGCGAACTGAAGCTGGTGCGCAACGTCAAGCCGCTGCTCAGCCGCCTCGGCACGACCTTAGGCACGGTTGTCGGCGGCATGGAGATGTTTGTCACCAACCTGCTGGGCGGGTTCAGCCTGTTCAGTGGTTCGGGCACCTTGAAGCACGGCAAGTCGGACGCCCATTCGATCAAGCCTGCGGCGGAGTTCAAGCCGATCAAGTATCCCAAGCCTGACGGCGTGCTGTCGTTCGACAAGCTGTCGTCGGTGTTTATCTCCTCAACCAATCATGAGGAGGATCAGCCGGTTCACCTGGTGCTGAAGGACCCACATATCCCGATCGACATCAACCTGGCCAAGTATGCGGAACCGGCCCAGCGCTATTGCCCCGCCGGGGTGTATGAGATCGTCGGGCAAGATATCGGTAAGCCGCGGCTGCAGATCAACGCCCAGAACTGCGTCCACTGCAAAACGTGCGACATTAAGGACCCGACCGGCAATATCGTCTGGGTCACGCCCGAAGGTGGTGGCGGCCCGAACTATCCGAACATGTAACGGTTTCTTCTCTTTCCGTTCCCGTTTCCGGTGGGGGGCGAGGTCAGAGCAAGGTGAGGCCGATTGGGTGAGGGGCCTTTGCAAACTGAGTTTAACCGAAATTAAGCCGTTGGCGGTTATGTCTGGTTCCCAAGGGTGCGCTGAATGGCGCCCCACCGGGAAATCAGAAAGCCATGGCACCGACGCGTAAAACGTCCTCGCTTTTTAAAACCAAACACGATTCCAGGCGCGGTCCCGACGACCGCCGTCTCGTCAGTCTCGGCCTGCGCTGGGAAGTGGCCTTTCAGTTGCGCATGCATTCGGGCGACAACACAGCCCAACTTTTCGACTGGATGGCGGTGCCCGCCCAGGGACTGATCGAAATCCTGCGCAAGGATTTCGACGTCTTTGCTCCGGAGCAACTTTATCTGGTCGACACGGCGCAAGGCTCCCTGGTCGCTGACCGTGGTACCGGCGTGCGCTTCCACCATAGCTTCGCCCATCCGGCCCACTATCTGGCCGACTATGCCGCCTTCATCGCGCGTTTTCGCCACCTGGCGGCGCGCTTTCGTGAACAGGCCCGCACCGAAGCCGTCACCTATGTCCGCCGCGACCTGAGCGAGGCCCAGGCCGTGGATCTGGAAAAGGCTTATTTCGAGCGCTTTCCCAATACCGATGCGCAGTTCCTGTATCTCAACGACCGGATAGCGCCGTTCGCGACGCCGAATGGCCAGGGTGTGTTCTTTTCTCCCGAAACCCATTTCGGCGACCCAGCGGCCTGGGCCGACCTGCTTAGCGAAGAAAAACTGATCGGCGAGCCTTACCGCTTGTCGCCGCTGGATATCCTGGCGACCGAACCGGAAGGCCGCAGCCTGATGCGGCTGCGCGGTCTGACGATCGATCAGTTGGAAATCGCCATGGAGGTCAATCCCGACAATCCGGGCTTTCCGTATGAATTGGGGAAACAGTATCGCCTGGACGGGCAACTGGTCGAGGCTGAGGCAGCGATCGAAGTCGCCTTGCGGCGGTCACCCGATCATCCCGTGCTGCGCCGTGAAAGCCTGGCCATACGACGCGCTGCCAACCGCATGGGAGAGCGTGCCTATGCCGATGCCCTGCTCGAACTGGGCGCCCATGACGATGCCGATGCCATCCTGATGGCGGCCGATGCCTTGGGCGCCTTGCAGGACTATGACGCGGCAGCCGCGGCTTACGGCCGTTATCTCGCCATTCATCCGATGGATGCAACTGCCTGTTTCGGCAAGGCGGCCTGTTTACGCCGGTTGAACCGGTTCAGCGAAGCCGAGATGGCGGTAACCCTGTGCCTGCAACTGGCGCCGGACCTGGCGCGCGCCCATGTGCTGCGGTCGCAGATCCTGCTGGCCATGAGTCGGCACTGGGATTCGATTGCAGCTGCCCAACGGGCGTGCAAGAGCGATCGGTCGCCGCGTGGCTTGTACAATCTGGCGGCGGTCTATGAATCGCTGCAGCAGATGGAAAAGGCGGTCGAGACCTATGAAGAAATCGAGCGTCTGGGCACTTCGGTCAACGCCAAAGCGGTCGAGCGGTTGCGGCAACTTCGGGGCGAACCGGTCGTGGCAGCCAATGCCGAGCCCCTGGATCCAGCGGCCAAGCCGGCGAGTCGCACCTGGGGCAAGCGGGTCTTCGGGGCGCGGTAGACTTTTTACGATGCGGGGTACTTCGAGACTACGACGGCCCTCCGTCTCGACGCGCCGCACCCTGCGGGCTTGCTTGCTCGCCTCCTCGCCCGCGAACGAGGAAGGATGATCTTACGACTTCTTCCGCAGTTTTTCTACCGCCGCGGTCATCGCCGGGATATTGGTGCCGTTGTACGGCTCGCCATCGATGATGAAGGTCGGCGTCCCGGTTATGGCTAAATCGTCGCCCAACACCAGAGTTTCGGTGATGTAGTTCTGGATGTCCTCGGACGACATCCTCGCCTGGATCGTCTGCGGGTTCAACCCGGCCTTAGCCAGGACGGCGTGCGCCTCCGCCTCGCTGTCGACGCCGCCGCTCATAAAGGCGTAGTGCACAGCCTCGTACTTGCCGGCTTCCGCTGCTGCCAGGGCATAGGCCGCCAAGGGTCGCGAATTCTTGCTGATCACCGGATACTCTTTGATGATGATCGCCACGTCCGGGTTGGCCTCCAGGAAGGCCTTCACCAGCGGTGCACCGGAACGACAGTAGGTGCAGTTGTAATCCAGGAATTCGACGATCTTGATCGGCGCAGCCGGATTGCCGAGGATCGGGTCCATCTTGCTGCCGTACAGGGTCGTCTTCAGGCTTTCCGCCCGCGCCTTGAGCGCCTCGCGAGTCTTGGTGGCGACGGCGGCATCGGCCTGGGCCTGAAGCTTTTCGCTGGCTGCCTGCAGCATGGCCGGCCGCTCCAGCAAGCCTTGCTGAGTCTGCCACGCCTGGACTTGCGGCAGGACATAGGGCGCGCCCGCCAGGATGACAGCAAACACTGCCAGGCCAGTGGTGATGTGGCCCTGGATGTCGCGCCAGCCGCCGTAAGAGGACTGAGACGAGGATTCTGGCATCGGCAATTCAGGTTCGGACACGTAAAACACTTTCGGGGGTTAGGGACGGCGCTTGGTTTCGCCTTCGACCGGGTTGATGCCCATTTCGGATGAAGTCACCATGACCAGGTCGCGGGCGCGGCGAAATTCCGGCGAGGTCGTAGGGAAAAATTTCTGAGCGCGCACGGCTGTTGTTCGCGCACCTTCATAGTCACCGTTGTAGAACTGAGCCTCGGCTGTAGCCAGCCGCGCCATCCCGGGCTGGTTCAGCGAGTCATAGGCCTGCGCCAGTTGCGACCAGGTGAAGCTGTTGTCCTCTTCGTACTTCAACGACTCGCGCAGCACGACGACGGCCTGATCCAGGTTCTCCTTGTCGCCGATGGCGATCAGGGTTTGGCCAAGGTTCAAGTGCAGAAGGGGCGCCTGCGGCATCAGTTGGACCGATTTCAGATGTTCTGGCTTCGCCAGGACGGCACGGCCGGTCTCGAAATAGATCTGTCCCTTCAACTCATGGAGATACGCGTTGTCTGGCTGCTCAGTGATGAGCGTATCGAGATCGGTCAGGGCCTTGTCCCAGTTGCCCTGCTTGTAGGTGGCGATAACCCGGGCGTAGCGCGCCGGATAGGAGGTGTCGCTTTCGGGATAGGTGCGGAAGGTCTTGACCGGGTCTTCCATGAAGCCGGCCAGCTTGGCCTGGACGATCTTGAACGCCTCCACGACTTCGGGCGGATCGACCTCGCCATAGTGCGACTGGCGCTTGGCCAGGCTGGTGATCGATTGAATGCGTTCACGCGACAACGGGTGGGTGCGGAAAAAGGCGTAGCGCTCGGCGTTCGAGAAAGTCTCGACATTGCGGAAATTGTAGAAGAAGTCGACCAGACCCTTGCCGGACATGCCGGCCTTCTCCAGCGCTTTGATGCCGGCGACGTCGGCAGCGGACTCCTGCGTTTGCATGTACCGAAGGGCGTTCAATGTGCCAAAGGTGCCGGAGCTGCCAATAATGCCCATGGCGCCGTCGGGGGAGCCGGCCAGGGCTGCGACGATGCCGAGGCCCAGCGCGATGGCCATTGGAGCCCGCGCGGCGCGCTCGATCTCGTCGGTGCGCATCATGTGGCCGCCGGACAGGTGGCCGGTTTCGTGGGCAATGACGCCGAACAACTCGTTGGGGGTCTTGGCTTCCAGGATCAGGCCGGTGTTCAGCCCCATGCGCAGGCGGAAAGTAGCGAAGGCGTTCAGATCGTCGCTGGCCACCAGCAGATACTGGACGCGGTCGGCATCGAGGCCGGCGGCCTCGAGGATCGGCCGGGTACGGTCATGCAGAAAGCGTTCGACCTCGGTGTCGCGGATGACGCTTTGGGCGTGGGCAGCGGCCGACGCGGCCAGCATGGCAAGTCCGGCAGCAATGCCTGTCGCGGCTTTCAGCAGGCGCCGGGCCAGGGACGTGTGAGATGGTTTGTCGTGCATAGGCATAGACCCCGAGAACGCGCACTTTAGATAGGCATCAAGCGTGACAAATCTAAGGCCTGTACTTGAACCCTGAATGAATAAGAACCACGAATTCATGGGACTCTCCAACCGCCGCGAAGCAGCACCATCTTGAAGTTGGAACCACGGATAACGTCGGATGAACACGCATGAAAAAGTGCCGGCGCTTGAAACCTCGGACCGGGCTGTTCTTGACAGAAGAGTTAAGAATATTCGCGTCTATTCGCCATCATTCGCGGTCTCAAACTTGCCTTGATTCTGCTTCGCGGGAAGTTCGGGATGGAAACGGATATCCATGTTTATCTGTGTCCATCCCTGGTTCAGAACCTTACTTTCGCCACCAGCCACGCTTGGGCTTTTCAGGCGGGGCCGTGATTTCGTTCGGATCCGGTTCGGCGGCGACAGGTTCAAGAACCTTGACAGGTTCGGCTTCCAGGACCGGTTCCAACACAGGCTCAGCCAATACCGGGGGCAGGGCTTCTACCGCCGTCTCCTGGGCTTCGACCACCGGAGCGGCCTTCTTGCGTGAACGGGGCTTTTTTACCGGTGCTTCCGGTTCGACCATAGTCACGGCCGGCGCCGCTTCCGGCTCCAGGTCAGGCGCAACACCGGAATCGACGTCGGTCGAGGTCGGCATGGGCGCGGTGATCAATGGTTCCGAATGGTCGGGGGGCACGGGATCAGCGGCTTCGACGCCCGTCTTGCGGCGGCGCGTTGGGCGCGGACGCTTGGGCGCCGGCTGGTCGCGCAGTTCTTCGGGCACCAGCGAGGTCGGGGACGTCACCTCGGCGCCAAGCACCTGAATGACGGCCGCAGCAACAGAGATTACCGGCGATACGGCGATGTTTGTCGCCGCAATGTCGCGAGTGCGTTCGGTCTGTTCGAAGCGTTTCGCCTGTTCCTCGAACGGATCGATCCAGACATAAGGCGCTTCCAGTGACGGCGTGCGGGCACGGACCCAGCTGTAGGTTTCGCGCGGACGGTTATCGAAACCGGCGCGTCGGCCGCCACGGCGACCACGGCGGCGGCGGTTGCGGCCGTGACGCGGATCTGATCCGTCTCCTTCATCCTCGTCGTCGCCTTCGTCGCCCTCTGCGTCTTCACCGGCATCAGCCCCAGCGTCCACGCGACCTTCACCCGCGGCCAGGCCTGAGGCGCGGTCATCGCTTTCAAAGCGGTCACGGCCACCACGGCGGCGGCGGCGGCGCTTGTTACCTCGGGCATCGCGGCTTTCGCCGCTTTCACGATCGCCGCGTGGTTCGGCACTTTCGGCGCCGTCTTCGCCGTCCTCATCGGTGGCGACCACGTCGTCCTCGTCATCGCCAAGCGCCTCGTCTTCGGCGATTTCTTCCGGCGTCGGATCGAAGGCAATCGGTTCCGGGCGAATGGGCGCAACGAAGTCGACCTCAGTGGCCAGGACGGTGCGTACAATCTGCAGGTCGGTATGGCCCAGGTCGTTGTCAATTTCGATATTGACCTTCAGGCCCCATTCCAACCGCAACTTGGCGAGGTGGATCTGCTTTTCGTTCAGGATATAGAGGGCAACGGCGGTCGGCAGCTTAACGGTAATGGCGCCGGCCCCGTTTTGCATGGCTTCCATATCGATGCGCCGCATGGCCGAAAGGGCGGCCGAGTCGATCGAGCGGATGCGTCCCATGCCCTCGCAGTGCGGGCAGGTGACGGTCGTGCCTTCCAGGAAGCCGGTGCGGCGGCGCTGACGGCTGATTTCCATAAGGCCGAAGCCGGAAATCTTGCCCATCTGGATGCGGGCGCGGTCCTCGGCCAGGGCGTCCTTCAGCTTCTTTTCGACCGAACGGTTGTTTTTCGACTCGTCCATGTCAATGAAGTCGATGACCACCAGGCCGGCCAGGTCACGCAGCCGCATCTGACGCGCAGCTTCTTCCGCGGCTTCCATGTTGGTCTTGAGAGCGGTCGCCTCGATATTGCGTTCCTTAGTCGACTTTCCGGAGTTGACGTCGATGGCGACCAGGGCCTCGGTCTGGTTGATGACCAGATAGCCGCCGGACTTCAGCGGCACGACCGGAGAGTAGATTTTCGAGATCAGGTCCTCGACGCCGTAACGGGCAAAGAGGGGAGCATTGGCCTTGTAGAGTTGGATCTTTTTGGCCTGCGACGGCATGATCATACGCATGAAGTCCTTGGCGGACTTGTAGCCATCGTCGCCCTCGACCAGCACGCCATCGAAATCCTTGTCGAACATGTCGCGGATGGCACGTTTGACCAGGTCCTCTTCTTCATAGATCAGCGCCGGCGCATTCGATTTGAGCGTCGTCTCGCGGATGGTCTCCCACACCCGAAGCAGATAGTCGTAATCGCGCTTGATCTCCTGCTTGGTGCGCTTGGCGCCGGCAGTGCGGACGATCAGACCCATACCGTGCGGCACGTCCAGTGACTGGGCTACCGCCTTCAGGCGCTTGCGGTCGGGGGCATTGGTGATCTTGCGCGAAATGCCGCCTCCGCGCGCCGTGTTCGGCATCAGCACGCAGTACCGGCCAGCCAGCGACAGGTAGGTGGTCAGGGCCGCGCCTTTGTTGCCGCGCTCTTCCTTGACGACCTGAACCAGCAGGATCTGGCGGCGCTTGATGACCTCCTGAATCTTGTAGCGGCGGATCAGGTGCTGACGCAGGCGGCGCTCTTCATCGGGCAGATCGTCGCCATCGTCCTCATGATGATCGTCGTCGTCATCGTCGCCAAGGCCGTTGTCACGGGCGCTGTCGCGGCCGCTGTCCTTGGCGTTTTGGGCCTGGGCCGCCAGTTCCGCCATCAGCTTTTCACGATCGGCGATCGGGATCTGATAGTAGTCGGGATGGATTTCGTTGAAAGCCAGGAAGCCGTGACGGTTACCGCCATATTCCACGAAGGCCGCCTGCAACGACGGCTCTACCCGTGTGACCTTGGCAAGATAGATATTGCCGCGAAGCTGCTTCCTGGCGTGGCTTTCGAAATCAAATTCTTCAACTCGCGAGCCGTTCAGCACGACGACACGGGTCTCTTCCGTGTGGGTCGCGTCGATTAACATAGTCTTTGACATTAACAGTATCTCCGGAGCGCTCGAACGCACGTCCCGGCGGAGCCGGACGGACAAAGGCGTGGCGCTTAAGGTTCAGGTGAGGGCGCGCGGCCACCGCGGCGAAAACGCCGGCAGTGACAAAAGTTCCGTTGTGGAGGCTCAAGGCGCAGCCCATGGATTCTTTTCTACTCTATGGCGCGCGATAGGGCGCGCCGGACTACTCTGTGGTGCGATATAGACCGCGCCGGTTCATTTATGGACGTGACATCTGTTCCGGGCGAGAACTTCCGCCAGGCGTCTGGCAGGGAGATAAGACCGCGGACCGATTGTCACAAGGTTCGCAGGCGCGGAACGGCTTCCACCGGTGTCCCGTTTATCAAATGCGCTCGCCCCCTAAATCTGGGGCGGGCGAATTTCAGAAACGATGGACGCGGGCAAGTTTTATAAACCGGCGTCATTTTGCTTTCGAGGTTTGCAATCAAGGCGATATCCCCGCCAGGCAAACTTCGAAAACACGACACCCGTCACAGCCGTACTCGCAAGAGAGCGATACCAATTTGCCACATGTCGGCAAATTGCGTTTCACGTCAACTGTTTTTATTGACGGGCAACAGCAGGGCGTGTCGTTGCGATAAGGTTGGTCGCGAAAACTTCAGGTTGCGGCAACCGTTTCTTAACCGGCTGGAAACCACAAAGATTAAATGGGGGGAAACCCTGTAGTTTAATCGTATTTCCATCCGTGCCTGCCATAGTCACCCAACAAGGTCCTACGACTAAATTCAAGGTCTTACGGCTAAAACATAGAACATGTGGTGCGTGGAGTAATGAATGTCCCGACGGTATAATACCTTGGTACATCGTTTGCGTGTAGTAAGCGTTCTGAACCTTTCACGGATGCTGGCAACAGGCGTCGTGAGCGCTTTTGCGCCAGCGGCGTTGGTCATAGCAGCCCCGGTCGTTGCGGCGCCCGTAACGGCATCGGGCGACGTGGTCAAGGTCCGGCTCGGCGGTGACGCCTCTCAAACCCGTATCGTTATCGAACTCAACAAGGCCGTCGACGGCAAGGTGGTGACGCGTGAGAACGAAGCCGCCCAGCAGGTCATTGCCCTCCCGGACGTCGAGGTTAGCAAGGCCTTGTCCGGCACCGGCCTGGGCCTGATCGCCGACTGGAAGGTCGAGAATGTCGCCGGCAGCACCCGCCTGAAAATCAACTTTAAGGGGAAGGGCAAGGTCTATCGCCGCTTCCTGCTGCCCCCGGCGGATGGAATTAGTGTCTACCGCTATGTCGTCGATGTCGTGCCAGGCAATGCCGACACATCGGTTGAAAAGCCGGCACCGGTTCCGGTAATCGCCGCTCCGGTTTCGGGCAAGACGCAACTGGCCGCCAACCCAACCCGTACCAAGAAGGTCATTGTCATCGACGCCGGCCATGGGGGCAAGGATCCTGGAGCGGTCGGAGCGCAGTCCTACGAAAAGGACGTCAACCTGGCGGCAGCAAAGGCGCTGAAGACTGCTTTGGAAAAGACCGGCCGCTACACCGTCATAATGACACGGGAGACCGATAGCTTCGTCGACCTGCCGGCACGGGTACGCATTGCCCGCAACGCCAATGCCGACCTGTTCATTTCGCTGCACTCGGATGCCGGTGGTTCGGGTGACACCCGCGGCGCCTCCATCTATACCCTGTCGGATTCCGGTACCGAGCGCGCCGCCAGGAAGGCCCTGATCAAGGGTGACTGGTCGCTGCCTGACATGCCGCAGTCGGACGCGATCGTCAGTCGCATCCTGATCGACCTGACCCAGCGCGCCACCAAGAACCGTTCCGCGACGTTCGCCCAACTGGTCATGGACCATATCAGCGCCTCGACTCCGCTGCTCAAGACCAATCTGCGTCAGGCCGGGCTTTTCGTCCTGCTGGCGCCGGATGTCCCGGCCGTCTTGCTGGAGATGGGCTTCGTCAACAACAAGGAAGACGAGGCTATGCTGAACGATTCGCGCCACCGCGAGGTGATGATGGGGCAGGTGGCCCGTGCCATCGATGTCTACTTCGCCAACGAGGTGCGCTACGCTTCCTTTGCCGGGTTGCCTTAGTCAGTAGCGTAGAGTGTTGATCAGAGCCTTGAGGCCCCTGTCGCAAGACTGGGGCTTATTTTTTGTCAAACAGCGCTTCAGCGCGGCGACATATATCGGCTTCCCAGGTCAGTTTGGCGCGCCAGCCAGCGGGGATGGCATTGTACCCCCAATAGGCGCCTGCGATCTGGCCGGTTACGGCTGCGACCGTATCGGCATCATCACCCAAATTCGCGGCCAACAGCACAGCCTCCTCAAAGGTTTCGCTGTGCCAGAACGCCCAGAGTGCCGCTTCCAGAGTATCAACGACATAACCGGAAGACTTAATCTCGTCTCGTCGCTTTTCGATCCAGTCGGGTTGGGTGAAACGTGCAAAGTTCGCGTGCGAAAGACCCGAGATCTTTGAAACAATCTCAGCCTTGTCCGCACCATGCATGGCGGCGCACAACATCCGGGAGAAGACATCGCAAGCCTCTAGACAAAGAGGTGATGCATGAGTCGTGCAGCTCTGTTCGCGCGCGCGTTTTGCCGCTTCGTCCGGCTGATCGTGCCAACGGATTGCTACAGGCGAAACCCTCATCAGCGACCCGTTACCCGAACTGCGTATGGCGGGGTCGCCAGCCCAAGGATTACCCGAGTCGAGGTAGTCCTGCAGTGCCATTCGTGTGGCGATGCCGATGTCGAAACAGGTGCCGTTTGACGCATTACGGCCGTCCAAATGCCATTGGCAAAACCGCTCCATCAGGTCTCTTGCGTCGAATTCGTCCGCAAACAACAGCGAATCGGCCAGGCAAAGGGCCATGGACGTGTCGTCGGTCCATTGACCCGGCGAGAGATGAAAAGGTCCACCACCCACCATATCGGTGACCGGATCAAAACTGTCGCGCGTCCGAAACTCGACCGTGGTACCGACGGCGTCGCCAGCCGCCAGGCCGACTAGGGCGCCGATCGCCTTATCTTTCAAGGTGTTGGTCATGACGTTCGTCCCCTCTATCTCACGTTTGTGTTCTGCTTACCCCTAAATGGTGCCGAGCGGACGAAATTTCATCGAAGTCCTTTGCCTTAGTGCACCACTTTGGTAAACGTGTTGGGTTACCCGCGCTTCGAGCGGCAGGGGGTGTGGTTCGGAGGTTGCTTGCTTAAGTCGTCTGAGCGTTGGTTTGAAATGGCAAGCGTTGCCCTGATGACGGTCGTGGCCATTGCCGGATTCGCGGTGACAATCTATGCCGCATGGCTGTTTCATGACATGCCCGACGGTTCCGAACTGGCCGACTTCCGGCCGGTCAATTCGGCGCGCGTCTTCGCCTGGGAAGGCACCCTGATTGGCGAATACGGCCAGGAACGCCGTGTCAACGTGCCCTACGACCGTATCCCCGAGCGCCTGCGCAATGCCTTCCTGGCCGCCGAGGACCGTTCTTTCTTCAGCCACAGCGGGGTCGATGTCAGCGGCGTGTCGCGTGCCATGCTTAAGAATGTCCTGAATTTCATCACCGGGCGCCGTTTCGAAGGCGGATCGACCATCACGCAGCAGGTCGCCAAGAACCTGCTGCTGGGAAATGAGCGCACTTTGGGCCGCAAGCTCAAGGAAGTCATCCTGGCGCGGCGGTTGGAAAGCTCGCTCAGCAAGGAGCAGATACTCGAACTGTATATGAACGATATCTATCTCGGCTATCGTTCCTACGGCGTCGGTTCAGCGTCCTTTAACTACTTCGGCAAGCCAGCCGATCAATTGACCCTGGCTGAATCCGCCTATCTGGCGGCCCTGCCCAAGGGACCGGAAAATTACCGTCCGACTACCCACAAGGCCGCCGCGATTGCCCGGCGCAACTGGGTGATCGGTGAAATGGTTCAGGCCGGCTTCGTCACCCGCGCTGAAGGCGATGCGGCCATGAAAGAAGATCTGATCGTTCAGGCCAAGCCCCAGCGCGCCCATTATCACGACGCCGACTACTTCGTGTCGGAGGTGGAATTGCGGGCTCGAAAACTTTTCCCTACCGACCCTGCGGCTATCTACACCGAAGGCTACTACATCAAGACGACCCTGGACCCGAAGTTGCAAACCTATGCTCGCCAGGCGCTGATGAATGGTCTGGAGACCTACGACCGGCGCCACGGCTGGCGCGGTGGCTGGGGCAATGAGCGCGTTGCCTCCAACTGGCAGAAGATCGCCGCCGAAAAAGAAGCGCCCGCGGAACGCGCCAAGTGGGTGCAGGCCATTGTCACCTCTGCGGCCAAGGGCAGCGTGTCGGTAGAAACGGTCGATGGCGCCAAGGGCAGCCTTGTGGCCAGTGATGTAGGCTGGGCTTTTGCCGGCAAGGGCTTGAAGACGGGTGACCTGATTTTTGTCGAGCCTAACCCCCAGGGCAGCGGGTTCCGCCTGCGCCAGGTCCCCAATGTCAATGGCGCGCTGGTCGCTCTGGATCCCTATACTGGTCGCACCCTGGCTATGGTTGGCGGCTATTCCTTCTCGGTATCCAAGTTTAACCGGGCCACCCAGGCCAACCGCCAGCCTGGCTCCTCGATCAAACCATTCGTCTATGCGGTTGCCCTGGAGCGCGACTTCACACCGGCCTCGATCGTTGAGGATGGCCCCATCACCATGATGGGGGGCGACGGCAAGATGTGGACACCGCAAAACTACGAACACGACTTCATGGGACCGCAACCGATTCGTCGCGGTATCGAATTGTCGCGCAACCTGATGACCGTGCGCCTTGCGCAAAAGGTCGGCATCAAGCCGATCACCCAGAAGATTGTCGAATATGGTGTTTCGCCCAAGGTTCCGGCGGAAATGTCGATGGTTCTGGGCGCCGGCGAGGTGACGCCGTTCAATCTGACCGGCGCCTATTCGATCTTCGTCAATGGCGGCCGCAAGATCCGGCCGCACCTGATCGACCAGGTCCTGGATCGCGACGGCAAGGTTATATACAAGTCCGAGGACCGTGAATGCCCGGCGTGCAGCCAGCCATTTAACGGCTTGGAGAGCCCTCGGCTTCAGCCGGCAGGCCAGCAGGTGATGAACCCGATCACCGCCTATCAGGTTAACAGCTTCATGCAGGGCGTGGTTGAACGCGGGACAGCGCGGTCTGCGGCGTCTCTAGGGATTCCCATGGGCGGCAAGACCGGCACGACCAACGACTATCGCTCGGCCTGGTTTGTCGGATTTACTGCCGATATGGTCGTGGGTGTATTCGTCGGGTTCGACGACAACCGCACCCTGGGCGACAAGGAAACCGGCTCAGCGGCGGCCTTGCCGATCTGGGTCGACTTCATGCGCAACGCAAATGCGGGCAAACCAAAGAAGGATTTCCTCAAGCCGCGCGATGCTGTCTTTGTATCGATTCGCGGCCGCGAAGAGGCGTTCAAGCCGGGCACTGAGCCGAAGTATCAGGCCGGCTCGGACGATGACGGCCCCCGGCCGTATCTCGACACCTGGACCGACGGTGAATTGCAATCGGCTCCGGCGGAAGCACCTGTCATTCAGCAGCCGCCGGCGCCGAAGAAAAAGACGCTGGAAGACGCGAGCCAGCTGTATTGATCGCTGAAAAGGCGGGGCGTGTCACTTCCGGCCTGGAAACTCAACGGGTTTGCCGCCAGGGCCCCAATAGAAAGAATCTCGCAACTGCTGCTCACGTTCATCCGTACGCGTGATGAGGCAGTCGCGGGTATCCGCCCAGCCAACTTCGCAGTCGGCGTCACGAAACGCTATCCATGCGCGTTGCGCCTTGCGCAGGGCAGCCTGATCTTCCGGCGACAATTGACGAATGAGCGCCTGATAGGTGGCATTTAGGGTTTCGTTCGAGTGCGCCAGTTCGGCGTCCCGGGTATCCCAAAGCGCCCTCTGAGCCGTTGCGGTTAGTGGCGCGACGATGCAGGCGAGTATGATAAAGAGCTTGACTGGACGCATAACAGTCCTCCGGATGGCCGTCAGGCGCGGTCGACTGTAAATTGCAAGACCCGGCCGCATTTACAATCGAAATTCCCTGTGAGGCGTCAATTCCTCCGGCTCATTAAACCTCGTGCTTGCCATGTCGGCCCGGCAGGGATAAACCCGCACCTCCGGGAATTACGCCAGGACATTAGGAAGCACCATGCGTTTGGATATCGAGACCTCCGCGTCCGAAATCGAGCAGTCCATCGGACTGCTCAGGAGGCGTCTTTGACTGGGAAGTCGCACTGCGTCGTCTCGACGAACTGAATGCCCGGGTCGAAGACCCGACCCTGTGGGACAAGCCCGAGGAAGCCCAGAAGATCAACCGGGAACGCTCCAAACTGAGCGCCTCGATCGAGGCCGTCCGCACACTCGAAAAAGACCTCAAGGACGCCATCGAATTCGCAGAACTGGGCGATATGGAAGGCGACGAGAGCCTTATTGAAGAGTCACGCGCCATGCTGAAGGGGCTGAAAGCCCATGCCGGCCGCGCCGAACTGGAAGCCCTGTTGTCGGGTGAAGCCGATGGCAACGACGCCTATGTCGAAATCAATTCCGGCGCGGGCGGCACCGAGTCCTGCGACTGGGCCGGCATCCTGATGCGCATGTACACCCGCTGGGCTACGGCTCACGGCATGACCGTCGAGGTCGAGGAAGAGACGTCGGGCGAACAGGCCGGTATCAAGTCGACCACTCTGATGATCAAGGGCGAAAACGCCTATGGCTGGCTGAAGACAGAGGCCGGTGTCCACCGGCTGGTACGTATCTCCCCGTTCGATTCCAGCGCCCGCCGCCACACCTCGTTTGCGTCGGTCTGGGTCTATCCGGTGGTCGACGATACCATCGTTATCGATATCAACCCGGCCGATGTCCGCACCGACACCTATCGCGCTTCGGGCGCTGGTGGTCAGCACATCAACAAGACCGACTCGGCCGTCCGGCTGACGCATATCCCGACCGGTATTGCGGTTGCCTGTCAGGCCGGCCGCTCCCAGCACGCCAACCGCGACGAAGCATGGAAGATGTTGCGGGCGCGGCTGTATGAGCAGGAACTGCAAAAGCGCGAGGCCGCCCAGCAGGCGCTGGAAGACCAGAAGACCGACATCGGCTGGGGACACCAGATCCGGTCGTATGTCCTGCAGCCCTACCAGATGGTCAAGGATCTGCGCACCAATGTCGAAACTTCCGACAGCCAGGGCGTGCTGGACGGTGATCTCGACGCCTTCATGGGCGCTTCTCTGGCCCAGCGCGTTGGCGTGACCCGCGGCAACGCCGACGCCTGATATTGGGCTGTTTCTCCCTTTTCATGGATCGATCATAGCGACGGGCCCGGCCCATGGCTCGCGGACCCGTATTCGGACCACGAATGAACACGGATTTCCAGTTTGACCGGACGCGACCGCGCAGCGACAGATGGCAGATTTTTTGAAACCGCGAATGAACGCCAATAGACCCGAAAAGGGATCGCCAAAGGCGTACATGCATACTGTCAGTTGTCGTCACCGTCGGAGTTGGCTAAGAGCATTCGCGCTTATTGGCGTTCATTCGCGGTTTCAAACCTGTGTAGATCCCGCTGCACGGAAGTTTGAGGGGGACAGGAAATCCGCGTCTATCCGTGTTTATCCTCGGTTCAAGACTTTTCCAGTCTTTACAGGTCTGGTTTAGCCGGCTGCGGCTCGGCCTTTGCGATATTGACGACCTCGGCATTGTCAGCGGCGTTGGCGTTGTCGGTCGCCGTGATGTGGGCGGGGGCCTTGCGGCGGCCTTTCTTAAGGATGATCTGCGCTCCCATGTAGCGCGAGTAAACCTGGGTGAACTCGGCGCCCAGGAAGAAAATCTGCGTTGAATAATAGATCCACACCAGTACGACGATCAGAGATCCGGCGGCGCCGTAGGTGCTGGTGAAGGCGCTGTGGGCCAGGTAGGTACCGATCAGAAGCTTGCCAAAGGAAAAGAGCAGGGCGGTTATGGCGGCGCCGATCCAGGTGTCGCGCCATTCGATGTGGACGTCCGGAAGGACCTTGAACACCATGGCGAAGACCAGGGTTATGATGACGAACGACACCAGGGTGTGCAGGAAATGGACGGCAAAACTGAGCGGGATCAGATTCCCGAAAGCTGACGTCACCGCCGGCAGTACCGCCGAAATGACAAGGCCGATCAACAGGATGACACCGCCGCCGGCGATCATTACGAAACTGAGTAGCCGCTTTTGGATAAACCAGGTCCAGTGGGCGCTTTCGCGCTCCTCGATGTTCCAGATGGCGTTGAGCGCATCCTGAAGCTGGGCAAAAAAACTGGTTGCCGAGGCCACGAGGGTTACGATTCCAATGATGGAGGCAATGATATTGGCCTTGGGGTTGCTGGTATTGGCCAGGATGGATTGAACAGCGACCGCGCCAGCATCGCCGATCTGTTTGCGAATCTCTTCGAAAAGATAGCCTTCGACAGCTTCGCGCCCGAATGCCATGCCGGCGAAGGCGACCACGATCAGCAGCAACGGCCCCATGGACAGCATGGCATAGAAGGCCAGCGCTGCGCCCAGGCGCGGCACCTTGTCGTCGTTCCATTCGCGCCCGGTTTCCTTCAGGATGAACCAGAAGGCTTGAAGCGTCAGGGGCGGGCGCGTCTTGGCTTTACGGGCGCGGGGCTTGGGGGGCATGGGAGGATTCGCAGGCGATGAAGCGCAACGGGTAGCATGGTCCGGGCATACTTCTGAACATGAATCGCCCGACGGTAACGATGCCATCGGCCGGTCGCGTTGGTGGCAGACCCTGGCCCTGGCCCGGCGCAAGGACCGCATGGCGGTGGCTGGAGTGACGACCCGGAACTGGGGCACCGATGATCCCGATCATCCTGGCGGTTCGTGCGATATCAATTTTCTGATTGGCAAGGGCACGGTCGACGGCAAAACTGGCAAGGTTGCGGCCGGCGGCGTTCCCCTGGCCGACTGGACTGATGACAAGGTGCCGGCGCGCTGCTTCTCAGACGAAAAAAGCCGGGAACCTCAAAAGGTTTCCCGGCTTCCTTCACAGATTGTGTCAGGTGAGGTTTTACTTCAGGTCACCCAGGGCGCTGATGTCGTAGGTGCCCAGCGACGGCGAACCGTAGTCGCTGGTCGAAGCGGCAGGCGAACTGACCAACGGGGTCGTGCCGGCCGCAGGCGCCTCGACGCGGCGCGATTGCAGGCAACGGCCCTGGAAGTAGGCGCCCACGTCTATGGCAAGAGCCTCATGGGTAATGTCCCCTTCGACATAGGCCGTGGCTTGCAGCTTGATCTGCTTGCCGGTGATCGAACCGACGATGCGACCGCGGACTTCGATGGTGTCGGCCTCGACCTTGCCTTCGATGCTGCCGGACTCCCCGACGATAAGGTGGCCGCACTTTACGTCGCCGCGGACGGTTCCGTCGAGGTGCAGGTCGCCGGAGCCGGTGATGTTACCGTCGATGACCAGACCGGAGCCAAGTCCGGACAGTTTGGCGGCGGCGCGAGGCTGGGTTGCCTGGCTGCGGTTGAAGTTGACCTGAGGCGTCTCGGGGGTCGGCGCCGGGGCCTGCGGCTTGGCAGCCGGCGGGGCCGGCTTGTTAGTTTTGCTGAACATAATCTCCTGCCTTCAAAAAGCGTGCGGGGTTTTGCGGGCGACCGTTCAGCCACACTTCATAATGAAGGTGGACGCCGGTCGAACGTCCTGTCGAGCCCATCGAACCAACGCGTTGGTCGACGGCCACCTTTTGACCCGTCTTGACGGTAAAGGCAGCCAAGTGAGCGTAGCGGGTCTTGAATCCGTTGCCGTGGTCAATCTCGACGCACTTGCCGTAGCCGTTACGTACGCCAACAAAAGAGATAACTCCCGGGGCGGTGGAATAGATCGGCGTCAGGTAGGCGCCGGAAAAGTCCTGACCACTGTGGAAGCGTGGCGCATGGTTGAACGGGTCGAAGCGAACGCCGAAACCGGAGGTTTCCCGAGTGCCCAGGGTCGGCCGGCCAAACGGCAGGCGTTCAGCATTGGTTTGCAGGCCACGCATATCCGAGAGATCGTTTGCCGCTCTGGAAACGCGTCGGGCGAAGTCTTCGTCAACATTGAGCACGGCGGCCAGGGTTTTTGCGTCTTTACCGGCCAATGGGCCGCCCTGTGCACCTGCGAACAAGGTCGGGTTCAAGCCGGCGAGACGATAGGCGAGACGCAGGCGCTCGGCGCGCGTCTTGGCGAAGGTTTCAGCCTGGCTGACCATCCGTTCCTGCTCGGCACGGATCGCGTAAATGCGCTCCACAGGCGGCAGAGAATCGTCGACGGGCGCGGGACTTAGCGCCACGGCGGCACCGGGCACACCCTTGAAGTCCTTGAGCAGGCTGACCAGTCCGGCGTGACGGTTTTCGACGGTCGTCGCCAGGTCTTCCAGCGAGCCCGAGTTGGCGGTTGCCTGGTTGGTCGCCATGTCAAGACGGGCCTGGCGGTCGGCGATCCAGCGTTCCGACTGGCGCTTCATCATCAACATCTGGCTTTCGGCGCCACTGCCGTTGGCAGCAGCGAAGAACAGGCTGATGCCGGTTGAGATAGCCAGCCAGGTCACCAGGGCCGACGCGACAAAGATCATGAAAAACTGTTTGCCAGGACTTAGGACATAGCCCCTGGTCTCTCCGCCGGTGCGGATAAAGAGATGGCGTTCCGGCAGGATGGATTCCATCCAGTCGCCTAAGCCTTCAGAGCCGTTTTCACTCATAACTGCCGCCACCTAAACCGTTTATTAATTATGCCTTGGTGATTCGCAGGGCGCAAGGTTTAACTCGCTTGGCAGTCAAGCCATGCGTCAGGAAAATCATTAAGCTCATCAAAAACAGGAGGTTGATCATAGCGGTTCTTGCTTTCCGTCCCAATTTGAATGTCGTCTTGTTCGACCTTCAAAATCGATGCCGCCGCCCAGTCCCGTTACTCACATAAGGAAAGCATAAGGGTAATTCAAGGCTGCAAAGACGTGATGACGGTCAACACTTCGGTGACATGGTTCTTGACCCGAACCTTGCGCCATGCATAGCGCACGCAACCTTCGGGATCGACAATGAAGGTAGAACGATCCGTACCAAGATATTTTCGACCATAAAGTGATTTCTCCCCCCAGGCGCCCAATGCATTGATAACCGACGTGGTTTCATCTGAAAGCAACGGCATTTTGAGGCCGTACTTTCGGATAAATTTCTCGTGTGAGGCGAGACCATCTTTGGACAGTCCGAACAATTTCACCCCACGAATCTCGAATTCGGGCAAGGCTGCGGAAAATTCGCAGGCCTCGCGGGTGCAGATTTCCGTGTCATCGGTCGGGTAGAGAAACAACACGACCCAATGCCCACGGAGGTCCTGCATGCGGACGAGTGTGCCATCCGAGGACGGCAGTTCGAAATCAGGAGCCGGGTAGGGCGCAAAAGAAGTTGCCAATTGTGACGATTTCGCCATGACATTGCCTCGCTTAACTGTCTAAAGACGAAAATCCCTTATAGAGAGTCATTGCAACTTAACTGCACTGCTTTGGCGGCGCGCGTCCAGACGAAACACCACATTGCTGCCCCAGCCGGTAAAGAAGATATTCGATATCCTGCACAAACGCCCGCGGCTGTTCGTTTTCGGCTGGCTGCTGGTGATGTTGACGGTCTTTGCCTGGCGTTTGGCGCAGGGGCCAATCCGCGTTGACGGCATCCGTCCGGTCATTGTGTCGCGTATCGAAACAGCTTTGCCGGGAACCCATGCGGCGATCAAGCACCTGGACCTGGTCTGGTTCGGCGACGCCCGTGCCGTCGGCTTCCGTTTCGAAGACGTCGACATTCGCGATACCTCGAACCGCACCATCTTCCGCGCCGCCCGCATGGAAACCGCACTGGCCGCTGACAGCCTGATCCTGGCCCATTTGGCGCCGGCCCGTCTGACCGCGAGCGACGTCGTCCTGGTCGCCTCCGTCTCGAAGGATGGACGCTATGAGCTGGGTTTCGACGCCCGCGGCAAGCCGGGTCAGGGACCGGCCGGACTGGACCGCTTTTTTTACGATCTGACGGGACAGGAAAAACTGGGCCGCCCGATCAGCTTCGCGCGCCAGATTAGTGTCCGCAACGGTCATTTGCGGTTGATCCAGGAAGGCTCCGGGCTGGACTGGACGGCGAAGATCACGGCCATCGATTTTTCCAAACTCAGGGGCAGACTGCAAGCGCGTGCCGACCTGAGCATTGGTGGCGCCGACAGCCGCGCCAGCTTCCAGGCCCAGGCCAACGGCCTTGTTGGGCTTAAACAGGCCAGTATTTCTGCTAATCTCAAACACCTGGTTCCGGCGCGTGTCTTCCCGTCGGTCGGTATAACGCGCCACCTGTCGTCTATCGATGCACCGGTCAACGGCCTGGCACGCATCGATTACGGCGTTGCCAAGGGGTTCGAAGGCGCCTGGGTAGATCTCGACGCGGGCGCCGGCCACGTCAAGTTCGGCGGTAACCGTCAGGTCTTCGACAGCGCCCGCATCCGTGCCAGCTATGCCTCGTCCGATCGCACAGCCCTGTTCCAGACATTCCAGTTGCGTTCGCACCTGCTCGACACTGACTTGTCTGGCAAGGTGATCATTGAGCCGGCTGATCTCAAAAACAAACGTGACCTGCGCATCACCTTCGATTTTTCCGGGCCGCGCCTGACCGGCCGTCTTGCTGATGACTTCTCGCGCCAGACCTTGACCGATGCCCATTTCAAGGGCGCCTATATTCCGCGCCAGCGGCGGCTGGAAATCGAAACCGGTAAGGGCTCGCTCAACGGCGCGCCGTTCGAAAGCCAGGGAGTGGTGTATACGGATGATAAGGGCCGTCTTGGCGCCGACCTGACGGCCCGGATCGATGGCCACTTTACCAAGGACGAGGTCTTCGCCTTCTGGCCGGAAGACCTGTCTCCCGGTACCCGCAGCGAACTGATCAAGCGGATTCAGGGCGGTGACTACGCCAATGCCGACTTTGTGCTGAAGGCGCCGCCGGGCCATTTCGAACGGGACCAGCTTCAGGACGAGGACTTGCGTCTCGATTTCGACTTCGACGATCTCGGCCTGATGATCGAGGAACGCATGGCACACGCCACAGGCCTGCGCGGCCACGGCACCCTGCGGGGCAACAGCTTTATGATGAATGTCGACGGCGGTCGGCTGGTCGATGTTGTATTGACCAAGGGCGCGCTGCGGGTGCCCGATTTCCACGACCAGGCGACGCAGACCACCATCTGGCTGGAGGCGCAAGGCAGCGCTGTTGACATCATCGAAGCGGTCGACCCCCTGGCCGACGGAAGCCTGGCCGGTGCCGGTCTGACGCGTGAACGGATGCGCGGCCAGGCGACGGTCCGTATCGATATCGCCTTCCCGACGTTCGGTGTCACCGATGACAATTTCGACCTGCGTTTCGACGGCAAGATCGCCGACGCCGCCCTGACCCAGGCTGCCCTGGGCTGGGATCTGAGCGACGGCGACCTGACCGTAAGCGGTGACCTGATGGCCGATCGCATCGTGGTTTCAGGGCAGGCAAAAGTCGGACCCTATGCCGGTGACATTGCCTATAGCACCCATTTCGACGATCCGGGCGCGGCGGTCGATTTCACGGGCAGCTTCAACGCCGCTCAATTTGGTGGTTCGCCCCGCGTTCCCGTCGCCATAACCGGTCATTTCGCCATGTCAGGCGGCAAGGGCGAGGGGACGGTCGACGCTGACATCTTCCGCGGAAACGTGACCTGGGAGGGCGATGAACTGGAAACCGAGCACGGGCGCCCGTCGCATGTCGTTATCGAAGGCGTAACCCTGGGCACCGGGATGGAGGCTCAGGGTTTGCCGGTGTTCGAACTCCTGAAGCGCGAACTGCCGACGCGCATTTCTCTTCTGCGCTCAGGGGATATCTGGGCTGGCGAGGTCGACGCCGAGGCCTTGTCCGGCGACATCGCCTATATCGAAGGCGAGCGCCCGCGTCTGGTCTACAAGTCCATCATTACTCCGGATGAGGCCCGCGAGCTTGGCTATGGCGGGCTGCCGGTATTCAACGAATCGCGTCACCTGACTGTCAATGTGGCCCTGGATGACCAGTCCAAGGAAGCCTTGGTCAAGCTCGACGATATCAATGCCGTCCTGGGCTGGTCCGAAGTCGAAGGCAAGGATCAGCTATTGCGCCGTCTAAGAATGACGGTCCGGCCGGAAGACTGGGAAACGCTCGGCCTGCCTGTGGCCTTCTTTACCCCGATCCGGCCAATTGATGTCACTGCTCTGTGGCAACAGACCGGCGGGCACCTGCGCGGCGAGGTGAGACTCCTTGGGGAAGTAGTTGATTTCGAGATGTTTTCTCAAGACGCTCGGGCGATCGACGATCCTTATGGTCTGCGCGTCCAGGGGCACGTGACCGACGAGGTGCTGCGTGTACTGGGCTACAGCCACGATCCCCTCGAGGTTGCCGGAGATGCCACCTTCGTCTTCAGCCTCTACGAAACCCAAGGCCATCCGGCAGCTGTGGTCAATGTTGATGCGATGGGCGCTGCGCTGAGCGTCAAGGCAACCGACTGGGATAAGCCGGTGGGCGAGGCGGCACGGTTTTCGATCTCCATGGACGACAAGGGCGTAGGCCAGGCCGGCGTCAATCTGTCGCGGATCGTTGGCGCCGGTGACCAGATACGCATAGACGGCCGGGCGTCGTTCGATTCTGAAGGGAAGCTGGAATTCGCTGATTTTTCTGATCTTTATCTCAGGGATTTCATAGATGTTCGCTACAAGTATTTCGCAAGTGACGCCTCTGACGTGATCTCGATCACCGGACGGCAACTGGACTTGAGGCCTTGGTTGAAGGGGGCCGACAAGGACGGTAAGCCGATGGCCGGGTCGGTCCCGGCGCGGGGCGTGACGCGAACCGTCGACGTTCGGCCGGTTCACATTGTCGTCGACCTGGATCAGGTAAAAATGTCGTCCGAAGGCGCTTTCAGCGGCCTTGCCGCAGATTTGACCTGGGACGGCCGCAGCGGCATGACCGGCGAAGGCCGGGCGGTTACGGCGGACGGAAAACCGGTCACCCTGGCGATGGAATCTCAGGGCGCCTATAGCCTCTTTAGTATTGTGACCGAGGACCTGGGCAGCGTTATTCGCACCGCGTCAGGTGGGCGGAATGTCTGGGGCGGCGAGGCGGTAATCGAGGGCGCCTACATGGCTGGCCAGATTGACGCAACGCTGAGAGGTGAGGACATACGCGTCAAGCAGATCCCGGTCATGGCGCAACTGTT
This sequence comes from Asticcacaulis sp. AC402, assembly GCF_000495835.1. Lineage (GTDB taxonomy): Bacteria > Pseudomonadota > Alphaproteobacteria > Caulobacterales > Caulobacteraceae > Asticcacaulis. The sequence goes on from NZ_AWGC01000009.1 coordinate 122,090, forward strand.
GACAGTGGCATCCCTGCAGGGGGTGGCGGATACACTGACCGGCGAGGGCATAGCCTTCTCGGATTTCGAGTTCCCGATACGTTACCGCGATCATACCTTGTTCATTGATGACGGTTGGGCCGAGGGCGAGGCCATGGGGTTCAGCTTGCGCGGCACAACCAATTTCGAGGCCAAGACCATGGATTTTCGTGGCACTTTGATACCGGCCTACCGTGTCAACGCCATTTTCGGCGACCTGGGTTCGAATGGTCTGGGCTTGCTGGGCCTGAAATATGGTTTGGCCGGAACCTATAAGGCGCCAACGCCGATGGTCGATCCTTTGTCGGTCATTATGCCTGGGTTTATCAAGGTGTGGGAACGCGACCAGATCAAGACAGATCCAATTACGGCTTTGGATCTACCATCGCTCAAGGGCCGCCTTGCCCAAATACGCGAAGAAAACGAAGCACGGTCAAAGAATTAGAGCTGACAGTTCAGGTACAATGTTTACGATTTTCCCAGGCAGCCAGCCTGGACCGTCTTTGCCGGGTCTGGTTAAACATTAGAGCTGGACGAGGTTAGCTGGAGCCAAAATGCGGCTCTAATACCAATCCACGATGACCTTGACTCATCGTGGATTGGCAAGGGCGACTGCCCGCCCGAGCTTGTGCGAGGAGCCATGCGGCGCTTGAGCTAAAAAAAAGCGAATACCAACCGCACCTTATCCGGCAGGATGTGTCAGTCTTTTCGTGGGTTGGTATAAGTCTTTGTTTTATAGCGTAATTTGTCCGAAAAGTGGCGTCCACTTTATCGGATTGCGCTCTAAACCCTTGGCAGGCTCAGACCCGATGAGGGGCTGAAACGGAAGCGGTCGCGGTCGTAGCGGTAAAGTTCCGCCGGGCGGCCGCCGGTATCCTCGCGCAATATGCCCAAAGCCTCAACGAATCCTGTGCGTTCCAGGGCGCGCCTAAAGTTTTGTTTGTGGAGTTTAACGCCGGTCAGGGCCTCCAGCGATTTTTGCAATTCCAGCAGCGTGAACCGTTCCGACATCAGTTCGAAAATCACTGGCCGGTATTTTACCTTGCCGCGCAGACGTGACAGAGCCGTTGCCAGGATACGGCGATGGTCAGACGCCATGGGTTCGCCGCTGTGCGGTGGCAGGGCCCCGTGGCCGGCCTCGGCGATCAGGCCGGCCTCGTACAACAGCTCATAGCGATCGAGGACCCGTTCCTCATTCCAGTTATCGAAGTCGGTCGGCAGCAGGGTCGCCACACGGCTGCGGCGCAGATCGGTGTCCGCCCAGGCATCCAGGGCCGGGCGCAGGGCATCAAGCGCGGCATTGAGTTCGCCGCTGCGCCAATCCTCCCATGGGAAAAAGTGGTGGAACGGCACCCAATCGGCATTGATCCGGCCGGTGAAATCGCCATCCGGCGTCAGGGCCAGGTAGCTGATCGAAATGACCCGGTCAGCCCCTGCCACGGCCGTGGTCTCGCGGCCTTGGTCGCCAAAACTGTACAACTGCTCGACATAGCCGAGGTCGAAACCGGTCTGGTCGTGAACAAAGGCGCGCAGGGCGAGGTCGAAGGTCCGGTGGCTTTGCGGGGCGAAGGGACCGGACGGCAGGGCGCGGGCCGCGGCGCTGCCTGCCGGCAGGTTGAGGCACAAGACCATGGCCTCGTTGGCCCTGACCGTCACCACGACCGCCGATAACTCTATTGCTAATCCCATGTCGTCAGGCCTTCATTTGGCGGATGAGGGCATCGAACCGGGCCAGAAAGGCCTCGGACGCCGCTTTCGCAGGCAGGGGATCGAGGCGCAGTTTGTAGCCGTCGGGCGGTTCACCGAAATACTGCCGCGCCTCGGTATCGCCGAACCCGGCTAATTGCGTCGCTTCGAAATAGGCGCAGGCGTGATCGGCCTGCTTGATCAGCCTTTTGACCGCGGCAGGCATAAGGGCCGGAAGGCCGAAGCGAACATGGATAGCCTGTTCAAGGTGGGCTTCGAAACGCTTGTAATCCAGGCCCAGTGCGTTTTTGAACGGCGAAATCATATCGCCGATAACGTATTCCGGCGCGTCGTGCAGCAGGGCCATAAGTCGGTGCGGAACGTTGATCTTGGGGTCAATATGACCGCAGATGTCTTCGACGATCAGGCTGTGCTGGGCAACGGAAAAACCGTGCTCGCCCTGGGTCTGGCCGTTCCATCGCGCCACCCGCGACAGACCCAGAGCAATGTCGTCGATCTCGATATCGATGGCGTGGGGATCCAGCAGGTCGAGGCGGCGTCCCGACAGCATACGTTGCCAGGCGCGCGGCGCAGTATCGCGAACGGACTTTCTGGCGGTTTGGCGCTGTCGCGTGGACATAAGACCCTTCGTGTCATATGGGGATTTTATGGTCAGCCATGTATAGTGCGGGCCTTGACCGCCGTCGCGGTCTGATTCTTGTCTATGCACAAAAAAGCGGAGCCTTTTATGACCGATTCGAACCGCCAGGCGTGGTCGCGTATCAGCTTACCGGTCAGTGGCGCGGCCACCGAAACCATCGTCCTGGAACTGGGCGCGCAGATCGCCGCAGCCTTTGCAGCGCGATTGAACGTCTTGTTTGCGCCGCCGGATCCCGCCGAACTGGCACCCTGGCTGGGCGAAGGCTTCATGGGCACCGTCCAGATGTCGACGATTGACAGCTTGAAAGTCGCCGCGGAAGAATCCGAGGTGACCGCCCGGTCGCATTTCGATGCCGTTGCCTATGCCGCCAAGACCTTTACCGTTCTCCATTCGCCGGTTTGGCAGGACCTGGCGCTGGAAACACGCTTGTCGGACCTCGTGGTGTTCGGTGAGACCAGTGCCAAGGGCCAGGGTCTGCTGTCCGAAGCCTTCCAGCAGGTGTTGATGGAGGAGCGGGCGGGGGTGTTTATCGCCCGCAAGCCGTTCAATCTGGGCGGCACGGCCCTGGTTGCCTGGGACGGCAAGGAACCGTCGTCGCGCGCCGCGCGACGTGCTGTGCCTCTATTGAAAAAGGCCGGCAAGGTGGTGATTATCGGCGCGCCGGTCGGCGACAGCCCGGCCGACCTTCGTCGCCTCGCCGACTATTATGGCGCCCACGGCATTCTGGCGCAAACCGATCCTTTGCCAAAGGGCGATGTCGTCCCCCTGCTGCTTGACGCCAATGAACGCCATGGTGCCGATTTCATGGTCGCCGGGGCGTTCGGCCGGTCGCGTCTGCGCGAATTCGCCTTCGGGGGTACAACGCGTGCCCTGTTGCACAACACTTTGCTGAACCTTTACATGGCGCATTGAAAGCCGAAAAGAAGCCAGCTAATTTGGCGTCATGACTGTGCAATCTGATACCACCGAACATGTCCTGAGCGACACCATCGCCGATGTAGCGCCGCCACGCCCGGTGTACCGTAACCTGCTGACAGGCGATCCCGTTCCCTGGTTTCATCAGGTCAGCACCAGCCACCCGAACTATGCCTTTTCGTCAGTTGGTGGCCGTTATGTCCTGATGGGCTTTTTTGGCACGGCCGGCGACCCTGTGGTGCAAAATGCCCTGGCGGCGATCATGGCTAATCGTGGCCTGTTTGACGATGCCAAGATCTGTTTTTTCGGTGTCAGCGTCGATCCCCAGGACCGCGAGCAGGAACGGCTGAAGGAATACATGCCGGGCCAGCGCCATTTCTGGGACTTCGACGGCAATGTATCGCGCCTGTATGGCGCCCTGCCGACCTCGGGCCCTTTGGCGTATCGCCGGTTCTGGCTGCTGTTGGACCCGACCCTGCGCGTTCTGAAGGTCTTTCCGATTATGGAGGACGGCAGCAACCTGGCCACCCTGTTTGCGGTTATCGAGTCTCTGCCGCCGCCGGAGCGTTTTGCCGGAGTCGAAATCATGGCGCCGGTCCTCTACCTGCCCCGCGTCTTCGAACCAGAATTCTGCCGCAAGCTGATCAGCATCTATGAGGACGGCGACCACGAAGAAAGTGGCGTCATGCGCGAGATTGACGGCGTCACCAAGCCCGTTCACGACCATAGTTTCAAACGCCGCCGCGATGTCACCATCGAGGATCGTGAACTGATCAAGCAGCTTCAGGCGCGGGTCATACGCCGTATCGTCCCAGAGGTGAAGAAGATCCACAACTTCGACGCAACGCGCATGGAGCGCTACATTATCGGCTGCTACACCGAAGAGGACGGGGGCCATTTTCGTCCCCACCGCGACAATGTCACCAAGGGCACGGCGCATCGCCGCTTTGCCGTGACGATCAATCTCAACGAAGACTTCGAGGGCGGAGAACTCAGTTTTCCGGAATATGGTCCGCGCAGCTTCAAGCCGCCGGTCGGTGGCGCCGTCGTCTTCTCATGCGCCCTGCTGCACGCTGTGTCGAAAATCACCAGGGGCCGGCGTTACGCCTTCCTGCCATTCTTGTACGATGATGCCGCGGCCAAGGCGCGCGAGGCCAACAATGCTTATCTTGATCCTGATATGGAACCCTACAAGGCCTGAGCCAGGCCGGTAAGCTCATCGCGGACGTGCTCCAGGGCCGGCTTCCACTCGCCTGGGCCGGGCGTGTCGAAATAGCGGACTTTCGGATACCAAGGAAATGGTTCCATCCCCAGGCGCAACCAACTGTACCGACTGCCGATCAGCCAGGTACGCGCACCGCAGGCGGCGGCAATATTGGTCGTCGCGTTGGATGGCCCGATAACCACATCCAGCGCCGTGCACAGCGCCCCAAGATCGTCGAGATCGTCCTTCAGATTTACACCTTCTGGCGTGTGAACATCAAGGCCGGCAGCGCGTGCAGCCGCCATTTCGGGCGCAGAATCGCCGTACTGAATATTGACGAAGGTTATGCCAGGCGTGGCCAGAAGATCCTGCCACAGATCGAAGCCGGCAAAATGGCGGTCGCGCTCGGCGCCGGTTTTCAGGCTTTTCCATAGGACGCCTGCCTTGGGCTGGCTGCCCAGACGCGAAAAATACTGCCGCCACCATGCCTGGCGTTGCGGATGTGGCTTCAGGAAGGCCCTTGGATTTCGGAAATCTCCGGGCTCGCCCCGAAAGGTCGCCAGAAAATCGCCCAGAAGAGCATAGGAGTCGAAGGGTTTGGGGTCCAATTCCGGGAAGTGGCGGATGATGCGGGCATTGATTGTGCGGGTTTGATGCGCCACGACAGTGGCGTTGGGGAAGCTTCGGGAAAACAATGCAACCAGCCTTGGTTCAACCCCGATGCCCAACCGACCCTTGGGGCCGATGGCGGCTTCGATGTCCGGGAGCAGCGACCCAAACAGCACTTCGTCACCCAGGCCCTGTTCCGCCGAAACGAAAAGGTGTTTTCCACTCAAACCTTCGATGGCGGTCAGACGGGGCATTTTGAGGTCGTAATGGACCTGGCCGTTCGTGCCACGTTTGTGCCGTGCCTCGAACCACGCCCAGCCGTTCTTGAGGTCACCCTGCGCCAGGGCGGTGTGGGCGCTGACCAGGACGGCGCTGTTGCAGTTGCCAGGATTGCGGAACAGTTCGGCGCAGGTGCGGACATCGATCAGACCGGCCCGAAGGTCGCCAGCGTCGATCAGTGCGCAGCCGCGGTTGAACAGGGCATGGATATTGTCAGGATCTAACCTGAGGGATTCGGCGAAGAAGATTTGGGCCATGGCCGCATCGCCTTTCGCCGCCATCACACAACCCAGCCCCTCCCACAGTGTCGATTCCCCGGGCGATTGGCCGACGACGGTCTTGAGCAGATCGATGGCTTCGTCATAGCGCGACTGTTCGCGCAAGGTGGCGGCATAGGCGGTAACTGTGACGGTATCGCGCACCCCCCTGAGGATAAGGTGGGCCAGAATCTTTTCGGCCATGTCCCAAAGATGCAGGCGAAAAGCGAGGTCGGCGAGGTGGCGGGCGATTTCGATCGATTCCGGTTCCGCTATCAGTGCCTGCTGCCAGGCGTCGAGTGCGCCGGGCAGATCTTGATTCGCCTCGTGCTGGCGGGCCAGTTGCCAATAGTCGGTGCGGGCGGCGGCGGCGGTCATAATGTACGACTCTGGGTGTGCGACTTTGGGCGCGCGATTCGGGTGATTCGTCCTGTCTTGGGTTTTACGCCTTTGCGAAGGTATCGTCACCGGGTTCTTGCCATTCGCCGCGGACCACCTACATCCGGACCATAACTGAACTTGCGAAATTCGGCACCCTTCCGCCTGACCATTGTGTCCCCGATGTCCTGGCACCGGGCCTGAAAGTCGTCTTCTGCGGCACGGCGCTTGGCCGGGTGTCGGCTCAGTCACGTGCCTACTATGCACATCCCGGAAACTTCTTTTGGCGGACGCTGTTCGCAACCGGTCTGACGCCGGAGTTGATCGCGGCCAGGGACTATAGCCGCGTGCTGGAGTTCGGTATCGGTCTCACGGACTTGTGCAAGCTGCATTTTGGCAATGACAACCAACTACCGTCGATTGCATTCGATACCTCAGGTTTGCGCGGTAAAATAATGAAGGTTCAGCCGAAAATCCTGGCTTTCACCAGCAAAACGGCAGCTTCAACCTTTCTGAACCGGCCGACGGGTTTCATTTCATTGGGCTTTCAGCCGGATAAGGTCGGAGCAACGCGCATCTGGGTGCTGCCGTCCCCCTCAGGACAGGCACGACTCTTCTGGGACCAGGAGGTCTGGCAGCAACTGGCCGATGCAGATTTGTGAAACATAGTTCCCAGGAGCGGCGGTCCACTTTTGGGCGTGAGGCTTCAGTTCAGAAATTCCTCGATCAGGGCGTCACGCATGGCCTGCATCACCGGTTGCCAATCCAGCGCATTGTCGGCGAAAAACAACCGCGTATCGGCGTACCAGGGCAGTCGGCCGGTCCCAAGACTGATCCAGGTGTTGGCCAGGCTGGCAATCCAAATCTTGACGCCGGCAGCGGCGGCAATATTGCTGGTGGCGTTGGCCGGACCCAGGATGCAGTTCATTGCCATACACAGAGCACTGAGGTCGTCCAGATCGTTCTTCAGGTCAATGCCCGGCGGTGTCCAGATGTCCAGACCCAGGTTGCGAGCCTCTTCCATCTCGGCTTCGGTGTCGCCGTATTGCAGATTGATGAACTGGATGCCGTCCAGCGACAGGACTTCCTTCCAGTCGTCGAAGGGCGAGTAGTAGCGGTTGCGGCGCGAGTGACTGATGGCCGATTTCCACAGGACACCGACCTTGGGCTTGTCGTTAAGTCCACTGAGAATGGCTTTCCAATAGGCAACCCGCTCCGGATCGGGGCGAAAAAAGGTTTGGTGCTGCGTGAAGTCTTCGATTTTCGACCGGTACCGTGGCAGGAAATCGCACATAAGCGCGTAGGCATCCCAGCTTCCCCAGTCCTTGATATCCGGGAAGATACGTACCGTGTGGCCCTGGTGCTTGACGGTATGGTGGTGCACGACGGTGCAGTCGGGAAAACCCTTTTGAAACAGAGGCACTAAGCGCTTCTCGACACCTATTCCGACGTGTCCGGAAGGGCCGACCTCGCGGATCAGGTCAGGCAGCAGGCTGCCGAACATGATTTCGTCGCCCAGGCCCTGTTCGGCCGAAACGAAGATGCGCTTGCCCTCCAGAGGCATGTCAGAATCCCAACGCGGGCGCTGCACCATATAAACCGTATGTTCGGGCGTGTTTTCCTTGGTGCGAGCCCGATACCAGGTCCAGCCGTTTTTGAGATCGCCCTCGGCCAGGTAGGCAAACGCCATGCTCAGCTTACAGGTATAGACATTCATCGGGTCGGTGAAGCGGGGCAGGGCGTGATCGAAGTAACGGCGCGCGTCCTCGAACTGCCCCAGCGACGTCAGGACGTTGCCGTAGTTGTAGTTGCCGTGACAATGGTCAGGGTCGAATTTCAGCGCTTCCCGATAGAAGATACCCGCGGTTTCGGTATCGCCGCGGGCGTTAATGACCGTACCGATCGCGTTCCACAGTTGCGGGTCCTCCGGATGCGCCGCGATAGCGGTCTGCAGCACCTCAATAGCGCCGTCCAGATCGTTCTTTTCGCGAAGCACAGAGGCCAGGTTGTTCATAGCCTCCGGATGGTTGGGGTGACTGGCCAGAAAATGGAGGAAGAACTTCTGCGCCAGGTCGTTGAGGCTGAGCCGGAAAGCCAGGCGGCCAAGGTCGTTGGCGATATAGGCGTCTTCCGGAGAGATTCGCAGCGCCGTTTCGAAACAGGTAATGGCGGTTTTCAGGTCGCCCGCCTTTTCACGCGCGATTGCGAGGACGTGCCAGGCCTGCGCGCTCTTTTCATCGACATGCAGCGCTTTGAGAGCCAGTTCACCACCCTGGATCCAATTCCCCCGTTTGAACATCACCAGGGCTTCTTTGAGCAGGATCAGCGTGTCGATCTGCTTGATACGGTCGGTACTTGAGATGAGGCGTTTCAGCGATTCGGACGATGCAGAATCACCCAGGATTTGCGAAGCCGGATCGACCAGACCGGCGCCGACAAGTGGAACCGCATTTTCGGCTCCGAGCGGAATCGCTGTCACAACTGGCTTTGGTGCAAATACAGGGTTGCCCGTCTTTATGCGGGGATTTCTCAGATAGTTGGACACGACTCCTCCGCGCGCGCATTTCGTGTCATGGTTAATACGAGATTCGTTTAATTGGCCTTAAGAAATCCGTCCCATGTGGGCGCGTTACCGGCAGGCCGGCAACCTGATGTTAACTCCGTGTGATCTATAAGCCTTAAGCATAAGGTTTGCGGGTCGCACCAGCAGACCGAGAGAAAGTCAATGCCGTTAAAACTGTCGCTGAAGCCTGGGGAAAGATTCGTCCTGAACGGGGCCGTCGTGCAAAACGGCGACCGCCGTTGTTCTCTGGTATTGCAAAACAAGGCCTCCGTCCTGCGTGAGAAGGACATCATGCAGCAGGCCGAGGCCAATTCACCGGCACGGCACGTCTATTTCCCGGTGATGATGATGTACCTGGATGAAGCCGGCGCCGATAAATACTATGACGAATTCCTGCGCCGCATGACCGAGTTCATGAGCGTCATTGCGAACCCTTCCGTCCTGCAGGAATGTGTCGCCGTTTCCCGGTCGTTAATGACCAAGGAGTATTATAAGGCGTTGATGGGCTGTCGTAAGCTCATCGACTACGAAGACGAACGATTGGGGAGAACCACAGGCTCAGTGTGAGCTTAAGGTTCTGACGTAACAGAAAGAGTCCTGATGTCCCTTAAGGCGTACCAGACCACAGCCGCCCGTGCGGAGAATCCGCGTCAGACCGAATATCGCCTGTTCGGGCAGGTGACGCGCGCATTGATGGAGGCGGAAAAGATGGACCGCTCCCTGATCCGCGAGCGCATGGACGCCCTGGATTGGAATCGCCGCATGTGGTCCGCGCTGGGCGCGGATTGTTCCGTCGATGGCAACGGCCTGCCGGACATGGTCCGTGCGAACATTATTTCTCTGTCGATCTGGGTTAACAAGCATACATCGATGGTGATGCGGAACCAGGAAGAGATCGGTCCGCTGATCGAAATCAACCGCATTATCATGCAGGGTCTGGCACCGCAGAACGAAGACTCTTCCACCGCGCCGCGCCAGGTGGGCGGCGGATACTAGCCGACCACATTTTTTTGAGATTTGAAAGCCCGGTTTAAAAGCCGGGCTTTTTTGCACCTGGGGTCTGGTCAGAAATTGCCGGGCCGGGCATGTTTTGCCGTGCAGTGGTGGAACGACCGGAGCCACATAGCCTGATTCGACTCCTTGGCAAGGAAATTAAAATCAGCAATTTCAACGTCGTAAGATTCTATTTACCATAACTCTTCATTGGCATCGTGTTTGCTTTCCATCGGGTAGGCCAAAATGGCTACACGGCAAAATGTCCGCTTGAACCCGACCAGAATGGTAAGGAAAATCAAATGTCTCTTTCGATCAACACCAATAAAGGCGCCATGGTGGCGCTGCAAAACCTCAACAGCACGAGCAGCCAGCTGGCGGCGACCCAGACCCGAATTTCGACGGGCCTGAAGGTGGCGACGGCGAAGGACGACGGGGCAGCCTATGCGATTGCGCAAAGCCAACGCGCATCGGTGGCCTCGCTGGACGCGGTGAAGGACTCGCTGAACCGGGCTACGTCTTCCATCGACGTGGCCATGTCGGCGGGTGAAGGCATCTCGGACATGCTCACGCAATTAAAGGAGAAAGCGCTCGCGGCGTCTGACACGTCTTTGGACACCACCAGCCGGGATGCCCTGGCGTCCGACTTTGAATCGATCCGTGACCAGATCACCAAGACGATTTCGAATGCGGAATTCAACGGCATTAATCTGATTGACGGCAGCATCACCGGTATCGGTGCGCTGGCCAATGCCGACGGTTCGTCAACCCTGACCGTCGACACCGAAAATCTGAGCCTGGCAGGTACCATCGTTACCCTGGCCACCGACGCGACCTTCGCGACGGCGACCTCGGCCAACGGCCTGCTGAGCACGCTTGATGATTCGATCAGCAACGTATCGGCAGCTCTGGCCCGTATGGGTACCGATTCCAAGGCCGTTACGGCGCACATGACCTTTATTGGCAAACTCCAGGATTCGCTGGAAGCGGGTATCGGCAATCTGGTCGACGCCGACATGGCCAAGGAAAGTGCCAAGCTCCAGGCTCTGCAAACCAAGCAGCAGCTGGGCGTGCAGGCACTGTCTATCGCCAACCAGGCTCCGCAGACGGCCCTCAGCCTCTTCCGCGGCTAATCCAACTAACAGCCGGAGCGGTTCGCCGCTCCGGTTTTTCTTTGTTTATGTACGCAGAGCCCGGACATTTGTCCGGGCTCTTTTGTTGCCGGGTTGGCGTCCTCCAGAGGCCGAAGGTGAGTTTGCGGCAAAAAATGCCGGGTCGGCAATTATTGCCTGCGGTCGGCAAACCTTGCCGGGGCATCAGGTGTTCGACGTGCTTAAATTTGCTTTAAAAACAATTGCATGGATAATTTCCACATGGCTCGTCTGGTGGCCCGATATTTGCAGCGGTGTGCGTAGGCAAAATGCCACCGGTCGACAAAATGTCACCGGAAAATTCCAGAATGAAGGATTAGACTGAATGTCTAGCATCAATACTAATGTCGGGGCCATGGTTGCCCTGCAAAACCTGAACCGCACCTCCAGCGAACTGGCCTCCACTCAAAGCCGCATCTCGACCGGCCTGAAGGTTGCCAGCGCCAAGGATGACGGTGCGGCCTACGCCATCGCCCAATCCCAACGCGCCACTGTTTCGTCGCTCGACGCCGTCAAGGACTCCTTGTCCCGCGGCGTTTCGGTCGTTGACGTGTCGATGTCGGCCGGCGAATCCGTCTCGGACATGTTGACCCAGCTGAAGGAAAAGGCCCTGGCCGCTTCCGACACCTCGCTGGACACCACCAGCCGTGATGCCCTGAAGGCGGACTTTGACTCGATCCGTGATCAGATCACCAAGACTCTGTCGAACTCGACCTTCAACGGGGTTAACCTCGTCGACGGCACGAACACTGATATCGCGGCTCTGGCCAACGCTGATGGGTCTTCGACCATCACTGTTGCCGGCGAAGATCTGTCGCTGGGCGGTACCGTCGTTACCCTGGCCTCGGACGATTCCTTCGACACCGCGACCTCGGCCAACGCCCTGTTGTCGACGCTGGACGATTCGATCAGCAACGTCTCCGCGGCTTTGGCCCGTCTGGGTACCTCTTCGAAGGCCCTGGATAACCACATGACTTTCGTGGGCAAGCTCCAGGATTCGATCACCTCCGGTATCGGCAACCTCGTCGACGCCGACCTGGCCAAGGAAAGCGCCAAACTCCAGGCTCTGCAAACCAAGCAGCAGCTGGGCGTTCAGGCCCTGTCCATTGCCAACCAGTCCACTTCGACTGTCCTGAGCCTGTTCCGTTAATCGGAAGGAGGGGCGGTCGAAGGGCCGCCCCTCTCTCATTTCGCCGCGTAACTTCCGTTGCGCGCAGTTTTAGAAGGAGGGCGTTCGTGCCAAAGGGCCGGGCGTAAGATGGAGATGATCAATAATATAGTCAGTTTCCCCCAGTTGCCCGACGTGACTCAGGTCAAGCCGGTGTCGGATGCGGCCAAACCGGTTGCTGCTACGGAGCCGGCTTCCGCTCCCAAGGAGCAGAATCAAGGCAACGATCTGTCGCAAAAAGGCCAGGATAAGGGTCCGGCTCCGGAATACTCCCTGCGTCTGACCGTCGATAAGGACCCCAATACGGGGGACTGGGTTTACAAAGCGATTGATCGTTACACCGGAGAGGTGGTTCGTCAGTTGCCACGTCAGGAACTTCTCGACATGAAAAAGTCCGGTAACTATGAAGCCGGTTCCGTCATAAAAACAGACGTTTAGGCGTTCGTTCTAAGGTTTTAGATTGTAAGTTGTCCCCGTGCATTATCTTAATGTGCGGCAAAATGCGTTTGCGCTCGTTAACCCTTTGCTTACCATAACCGTTAAGACTTGTGTGAGTCGGCAGGTCCTCGGAGGTAAGCAAGCTATGGCTGCAAGCGTACATACCAACACATCAGCAATGATTGCGTTACAGAATTTGAACGCAACCAATCGCAACATGGATGAAGTTCAGAAACGGATCAGTACCGGTCTGGACGTATCCACAGCAAAAGATAATTCGGCGGTCTACTCGATCGCCCAGAGCCAGCGGGCCGATCTTTCCGGTTTGAACGCGGTTCGCGACAGCCTCAATCGTGCCAATTCCATTGCCGACGTTTCTATGGCGGCAGGTGAATCGATCTCGGATCTGATGAACCAACTGCGCGAAAAGGTCGTGGCGGGGATGGACAGTTCAATTGATACGGCGTCCCGTAACGCGCTCGACAGCGACTTCCAGGCCATTGTAAAACAGATCAAGCAAATCTCGGACAATGCGACCTTTAATGGTAGCAACCTGTTCGACGGCACGATCACGAATGACATCCAGTTCATTGCCAACGCCGATGCCGATGCCACGATTACGTTGTCCGTAAAGGATTTGACGTTCGGTGGCGCGATTATAACCTTGGCGACCAATGCAAACATTCTGACAGCGACAACTGCGACGGCGCTCCTCTCGAGTCTTGATACGTCGATTTCCAATGTGAACGCAGCCTTGGGTGAACTGGGCTCTCAAGCTCGCCAGATCGAGGGACATTTGTCGTTTATTGCAAAACTGGACGATGCGATCAGTTCCGGTATCGGCAACCTGGTCGATGCCGACATGGCCAAGGAAAGCTCACGGCTTCAGGCGCTTCAGGTACAGCAGCAACTGGGTACGCAGTCCCTGTCGATCGCCAACCAGGGTCCGCAGCAGATCCTGTCCCTGTTCCAGGGCTGATACAGAACCTTCACCGACTTCCGAACCCGGCGGGAAAAAGGCGAGCGCAGGCTCGCCTTTTTCTTTGGGTTGTATCGGGTAGACTCCAAACGTTTACGCTTCTTAAGCTTTGTTGCCGGATACTGGGGTAGACTCAACCTCTTGACCCGGCAAGAATTTCCCAAGTGATTTCGTTCGACAGCTCATTTCTGACGAGTTACTACAACGCCAAATCTGGCCTGGGGACAGGTGCGTCAGGTGGTTCGGGCCTTGTTCTGGGCAAGACGACGTCGCCGACGGGCAAGGCCGAGGCGCCGCGCACCCCGTGGGGCACCGGCTCAGGGATGATGGACGACAAGGCCCTGGTCAAAAACGTCCTGGCCGGTCAGCGTTTCATCCAGCCGAATGCCTCCGTATCCAATATCAATGGAGCCTCGCCAGACTACACCAAGCTGTTCACCCTGTACCAAGGTCTCAACGCCCTGGAGGGGCTGGCCCAGAAGGCCCAGGACAGCACCCTCAGCGACCTGACCCTTGCGGCCGTACGGCGTCGTTTCCAGACTGGCATGGGTGAGGTCCAGAACTACATCAAGGACACGAAGTTTGACCACATCAGCCTTACCGAAGGTACACTGACGGAAAAGCTGAAGAACGAAGTCGGGGTCGGGCGGACCAATTCGGCCTATGTTGGTCCGTCGATCCATACCGGTTCGGCCACCACCTCGGTCAAGGCCTTCGAAGGCGACGTCAAGTTCAGTATCGCGGTCAAGAAGATCGGTACCGCGACACCGTTCAATGTCGATATTGACCTGGCCGATATGTCCGGAACGCGATCAATGTCGAACGTGGTTGGCTTTATAAACTCCAGGCTGAAAGAGCAGGGCCTGGCGACCAAGTTTGTCGTCAACCGCACGCCGGCCGTCGCCGAGACGCAGGTGGTCAACGGCAAGACGATCACCCTGTCCAAGGGCGTCGACAGCTATGGTCTGAAGATCCAGGGCGTGTCCTATGAAGACATAACGATGAGCGCGCCGACGACGGCCGATGCCGTCTATGTCGTCCAGACCACGGGCGATCCGGAAAAGAAAACCGTCGTCAAGGATGACGCCGGGAAGACCAAAAAGGGCGAGGACGGCAAACCGGTCACCGAAGTCGGCAAGGATGTCAGTTCGCAACTGGTCAAGTTCCAGGCCGACGAAAGCGATCTGGTCGCCGATCCGTCGTCCAAGGTCGGAACCAAATTCTGGGTGGAGGGGCAGGAGGCCAATGTCGCCCTGTCGCCGAACATCACGGCTGTGCGTCAGACCGTGTCGGGCGCAGACGGTTCGGTCTACGTCCTGGCGGATGTCGAAGGCGACATCAACGGCCAGGCCATCAAGGGCAAACAGGACGTCGCCCTGATCAAGTACGACTCCGCCGGCAAGGTCGTCTATACCCGCACCCTGGGCGCGTCGGAAACAGCGTCCGGCTATGCCATGTCGGTGTCGGACGATGACCGCGTCGCCCTGGCCGGCTCGGTGACCGGCGCCTTCAACATATCCAAGACCGAAACCAAGACCTACGGCACCGGCGACAAGGCGACGACCGCCACCGTGACCACCAATGTCAGCACCAACGGTGTCAATGAGTCTCTCAGCGACAGCTTCGTCACCGTGTTTGACAAATATGGTGTCGAGGAATGGACCCAGCGCCGCGGCGCTACCCTGGAGGACCAGGCGACATCGGTCGCTTTCGGCGATGATGGTTCGGTCTATGTCGGCGGCAAGACCAAGTCCTTGGTGCCCGGCGCCAGCAGTGGCGCGGCTGGCGGCTATGATGGCTACATCATGGGATTTTCGAAGACCGGCGACGCCCGCTTTTCGGTTCAGACCGGAACGGCCAACAGCGACACCACCTCGCAGTTGGTCGTTGACGGGGACATAGTATACGCCGCCAGTGTTGAAGACGGCAATGCCATCATTCGCAGCTATGACGTCAGTTCGAGCACAACGACGACCGACGGCAAGACCACGACGACGTGGGCGGCAGATGTCGCCAATACCCGAAACCTGGGCGGTATCGGTGGCGGTAATATCAGCGGCTTTTCTCTGATCGACGGCAAGATCTATCTCGGCGGGTCCACCGGCAATGGCAAACTTATGGAAACCACAGCCAGTGTGACCAAAGGCTATTCGGGCGGGCAGGACGCCTTTGCCCTGTCGATCGATGCCGATCTGACCAACACCGCGGACGATAAGCTCGCCTATTATGGCGGTGCCGGCATCGAAAAGGACGCCAAGGTCCAGTTCGCTGACGACGGCAAGGCCTGGATCGCTGGCAATACTGACAGCGAGATCGCCGGGACGACGGCGACCAGCACGCGCAAGGGCGTCAGGGACGCGTTCCTGGCCAAGCTGGACATCGAAAACGGCGATGTCGAGTTCCAGAAACGTTACACCGGCCAGGACGGCGTC
Source organism: Asticcacaulis sp. AC402 (assembly GCF_000495835.1). Taxonomy (GTDB): domain Bacteria; phylum Pseudomonadota; class Alphaproteobacteria; order Caulobacterales; family Caulobacteraceae; genus Asticcacaulis. The sequence continues at coordinate 137,821 of NZ_AWGC01000009.1, forward strand.
GTGTCGGCCAATGCGATCGCCATCTCCAAGGGTGGCTCCAGTGTGCTGGATCGCATGGGCCTGCCCCAGGGCGCCATCATGCAAAAGGACCTGGGTGTCGACGTCAAGGGCAGGATTGAAGCCAATACCCGTATCGTGTCATCGACGGCTGTCCGCACTGGCGATCAGTTTTATATGGTCGATCCGTCGTCGGGCGCCCGCAAGACCATCACCATTGATGCCGACGAAACCCTTGAAAGTCTGTCGAAGAAGATCGTCCGCGGCTCGGGTTACCGGCTCAAGGTCGACATCATGAAGATGACGGGTGAGCCGCTAAGCCAGCTAAACATCCTGCCATCGAACAAGTCCAGCAAGATGGAATTCGTCGCCGGGCCGTCCGGCCGTGACGCGCTGGAGGGCCTGGGCCTGGCGCCTGGGATCGTCTCGGCCGACGCCAATAAGGTGATGGACGCCAAGGCCAGCAACTATACCAAGACCCAGAAGATGATGGGGCTGGAATTTGACGGTTCGCTAAACCTGGCGACAGAAGCCAATGTCAAATCGGCCCTGGAGTCGCTTCAGGGGGTCATGAAGAACGTCCAGAAGGCGTACAACTACCTGAAGTTCGGTGATCCGCAGGAAACCGACGGCAAGAAAAAGGGCAAGTCGTCGGGGCAGGCGCCAGCCTATCTGACCAATCAGATACAGAACTATCAGGCCGCGCTGAACCGCCTCACCGGCGGCGGCTGAGTCCTGCGCTGATACTCTTGACAGCCGCACCATAACAAGGCCTTTAGTGAAACCTGACGACGGGCGAAGTTTGGCTTCGCCGCGTCGCGTGATGGCAGTTATCTCGGTGGGGGAAGGTTATGGCAATGAAGGGTAATTCACGCTGGCAATTCATTGCGATCGGCGCTGTGGTCGCCGTCCTCGCGGCCGTTGTTCTGGGGCTGGCGTTCAGCAAGGGCCATAAGGACGATCCCAAGATGAATGGCCAACTTCCGGGTATGGTCTTCAAGGTCGAAGACCCCAATCCGCAACTGGATCCCAAGAAACCTCTGCGCTGCTACGTCAATGGCGCCGATGTCGGGGAACTGACCCTGGCCGAATGTGCCAAGAAGAACGGTGTTGCCACGGGCGCGCTGGATGTTGGCGTCGACGACCAGGGCAATGTTACCGCCGCTCCGACGGGGTCGCTGGCGCCTGTGCCGGGTGCTCCGTCCTCGGCTGCGCCTGGAACTCCGGCCAAAGTGACGGAACCCGAACCCACCGAAGAGATCATTCCCGAAACGCCTCAGGCCACAGCCGGGCCGACAGCGCCTTGTTTGCGCTACAATTCCAACACATGGAACCGTCTGTCGGACAACCTGACTCTGGGTCAGTGCGTAAAGCAATTGTACGACGGCCGGTGCGTCTCGCCCGGCAATGCCTCCTATGGCCGCTGGGGTGACAAGACACTGCGCCTGGTGCCCAAGCGGGTTGAAGTTTCCGACGATAATGCCAATTTCCGCACCCTGGTCGAGCAGGGGCAAGGTTGCTCCGTGGCAACGGTGCCGTAGGAAGGAACAACGAGGATGAACTGGAAGCTGATGGCCATGATGGCCTTTGCGGCAACCGCCGGGCTTGGCCTGGCTGCGTGTGAGCAGCGCTTGAAGGCGCCATTCGAGGCGGGGACGTGTTTCTCGATCGGGCATCCCGCATCGGGCGAACCCAAGTTTAATGTTGTGGCCAGGGATGTGCCAAGCCTGGAGCATTGTGCCGTCCACATCTACAATTTGCGCCAGACCCGCCTGGCGACGGGTACAGCGGGTGAGGTGACCGAAGGCAGTTACGGCGGCAGCTTCCTGTGGGCCAACAATCGCGAAGTCCGCTATTCCCAGCACTACGAAGGCCCGCGTATGCCGTTCCTTGTCCGCGCTCCTGGCAATCGTCTCGTTCAACCGGGGGCGATCGTTGTCGAGGACACGGCACCGTCGGGGCCGGTCACCGTTGAAATGCCGGACAATCTGCCGAAAACCAACTGACCGAAAAATTCCGGCAGGTCCGCCGTTAGCGGGCCTGTTGACATTTGGGGAACAAAGTGAGAACAAGGGCTGTAAAGAAAGTGTTAACTCTCGCCGCGACCTGGCTGTAAAGCTTGGCTTGAGCGGGAGAAGTCTTTAATGTTCATCCCAACGAGTCGTTGCCGCTTCGTGCGCAAAATTGCGCCGGAAACCGTGCGGCAGAGAAAATAAAGGCGAAATCCCATGGCAGGCAGTGTCAACAAGGTCATCCTTATCGGTAATCTCGGCAAGGATCCGGAAATCCGTACCCTCAATTCTGGCGATCGTGTCGCCAATCTGACCGTTGCGACCTCGGAACAGTGGCGCGACAAAGCGACCGGCGAGCGCAAGGAAAAAACCGAATGGCATCGGGTCGTCATTTTTAACGACAATCTGGCGAAGATCGCCGAACAATATCTGCGCAAGGGCTCGACTGTTTATCTGGAAGGCAGCCTGCAGACCCGCAAATGGACCGACCAGAGCGGCGTTGAAAAGTATTCAACTGAAGTTGTGTTGCAGAAGTTCCGCGGCGAACTGACCCTGTTGGGCGGGCGCGGCGATGGCGGAGGCCGCAGCGAAAGCGGTGGTGGCGGTTACAACGAATATGAAGACAACGGCTACGGCGGTCCGCCGGCGTCGGCTGGTCAGAAAGCTCCGGCCTCGGGGCCGGCGCAGAATTTCGATCTGGACGACGAAATCCCGTTCTAAGGAAAGGCAGTCACTGTTCACGCATAACCCGCAGGGAATTGTCGGCACGACAGGCGAACACGTTGGTGAACCGCGGCCGGTAATCTCTCGCATCCCCCAAAGGCTGCCGAGACGTGACGGAAACGACCTGGGTTATGGCGTCCAGGTAGACCCGTAATCGCGACCGATACAAAAAGCCGATTTGTCCCGCCAAACCCTAAGCCCGACAACACCTAAGATAGCAGTTTCATGAACGATTCTACGAACGGCGACGCACAGCTTCCCGTACCTTCCGGTGGCGGTACGCCACCGCCTCCTCAAGGTATCGCTTACGTCAACATTGAGGACGAACTCAAACGTTCCTATCTCGACTACGCCATGAGCGTGATCGTTTCGCGCGCACTTCCCGATGCTCGCGACGGCCTGAAGCCGGTTCATCGTCGTATCATTTATGCAATGCACGAGGAGGGAAGGACCTCCGACAAGAAGTATGTCAAATCGGCCAACATCGTCGGTGACGTTATGGGCCGTTACCACCCGCACGGTGACAGCGCCATCTATGACGCTCTGGTGCGGATGGCCCAGCCCTTCTCAATGAGCCTGCTGCTGGTCGACGGCCAGGGCAATTTCGGTTCGGTCGACGGCGACCCGCCTGCAGCCATGCGCTACACCGAAAGCCGGATGACCAAGGCCGCCGAAGCGCTGGTCGCCGATATTGAAAAGCAGACGGTCGATTTCCAGGATAATTACGATGGCAGCCGTCGCGAGCCGACCGTGGTGCCGTCGCGGATTCCAAACCTCTTGGTCAACGGCGCTGGCGGCATCGCCGTCGGCATGGCGACCAATATTCCACCACACAACCTGGGTGAAATCGTCGACGCCTGCCTGGCCGTATTGGACGATCCTTCGACCTCCCTGGAAGACCTGCTGAACATCGTGCTGGGCCCGGATTACCCGACCGGTGGCGAGATTCTGGGTCGTTCCGGGGCCCGACTGGCCCTGATGACCGGCCGTGGCTCGGTGGTTACCCGCGGCAAGGCCACTATCGAAACGATCCGCAAAGACCGCGAAGCCATCATTGTCACCGAGATACCATATCAGGTGAACAAGTCGTCGATGATCGAACACATCGCCGAGTTGGTGCGCGACAAACGGATCGAGGGTATTTCCGACGTTCGCGACGAATCTGACCGGCAAGGGATGCGCGTGGTCATCGAGTTGAAGCGCGAGGCCTCGGGCGACGTCATCCTGAACCAGCTCTACCGCTTTACTGCGCTGCAAACTTCTTTCGGCGTCAACATGCTGGCGCTGGACCATGGCCGGCCGCAGCAGATGGGTCTGCGCCGGTTGCTCGACATCTTCCTGGAGTTCCGCGAAGACGTTGTTGTCCGCCGCATCCGCTATGAGTTGAACAAGGCGCGCGACCGTGGCCACGTCCTCGTCGGCATGACCATCGCCGTCGCCAATATCGACGAGGTCATCCACATCATCCGGTCGTCGGCAGACCCGAGCGAGGCGCGTGAGCGCCTGTCCGCCCGGACCTGGCCGTCGGGCGACATGGCGCCGCTGATCGACCTGATCGCCGATCCGCGATCGATCGTGCTGGAAGGCGCGCAGGTCCGCCTGACTGACGAACAGGCGCGCGCTATTCTGGCCCTGACCCTGTCGCGCCTGACCGGGCTGGGCCGTGACGAGATCGGGGACGAAGCCCGGTCTCTCGCCAACTCCATTGCCGGGTACCTCGAAATCCTGTCGTCGCGCGAACGTGTGCTGAGCATCGTGCGTGAGGAACTGGTCGAGGTCAGGGCACAGTTTGCCGTCCCCCGCCGTACACAGATCGCCGAATCCGAAGGCGATATTGAGGACGAGGATCTGATCCCACGCGAGGACATGGTCGTCACCGTAACCCATTCGGGCTATGTCAAGCGCACACCCTTGTCGATGTACCGCGAACAACATCGCGGCGGCAAGGGCCGCTCCGGCATGGCCATGAAGGACGAGGACGCCATTATCGGCGTCTATACCGCTTCGACTCACCAGCCGATGCTGTTCTTCTCGTCGACTGGCAAGGCTTTCAAGCTGAAGGTATGGCGTTTGCCGGTCGGCAATCCGCAGTCCAAGGGCAAGGCCTTCGTCAATCTGCTGCCAATCGAACCGGGTGACAATATCAGCAACATCCTTGCCCTGCCCGAGGAAGAGGCCGCCTGGGACAAGCTGGACATCATCTTTGCCACCCGCTCGGGTGATATCCGCCGCAACAAGCTTTCGGATTTCGTCAATGTCAACCGCGCCGGCAAGATCGCCATGAAGCTGGAAGACGGCGATGCTATTGTCGGGGTTGCGGTCTGCAGTGACGACCAAGATGTTCTGCTCTCGACCTCGGCCGGCCGTGCGATCCGTTTCGCCGTGGATGAAGTTCGCGTCTTCAAAGGGCGCGATTCTACCGGCGTCCGTGGTGTGCGCCTTTTGGGCGACGACATGGTCATCTCCATGGCCATACTGAAGCGGTCTGATGCGAATGCGGCCGAACGGGCTGCCTACCTGAAACGGGCCAACGTCGAACGCGCTGCCCTGAACGGCAATGGCGAAGACGAGGTTGTTGTCGCGCTTGAAGACGACGCCGAAGAGGTGGTGGACGACACCCAATTGACCGATGATCGTTTTGGCGACCTGAAGGGCCAGGAAGAATTCATCCTGACGATTTCGGATATGGGCTTTGGCAAGCGCACGTCATCGTTTGAATTCCGTCGTACCGGCCGGGGCGGGCAGGGTATCGTCGCCATGGACATGAGCAAGCGCGGCGGCAAGTTGGCCGCCTGCTTCCCGATCGAGGCGACAGACGGAATCCTGCTGGTGACCCAGGGCGGACAGTTGATTCGCACCAGTGTGCGGCAGGTCCGCATTGCCGGCCGCAACACCCAGGGCGTAACGATTTTCCGTACGGCGGGTGGTGAGCGCGTTGTGTCGGTTGAGCGACTTCCGGACAGCGGCGAGGATGAGGCCGGAGCGGACGAAGCGCCGGTGATTGGCAACGAAACCTAGATTGAGGACAAGGGGCGCATGCGGGTAGGGCTTTATCCGGGGACTTTCGACCCCATCACCAACGGCCATACAGATATCATTGGGCGAGCGGTCAAGCTGGTCGACAAGCTGATCATTGGTGTGGCGTGTAATCCCGGCAAGGGGCCGATGTTCAGCCTCGATGAGCGCGTCGAGATGATCGCCGAACAGACAGGGCATTTGCGCAATATCGAGGTCCGGCCGTTTTCCAGCCTGCTGATCCACTTCGCCCAGGAGGTCGGCGCATCGGTCATCATCCGGGGCCTGCGCGCCGTCGCCGATTTCGAGTACGAGTTTCAGATGACGGCGATGAATCAGCAACTGAACCGCGAAATCGAAACGGTTTTCCTGATGGCCGACCCGCGTCATCAAGCCGTCGCGTCGCGTCTGGTCAAAGAAATAGCTCAATTGGGCGGCAGTATCCGACCGTTCGTGGCGGAAAGTGTTGAAAAGCGCCTCCTTGCCAAGGTAAGAAGCTAAAGGCCCGTTGAAAAATAGCTGGAGCGGCTCACGTCAGAATTTGCAAGCGATCTTGAGATGGCAACCCATGACGTGAAGCCGTTGTTTTTCAACAAGCCCTAAAACAGTTGCAGCGGGACAAAATATGTCAGTTTTGAAAAAGGCGCTATTTGTGGGGGCGGCGGCCTTTGCGGCTCTGGTTGGCGGAGCGGGCATGGCCGGCGCGCAGACCCTGGAGCCGGGGTACCGGCTTCTGGATGCGGAAAACACTCTGGTGATCGACACCACCAAGGGCCGGGTGATCGTCGAGATGTCGCCGCAACTCGCACCAGGCCATGTTGAGCGCATGAAGACCCTCACTCGTCAGCATTTCTATGATGGCTTGATTTTCCATCGCGTCATGGAAGATTTCATGGCGCAGACCGGCGACCCGCAAGGCACAGGCCTGGGCGCTTCGGAATTGCCGGACTTGAAGGCCGAATTCAGCACGCGTCGTGACGCCAGCTTCCCGATGGTTGTGGCCGCCCAGCCGGTCGGCGCCCAGGTCGGTTTCCTTGGCGCCATGCCGGTAAAGTCTCAGGTTAACGAACTGATGGCCATGTCTGCCGACGGCAAGGTCAAGGCCTGGGGGTTATTCTGTCAGGGTGCGCTGGGCATGGCGCGCGATTCTCAGCCCGACTCCGCCAACAGCCAGTTTTTCCTTATGCGCGGCGCCAGTGCCTTCCTTGAAACCCGCTATACTTCGTTGGGGACGATCGTTTCCGGGCTCGACGTGGTCCGTAAGCTGAAGATCGGCGAACCGCCGGTCAACCCCGACAAGATGCTGAAGGTGCAACTCCTGGCCGACATGCCGCAAGAAGAACGCCCGCAATTGATTGTTATGGATACAAGTTCACCGCAGTTCAAAGCCGTCCTCGATGGCGTGCTGAAGGAAAAGGGCGATGGTTTCTCGGTCTGTGACGTAACCGTTCCAGTTAAGGATCTGGCGCCGCCCCCCGCCGCCGCACCGGTCGCTTCAAACTAAGCTTGCCAAAAAGGCGGATCAAAGCGATCCGCCTTTTTCACGCCTAGGCGTGACAAATCCCCTTGATGATTTTTGCTTCGCATAGTCGGCGAGTGAAAATCTGCAGAGATGCATCCCACGAAGACGAGACGAGAGGATACTCACCGCCTCGCCACGCGAACAACCGTCCTTTGCCTGAGAGATGTTTACTGGGCTGCCTGGGCTTTTCCGGGACGGCCGCGACGGCGGCGGCGCGCCTTCGGTTTGGCCATCGACAGCAGCAGCCCTTCGCGCAGACCGCGGTCGGCCACACGCAACCGGGTACACGGCCACTGGCGCTGGACGGCTTCGAGGATGGCGGCGCCGGCCAGGACGAGGTCAGCGCGGTCGCGTCCGATGCAAGGTTCCAACTCCCGCCCGGAGCGTCCGATTTTCAACAGGCGGTCGATCACCGTGCGGCAGTGACGGTGCTCCATCCAAAGACCGTCGACCTGGGAGCGGTCATAGCGCTCGAGGCCGAGATGTATACCGGCCAGGGAGGTAATGGCGCCGGACGTGCCGACGATGTAGGCTTCGCCAGCGGCGAAATGCGGCCGTAGCCCGTCCGCGGCGCTGAAATTATGCAGGCGCTGGCCGACCTCAGCGACCATGGTCTCGAACCAGGCTTCAGGATCGCCGGTCTCCGGCTCAGGGAATCGTTCGGCCAGGTTGACGACGCCGACCGGCAGGGAAATCCAGTGGCGCGGCCGCGGCATATGCCGTGTCATGTGCAGGGTGCGAAGTTGGGCATCCAGTTGTGAACCATCGCCTTGACCTTCGCCGCGCTCGCCCAGTTCGACCCAGCTCAGCTCTGTCGAACCGCCGCCGACGTCCATCACCAGGGCGGTGCGCGCCACTGGAACGAGGTCGCGGCCATCCAGTAAGGAGGCGCAGCCCATGACCGACAGGTGAGCTTCTTCCTCGGGGCTGATTATGGTCAGTTTCAAGCCGGTCTCACGCTCGACTCGGGCAATGAAGTCGCGGCCGTTGCGCGCAATGCGGCAGGCCTGGGTCGCGACGGCGCGAATCCTGGCGGCGCCGCGTTTCTCAATCTTCTCGGCACAGATTTTCAGCGCTTTCAGCGCCCGGTCCATGGCGTGGTCGTGGAGACGTCCGGAATGGGCCAGGCCTTCGCCGAGACGCACGATGCGCGAAAAGGCCTCGACGATCTTGAACTGCGAATTGTGGAAGGAGGCTATCATCAGCCGGCAATTGTTGGTGCCAAGATCGAGCGCTGCATAGATACCGCCGTCGCGCCCGCCCTTGGCCCCCAACTCACGACTCCGCGAATCGGGGCGCCCCGAATCGTGACGTCCCGAATCGTGACGTCCCGAATCGTGATGTCCTGCATCACGGCGCCCTGCGGCGGTGTTTCGCCGCATATGTGAGGGAGCCCCGGTCATGGCTCATACCCCGCTCGTGGTCGGATGCCCGCGGCACCCCTTCTCGTTCACCTTAGGGCGCAGAGGTTACAAAGCCAACCGTTTTTTGAAAGATTATGAGATTCAGCAGGATAGGACTGGTTCTTCAGAGCTTTGACCTTAACCATAGTCCGCCATTCATGAAAATGAAAGAAAGGCGACAACCGAGTGGGGAAGGCGCATGAAATCTGCGACCGACCGGGTGCACTATGGTCTGGCTCAGGGGGAGTACGGGTTCCAAACATGCAACAACAGCGCGCAAAATTTGGTATCGGTCAGATTGTGAAACACAATCTGTTCGATTTCCGTGGCGTCATTTTCGACGTCGATCCGCAATTCGCCAACACGGACGAATGGTGGGAAGCCATTCCCGAAAGCGTGCGCCCCAGCAAGAACCAGCCGTTTTATCACCTGCTGGCGGAGAATGGCGACAGTTGTTACGTCGCCTATGCCTCAGAGGGCAACCTGTGCTCGGACGACACCGGCGCGCCGTTGCAGCACCCTCAGACCGGGCTTCTGTTCGATCGTTTCGAAAACGGCCGCTATCTGCCGAAAATGCGCCTGGCCAATTGAGCCATAAAGCTTTGGAGATGGCCTGATTGGTCGCCAGGTAAAGCCCCTGCCCAACCCATGCTCACGATGGACCAACATCTGGCGCCGCCCCGCCGGTCAGGTTCCGCCCGGTTACAACTGGCTACAAATTGTAGGGATTAGATATCGTCTTTGCCATGATTATGTCACGCAAGCCGCCTTAGTTGGCTTGGTGAGCCCGCTGGGACTCGAACCCAGGACCCTCTGATTAAAAGTCAGATGCTCTAGCCAGCTGAGCTACGGGCTCATGCCAAAGACGTAACGGCTTGACCCGGAACCGAAAAGGGTGGATCAAAACGTGGACGATTACATAGAGGGGAGTTCTGCATTGCGCAAGCGCGCGAACTGTTTTTTGTGTATTGTTTTTTTATGCCCCAAAGCTGCTAAAAAAGCAGCTGGGTTGGAGGCGGGTGTATGAACTTACAGCCAGATCAGGCTAACGGGGGGCGAATTATGATTCGACGACAGGCCGGCAAGTTGGCGGCATGCGTAGTGGCTTCCGCGCTGACACTTTCTGCGTGTGCGTCCTCACCGCAATATCCGGTGAACACCTCGGCACCGCGCGAAGATGGGCGCGGCCGCGAACAGCCCGCCAACGACCGGATGCGGTCCAGCTCCGAGAAAAATAACGATTGGGGCGATGCCTTTACGGCCCCGCTGGAAGACTTCAACCTGAAGCGTCAGGACATTCCTGAAATCCTGCGAAGCGCCGTCCTCAAGCCGTACGACCTGACCGGCATGGATACCTGCGAGGCCATTGCCTCCCAGGTGGTCCAGCTTGATGCCCTGCTGGGGCGGGATTTCGATGAACCGCCCCCGCCGAAGGACACTCGCTCCAACTCGGAAAAAGGCAAGGCTTTCGCCAACGAACAGGCTGTAGGTGCTGTGCGTGGCGCAGCGCGCGGCATCGTTCCGTTCCGCGGGGCGATTCGCTATCTGTCGGGCGCTGACAAGCACCAGAAGCAGATGGACAACGCCATTCAGGCCGGCAAGGTTCGCCGGGCTTATCTGAAGGGTGTCGGCATGAACAAGAACTGCGCGCCACCGGCAGCGCCGTCGTGGTTCAAGCCGCGCGTCTATGTCGAGACCTATGTCCAGCCGTCGAAACCGGCGGCTCAGGCACCCGGCAAGAAGCCGGCGCCGAAAAAGCGGACCAGCAAGAAGCACAGATAAGAAAAAACGGCCGGGATTGCTCCCGGCCGTTTCGCCTTGTTGTTACGCTGGCCCGTTAAGCTGGGATCAGAACGATTTTTTGATCGATAGACCGAAGGTACGCGGATCGTTGACCATACCAGTCAGGTTGTTGAAGTCGATGGCACTTTCGGCGCGGATTTCGTCTGTGATATTGCGTACGAAAACGGCGAATTCGGTGCCGTTGTCGCTCAGATAGCCCAGACGCAGGCCGCCGATGAACTCGGGCTTGCCTTCGAACTCGACAGCTTCATAGAGAAAGAAGTTGACCTCGGAACGATAGAACCAATCGGTGTAAGCGAAGACCTGGCCGCCATTGTCCAGCGGCCAGGCATAGCGGGCCGTGAAGTTGGCGACGTATTTCGGCGCCTGAGGCAGGGGATTGCCGTCGATCATGGCCAGCCCGCCAACGATCGGGTCCTTTACCGTACACATGCCCGAACCACAGGGACCGACGCCAAGGGTTGGGTCCTGGATTTCCGTAAAGTTGTAGCTGGCGCCGGCCGTCAGGAGCAGGTTTGGCATCGGCTTGGCTGTCATATCGAACTCAACGCCGTAACCGATCGCCTTGTCGGCATTGATCAGTTTGGCCGAGTTGTTTGTGCCGCCGACAGCGGTCAACTGCAGGTCCTGGGTTTCAAAGCTGTAGACAGAGGCGTCGAGGCGAAGCTTGCGATCGAAGAAGACGGACTTTACACCGGCTTCGTACGAAACGGTTGTCTGTTCCTTCACTGTCGGAACCGTCGGCGTGAAGACGAAGTTGACGCGATCCTGGATCGCCGGTCCAAGGTAACCCGTGGCGAAACGGCCATAGAGATTGATGTTCTCGGACAGTTCATAAGTCGCGCTGAGATCGCCCGAAACATTGTCCCCGCGGACGGTGTTTTCCACTGGAAGGGTTACACCGGTCAGGACGGGTGTGCCGGAAATCTCGTCGGTCTTGCGGTCGGCCGAGAAACGCAGGCCGCCGCGTAACGTCAGCAGGTCGGAGGGCTTGTATTCGCCCGAGACGAACAGGCCCATATTGGTCTGGTAGTTTTCGTGCGCGACATTGGCATTGACAGCGCCGGCGCCATCATAATTCAATTCATTGTAGAACAGCTTCTGTTCGAAGAAGTAGAGGCCAACCTGGGCGCTGAAATTGCCCCATGGGTCGAATTCAAAGCGCACTTCCTGACTCAGTTCTTCCGGCTTGGAGACACCGCCGGTGCTGCTGGGGAAGAGGGCGTTGTTCAGGCCCAGAGGCGGAAAGACGTAGGTATCACCGCCGTCGATGTCGCCAGAGCTTTCGACCTTGGCCGTCTCATAGCCGGTGATCGAGCGAAGGGTGCCGAGTCCGTCAAAATAGTAATTCAATTGCACGCCGATGCCTGACGACGACAGGGACTGGGACGTCACGCCATCCAGTGCCACCTTTTCGACGTCGAAATCGTCGACGAAGTCATTGGTGCCCTGCTTGAAGATGCCGGCACGAAATACGCGCGGCGTACCCTCCAGGTCGCGGCCATGGACGCTCAACAGGGCGTCAAAACTGCCACTTTTGTACGAAATCTGGGCGCGTGCCGCTTGGTCATTGTAGCCTTCCAGCATGGGGTCGGCGAGGCCAGTCGTATTGGTGTTTTCAACCCAGTCGTCGCGATGCTGTATCTGGCCCGACAGGCGGAAGGCCAGACCTTCGGCGATTGGACCGGTCATAGCGGCTTCAATATTGGTTGTACTGTAGGTGCCGACCGAGACGCTGCCGAAGCCACCAAAGGTGTCCGATGGCTTAGCCGAGTTGATCTTTACCACGCCGGCGGGCGTGTTGCGGCCGAACAGAGTGCCCTGCGGACCGCGCAGGACTTCGACCGAGTCGACGTCAAAGATCGGGAAGGACTTCAGCATCGGACTTTCCAGCGCGACATCGTCGTAGACAACCGACACGGGTTGGGCGGCATTGACGTCGTAGTCGGTGTTGCCCAGCCCGCGGATATAGAAACGCGGAAAGGTCCTGCCGAAGGAGGATTCGGCGATCAGGGACGGCGTCCGTCCAGACAGCATGCGGACATCCTGGCCTGAGGAGTTCAAGATATCGAGCTTTTCGCCGGAAATGGCAGTGACAGCGACAGGCACATCACGAGCAGCTTCGGTGCGCCGCGTAGCAGTGATGGTCACCTCTACCGTGTCGCCGTCCTGCGCGTAGGCGGGGACGGCAAAAGCCAGGATGACTGTGGAAACACCGCCCATAAGAGCGAGGGCGTGTCTGGATTTACGATACAGCATGGGCAGATTCCCTAAGGTGAAAGAGATTGCCCCTTCCTTGGTGTCGCTTGCCCTGATTGTTGATTCAGCCCCGTTGTGAGGTCTGCAAAGGGGAACGGATGACGCTGATATGACGCATTTGCAACAGATTTGTGGTCTGGACGTGACAAAACTCGCGACTGTGGCGAATTTACAGTTCACGTTAGGTCAGTCAGTCGTCCATCGGCTAAGCAGGTCGGCGCGCAGGCGGTCGAAAGTGCCGCCGGCAATGGCTAGGCGCATCCGGATCATCAGCGACTGGAAGAAAGCAATGTTGTGCCACGACAACAGGATCTGGCCGAGTATCTCCTCGGATCGCACCAGATGGTGCAGATAGGCCTTGGAATAGTCACGGCTGGCCGGGCAATCGCTGGCCGCGTCCAAAGGGGTGTCATCTTCGGCGAAGCGGGCGTTCTTCATATTGATCGGGCCGTCCCAGGTCCATACCTGGCCATGGCGGCCCGATCGCGTCGGCAGGACGCAGTCGAACATATCGACGCCGCGGGCGACGCCTTCCAACAGATCTATGGGCTTGCCGACACCCATCAGGTAACGCGGCCGCTCCCACGGCAGAAGCGGGGCACAAAAATCGAGCGTATCGCACATGGCGCGATGGCCTTCGCCGACCGCCAACCCGCCGATCGCATAGCCTTCAAAGCCTATGTCGAGCAGGCGATCGCTCGATTCCCGGCGCAGATTTTCGAAGGTTGAGCCCTGCTGGATGCCGAACAAAACCTGACGGTCGCGGGTGCCGAAGGCCTGTTTTGAGCGCAGGCCCCAGCGCGCCGACAACTGAAGGGCTTCCTGGGCGCGCTTTTCCTCGCTCGGCCATGAAACACATTCGTCCAACTGCATGACGATGTCGGAGCCCAGCAGGTCGGCCTGGATCTCGATTGAGCGTTCCGGTGACAGGACATGCTTGGATCCGTCAATATGCGAGGCGAAAGTGACGGCATCTTCCTTGACCTTGGCTATCTTGGACAGGCTCATGACCTGAAACCCGCCGCTGTCGGTCAGGATCGGTCCGTCCCAGCCCATGAATTTGTGAAGGCCTCCAAGGCGTTTCACGCGCTCCGGACCCGGTCGCAGCATCAGGTGATAGGTGTTGCCGAGGATGATCTTCGCATGGCTCTGGCGGACCATGTCAAGCGTCAAGGCTTTGACCGTGGCGGCCGTGCCGACGGGCATGAAGATAGGGGTCGGTATATCGCCGCGCGGCGTCTGCAGTACGCCGGTGCGCGCCTGGCCTTGCGAGGCATGGATGGTAAAGGGAAAAGCACTCATCCGCGCCTCTTAGCGGGGTCGCTCGGGCAAGTCAAAGTCCTGACGATTCTGAAATATCGGAAGTGTTGGTCAGCAGGCAGGCGTCGCCATAGGAGAAGAAACGATACCCGCTGTCGACGGCGTGGCGGTAGGCCGCCTTCATGACCTGCGTCCCGGCGAGAGCGCAGACCAGCATGAACAATGTCGATTTCGGCAGATGAAAGTTGGTCATCAGCAGGTCGCACGACCGTACCCGGACGCCCGGAGTGATGAAGATAGAGGTCTCGGCGGCGAAGGGCTGGATCATGCCATCGGCATCGCAGGCGCTTTCCAGCAGGCGCAGCGAGGTTGTGCCGACGCAGACGATCCGCCCGCCGGCGGTGCGGGCCGCATTGATACGGTCGGCGGAGGCCTGGGTGATGACACCGAATTCGGCATGCATGACATGGTCGTTTGTGTCGTCGACCTTGACGGGTAGGAAGGTGCCGGCGCCGACGTGAAGTGTAATCCGCTCAATGGCGATGCCGTCGCTTTGCAACTGTTCCAGCAAACTGGAAGTAAAGTGCAGCCCGGCGGTGGGGGCCGCGACCGAACCTTCTTGGTTGGCGAAGATGGTCTGGTAGTCGCGCTTGTCCTGGTCGTCTTCGAGGCGCTTGGAGCGGATATAGGGCGGCAAGGGCATGGCACCTATGATGTGCAGGCGCTCTAACAGGTCTGCGGGGACATGCAGGAAGTTGAGCGCATAGAGCCCGTCATCTTCCTTGCCAGCAACAGTGGCTTGCAATTCAACAGTCGAAAAATCGCTTCGGAAAAGCAAGCTGTCCCCTATGCGGACCTTGCGGCCGGGCTTGAGGAAGGCCTGCCATTGTGACCCGCCCGTGGCCTTGATCAGGGTGGCTTCCACAGACACGTCGCTGCCATCGCGCCGCCGGAAGCCGTGCAGTTGCACCGGCAGAACTCGGGTGTCATTGACCACCAGCAGGTCGCCCGGACGCAGGAAGCGGCCGATATCGCCGATATGGGCGTCGCTGAGGTTGCCCGCGGCGTCGACACGCAAAAGTCGAGCGGATTCCCGCGGTTCGGCGGGACGCAGGGCGATGCGATCGTCGGGAAGATCAAAATCGAAGTCGGAAACCAGCATGTCGCGTCTCAAACGCGCAAACGCCGTTCAGGTCAAGATGAAACCGCCATCAGTTAAACCGCTAGCGCTTTCTGCAGATATCTGCGCTGGACATTGATCCAGTCCAGGCCTTCGTCGAAATTGGCAAACAGTTCGATCGTGCGCGTCGGAAACAGCGACTGGGTTACGGGCAGGCGGGCCTTGACCAGCGTGTCATCGCTGATAATGGCTGTGAAACAACCCAGGTCGCGGCCGTTGGCGAAGGCCGCCCAACGATTGCCCAGATCCTCGATTTCACCGATCAGGACCGTGCCTTCATAACGACGCATGTCGATGATGCAGTCGTAGGTCCAAATACATTCGACATGGAGCAGTTGATCCATAAGGCCGTGATTGATGTCTTCGCCTTCAATTTCACCGAAATAGCGCGCGACAAAGATACGGCAAGAATCGTCAAAGGTTATGGTAAGGCGTGAACGGCTCATGGGCGTGCGATTGTCCTTGCAGAAAGGTCACCCTGCCACACGGGCCTTAAGGCTTGGTTGAGACGGTCGTCCATATTGCGCAAACTTTTCTAGACCGTGTCGTCGGAAAAAAGGGGAGCACCCGACCGGGCAGCCTCCTTTTGTCGGTACGCACGCATGGTCAGGCTGCGACCGGCCGCGCGGTTCTTAGCCAGTCCAGACCTTCGTCGAACGATTCAAAGACGACGGTACCGTGGTCCGGCACGACGCCGCGCATTTCGCGCAATTGCAGATGAAGGACCGGGCAGGGACTGACCAGGGCCATACGGCGGCCGCGGTCGCGGCCTTCGTACATTCCAGTCCACGTCTGTGTCAGGAAAGCCAGATATTCGCCGGAAAGGTCGGCTTCATAGCGACGAAAGTCGAACAGGGCGTCATAGCGCCAGGGCTGCTCCACACCAAGCAGGCAGTCGTTCAGGTCGGGTGTTTCGTGTTCGTGGCGCAGACTGTGCAACCGGATGAACAGGATGCGGTTGAGGGCGTCGACATTAAGGCTTATTCTCGAACGCTGGGACATCTGACAAAGCTACTTTTACGCTACTGGAACCAAGGCCCACACCTTAGCGGCGTGGGCCTTAAGAAGCCCTTAAACGTTAGCTGGCATCGGCAGCGACGCGCATGGTGACGATCTTGCCGGGCGTGCGCGGCGGCTCGCCCTTGGGCAGGGCGTCGACGTTTTCCATGCCTTCGGTAACTTCTCCCCAGGCAGTATATTGCTTGTCCAGGAATCGGGCGTCGTCGAGGCAGATAAAGAACTGGCTGTCGGCCGAATCGGGGTTTTGCGAACGCGCCATGGAGCAGACGCCGCGGACGTGGGGCTCGGCGTTGAACTCGGCCTTGATTTTCTGGCCGGAGCCGCCGTAACCCTTGCCTTCCGGATCGCCGCCCTGGGCCATGAAGCCCGGTATGACACGGTGGAAGACAATACCGTCGTAGAAGCCCTCGCGCGCCAGTTCCTTGATGCGGGCGACGTGCTTTGGCGCCAGGTCAGGACGCAGGCGGATCGTCACCGGCCCAGTGTCGAGTGTCAGTATGAGGGTGTTTTCGGGATCATCGGCCATGGGTAAGGCTCCTTTTGGGCAGCAAAATGCGGCCCTGACATAGGCGTAAGGCGCAGGGATTGCAAACCGGAATCGTCAGCCGCATTCTGCCGGCAGTTGCCGGTTGATCGGAAGCTGCGCGCAGGAACGCTTGATTTCGTCGCGGATCATCTTGCAGGAATTGTCGACATGGCAGAGCGGATGGGTGGCCGGCGACAGCTTGATGCAGCGGGCGGCCAGGTCCTGGGCGTCAGCGTCGCCAATCTCCAGGCGGCATGAGCCGGCCAGTTCCGAGGAGTCGACAAAGGACAGGGCGCTTTGGTCGGACGTGACGGCCGCTTCGGCGGCCCGGGCTTCGGCTGCCGTGGCGATATCGGCTGGCTTTTCGGACGGGCCGCAGGCCGACAGTATCAGAAGCGGGATCAAAAACAGGGCAGGGTGCATGGTGAGACCTCCTCGATGGCTGAGCATAGCGGCGTGTTCATAAGGAAAGAATTGGAACCGCGAATGAACACGAATAAGCGCCAATTTCATGATCTTTCGGAAGTCTTTACAGATGTTCATGCCATTTTTCGAGCGCTTCGCGCTCACTATTTGCGCATATTCGCGTTCATTCGCGGTTCCAAACCTTTCTTGTACCTGACGGCACTGATATAGACGCGCCATGAACGATACCCCCGAAGAGCCCGAACGCCGCCGTATGGTCAAGCCGCCCGAAGGTGGCACCCTGGCGGGACGTGGCAAAGGCCATACCGCCGTCAAGACCGCCAAGTACCGGACGCAATCGTCAGCCAAGTGGCTGGAGCGGCAATTGAACGACCCCTACGTCCAGCAGGCCAAGGCAGAAGGCTGGCGGTCGCGCGCCGCCTTCAAGCTGATCGAGATCGACGAACGCTTTCACCTGCTGAAGCGCGGCTCGCGGGTTATTGACTTGGGCTGTGCGCCCGGTGGCTGGGTCCAGGTCGCCAAGGCCCGCGGCGCCGCCCATGTGGTTGGTGTCGACCTGCTGCCGGTCGATCCGGTACCAGGCGCCGATATCCTGGAGGCTGACTTCACGGACCCGGCGATCGGCCCCCGGTTGATCGAACTGATGAGCGGTAAGCCCGACATTGTGCTGTCGGATCTGGCGCACAATACAGTCGGACACAAACAGACAGACCACCTGAAGATCATGGGACTGCTTGAGATGGCCGGCGAGTTTGCGCTTGAAAACCTCAAGCCAGGCGGTGCATTTGTCGCCAAGGCCTTCCAGGGTGGCGAGACTGAACAGCTGCTTTTGAAGCTGAAACACGCTTTCGATGTCGTCAAGCACATGAAG